>NZ_JBSPTO010000001.1:0-883838 GCF_053850215.1 Mesorhizobium sp. f-mel
CCCACTGGAATGCCGAAACTACATCGAAAACGCCGGATACAAGTCAACCTAAATGCGAAAGGCTCTAAGAGCCGTCGAACTAATAAGTTCGTTAGCGGTATTGATTTCCTTTGACGCTCTCTCCTCAAGGTGCTGCGAATAGACTTCTGCGTAAAACTCTTCATATGAAGTCGATATTGATCCCGTCACAATTTCCGTCACATCCAGTTTTGGACGATCACTGTGACGAGTACCCACAACAGTCATGGACGGGCTAATCGGTAGATAAACCTCATACCAATCACTGGATATCCCGATCAACGGACAAATAGAACCCGACGAAGTAACAGCAAAGGTACCAGCGTCGCCCAGAACAAAATTGCGCTCGTCGCTTGGAACGACATGCCAATGGGCTGGCCTGATACTGTCCGGGCAGTGACCTCCTGAGTCGAGAAACCCACGCAACCCTTCATTGTGACCTTCATCGAATGCTGTGGTATTTTCCACAAACTCCGCCATCCGCTCAAGAGTTACGTTTGCAAGCTGCAGTGCGAAACAACGGGAGTATGCTCGAACCGGCAAGCAACGAGCCTTGGGTGTATGGATCGGCCGGCCACGCGTTGAGTTAAATGCAGCAACCTCGACGCCGTTGGTTTCAACATCGATAGGGGGCATCCACCTTCGCCAACATGTATTCAGCCAGAAGCGTTAGGCCTGCGACAGCAGCCAAGCCCAATGCTGAGCCGATATCGTCAGCGGACACCGAACAGCTTGCTGAGCCACGCCATCTGTTCGCGCTCCTGGTAGCCTTGCCCGCCTTCGTGGTTGTTGAATTCGTATTCGACCATGGTCTTGTCGCCCGCATAAGCGTTAAACGCGCCATAAACCGTAGAGGGCGGGCACACTTCGTCCATCAGGGCCACCGAAAACAGCGCTGCCGCCTTGGACTGCCGGGCGAAATTGACGCAGTCGAAATAGTTGAGCGTCTCAAAGACCTTCGCCTTCTTTTCACGATGCTGGGCCAGAAAACGAACGATTTCCAAATAGGGATCGCGCAGGGCAGTCTGCACGGCGCGCGGAAAGTCACACAGAAACGGCACGTCAGGCATTACGGCCTTGACGCGCGGGTCGATGCCGCCAACGGCGAGCGAAATACCGCCGCCCTGACTGTCTCCGCAAACCGCGATGCGTTCCGGGTCGACGAAGTCCTCCCCTGCGAGAGAATCTATCGCCCGCACTGCGTCGGTGAACAGGCGCCGGTAATAGTAGTCATTCTTATCCAGTACGCCACGCGTCATGAAGCCGGGAGCGGAAGAGGTCGAGCCGACCGGATCGGCGGTCTCGCCCACGCTCCAGTCGCCTCCCTGCCCGCGCGTATCCATTCGGAAGTATGCAAACCCTGACGCCGCCCAATGCAGCTGCTCATGCGCCAAACCGCGGCCGCCGCCATAGCCGATATACTGCACGACGAGAGGCAGCCGCCCCTTGTGATGCGTCGGCAAGATCAGCCATCCTTTGATCGGATGACCGCCAAATCCCGGAAACGTGACGTCGAAGGACTGGATCGCCTTGAGCGTTGTCTGCGCCTGCACGATGCTGACCTCGCCGCCGACCTGGCGGGCCTCGGCGATCGTCGATGTCCAAAACTGGGCAAAGTCGCCCGGCATGGCGACACTGCTGACATAAGCGCCCAATTCGGGCTGGATCAGATCTTGGAACGGCATTGTCCCTCCAGGTGTGAATCAGAAGCAATGCTGGCAATCTACTGTGCGGCGCCCGATTACACGCGCGGCACCCTTGGATCGGGCGGTAGCGGCCACATAGCTGTCCCGCTCAGCTGCCCGTCTTGATCCTGGTCCAGAGGCGGGTGAGGACGCGCTGCTCCTTGTGCCCGTATGGTGAAGTCGTAAACAGCTTTTCGAGCGTTTCCTCGTCCGGATAGACGGATGGGTTCTTGAACACCGCATCGTCGAGCAATTTCTGGGAGGCCAGATTGCCGTTGGCCGTATGCACATAGTTGGACGATTTGGCGATGACCTCCGGCTTCATCAGGTAATTGATGAACGCGTGCGCCTCCTCGACATTCTTTGCATCCGCCGGAATGGCAAGATTGTCGAGCCACATTAAGGTGCCTTCCTTCGGGATCAGATAGTTGATCGTGATTCCGTTATTTGCCTCCTCGGCGCGGTTCTTCGCTTGCAGTATGTCGCCTGACCAGCCGATGGTGATGCAGATGTCGCCATTGGCGAGGCCTTCGATATAGGCCGACGAATTGAAGGTTCGGACATAGGGGCGGATCTTCGCGTAGACCTCGCCGCCGGCCTCTAGGTCTTCGATTTTCTTGCTGTCACCGTCCTTGCCGAGGTAGTTCATGGCGATCGCGAAGAGTTCGTCAGGGGCATCGACGATATTGATGCCGCAGCTTTCCAGTTTGGCTGCATTCTCGGGGTTGAAGAGCACGTCCCAGCTGTCGATCGGCACATCGCCAAGCGCTGCCTTTACCTTGTCGACATTATAGCCAATGCCAGTGGTGCCCCACATATAGTTGACGGCATGTTCGTTGCCGGGATCGTACTTCGCCAGTTGTTTCATGACTTCGGGCCACATGTTCCCAAGGTTCGGCAGCTTGGACTTGTCGAGCTTCTGGAACACGCCGGCTTGAACCTGGCGGGCCAAGAATGGTCCGGCGGGAACCACCACGTCATAGCCGGATCCGCCGGTTAGCAGCTTGGTCTCAAGAATCTCATTCGAATCGAAGACGTCGTAGACGACCTTGATACCGGTCTCCTTGGTGAAATCATCGAGGATGGAAGTGTCGATATAATCGGACCAATTGTAGATGTTTACGACCTTGTTCTGCGCCAACGAGATGCCAGTGGAAATCAGCGCGGCCGTCATCGTGACAGCCAGTCCGAAAAGCTGTTTCTTCATGAAGTTTCTCCTGTCTTGGTTCAGCCTGCCATTCTGCCGGCAGGTCAGGTGTTCCTCTCGAGATCATTCCAGGTGGGACCCGGCAGGGTTCATTGCTGCCTTCCCAAGCTGCCGTCAAAAGCGCTGACAAAAATGTCGACCTCGTTTCGCGACCAGATCAGTGGCGGGCGCAGCTTGAGGGTGTTGGGCGTCGCTTTCCCTATGAGGATGTTTCGGCCAAGCATGTCTTCGATGAGCCGATCCGTCTGCTGAATTGCCGGCTCTTTGGTGAGGCGATCGGTCACCAGCTCGACGCCGGTCATCATCCCACGGCCGCGTATGTCGCCGATGATTTTGTGCCGTTCAGCCAGGCGACGCAGTTCTTGCCGCAGATACTCGCCTGTCTCGGCGCTCCGCCCGATCAGTTTTTCTCGCTCGATGACATCAAGCACGGCCATGCCGGCCGCGCATGCGACGGTGTTGCCGCCAAAGGTGCTGAACAACAGCGGAAAAGTGCCATTGAGGAACTGCTTCATGAGCGCCGAGCCGAGAATGACGACGCCCAGAGGGTGGCCGTTTCCGACCGGTTTACCCATCGTTATGAAGTCAATATTTTCGTCGTTGAGCCCATTTGCCCTGAACCCCCAAAAGGTTCCCATGCGGCCACACCCGGCCTGCACCTCGTCCGCGATGACGAAGCCGCCCGCTGAACGAACCTTTTCCGCAACGAGATTGAAATAGTTTTCAGGCGCCCGCAGCACCCCGCTCGAGCACAAGGCGGTGTCCACCATGAATGCCGCCGGCCTATGGCCTCTTTCGCGTAAGGCGGCTATCGCCCGGTCGGCGTCGGCCGCATATTTCTCTGCTGCTTGAGCGTCGTTGGCGTAAGGGCCGCTGTACATGTCCGGGGCCATCAGAGTTTCGATCCGGTTGGGATGCTCGGGAGGGGGAAGGTGACGCCAGCTTTCATTGGAAAGCGCCGTCGTCAGTTCGGTGCAGCCATGATAGGCCTGGTCGATGATCAGGCCGCCATCGTGCCGGCTGAGCGACATGGCTATCTGCATCGCCAGATCGTTGGCTTCGCTGCCCGAGTTGACGAAGATGCAGGTGTCGAGATGATTGGGCAGGTCGGCGGTAAGGCGCGCTGCGTACTCGACCGCCACGTCGCACATGTACCGCGTATTGGTGTTCAACGCGCTGGCCTGGCGCCAGATCGCCTTCGCCACATGCGGATGGCAATGTCCGATCTGGGGGACGTTGTTGTAGACATCCAGGTACGGAGTGCCATCGGCGGCATACATCCAGGCGCCGCGAGCGCGCGTGATGTGCAGCGGCTTGCTGTAGAAATGCCAGATCGGTCCCAGGTGGGCTTCGCGCTCATGCCTGAGCGCGTCATAGTCCTCCGCGAGACGCTCGCCATCGTTGCGCATGGCGCCATACACCGGAAACCGGCATGCGTGACGCAGCCGGCGGATTGCCTGTGCGCGACCTTGCCGGCTCAGCAACTCCATCATTCGAGGATAATGGCTGGCGTCTTCGATGTGCGCGATGCCGGATTCATCAGTAGCTTCTCTCGCTTCGACGATGACAGTGGCCATCGCGAGACGCAGAAGCATCGCATCGAAGATGAGATCGATCTCATTTTCTTCAAGCGGGCATGTCGAATCGAAGCCTGATGTCACGTCGCAAAGGTAGGCGATCGGATCGTCATCGAATTTCGAGAATGTCTCGGACGCGGTCACAATGTCCGCAACGATGGAATTGTAACCCATATCGCCAAAATCGATGATACCGACCGGCGATGTACTGTCACTTGGATCGACAAGGATATTGCCGCCATGCGAATCCTGATGCACGACTTGCCGTCGTGTCCTCAGCAACTGCGGAACGGTAAAGCGCTCGGCGCGATCGAAAATCGCCTCGCACAAATGCCGAAGCCTGACGTCGGAGATCTTTGCTATCTGCGGGCGCAAGGTGAGGGCACGTGAAATGTCCCAGAGGTGCACATTGCTGCCAGCGTATGGATGAAAGAAATCGCGAAGCGCGTAGGCGAGTCGCCCTACGAGCGCCCCTATGTTGAACCGAGTCCGGGCGGAAAACGCTTCCTCGACCCGCTCCATGACTTCGCCTGAAAGGAACGTAAGCACGCGGATCATATGCCGGGAGCCGTGCTCGTCCTCGATCCATTCATAGGCAGCACCCGCGAGCGAAGGAACAACACGAGGCACCGGAAGAGCCGGATCGCGCTCGGAGATATGGGTCAGGGCTTTGACCTGCATATCCACGACGCCTTCAGGCTCGCTTGCATTCGATATCTTGACGACGACGGCGCGACCATCGGTGCCCTCGATCCGCCACGATAGATCGCGCTCGGAAGCGAGTTGCCTGTACGTCCCCTCGATCCCATAACGGCTTTCGACCACGCGCCTTGTCGCTTCGAGCGAAAAATCGGGAAGGTTGCGAAGCAGCAGAGTATCTGCGCTCATTCCACACCCCTGAAGCCAAGGTCAGACCGCTCGACGCGGAGGCCAAGTCGCTGCTGCACATCCGGCAGGGGCGCCATTTTTGTCCTGCGCATCGCAAGCCGTGCTAGAGCCTAGACCCCCGCCGGCGCGGCAAGAATATCATTCAGAGAACCGATACATTGATTTTTACAAATGCATCCGGTGTGCCTTGATGATCGTGTCGCGGACATAGGCGACGTTGGCAGCCTGTTCACCTGCGCGCGTGGCGACCTCAATGTCGGCGAAATAGGCCTCATCGGCTATGGGAAGTCGACGCAGACGCCGCTGCTGTTCGAACAAACTCGCATAATGTGTCGGCAGAACCCCCAGGTAGGCACCCGACAGAACCATCAAAAGCTGCGCCTCGATATCAGACGTCACGCGGTTTGCCGCAGAGTTGTCGAGACGGCGGCGCCGAATCCCGTGCCAATAGCCTCTATGAACCCAGGGGTAGCCGTAACATTCGGCACTCGTAATCGCCCCTTCTTCTCGGTGAAACAACGGATGCGTTGCTCCGCAAAACACCAAATGTTCCTCCCGATACAGGATCTGATATTGCAGGCTCGCAACTTTGATGTCGGAACCGCCTATTCCGATGTCTATGTCGTTTTCCGCCACTGCCTTTGTTATGGTGTTCGGCCGCATGATCTTGAGATCCAGCTCGATTTCCGGCGCAGCTTTGGAAAGCTCGGAAATTGCGTCAGCAATCCGGAAACTTGGATCGGTCGCCAAGCAGTCGACAACCCCGACGCCGACCTTTCCCGCCAAAGCGCTTCTAACACGCGAAAGCCGGGCCGAACCGGCGTCCAGCATCCCGGTGATTTCCGTACAGATTTCGTAAACCCGCCGCCCCTCCTCCGTCAGCGAAAACCCGCGGCGTCCCCGTTCACACAACTTCACGCCAAGCCGTTGCTCAAGCGCGGTCAGATGGTTGGAGATCGTAGGCTGGCTAAGCGACAGCTCCATCTGTGCTGCGGATATGCCGCCATTGCGCGCCACGCTTTCAAAGACACGAAACAGATGGAGATCGGACCCCGATATCTTCATGCGTGCAGATTGCACCAAACGCACTGGATCGCAAATTCCTGGAGACGTCCGCAGGTAATGGAACTTCGGCGCAAGCCGTCATCCCGGCACGGAGACGGGATCGAGCCAGATTGTCCGGCTAACCTCGATGGAAGCAATACGGCTGAAACAGTGCCCATCCTTGCAGCCGATGATCAGCGACAACACCTTCCGCGCTTCCCATCAATGGACCAAGAACCTCGCATTTGCCACCGCAACTGCGGTGCGACCACGATCACGGCTGCCCGACAATGTTCAAACCATCCAGATCACGAAATGATTGCAAACTCGCGAGCTGGAGGCCGCCGATCCGGCGTTCCTGCCGGCTGCGAACTCGGTTTCACGATATCGATATCGACGGAATGATTCAGGCGGCGCCACGACCGATACTGGCAACCGACCATAACATATGACGGCGGTATTGACGCAGCGTCGAGCTTGGGAATAGATACGTGGATACAAAAATGCATAGGCCACATGCCAGCAGCCTTTTCGTCAGAACCGCGCCCATCCGTCACAGCCGAGGAGGAGGCGTACCGGCATATTCAGCAGGCCCTCCGCCTCGGTCGCTACAAACCGGGCGACAGGCTCATTCCAGAGGAGATTGCAGCCGAGATCGGCATGAGCCGCATGCCAGTGCGAGAAGCCTTTCGGCGCCTGGCCTCCGACGGGCTGGTGGTTCTGCGCCCCAATAGGGGATGTGTCGTCGCGGGCCTGACGGTTGATGAGCTTTACGAGATTTTCGAGATCCGTTCTGTCTTGGAAGGACTCGCCGTCAGACTGGCTATGCCGCGGATCGACGAGGATGAGCTTGAGGACCTCGAGCGCCTGCTCGATCGTATGGAGCGCGCCGGCCGGAGCGGCAGCAGCGACTGGGTAGTCCGCCATCAGGAATTCCATGGCCGCATCTGTGCGCTGAGCCGGAGGCCCAAGCTCATCCACCAGATTTCGGCGCTGCATGTCGCGATCGAGCCTTACATGCGCATCTGGTTCGATGACGTCGAAAAGCCGCTCTCCGCGCGCGAGGAGCATGCGACGGTGATCGCAGCATTGCGTTCGGGCGAGCCTCACCATGCGGAACAGGTGATGCAGGAACACATTCTCGGCACGGCACCTATGCTGGCCGAGTTCGTCACTCCGAGCCGGTGATCAACGCCGGCCGGACCGGAATGGCCTCGAACCGGCGAAGAGACTGGGTGCAGGTCGCAGGAACAACCAGCCATGAAAAGGGGAACCATATGAAAATTCGTCGTTTGGCCGCACTCGCGGCCGCATTCAGCATGTTCGGCTTGATGCACGCCGCACAGGCACAAGAGGCGCCAAAGGCCATCACCATCGCGAGTGAGGGGGCCTACGCTCCCTGGAACTTCACCACCGCCGACGGCAAGCTCGACGGTTTTGAGATCGAACTCGCCAACGATCTGTGCGCCCGGATGAAGGTCGAGTGTACCTTCGTCGCCCAGGACTGGGACGGGCTCATCCCTTCGCTGCAGGTCGGCAAGTTCGACGTGATCATGGCCGGCATGTTCATAACACCGAAGCGGCTAGAGGTCATCGACTTCACGCAGCCTTATGCGATCGATCCGGGCGGGTTTGCGGTCGCCAAGGACAGCGAGCTCGGGAAACTCGGTGTTTCGACTGAAAAATTCAAACTGGACGACGAAGCTGCGTCCAAGGCCGCGATCGACAAGTTGAAGCCGCTGCTGAAGGGCAAGGTGGTCGGCGTCCAGGCGGCGACGAAAATGCTCGATTTCCTGAAGACCTACTTCGCCGACACAGTAGAAATCCGCGAGTACAAG
The DNA here is from genome assembly GCF_053850215.1 of Mesorhizobium sp. f-mel. NCBI lineage: Bacteria > Pseudomonadati > Pseudomonadota > Alphaproteobacteria > Hyphomicrobiales > Phyllobacteriaceae > Mesorhizobium > Mesorhizobium sp. f-mel. The sequence continues at coordinate 8,258 of NZ_JBSPTO010000001.1, forward strand.
ACGACCGAGCAGCATGACCTTGACCTGGCGGCCGGCCGAATCGATGCACTGTTCGCACAGCAGACAGCGCTCGCCGCGACGCTCGCAAAGCCTGAATTCGCCGATTTCACACTTGCCGGGCCGGGCTTCGTCGGCGGCCTGTTCGGCTCCGGAACTGGCGCGGGACTGCGCAAGGAAGACACCAAGCTCAAGGAGATGATGAACGTCGCGATCGACGGGGCAATCTCCGACGGCACCGTCAAGCGCCTGTCGGAAAAATGGCTGAAGGCGGATGTGACACCGGTCAAATAGGTGCATCGGACCTGCCGGCGGAACGGTGCGGGCCGTTTGCGCCGACAGCGCTCTGAAAGGCTTCAGTTCATACTATGGACATCACGCAAATTCTTGCACTGGCGCAGGGAGGCTGGGGGGCCGCCCTGCTCGTCGCATCCGGTGTCACGCTTGCGTTGTCGGTCCTCGGTTTTCTCCTCGGCGCCGTTTTCGGCGCGCTGGCGGCCGTTGGCCGGCTGTCGTCGCGCCGGATCCCCTCCTGGCTCGCGAGCGCCTACGGCACGGTGTTTCGAGGAGTGCCCGATCTACTGACGATCTATCTGCTCTACTACGGCGGCAGCATTGCGCTAACCCAGCTCGGCGAATTCTTCGGCGGCGCGGGCTTCATCGGACTGCCGACTTTTGCAACGGGTGTCCTGGCGCTCGGTATTATTTCCGGCGCGTATCAGGCCGAAGTCTATCGCGGCGCCTACCAGGCCGTGGATAGCGGCCAGTTTGATGCGTCGAAGGCGCTTGGCCTGTCCCGATTTCAATCCATGTACTTCGTCATCATGCCGCAATTGATGCGCCATGCGCTGCCGGGGCTCGGAAATGTCTGGCAGCTGGTGCTCAAGGATTCCGCACTGATTTCGGTCATTGGCCTCGTCGAGCTGATGCGGCAAGCTCAAATCGGCGCCGGATCTACACGAGAGCCGTTCATCTTCTACATAGCTGCTGGGGGGCTCTATTTCGTGATTGCGGCCATGACCGCCTCGGTCTTCCGCTACAGCGAGGCCCGGGCGTGGCGGGGCATGGTCCGCGCGTGATTGACTTCGCCTTCTTTCTGGAGATTGTTCCCACCCTTCTTTCCGGCCTGCCACTGACTTTGCAGCTTGCGGCGTCCTCGATCAGCATCGGCTTCGTCATGGCGCTGCTGCTCGCGCTTGCGCAGCAGAGAAATCACTCGGTCCTGGTCTGGCCTATCCGCGCCTTCGTAGCCGTCTTTCGCGGCACGCCTCTGCTCGTGCAGATTTTCCTTATCTATTACGGCCTCGGCCAGTTCCGTCCGTCGCTCCAGTCGGTCGGGCTCTGGTGGCTATTCCGCGAACCCTATTGGTGCGCGATCCTCGCACTCAGCCTCAATACCGCGGCCTATGGAAGCGAGATCCTGCGCGGCGCGATACAGGGCGTTCCGCGCGGCCTTGTCGAGGCCGCATCGGCTTTCGGCATGTCGCGGCTGCTCACTCTGCGCCTGGTCGTGCTGCCTCTGGCCTTGCGCCAGGCAATCCCAAGCTACAGCAACGAGATCATTCTGATGATCAAGGGCACGTCGCTTGCTTCGATCATCACGCTGCTGGAGGTCACCGGCATCGCGCAGGGGCTCATTTCCCAGACCTATCGCGCCGTCGAGGTCTTCGTGGCCGCCGGCGCGATCTATCTCACGCTCAATTTCACAATCATCTCGGTACTGAACGCGCTGGAAACCTGGCTCACACCCTACCGGGCGCGGGGCTGAGACACGCCTTTCGGCAAGACGAAGAGAATGAACCAATGCGCAACTTCGAGAAGCCAACACGATCCGTGGCCGTGTCGCGCCATACGATGGCGGCGACCTCCCACCCTTCGGCCACTCTCACTGCGCTGCAGATAATGGAAGCCGGCGGCAACGCAATGGATGCGGCCATTGCCGCCTGCGCGGTGCAGTGCGTCGTAGAACCCGGTTCGACCGGCATCGGTGGCGACTGTTTCGCGCTCTATGCGCCCGATGGCTCCGACAAGGTCATCGCCTATAACGGGTCCGGCCGGACGCCGTCGGCACTCACCGCCGACTGGTTCGATGAGCGAGGGCTGGCGGAGGTGCCGCGCCAGTCGCCAGCTGCGGTAACGATTCCCGGAGCGATCGACGCTTGGACACAGCTCCACGCTGATCATGGCCAACTCCCCTTCGCCGAGCTGTTCGTGCCCGCAATCCGCTTTGCCGACGAGGGGTACGCGATCACGCCGCGCGTCCACCGCGACTGGTCCCTCGAACAAGAACTCCTCGCCGCCGACGCCACGGCAGCGCGAATCTTCCTTCCCGGCGGACGGACGCCGAAGATCGGTGAGGTTCACCGGCAGCCGGAGTTGGCGGAAACGCTGAAACGTATTGCTGCCGAGGGACGTAGTGCCTTCTACGAAGGACCGGTCGCCGAGGACATGGTGTCCTATTTGAATTCGCACGGCGGCCTCCACACGCTGGAAGACTTCGCGAGTGCGCGCGGCGAATACGTGGCGCCGGTGACCACCAATTTTCGTGGCTACAGAATCCATGAATGTCCGCCGAACGGCCAGGGAATTATCGCCCTTCTGATCCTCAACATCCTGAGCCGCTTCGAAGCCAAGGGGGATCCGCAATCGCCGGACCGGCTGCATGTAGAGATCGAGGCGACGCGCCTTGCCTATGCCGCCCGTGACGCCTGGATTGCCGATCCGGACAAGGCGAATGTACCGGCGGATGAGTTGCTGTCGAACGCGCTGGCCGACAGGCTTGCCGCGATGATCGATCTGGAGAAGGCCCTGATCGATCTGCCTCCCTTCGAGATGCCCCTTCATCGCGACACCGTCTATATCTCGGTCGTCGACCGAAATCGAAATGCGGTAAGCTTCATCAACTCTATCTTCGACAGTTTCGGCGCCGGCCTCGTCTCGCCTCGCTCGGGCGTCGTGCTGCATAACCGCGGCCAGAGCTTCTCGCTCAAGCCCGGCCATCCGAATCTGATCGGACCGTTGAAGCGCCCGCTTCACACGATCATTCCAGGCATGGTGACGCGCAACGGCAGGGTGGAAATGCCGTTCGGCGTCATGGGCGGCTACTATCAGGCGCTCGGCCATGCCCATCTGATCTCCAAGGTCCTCGACTACGGAATGGACCTGCAGGAGGCGATCGATCTACCGCGCGTGATGCCGGCATCCGACGGAACGACAGTGGAGGCGGAGCACACGTTGGACAGCTCGACGAGAGCTGAGCTCGAGCGGCGAGGCTTCACCGTTTCTCCGGCACAGGATCCTATCGGTGGCGCGCAAGCGATTCGCATTGACTGGGAGAACGGCACTCTGACTGGTGCATCGGAACCAAGGAAAGATGGCGTTGCCCTCGGAGTCTAAGGGGCTTCCGACCCCCAGCAAGGACGGAGTTGCCTCAGCTCATTAGGAGGGAAATGGCATGGCGCGCGCAATCCTCGAGATCGATGTCCAGAAAGTCTATACCGACCCAGCTTCGCTCTTGCATTGTGTCGGCAATGCCGAAGCGATCGCCAACATCAATGCGATCGCGTCCGCGGCGCACGCAGCCGGTGATCTCGTGGTTCATGTATGCCGCGTACACCACGTACACCGTGCTGATGGCTCGGATGCCGGCCGCATGTTCGATTTCAGCGGCGAGGCCGGCGAGCTAGGGTTCGTCGCCGGCACCGAAGAGGTCGAGGACGACGCGAGACTCAAGATACCTGCCGGCGCCCTGACTATCAGCAAGCAGCGCTATTCCTGCTTCGTGGGCACGGGTCTGGAACAGATGCTGCGGGAAAGGTCGATAGACCGGATCGTCGTGACCGGGTTCATGACCAATTTCTGCTGCGAAGCCACCGCGAGGCATGCTCACGATCTCGACTTCTTCGTCGACTTCCCAGTCGATGCCACCGGATGCCCCGACCTGTCGGACACGGCGACGCAGGAAGCGGTCAAGGCGGGGACAGCGGCGACACTTGCGGCCGGCTTCGCAAGGGTCATGACAACCGCAGAATGGCTGGCGGGCTCCTGAGCTCGATTGCCCGCCATCTGAACGCAGGGCTCGCCCCGCGACAGTCACTTCCAATCCAAACGCCTGAGGGTTCGGCCACCATGCTGCTGAGGACTATTAGGGCCGGGCTGAAGCGCGTCGGCCTGGATCGCTACCTGCTCATTCTGATCTTGACGGTGGCCCTTGCCGCACTTGTTCCCGCGCAAGGCGGATTTGCGACGGCGCTTTCAAAGGTGACTTTCTGGGCGGTAGCCTTGCTGTTCTTCCTGTACGGCGCCAGACTGTCGCTGTCCGCAGCGCTCGCCGGCCTGACGAACTGGAAGCTTCAGGCAGCCTGCCGGGCCGCCACCTATATCCTCTTCCCCGTGCTTGCCCTGGGTCTTTTCGGTCTTTCGCATGACTGGTTCCCGGCCGCCGTCGGGCTCGGCTTCATGTATCTCGGTTGCCTGCCGTCCACGGTGCAGAGTTCCATTGCGTTCACATCGTAGCTGGAGGCAATGTTGCCGGGGCAGTGTGCGCGGCTTCACTATCGAATTTGATCGGCGTAGTGATTTGTCCGCTCCTGCTCGCGATAGTGCTCCATACCAGCGCGAGCGAAGGCGAGCCATTAGACGCGGTCTGGAAGATCGCGCAGCAGATTCTCCTGCCCTTCGTGATAGGCCACCTGTTGCGGCCGTTATTGGCGGACTTCCTGAACCGGAATAAGCAGGCGACCATGATCGTCGATCGCGGATCGATCCTGCTGATTGTCTATTCGGCCTTCTCCGCAGGCGTTGTCGCTGGGATCTGGCGCCGCCTTTCCTGGTCCGACATTACCCTCCTGGCCGTTCTTTGTTTTCTGCTGCTCGGTGTCGTGATGGCAGTCGTCTTCATCGTGAGCCGATTTTGCAAGCATCCCGAAGGGCGATCGTCTAGCGCTTCTTTTTTGCGGTTCGACCAAGAGCCTTGCGACAGGCCTGCCTATGGCCGGCATCTTGTTCGACCCAGCTCAAATCGCGCTCATTGTTCTGCCGCTAATTTTGTTTCACCTGATCCAGTTGTCGGTGCTGGCCGTCGTCTCCCAGCGCAGTGTCATCCGCCCCTAGGAAAACCAGGCCTTGCTACCCCATGTAGTGGCAACATCCAGCAGGCGCTTGCGCCCGACAGCGCAACCTGATCGAGCGCTTCTTCTGCAAGCTCAAGCACTTCCGACGGATTGCCACCCGCTTTGATAAGCCGGCTCGAAAACTTCCTAGCCGCCGTTCTGCTTGCCTCAACGCGCCTCTGAATCAGAACTAGACTAAGACTAGAGGAATCGCGACGCAGATTGTTCGCTGTAGTTCTCCTCGCCGCGCGGATATATCTGCTCGTGCAAAAACCGTTTCAAAAACCGTTTCAGATCACCAAATTGAAACGGTGCAGATTAGCTAAGTGTTTGAGATTGTTGGCGCGCCCGAAGAGATTCGAACTCCTGACCCCCAGATTCGTAGTCTAAGGGGAGGGTGCTGGCGGTCGGACGCGAGCCGACAAATCCGTAAGGACCGCGGATTCTAGGTCCGCTGCGGCAAACGGACCGACGAGCGCCACCGTCGTCTTCGGCAATCCGTACTCCAATCGGGCGCGTCGCCCACGCCGAATCGCGATTGGCGCGGAGCGTCGAGGCCAGGAACGCCGCCGCTGCTCGCCATCCGTATCCGGTAGCCAGCATTTTTCTGGAGACAACGCGGAGACAAAGGCGTGGCGCAAAGCGATGTCTCCAACTCGATCGCCCGGACAGATGGATCTATACCCTTGATTTTCCTGAGAAAAATTGGTGCCGCTTGCGTGACTCGAACACGCGACCCCATCATTACGAATGATGTGCTCTACCAACGGAGCTAAAGCGCCGGGGAAGCCAAGTCTTCCCAGATGCGCTGGTGATAGACGCAACGCTACGGAATGCAGTGCTTCTCGATGTCGCGGGCCGTGAACTCTGCTGCGCGTCGCCACGCTTCGTCGGTATCCCCGCGGTAGGTCAGGTATCGATCGCAGACAGGTTTGTTGTCGTTCAAATCCAGCACTGCGAACTTCACCCAGCCAACTAGCGTGCTCATCTTGTGCACCTGACCGATCAGGAGATATTTCGCGCTGACTGTTCTTGCCCGCTTGGAGAGATCGACAAGGCCGGGGTCCTTAATGGTGCACTGTTCTGCCTGACAGGGTAGTGCGACGAGGTCGATCTTCTGGTTGCCCGAAAGACCATCCTGCAACGCAACGCCAAATGCCTTCAGTCGCGCCTCGTGTTCGGCGGTCTGGTCCCTGACTTCGCCGGATGTATCCTTGAACTCGAAATCCGCGACGGCGAGGATCGTGGGCTCGGCATCGGCAAAGGCGGCCGACGCAAGCACGCCAGCGCCGATCAGCGTCAGGAAAAATCGTCCGCACTCAAAAAGTCGAAATCGAACCTCTGCGCATTGCACCTTGAGCATCTCGTTCTCCGAGGTTGGGACGATAGTCATCCCTTTGGCGGTGCCGATTGTCTCGTCGCGTTGTTGGAGGACGCGGAAAGCAAGCGCAAGGCTATCCGGTTACGTCGCAACGTCAACTTTCCGCCCGTTACTGGGTGGACTCCACCTTGGCGACAACGAGCCTGCCTTGGGCGCGCGAGATTTCGAGTGCCTGGCCGGCCCCTGCCAACTCGCCCGGGACCGAGATCACGAACGCCTGGCCCTCAGTGAGCGTCGCGACGAAGCGTACTGGCAAACTTTCTTCGCCCGCCGCCATCGTGGTGACCACCCGGTAGCCGTCAGCCGCCTCCGTGTAGTAGACGACGCCGTGAAAGTTGCCGAGATCGACGCTCCCACCCTGACGGGCCGTGAGTTCGCCGGCAGAAGCGGAACCTGCCACAACGCAAAGCGCTGCAAGAGCTGTGTATCTGAACATCGTTTTCTCCTCTATTTATGATTTGCCGTTCGGCTGGATGGTCGCCTTCGGCTGCATCCAATAAAATCACGCTGCGAGCTGATCCTCGCGGGCAGCCGCGATCATCACATTCGCGAGCAACCCGTAGGCTGCCTCCCAAGCGTCGCGAACAGCCGGTGTAAAAGCCGGACCGAGGCCGACTGCCAGCGTCTCGATGAGCGCTTGCCCGACGATCGGGTAATGACGCTCCTCGACGCCGTAGGTCACGTGACGCTTGGCGAGCACGCGCACCGTCGGGAGGACGGTGTCGGCACGGTCCAATCCGTGCACGACGAAGCCCAAGCTCGCCATCAGCTTGGCGCCTTGCTTGGTCATGTCTCTCACCGGAAACAGCGCGCGAAGGTCCGCGTCGATCGCGAACAGGCGGTCATAGAACAGCGCGGCGGCGGCCACGCGAATCGGGACGACCTCGCGAAAACTGTCCTGGACAAGTCTAATCTGGTCGGGTGTCATCGGCGACGCTCCTGCGTTCCTGGCTTGGGGTGACCATCGCCCCAAAGCGTTTCGCGTGCATGTCGCCTGCGCGCAGATGTGTTTCAGTTGTGCCTCGATGGTTTTTCAGTTCGCGCTCATTTGGCTTTAGGTAGATCGTACTGAGGGTGCCACAGGCCCCGTGCTCATCTCGCTCGATCCGGACCTGGTCACAGTTGAAAACCTAGGCGCGCGCGCCAGCTTGGAACTGCATCGGCAGTCGGTCATTATATCGGGGAGCCGGCGGCTCCTCCCCTATGCCCCCGTTCGGATGGAGAAATCATGCTGCGGATATTCATTGCTTCGTCGTTTCTTCTTGCCTTCGGTGCGCCCTCGACCACGCTCGCGCAGGACGGCAGCATCGAGAGCGAGACCGGCCGCATTGCGGTCGAGACCTTTGCCGAAGGGCTCGAACATCCCTGGGGCGCGACCTACCTGCCCGACGGCGCAATGCTGGTCACCGAGCGTCCGGGGCGCCTGCGGCTCGTCTCGACCGAGGGGGCCGTTTCCGATCCGATCGACGGTGTGCCGGACGTCCTCGCCAGCGGACAAGGTGGTCTGCTGGATGTGGCGCTCGATCCGGACTTTGCCAACAACCGGACGGTTTATCTCTCCTACTCGGAGGAACGCGGCGGCGGCGCGGCCACCTCCGTCGGCCGTGGACGTCTGGATAAGAACGGCAGCGCGCTTTCGAACTTCGAAGTGATCTTCCGGCAGGAACCAGCCGTGTCCAGCCGGCACCACTACGGCTCCCGCCTGGTATTCGCGCCGGACGGCAAGCTCTTCGTCACGCTCGGCGATCGCGGCAAGGCGCAACAGGCTCAGGACGCGAACAATCATCTCGGCACGGTCGTCCGCATCAATCCCGATGGTTCTGTGCCTGACGACAATCCTTTCGTCGGCAAGGACGGCGCCGATGAGATATGGTCCTACGGGCATCGCAATGTGCAAAGCGCAGCGATCCATCCCGAAACCCGCGTGCTCTGGACGGCGGAAATGGGACCGCGCGGCGGCGATGAGCTGAACATTCCGCAAGCGGGCAGGAATCACGGCTGGCCCGCGGTCAGCTGGGGCCGGCATTATTCGGGCGAACGCATCCCCGATCCTTCGACCCGGCCGGAGTTTGCCGACTCCATCCATAGCTGGACGCCGGTCATCTCGCCTTCCGGCATGACCTTCTACACCGGCGACATGTTTGCCGATTGGCGAGGCGACCTCCTGATTGGCGGACTTTCGGCGGAAGGCATCGTTCGTGTCAGGATCGACGGAAAGCAGGTCGCCGGCGAGGAAGTCCTCGCTCTCGGGAGGCGTATCCGAGACGTGGTGCAGGCTCCCGACGGCGCGGTAATGGCGTTGACCGACGAGCCAGCGGGAAGGATATTGCGACTGGCGCCGGCAACATCGCAGTGAGCCCATGCGGGGCGTGACAGACCTCCGATGGAAAGAAGCGCAAAGCCTTGAAAAATGAAATAGTGGTGCCGCTTAGGTGACTCGAACACCTGACCCCATCATTACGAATGATGTGCTCTACCAACTGAGCTAAAGCGGCCCGGGAAGCCGAGGCCTCCAAGATGCGCTGGGTGATAGACGCAACCCATCATAAATTCAAGATGGGTCTTGGCATTTCGTGTGGGCTCATGCCGCGCCTCAAGCGGCGGCCGCGCCGATCCACCATTCGGTGGCGCGATGCCGTACCGGCGGGTTGCGGGACGTCGCGTCGCCGCTGCATCGGGAAATCGGCGAAAAATGTTGATTCCTTTACCGAAAACCGCCGAAATGGGCTTTGGATGCCTCGCCGAGGCAGAATGCGGCCGCTGGCCCGTTGATTGATTGATCGCCTACGGCTAACGATCATGACAATGTGACCGTACGTGCAGAGGGGTCCCGTTTGGACGCGATCGAAAAAGCGATCCGGAATGCCTTCGAGAAAGGCAATGCCGAAGACCGCGCGTTTCGCGAGCGGGTCTATCGATCGGCCTTCGCCGCACTTGACCGTGCCCTGCAGGCCAACCCGGGCGTGACGGTGGAAGTCGCCATCAAGCGCCGCAAGGCGGTGCAAGCCAAGATCACCGAAATCGAATCCGAGTTCCTGCCGGCGGTTTCCGGCGTGGGCCGGCCGACCGATGATGACGCTGCCGCACCGGCGGTGAAGCAGCCGGCTGACAGCGAAGCCGAAGCCGAAGCCGAGGCCGAAGCGGAAACGGATGCCGGCGCCGATGCTGAACCCGCGTCCCCGCCTGACGTCGTTATCGACGGTCCGGTGAAGCCTCCTGCATCCGAAGCGCCCCCTGCATCCTACACGCCCCCTGCTTCCGACGCTCCGCGCTCGCGCGTCTTGCCGGTCGTTCCCGATATCATGCCCGAAGCGGCTTTTCCCGGTGCGCCGGAGATCGACTTGTCGTCCCCTCCATCGACCGGAGACGATGACGCAGAGGTGATGCCCGACCGCGACGACAGGCGGGTGCGAGGCCCCCGCCTGCCTCTCACCGCGATCTTCCTCGGCGTGACGCTGCTCGCAGCTGTCGGTATCGGTCTCTATTTCGCTGCGCAGACCGGCGTCTTCAAGTCAGCGGCCGAACTCGACACGGCCCCGCCGCAAACGGCTCCGACTGTGGAAGACGATGATTTCACGCCACCAGGCGACACGGCCTCGCCGCTGAACCCCGGCGATGTGGAGCGCGACTGGATCAATGTGTTTTCGCCGAGCGACCCGACGCTTGTCAGTGCGCCTTCGGATGCCAAGGCCGAAGTCATGCAGGACGACAGCGGTTCCTTCCTGCGCATCCGGTCGGGCGCCTCCGGTTCGGCGATCAGCTTCGACGTCGGGCAAGGCGTTTTGGAAAAACTCGCCGGCAAGCACGCCACGTTCGACATCATCGCCCGCTCCGAGGAGGGCAAGGAGACGCAGATCTCCGTCGACTGCAATTTCGGCGAACTCGGCGACTGCGGCCGCAAGCGCTATGCGGTCAGCCACGAGCGCAACGAATATCTGTTCGACGTGCGGTTTCCCGACAAGCGTCCGGGTGCTGCCGGCACCATCGCCATCAATTCCGACTTTGACAAACAGGGCAAGTCGGTCGACATCTACGAGATCCGCGTTTCGATTGTTCCGTAGAGCATCGGACCCAAAAGCATGCCCACGGCTGACCCGGGGTGGAAACCGGTTTTGGGAAAATCCGATGCTCAAAACAAAAATTTAACTGTCAAGCAGCGCCTGCAGCGTCTCGATGCGGTCGGCCTCGGCCGCCGGCTTGTCCCAGCGCAGCCGTGAAATGCGGGGAAAGCGCATGGCGACGCCGGATTTGTGCCGTGTCGAGCGGTTGAGCCCTTCGAACGCCACCTCCAGCACGAGGCCTTGTCTGCGGTCGGCCCGCACCGAGCGGACCGGGCCGAAACGCTCGATCGTGTTGTCGCGGACATATTTGTCGATCTGCCTCAGTTCCTCGTCGGTGAAGCCGAAATAGGCTTTCCCCACCGGCACCAGTTCCTCCGATCCTTCCGGGCCGGACCAGACACCGAACGTGTAATCGGAATAGAAACTCGAACGCTTGCCGTGGCCGCGCTGGGCATACATCAGCACGGCGTCGACCGTGTGCGGATCGCGCTTCCATTTGAACCATGGACCTTTGGGCCGGCCGGTGAGATAGGGCGAATCCCAGCGCTTCAGCATTACGCCTTCGATGACCGGATGCAGCGGCTTGCGGCGCAATTCCTCCAACGCCTGCCAGTCGGTGAATTCGACCAGCGGCGAAAGATCGAAGCGGCTCGGATCGAGCGTCTGCACGAAGGCTTCGAGGCGACCGCGCCGCTCGCGGAAAGAGCACGCGCGCAAGTCCTCGTCGCCGATCTGAAGCACGTCGTAGCAGCGCATGAAGGCTGGGTATTGCTGCTGGATCTTCGGTGTCACGCTCTTGCGGTTCAGCCGCTGCTGCAGGTCCGAGAACGAACCGGTCGCCTGCAGGGGATCGCCGACCAGAAGCTCGCCGTCGAGGGTGGCGGAAAAATCCATCGCCTCTGCGAGGTCCGGAAAGGCCCCGGAGACGTCGTCGCCGGTGCGCGAATAGAGCCGGCGAATGCCGCCTTCCGATACGGCCTGGACGCGGATGCCGTCCCATTTCCATTCGGCGGCGTAGTCGGCCGGGTCGAGCTTTTCGAGATCGCCGTCACCGATCGGGTTTGACAGCATCACCGGCCGGAACAGCGCAAGAGCCGTCTTTCTGGGTTTTTCTGCCTTGCCTTCCAGCCAGGCGAACAGCTCGGCATAGGGCGGCGTCAGCCCATGCCAGAGTTCTTCGATTTCGGCGATGTCGACCTTGCCGAGATCGGCCAGCGCCTGCTTGGCCAATCGCGCCGAGACGCCGATGCGCAGCCCGCCGGTGACCAGCTTGATGATGGCGAAACGCGCCGAGATGCTGGCGCTGTCGAGCAGTCTGGCCAGCACCTTCGGCCCGTCGGAACGGCTCGCCGCCTGCAGCTTTGCGACGACCTCGGCGAGCGTCGTCTCATGGTTGGCGATATCTGCGGGCGATTGCGGCCAGACCAGCGACACGGTCTCTGCCAGGTCGCCCACATAATCGTAGGAATAGCCGAACAGCACCGGATCCATGCGCTCCATCACCAGCATGCGAAGCATAGCCGGCTTGACCGCCGCGATGGTCAGGTCGCCGGTGATGGCAGCCAGCGCCAGGCCGCGATCCGGATCCTCGACGCTGCGGAAATAATCGCTCAGCAGCGTCAGCTTGCCGTTACGCGACGGAGTCAGGACAAGGCGATCGAGGAGTTCGGCGAAGCGATTCATGGCGGTGAGAACCGCGTCAGCGCTGCGTTGACGATTGTTCCTTCCATCAGCTCAATCGCCCTCATCCTCGTAGCCGACGAGATGCAGCGGCCGCGCGGCGATGCCTTCGAGTTCGCACCAGCGCACCAGGGCCTCCTCGCGGCCATGCGTCACCCAGATTTCTCCGGCGCCGGTCTCCCTGATCGTGGCGGTCAGCTCGTCCCAGTCGGCGTGGTCGGAAATGATCAGCGGCAGTTCGATGCCGCCCTGCTTGGCGCGCTGGCGGATGCGCATCCAGCCGGACGCAAAGCACGAGATCGGATCGGGAAAGCGTCGCGCCCAGCGGTCGGCGAAGGCCGAGGGCGGGCCAACGACGATGGCCCCAGTGAAGTCGTCCTTGCCACCGCTTTCGACTGTCGCCGGCTCCAGCGTCCCGAGGTCGATGCCCTGGCGCTGATAGTAGTCGCTGAGCTTGGCCAGCGCGCCGTGGATGTAGATTGGCTTGTCGTAGCCGGCGTCGCGCAGCAACCGCATGACGCGCTGCGCCTTGCCGAGCGCATAGGCGCCGACCAGATGCGCGCGTTCGGGAAACTGCGCCGTCGATTTCAGCAGGCGGGCGATCTCTTCGGTATCGGGCGGGTGGCGGAACACCGGCAGGCCGAAAGTCGCCTCGGTGATGAACACGTCGCACTTGACCGGTTCGAACGGCTCGCAAGTCGCGTCCCTATGGCGCTTGTAGTCGCCGGAAGCGACGATGCATGAGCCCTGATGCACGACCTCGATCTGCGCCGAGCCCAGCACATGGCCGGCCGGATGGAAGGTTACGGTGACGCCGTTCAGCGCAATCGCCTCGCCAAGTGCTGCCGCTTGCGTCGTCCCGGCAAAGTCCTCGCCGTAGCGCAGCCCCATAATGTCAAGCGTCTGTTGTGTGGCCAGCACCGAGCGGTGGCCTGAACGGGCATGGTCGGAATGGCCGTGCGTGATCAGCGCCCGGTTGACCGGCCGCACCGGGTCGATGAAGAAATCGCCGGGTGGGCAATAGAGACCCTCGGGCCGGGGATGAAGCAGGTCACTGGCGCGCATGGCTCCAAGATAGTTGCTAATTCCGGCGCGGGAAGCCTGTTGCAAGTGACTGCTGACTCGGCTTACAGGCAACTGTCGGCGGGACGTCTATCGTGAAACCGCATCAGGCCTCGTCGGCGATCATTTTCGTTCACCTGCGCCACACGTGGCGGCGGCTGCGAAAAAAGTCCGATTCGCATGCCCGAAAGGGCAGGACACCGACACGGAGGACGTTGCATGCGCTGGAACTTGGTGGTCTTGGCATCTTGCCTGGCAATAGCCGGTTGCATCGGCACCTCGATTGCCGAGCGACAGGACGCGAATGTCCAGTCCTCGCTGCAATATGACAGCGTGCCCTGCAATCAATTGCTGGCGCAACGCAACCGGCTGGCACAGCAATACCGCCTTCCACAGGATGCCAAGCCGTCCTTCTCCGATACCGGGGTGGGCCTCGGCCCGTTCATGCCGGACGCCCGTTCCAAGGCCCAGCGAGAGGTCGAACAGGCGAGCGGCCGGATCGATGCCATGAACCGGTCGATCGCCCGCCGCGAATGTGGCAAGCCGGCCAAGCAGACCAAGCTTGGCCTGCCGGGTTAGCGCATGATCCCGGAAATCGGAATCGATTTCCGGAAAGGATCATGCGTCGATTCAAAAAATGTTAAAGCGTCCTTTGCGCGTTCAATTGGACGCGCGGCGCTCTAATACCCCGCGTCGCGATCCACCACGTTCTCGAGCTTCCCGCCGCGCTCGAAGGCGGCCATCTGGCGCAGCATAATCGGCACCAGATGCACGGGGTCGGAGGTCGCCGCCGCATGCGGCGTCACGAACACTTTCGGGTGGGTCCACAGCCGGCTGGTCTTCGGCAGCGGCTCGACCTCGAACACGTCGAGGCTGGCTTCCTTGAGTGTGCCGTCCTCCAGCGCACGCAGAATGTCGGCGTCCTTCTGCAACTTGCCGCGCCCGGCATTGATCAGCACCGAGCCGCCGAGGCCGTTGCGTTTCCTCAATTCCTTCAGCACGCCGTAATTGATGACGCCTTGCGTCTGCGGCGTGAGTGGCAAAAGCACCACCAGAATGTCGGTGGCGTTGAGGAAGGGGACCAATCCGGCCTCGCCCGCATAGGTCGAAACGCCGTTCATCGGCCGCTCGCTGCGCGACCAGCCATTGACCGCAAAGCCGAGCGACAAAAGCACCGACGCCGCCGCGCGGCCAAGTGTGCCGAGCCCCATGATTCCGACGGAGATGTCGCCGGCCGGTCGCTGCGGTGGCTCGTGCCAGATCTTCTTTTGCTGCTGCGACCGGTAGAGCATGCCCTGGCGATGGTGATCGAGCACCCGCCAGACGACGTATTCGGTCATGTACTGGGTCAGGTTGTCGGCCACGACCTTGACGATCGGCACGTCGGGCAAAGTGGGATCGGCGAAGATGTGGTCGACGCCGGCGCCGATCGAAAAGACAGCGCGCAGATTGGGCAGCGACGACAGAAGGTTGGGTCGCTGCTGCCACACCACCGCATAGGTGATCGAGGGATCGCTGGCGCCGTCCGGCTCGAGCACCACCTCGCGTTCCGCCGACAAGAGTTCGCGCCAACGGCCTGGATGGATACCGGTGAGGGCAAGCAGGATACGGCCTTTTTCCATTGCGGATTCTATTTCCTTATGCGGTACAGGCTACTCGCTGACGATGCCGACCGGCGCCGTTTCGATCCTGAATGCGGCCGAGATCAGCGCCTTGGTATAGTCGGTCTGCGGCCGTTCGAAAATCTGTTCGGATGGGCCGGCTTCGACGATCCTGCCATTGCGCATGACGATGACGTCGTTGGCAAGCGCGCGGATGACCTTCAGGTCGTGGCTGATGAACAGATAGGCGAGGTCGTGCTTCGCCTGCAGGTTGCGCAGAAGATCGACCACCTGCGCCTGCACGCTCATGTCGAGCGCCGAGGTCGGCTCGTCCAGCATGACGAAGCGCGGGTTGAGCACCATGGCGCGGGCGATGGCGATGCGCTGGCGCTGGCCGCCGGAAAACTCGTGCGGATAGCGATTGCGCGTGGCGGGATCGAGCCCGACTTCCCCGAGCACATCGACGATGCGCTTGTCGCGCTCATCGTGCGACAGCTTCGGCTCGTGGATCTCCAGCCCTTCCTCGATGATCTCGGAGACCGACATGCGCGGGCTCAACGACCCGAACGGATCCTGGAAGACGATCTGCAGCTCGCGCCGCAGCGGCCGCATGGCATTGAATGACAGTTCGTTGATATCGCGCCCGTTGAACCGAATGGTCCCGGTCGACGAGATCATCCTGGCCAGCGCCAGGCCGAGCGTGGTCTTGCCAGAGCCGGATTCGCCGACGACGCCGAGCGTCTGGCCGGCGCGCACGGTGACGTCGATGCCGTCCACCGCCTTCACATTGTCGACGGTGCGCCGGAAAAAGCCCTTCTTGATCGGAAACCAGACTTTTATGTTCTGGCCGGTCATCACAGGCTTGGCGGCAGCGTTGGCGGCGGGCGGTTTGCCCTTCGGTTCGGCGGCCAGCAGATGCCGCGTATAGGTGTGCTGCGGGTTGGCGAAGATATCTTTCGTCGGTCCGGTCTCGACGATCTTGCCCTTGGTCATCACGCAGACCCGGTCGGCGATCTTTCTGACGATGCCGAGATCGTGGGTGATGAACAGCATCGACATGCCCTTGCGGCTCTTCAGCTCCGCAAGCAGTTCGAGGATCTGCGCTTGCACGGTGACGTCGAGTGCCGTCGTCGGTTCGTCGGCGATCAGCAGTTCCGGTTCGTTGGCCAGTGCCATGGCGATCATGACGCGCTGGCGCTGGCCGCCGGAAAGCTGGTGCGGATAGGCGTCGAGCCGCTTCTCCGGCTCGCGGATACCGACCTCGTTGAGCAGCTCCAGGGTGCGCGCCCTGGCTTGGCGGTCGCCCAGGCCCTGGTGCAGCGCCAGCACCTCGATGATCTGCTGCTCGATCGTGTGCAGCGGATTGAGCGAGGTCATCGGCTCCTGGAAGATCATGGTGATCTTGTTGCCGCGCACGCGGCGCAATGCCTTCTCGTTGGTGGCGAGCAGGTCGGCGCCCTGGAACAGGATCTTTCCCGATGGATGGCTGGCAGCCGGATAAGGCAGCAGCTTCAGCACCGAAAGCGCCGAGACCGACTTGCCGGAGCCGGATTCGCCGACCAGCGCCACCGTCTCGCCCTTGGCGATGTCGAAGGAGATGTGGTCGACGGCCATCGACTGGCGGCCTTCCTGCGCGAAGGCGACGCTGAGATCGCGCACGGAGAGGAGAGGGGCTTCGCTCATCTGAACGTCTTGCGCGGATCGAAGGCGTCGCGGGTTGCTTCGCCGACGAAGACCAGCAGCGACAGCATCAGCGAGATGACGACGAAGCCGGAAATGCCCAGCCATGGCGCGTTGAGGTTGCGCTGCGCCTGCTTCAGGAGCTCGCCCAGCGACGCCGAGCCGGGCGGCAGGCCGAAGCCAAGGTAGTCGAGCGAGGTCAGCGTCGAGATCGAGCCGCTGAGCAGAAAGGGCAGGAAGGTCAGTGTCGCCACCATGGCGTTTGGCAACAGATGCCGGAACATGATGGTGCCATTGGGTACGCCGAGCGCGCGGGCGGCGTTGACATATTCGAAGTTGCGGGCGCGCAGGAACTCGGCCCGCACCACGCCGACCAGCGCCACCCACGAGAACAGCAGCATCAGTCCAAGCAGGATGAAGAAGCCGGGCGGCAGGATGGCGGCGACGATCAGCAAGAGATAAAGCACCGGGATCGCCGACCAGATCTCTATGAAGCGCTGGAACAGAAGGTCGGTCCAGCCGCCGAAATAGCCCTGCAATGCCCCGGCAGTCACGCCGATCAGCGCCGAGCCGGCGGTGAGGATCAGGCCGAACAGCACCGAGACCCTGAATCCGTAAATAACGCGCGCCAGCACGTCGCGGGCCTGGTCGTCGGTGCCCAGCCAGTTCCAGTTGCCGACGGCGCAATTGGGGTCGGCGGTACCTTGCGGATACTGGTTGCAGCGTGTCTTGACGTCATAGAGCCAGGACGGCTTGGTTGGCGCCGCCTCGGGGATCGCGTTGTTGACGGTCCGGTAGGAGTAGCGGACCGGCGGCCAGATCATCCAGCCATGGGCATTGATCTCGTCCTGGATGACCGGGTCACGATAGTCGGTGACCGCATAAAAGCCGCCGAACTTCTCCTCGGGATAAGCGACCAGGACCGGAAACAGGATCTCGCCCTTGTAGGAAACGAGGACCGGCTTGTCGTTGGCGATCCATTCGGAAAACAGCGACAGCACGAAAAGCACGAGAAAGATCCACAACGACCAATACCCGCGCCGGTTGGCCCTAAAATTCTGCAGGCGCCGCTGGTTGAGCGGCGACAGCCAGGGCCGGGCAATCCGGTCCGGCGCCGTTTCGGCTGCGGCCCCGGCCATCAGACGTCTCTCCGCTCGAAGTCGATGCGCGGGTCGACCCAGGTATAGATCAGGTCGGACAGGAGCCCGACGATCAGGCCAAGCAGCGAGAAGATGTAGAGATTGGCGAACACCACCGGGTAGTCGCGCTCGACCACCGACCTGAAACCGAGCAGGCCGAGGCCGTCGAGTGAAAAGATGTTCTCGATCAGCAGCGAGCCGGTGAAGAAGGCCGAGATGAAGGCGCCGGGAAAGCCGGCAACGACGATCAGCATGGCGTTGCGGAAGACGTGTCCGTAGAGAACCTGCCGTTCCGACAGGCCCTTGGCGCGAGCGGTCACCACATACTGCTTGCGGATTTCCTCGAGAAACGAATTCTTGGTCAGCAGTGTCGTGGTGGCGAAGGCCGACAACACCAGCGCCGTCAGCGGCAAGGTCATGTGCCAGAGATAGTCGACGATCCGCGCCGGCCAGGACAGCTGGTCCCAATTGTCGGAGGTGATGCCTCGCAGCGGAAACCAGTCGTAGAAGGATCCGCCGGCAAACAGCACCATCAGCAGGATGCCGAACAGGAAGCCCGGAATGGCGTAACCGACAATGACGACGCCGCTGGTCCATACGTCGAATGCCGAGCCGTCCTTGACTGCCTTGCGGATGCCGAGCGGGATCGAGATCAGGTAGGACAGCAGCGTGATCCACAGCCCGATCGAGATCGATACCGGCATCTTCTCCAGGATCAGATCGATCACCGAGATGTCACGGAAATAGCTGTCGCCGAAATCGAACCGGATATAGTTCCACAGCATCATGCCGAAGCGCTCGAGCGGTGGCTTGTCGAAGCCGAACTGCTTTTCCAGCTTGGCGATGAATTCGGGGTCGAGCCCCTGCGCGCCGCGATATTTCGAACCGACGTCGCCGGCCACGTCGAAATTGCTGGCGCCGGCGTCGCCACCGCCACCGCCAAGGCGATCGCTGCCGCCCTGGTTGGTCAGCCTGGCGATGACCTGCTCGACCGGCCCGCCCGGTGCGAACTGGATGACCGCGAAGGACACCGCCATGATGCCGAACAGGGTCGGGATCATCAGCAGGATGCGGCGCAGGATATAGGCGCCCATCAGATGTTGTCTTCCTTGAGGGAGACCATTGTGTCTGGAGATGCCGCCAAGGCAATCGCCTCGAACCAATTTTCGACACTGGCGCCGCCCCTCATTGTCGTGCCGGACATTTCTCCCCGTATAGTGACGGGGAGAAAGGGGCCGGCCGCAATCTCGGCGCTTTTATTGCCACGCTTTTGATTGGCGAAACCCTCGATGGAAGCGCTCCTCTCCCCGTCGCTATACGGGGAGAGGATGCCGGCAGGCAGGTGAGGGGCGGCGCCAACGCCCGCAAGAAATTTAGGCTTTGCCAATCTTTGCCGCCTTGTCCTTGTCGAACCACCACAGCGCCTCGACCGGAAAGCCGAAATCAGGCTTCTGCTCGGGAAAGCCGAACATGTCCCAATAGGCTACTCGGTGATTCGCGAGATAATATGTTGGAATCCAGTCTAGCCGCGCGCGCAAGACCCGATCGAGCGCTTTGAGCGCCGTGACCAGTTCGATCCGGCTTTGCGCCTTGCCGGCTGCCTCGATCAGCGCATCGATGGCCTTGCTTTCCGTACCGGGATAGTTGCGCATTCCCGGCGTTTTCGCCATCCGGGAATCATAGAGTATCTCCAGGCCGTCGGCAGTCGGCGTCGCCCCGATCGACCACGCGAGCAGGCTGAAATCGAAGTCGAAATTGCTCTGCCGCTGTTCATACTGCGTCGAATCGACCTGCCGGATCGAAGCGTCGATGCCGATCGTTTTCATGTTCTCGGCCCACGGCGAGAAAAGCCGAACGATGCCATCGTCCTCGGCCAACATTTCCACCCGCAGCCGCTCGCCCTTTTCATTGACGACAAAATTGCCCGCCCGCTTCCAGCCGGCTTCGGCAAGCAGTCTCGAAGCCGCGCGCAGCAGCTTACGGTCGTGGCCCGAACCGTCGGAGACAGGCTGCATCACCGCTTCGCCGAAGGTTTCCGGCGGCAGCTCGGCTCGAAACGGCTCCAACAGGGCCAATTCCTCGGCCGAGGGCAGGCCCTCGGCCTTGTAATCCGACCGTTCGAAGTTCGATTGCGAGCGCTCGTAGGCGCCGTAAAACAAAACCCGCCTGGTCCATTCGAAATCGAAGCAATTGGCGATCGCTCGTCTGACGCGCACATCGCGGAATTGCGGGCGACGCTGGTTCAGCGCGACAGCCTGCATGGATGGCGTTTTCTCGCCGGGAAATTCGCGTTTGACGACTCTGCCGTCCTTCAGCGCCGGGAAGTCGTAACCGGTCGCCCATACCCGCGAGGTAAATTCCTCGCGAAAATGCGTGTCCCCCTTTTTCAAGGCTTCGAACGCTGCCTGGCGATTGATGTAAAAGTCGATACGGATGCGGTCAAAATTATAGAGGCCGCGGTTCACGGCCAGATCCCTGCCCCAATAGTCGGCGACGCGTTCATATTCGACGGTCTGCCCGGCGGCCACGCGCCCTATTTTATATGGTCCGGAGCTGAGCGGCGGTTTCATCGTCGAGGCATCGAAATCATTGACCGTATAAAAGGCTTTGGACACGATCGGCATTGCGACGATCGCAAGGATATTCTGCGCGGATTGTTTGCCGTTGAAGGTAAGGTCGAGGGTAACCGGATCGACCGCCACCGCTTCCGTCATGTGCCGCAACACCTGGGAGAGGTTCGGGTGGCCCTTGTCCTTGTAAAGCTTCAATGCGAAGGCGACGTCCTCCGCCGTCAGTGGCGAGCCGTCGTGGAAGCGCGCTTGCGGTCGCAGGCTGAAGCGGAAGCCATTGCGGTCCGGCGATAAGGTGACGGACTCGGCAAGCCGGCCATAGACCGCATCCGGCTCATCGAGTGCGCTTGCCATCAGCGAATCGAAACAGAGTTCGGTGCGCGGCGGCGATTCGCCCCTCAACACCAAGGAATTCAGCGTGTTGAACGTCAGGAAGCTCTGATTGAAGATGGAGTTCGGCGGTGCGAAATTCATCTGGCCGCCCTTGGCGGCGTCCGGATTGACATAGTCGAAATGTGTGAAACCTGGGGAATATTTGAGGTCGCCGAAGGCCGACAGGCCGTGCAGCTTTACGCCGGTCGCGATGGCGGCGAAGGCCCGGCCGGGCAGCAAAGCTGCCGCCGTGGCCGCGGCGCCCAGGGCCAGAAAGTCGCGGCGGGCCAGAGGAGCGCGGCGGGGGAGCGCCGTCATCAATTGCCACTCATGTATTTTGCCGCCAGCGCCTTTTCCTTGTCCGGGTCGATCCACCAGGAATTCTGGTCGACGCCGCTATAGGCCGGTTGCTTCTCCGGGATGCCGAATTTGTTCCAGTAGGCGATACGAATTTTTCCCAAGTGCCACTGTGGGATCATGTAGTAGTTCCAGAGCAGCACCCGGTCCAGTGCGTGGGTGGCCGCTACGAGATCGTCCCGATCGGTGGCGAAGATCACCCGGTCGATAAGCGCGTCGACCACCGGGTTCTTGATCCCTGCCAAATTGCGTGCCCCGGGTGTATCGGCTGCAGTGGAGCTGAAAAAATCCCGCTGTTCGTTACCCGGCGAATTGGATTGCTGGAAGCCGGCAACCGCCAGCATGTCGAAATCGAAGGCGCGGGTCCGGTTCGTGTACTGGCTGTCGTCAACGATGCGTAGCGTGGCATCGATGCCGAGACGTCTGAGATTGTCAATCAAGGGCCCCGCGACGCGTTCGTCTACGGGGTCGTTGCCGAGAAATTCGATCCTGAACGGTTCGCCGGTCTTTTCGTTGACGAGCTTGCCGCCGCGATTGACCCAACCCGCTTGCTTGAAGAGGTCATAGGCCTTCCGAAGATTTTCACGCCCCGACTGCGGCGTGGTGTAGACGGGCAGCTTGAACTCCTGGGTAAACAGTTCGGGCGGCAGCTTGTCGCGATAGGGCTCGAGAATTTCCAGCTCCTTGCCCTGCGGCAGGCCGCTTGAGGCTAAATCGCCACCTTCGAAATAACTGTCCGTGCGCGTATAGGCGCCGAAGAAGATGGTGCGATTCATGCTCTCGAAATCATAGGCGTAGGTCAGAGCCTGGCGCACGCGCACGTCCTGAAAGAGCGGCCGGCGCGTGTTCATCACGTAGGCCTGCATGGGTTCCGGCGAGGTCGTGGGATATTCCGCTTTTATGACGTCCCCCGCTTTGATGGCGGGAAAGGTGTACTCGACTGCCCATCTCTGGGCCCGTGACTCAACGCGAAAATCCTCAAAGCCGCCCTTGGTGAAGGCCTGCCAAGAGGCATTGTCGTCGAGAAAGTAGCTGAAACGCTGCCTGTCGAAATTCTCTCGCCCGATCTTCACCGGCAGCTTGGCACCCCAGTAGTCCGGCACGCGCTGCCAGACGATCTCAGTGCCAGGCTTGAAGCTGGCGATCTTGTAGGCGGCCGAGCCGAGCGGCGGCTCCTGCGTCGGCCTGGTGATATCGCGCTTCTTGCCGTTGGCGTCGGTGCCTTCCCACCAGTGCTTCGGCAGCACCACCAGATCGCCGAGGATCTTCGGCAGCTCCCGATTGCCCTTCTGGTCGAAATGGAACTCGACCTCGCGGTCCGAGATCGCGACGGCATCGGTGACATTCTCGAAATAGCGGCTGTACATCGGGCTGTTGGCCTTCAGCACCTGAAACGACCAGATCACATCGTCGCTGGTGATCGGCTTGCCGTCATGCCACTTGGCCCGCGGATCGAGACGATAGGTCGCCGAGGAATAGTCGTCCGGATGTTTGTAGGCGTCGGCGATCAGCGGATGGCTGACGCTGCCTTCGTCGGTCGCTTGCTCCATCAGCGTGTCGTAGAGCAGGCCGCCACCGAAAGGGACGAAGCCGGCGGCGAAGGAACCCTGCACGATATACGGATTGAAGCTGTCGAACGTGCCGAGCACCACCGAATTCAGCGTGCCGCCCTTCGGCGCGTTCGGGTTGACGTAGTCGTAGTGCTGGAAGTTCTCGCCATATTTGGATTCGCCGATCAGCGATGAGGTGGTGCGCCATTCCTGGGCGAAGGCTGTCTGCAGGCCGCCGGCAAAAGCGGCCGCAATCAGCATCGATCTGAGAAACGTTCGACCAACCGTCATGCCTTCTCCTCTGCGCGATAGCTGTCAGCCGACAATCTAGTTCATTTGACGCTCATGAAAACCGCGACAGGTCGCCTTTGTCGCCGCACATGCGCTTTTCCCATTGAAAAAGCCGGGCTGAACCCGGCTTTTTCAAGGAATGTACGATTACAATTGCGTTATTGCGCCGGCGCTGGTGGCGGAGCAGCTGGGGCCGGCGCAGGTGAGGCCGGCGCTGCACCCTCTGCGGGTTTGGCCGGTGCTGCAGTTTCTGCCGGTTTGGCCGGCGCCGCGCCTTCGGCGGGCGCGGCGGCATTCTCGGCCGAAGCGCCGGGTGCCGGCAGCGGCTTTGGACTGTCCGACAGCGTGCGCAGATAGGCGATGACGTTGGCGCGGTCCTCGTCCTTCGGCAGGCCGGCGAAGCCCATCGCCGTGCCCTTCACGAACTTCTTCGGCGAGAGGAGGAAGTGATTGATGTTGTCGTAGGTCCACTTCTCGGCGCCGCCCTTGGAAAAATCCTTCATCCCGGCCGAATAGGCGAAGCCCGCATGCTCGGCGACGGGACGGTCGATGAGGTCCCACAGATCGGGGCCGACCTTGTTCGGTCCGCCCTTCTCGCCGGAGTGGCAGGCCTGGCACTTCTTGAACACGGCGGCACCCGCCTCGACATTGGCGTTGGCCAGGAGGTCGGCGATCGGCTTGGCTTCTGCAGCGGGGGCTGCCGGGCCACCCTCGGCAGGCTCCTCGGTCGCCTCGATGGCGAAGCCGGGTTTTTCCGGTGCGGGGGAGGCGAACAGCGCATCGGACACGATGCCGACCGAGAAGACGACGAACACGGTTCCGAGCAGGCCGCCGATCAGCTTGTTGATTTCGAAAGAGTCCATACGCCCCAGGCTCCCTTTTCCGGCGGACCGATCCGTCCACTCCGTCCGTCGGTAATCGTGAACCACCCCGCGAGGCGGTCAAATCGGGCGGAAACTAGGTCTTTTGCTCTGGCGTTGCAACACCTATAAGGGCGCTTCCAGTGAGACCTTTTGCCACTTTTCCCTTCCTCTTTTTCGGACGCTTCATCACCCGATGTCCACGCTCATTCTCATCCCGGCCCGCATGGCCTCGACCCGCCTGCCGGGCAAGCCGCTGGCCGATATCGCCGGCGTCCCGATGATCGTCCATGTCGCCCGCCGCGCCGCCGAGGCCGGGCTCGGCCGGGTGGTGGTCGCCACCGATACCCAGAGCGTGGCCGAAGCGGTGCGCGCGCACGGTTTCGAGGCGGTGATGACGCGGGTGGGCCACGAATCGGGCTCCGACCGCATCTTCGAGGCGCTGGCCACGCTGGATCCCGGGCGCAAGGTCGAAACGATCGTCAATGTGCAAGGCGACCTGCCGACCATTGATCCCGACATCATCAATGCCGCGCTGAGGCCTTTCGAGGATGCGACGGTCGACATCGCCACGCTCGGTATCGAGATCGTCCGCGACGAGGAAAAGACCAATCCGAATGTCGTCAAGATCGTCGGCTCGCCGCTGTCGGAGACACGGCTGCGGGCGCTCTATTTCACCCGCGCCACGGCACCCTGGGGCGAGGGGCCGCTCTATCATCACATCGGCCTCTATGCCTATCGCCGCGCCGCGCTCGAACGCTTCGTCGCGCTGAAGCCGTCGCCGCTGGAACGGCGCGAGAAGCTCGAGCAGTTGCGCGCGCTGGAGGCCGGCATGCGCATCGACGCCGAGATCGTGCAGTCGGCGCCGTTCGGCGTCGACACGCCGGACGACCTCGAACGCGCCAGAACCATTCTTTCGACCTGATGCATTTGATCAACCTGAGCCATTTGGCATGCCTGAAAAAACCAACAGAATAGCCTTCCAGGGCGAGCCGGGCGCCAATTCCGACACCGCCTGCCGCAACATGTTCCCTGATATGGAGCCGTTGCCGTGCCCGACCTTCGAGGATGCCTTCAATGCGGTCGAGACCGGCAAAGCCGACCTCGCCATGATCCCGATCGAGAACACGATTGCCGGTCGCGTCGCCGACATCCACCATCTCCTGCCGGAATCGAAGCTGCACATCGTTGGCGAATATTTCCTGCCGATCCATTTCCAGCTGATGGTTCTGCCGGGCGTCAGGCGCGACGAGATCAGGACCGTGCACAGCCACATCCATGCGCTCGGCCAGTGCCGCAAATACATCCGCAAGAACGGCTGGAAGCCGGTGGTCGCCGGCGACACGGCGGGCGCCGCCAAGCTGGTCGCCGAGCTGAAGGACCGCACCATGGCGGCGTTGGCGCCGGCCTTGGCCGCGACGCTTTACGGGCTCGACATCATCGAGGAGAATGTCGAGGACACCGACAGCAACGTCACCCGTTTCGTCGTGCTGACCAAGAACAGGCAGTGGGCACAACGCCCTTCCGCCGAAGCCAGGATGATGACGACGTTCATCTTCCGCGTCCGCAACGTGCCGGCCGCGCTCTACAAGGCGATGGGCGGCTTTGCCACCAACGGCATCAACATGACCAAGCTGGAGAGCTACCAGCTCGGCGCATTCACGGCGACCCTGTTCTACGCCGATATCGAGGGCCATCCCGACGATCCGCTGGTAAAACTGGCGCTCGACGAGCTTGCCTTCTTCTCGCGCGAAATGCGGATTCTGGGCGTCTACCCGGCCAGCGAATCGCGCGAGCAATGGAAGGTGGCGGATTAGCTCCCCCTACGGTGTTCGGACCTAGCGCCTTGCCAGGTGACGAGCGTCGGGCGACATTCCTGCGATGTGGCTTCTGAAACTGATGCTCGCAGTCGCTGCATTGTATGCGGCCGTTGTCCCCGTGGTATATGTGCTTCAGTCCTGGCTGATCTTTCCGGCCGGCCTTGCGGCGTTCGGACCCGATCTGCCGGCCGGGGCCCGCCATGTCGAACTGGCGACGAAGGACGGCGAGCGCGTCGTTCTGGTGCGCCTGCCGGCAAGGCAGACGCCGGCCACGCCGCGCCCGCTCCTGCTGGGATTCGCCGGCAATGCCTGGAATGCCGACGCACTTGCCCTCATGCTGCACCAGCTTTTCCCAGAACATCAGGTCGCTGCGCTGCACTACCGCGGATATGCGCCGAGCAGCGGAAGCCCGTCGGCCGCCGCCCTGTTCGAGGACGCCCGACGCGCCCACGACCACCTGGCCACCGATGCCAAAGCCGGCATCGTCGCCATCGGCCTTAGCGTCGGCGCTGCGGTTGCGGTCGATCTGGCGACGGCCCGGCCGTTGCGCGGCATCGTCATGGTTACACCCTTCGATTCGCTGAGAGAACTCGCCGCTCACCACTATCCCTGGCTGCCGGTTCGCCTCTTGCTGCGGCACCGCATGGAGGCGGCAGAATCCCTGCGCGACCTCGATGTGCCCACGGCCGTAATCACCGCCGAAAACGACACCATCGTTCCTGCCGCACGTTCGGCACCTCTGCGCGAGGCTGCCCGTGATCTGCGCAGCCACATCGCCATAGCGGCTGGCCACAACGACCTCTATGGCCATCCCGATTTCGCCGGAGCGGTACGCGCCTCCGTTGCAGCGGTCACGCGCGATTGACGAGCAGTTCCCAGATGTCGGAATTCCGGCTCGACATTCGTCCTTTGGTTGCCACAATCGAAGAAGGGACGCGACGAGATGAGGAAACTGATCTCAATCGACGACGTCGCGCACGATGGCGTCATGCAATCATCCGGAGCCTTCCAATGACCCCCACCATCACCGCCTTTGAACGGTCGCCCGATCGCGGAAGGGGACTGGCGCGTGACATGCGCGTTCGCTGGGCGCTTGAAGAAGTCGGCCAGCCCTACAAGGTTCGTCTTGTTTCGTTCAAAGCGATGAACGAACCCGCGCATCGAGCACTTCATCCTTTCGGACAGATTCCGACCTATGAGGAAGGCGATCTCGCCCTGTTCGAGTCGGGGGCGATCGTATTCCATATCGCCGAGCGCCATGCGGGCCTGTTGCCGGACGATGCGAATGCGCGGGCGCGCGCGATCTCATGGATGTTTGCCGCGCTCAACACGGTGGAGCCGCCGATCCTTGAGCGCCAAACCGCCGTGCTCCTGGAGCGCGACGAGACCTGGCACGAACAGCGCCTGCCTACGGTCGAGGATCGCATCCGTGACCGGCTGGGCGAACTTTCCGATCGCCTGGGCGATGCCGACTGGCTCGACGGTGCGTTCAGCGCGGGGGACCTGATGATGGTGCACGTGCTGCTAAGGTTGAGCGGGTCGGGTATACTGGACGAATATCCGAACCTCTTCGCCTATGTCGCCCGGGGCGAAGCCCGGCCGGCCTACAAGCGTGCTTTCGCCGCTCAGTTGGCGGTTTTCGCTGGGACGTCACCGACCGGCTGATAAGGTCCGCTATGGGGACGAACTTGCTCGTTCAGAACTCTGATCTTAGGACAGCGGCGCGTAGTCGATCTCGAGATACGCCTCGACCTCGGGGATCCAGCGGTCGCGGACGAAGGCGATGTGGTCGGCATGGTCGTTGTAACCTGTATAGGCGGCCTGGTCGGCGAACTCCATCGAGAAGCCGAAACGATAATCGTTCTTCGGGCTTACCTGACGCAGCTGCTCGAACTTTTCGACGCCCGGTATCGCCGCCAGTATTTTCGCATCAGCGAGGAATCTTGCCTCCTCGACTGAGCTGTCCTTGTGCTTCAGCCTGAACACCACTGTGTGACGGATCACTTGCTCCCCCTATGAGTTTTTATGCGCTGTCGGCCCAGGCGCGGATGAGGTTATAGGCGATCGCCCCCTTCGGCGGGGTGACCAGGCCGCCCGGATGCTCGCGGGCCAGCATCGAGAGCACCTCGTCGCGAAAGAACCAGCGGCAGTCTTCGAGTTCGTTGAGGTCGGCCTGGATGTCGTCGTTGAGCGGTTCGCCGAAGCAGCCGATCATCAGCGAATAGGGAAACGGCCAGGGCTGGCTGGCATGGTAGACGACGCGGCCAAGCCGGATGCCGGCTTCCTCCAGCGTTTCACGGCGCACCGCCGCCTCGATCGTCTCGCCGGGTTCGATGAAGCCGGCGAGCGCCGAATACATGCCCGGTGCGAAATGTCGGCCGCGGCCAAGCAGGCATTTTTCGCGGGTCGCCGTCAGCATGATCGCCACCGGGTCGGTGCGCGGAAAATGCTCGGTGGCGCAGGCCGGGCAAAGTCGCTTGTAGCCGCCGGCCCGCATTTCGGCTTCGGTGCCGCATTTGCTGCAGAACCGGTGGCTGGCATGCCAGGCGAGCAGCGCTGCTCCTTGCGCCATCGCGCCGGCCGCCGCCTCGTCGATCAGCCCCTGCATATAGACCGAGCGATAGTCGATGGCCTTGATCGACTCCGGCAATTGTTCGGGATCGAGCCCGGCCGGCACGGCGAGCACCGGGCCGCTGTCGGAAAAACCGAGCAGGACGCCATGGTCGAGCGACACCTGGAGCGGCCGGCTTTCCTCGGCGCCGAACCAGGGGTCGAAGCCACCATCCCTGAGCTTCAGGTAGAGCCGCCCGCAATGCATCAGCAAAAGCCTGGCCGAGGGATCGGCGAGGGCCTTTTCGACGGAATCGTCGGCGCGGTTTTCCGATTGCCGGTCGATCATGTTGCCGGCGAAGCCGACGAATTGGCTCGGCTCGCGTAAGGGCGCGTCAAACAGGCGGAAGCTCATGGGGACTCAACTTCAGGATGGCCACGGGACAGGCTTATAGCGCCGCCTTTATCTTCTGCGCAAACCGGCGGAGGTCCGAGCGCTCGTAGGGCTCGCGCATGCCGTGCCCCCACACCGGGCCCGGCCAGGCGGGATCGCCTTCCGAGCGCGCGACGACATGGACATGCAACTGCCGCACGATATTGCCAAGTGCGCCGCTGTTGATCTTGGTGCAACCGGTCACCGTCTTCAGCGCCTGCGCCACCATGTTTGTCTCGAAGGTCAGCATCGCCTGGTCGAGCGGCGTCAAATCGTGGATTTCCTCCGCGCCCGGCCGCTGCGGCACCAGAAGCAGCCACGGCCAGCGGCGGTCGTTCATCACCCGCAATTCGCACAGGCCGAGCCACATCAACTGCTCGCTGTCCGCCTCCAGACGAGCATCCAGCGTGAATCCGGCCTCAAGGCCCGGCGACATGGCGTTTCCTTCACTTTTGTCGTGTTTTTTAGACTTTTGAACGCTAGAGCGGCTGCCGGTGGCCCGCAAGAGGCGGCAAGCGAATCGTTGCTTTGTGACGGCAGTTATGCTAATGGTTTGGGCATGGTGCTGATTTGCGCCAATGACCCGCCCCGAGGCGGGTTTTCTGTTTCAGCATTCGGCGCCACTCCCGGCTGATTGAATCCTGCGCCCTTGCATTTCATCGCCGGATTGCCGATATGGAAGCGGGAGGTTGGTGGTGGACGGTCCACTCGCCAACCGGGTCAGGTCCGGAAGGAAGCAGCCCTAACGAGCCCGGAACGGGTCATTGTTCCAGCCTCCCACCTCTTCGCCTTTCTCCCGCGACATTGACGGCGCCAAGCCCTGCGGGCGAAACTATGCGCAGGAATCGGCCGCCTGCAGGCGCGGCCCTTGGAGCTTTACGGGCGAATGAGCGAAGCCGGAAATTCGGGAACGGAAAAGGCAGTCGCATATCGCGTTCTGGCGCGCAAATACCGTCCTGCTAATTTTTCCGAACTGATCGGCCAGGAGCCGATGGTTCGCACCCTCACCAATGCTTTCGCCACCGGCCGCATCGCCCAGGCCTGGATGCTGACCGGTGTGCGTGGTGTCGGCAAGACGACGACGGCGCGCATTCTGGCGCGGGCGCTCAACTACAAGACCGCCGCCGTCGACCAGCCTTCGGTCCACCTTGCCGTGCTGGGCGAGCATTGCCAAGCGATCATGGAAGGCCGCCATGTCGACGTCATCGAGATGGACGCCGCCTCGCATACCGGCATCGACGACATCAGAGACATTATCGAGCGCGTGCGTTACGCCCCGGTGTCGGCGCGCTACAAGGTCTACATCATCGACGAAGTGCACATGCTCTCGACCCAGGCCTTCAACGGCCTGCTGAAGACGCTGGAAGAGCCGCCGCCGCACGTCAAATTCATCTTCGCCACCACCGAAATCAGAAAAGTTCCGATCACCGTTCTGTCGCGTTGCCAGCGCTTCGACCTCAGGCGTATCGATGCCGGCACGCTGGTCGCGCATCTGTCCTCGATCGCCGGCAAAGAAGGCATTGCGGTCGACGACGACGCACTGGCGATGATCGCCCGTGCGGCCGAAGGATCGGCGCGCGATTCGCTGTCCATTCTCGACCAGGCGATCGCCCATGGCAGCGGCGCTGTCAGCGCCGAAGCGGTACGCGCCATGCTCGGGCTCGCCGACCGCGCCCGCATTGTCGACCTGTTCGAACATGTCATGAAAGGCGATGTGGCGTCCGCATTGGCCGAGTTCCGCAACCAGTACGATACCGGCGCCGATCCGGCCGCGGTGCTGACCGACTTGGCCGAGTTCAACCACCTCGTCACCCGGTTGCGCTTCGTGCCGACGGCCCTTGAGGACGCGTCGCTGTCGGAGGACGAGCGCCGGCGCGGCGCCGATTTCGCCAAGGCGCTGTCGGTCAGGGTGCTGTCGCGGACCTGGCAAATGCTGTTGAAAGGCATTCCCGAGGTGCAGTCCTCCAACCGGCCGGTCAGTGCCGCCGAAATGGTGCTGATCCGGCTGGCGCATGCCGCCGACCTGCCGACACTGGACGAGGCGCTGAAATCGCTGGACAGCGGAGCGTCGGTGCCCAACGGCGCGCCACGCTCGAATGGTGCGCCCGCAAGCTCTGTCGTCGCAAATCCCGGCCCAGCAAGTCCCGGAAATGGCGGCGCCAGCGCTGTGGCGCAGACGCGGATGCCGACGGCCAATGGCGGCGCGCAGACCATGCGGCTGGTCGAACCCGCGCCGATGCCTGCAGCCTTCGTTCCGGAGCCGGTTGCGGATGCGCCGCCGGTGCCAGTGAAATCGCTGGCCGACATCATCGCGCTTGCCGACGCCCAGCGCGACATGGCCTTCAAGGTGCTGGTGAAGCGCTGCGTGCGCCTGGTGCGCATCGAGCCCGGCCGCGTCGACGTCAGCCTGACCGATGATGCGCCGAAGATGCTGCTCAACGACCTGACCGCCAAATTGCGCGCCTGGACCGGCCGCAGTTGGCTGGTGTCGCTGTCCAAGGAAGAGGGCGGCCAGACGCTGGCCGAGATGGAATCGACCAAACGCGAAAGCGCCCTCCTCGACGCCAAGAGCGACCCGACCGTCGCCGCCATCCTGGCGCGTTTTCCCGGCGCCAAGATCATCGACGTGCGCATCCCCGACGCACCGGAAGCCGATGCGGTGGAGGCAGAGGTTCCGATCGAGCCGGCGACAGACGAAGACGAAACCTAAAGCATGATCCCGAAAAGTGGGAGCCGGTTTTCGGAGAAGATCATGCTCAACCAAAAGACACACGATCAATCGTAGAGGACCAAGCGATGAAAGATCTTCTCGGCCTGATGGGCAAGGCGAAAGAAATGCAGGCCAAGTTCCAGGCCATGCAGGACGAGATCGCCACGCTGGAAGCCACCGGACAGGCCGGCGGCGGCCTGGTCAGCGTGACGCTGACCGGCAAATTCGAGATGAAGGCGCTGAAGATCGACCCGTCTCTGTTCAAGGAGGAGGAGGTCGAGATTCTGGAGGATCTGCTTCTCGCCGCCCACAATGACGCAAGGGCCAAGGTCGAGCAGATGATGCAGGAAAAGACCCAGGCACTGACCGCAGGACTGCCGATACCGCCGGGAATGAAGCTGCCGTTCTAAGGTGTTGATAGCTATGCCGGTCGACTGAACCCATTGCTCGAGCCTTGGGGAAGGCTCCCTGCGGGTATCCTAGGATAGGACCCATGCCGTTATAGTGGCCATGGAGTGCTGTGCCGCGATTCGGCGGTCGCTTGCTCCACCGGTGTGTCCATTCGGCAACTCCGCGCACTTAATAACGCTTTAGCCATCTTTTTGCCTGAAAGTGTCTCATTCTTGCCGCAACCAGGGGCGGGCTGGCGACAGAATGAGGGGATATCTTTGATCGCGACCCGATGGAAGACGCCGTTGTTGCTCGGCGTCATCACCTCTCCGCTGTTCTTGGCCGCTTGCAGTCAGACCACCTCGCACAGCCTGTCGATGGCCAGCCTGACCGATGCCGTCAGATCCCGGCCCTACCGTCACACACTGAAGGACAAGGAGTGCCTCCAGCGCGCGATGTTCTTCGAATCCAACCGGTCGAGCCGTGACGGCATGATTGCCGTCGGCACGGTGGTCATGAACCGGCTGCGTTCCGGCAAGCACGGCAACACCATCTGCCAGGTGGTCGGCGAGCGCGGCCAGTTCGCACCGGGCGTGATGACACGGCAGATGAATTCGAAGGCGATGCCCGACGTCGAGGAGGCCGCCGAGGCGGTGCTCAGGGGCGAGCGCAAGGCCAAGCTGAAGAACACGATGTTCTTTCACACCGCCGGCCTGCGTTTCCCCTACAAGAACATGCACTACACCATGGTTGCCGGCGGCAACGCCTTCTATGAAAAACGCGGCCGGAACTGGAAACCGTTGCCTGACGAGCCGACGGTCGCGGTGGCACAGTCCGCGCCGCGGGCGCCGGCGCGCGCAGCGCCTGTGACGCTCGTGGCCTCCGCCGCTCCGGTCGCCAAGGCAAAATTCGCCAAGGCAACCTATGTGACCGCGGTCGCATCGCAACCCGCAAAGGTGACTCTGGAGAAGGCGACGCCAGAGAAGGCGACGCTTGTGGCGATGCAAGAGCCGATGCAGGAGCCGGACGCGGCCCGTTTCGGCGGCACTGCCGGTGCGCAACCTGTGACGTCATTCCCGGCGGCGTCGGCCGAGCCGACCATGTCGTTTGAATCGACACCCGAGAACACCGATGCCATTGGCGCGATGATCGCCGGCCAGAGCCGGCCGCTGGAAGCCTACTGAGGCAGCAGCATCCTTACGCGTTGAACAGGCCGCTCCCCGCTGGAGTGTTCCAAAGCGTGCGAAAAAATCATAAACCGATGCGATGTCGAAGCGAATCGCCGGTCCCGAGATCGAACGCCTGATCCAGCTTCTGGCCAAGGTGCCGGGGCTTGGGCCCCGTTCGGCCAGGCGCGCAGCGCTTCACCTTATCAAGAAGAAGGAGCAGTTGCTGTCGCCGCTGGCCGCTGCCATGAGCGAGGCGGTCGACAAGGTGCGCATCTGCTCGACCTGCGGCAATGTCGATACATCCGACCCCTGCATGATCTGCACCGATCCGCGCCGCGACGCCGGCACGCTGATCGTCGTCGAGGACGTGGCCGACCTGTGGGCGCTGGAGCGGGCGGCCGCCATGAATGTCCGCTATCACGTGCTCGGCGGCTCGCTGTCGCCGCTTGACGGCATCGGCCCCGAGCAGCTCAACATTCGCTCGCTGGTCGACCGCGTCGCCGGTGGGGAGGTCAAGGAGGTGATCCTTGCCGTCAACGCCACGGTCGAGGGCCAGACCACCGCGCATTATCTCACCGATCAATTGTCCGGCTTCGATATCAAAGTAACGCGGCTGGCCCATGGCGTCCCGGTCGGCGGCGAACTCGACTATCTCGACGAAGGCACGCTGGCCGCCGCGCTGCGCTCGCGGACGGCGTTTTGAGGGAGTTGGGGCCTATTGAGATGATTGCATTCCTTCGCGCCCCCCTCTGTCCTGCCGGACATCTCCCCCACAAGGGGGGAGATCGGCCGTTACGCCGGCTTTCGCCAACCTCCAGCCTTGAAGAAAAGGCGCCGTGGTCAAAGCTGCCAATCTCCCCCCAAGTGGGGGAGATGTCCGGCAGGACAGAGGGGGGCGCGACGGAATGGAAACCTTTCAGATTGGTCCTGCTCTCGCTCTTTGCAGTCCTTGTTGGCCTCCTCCTCGCCACCCCCGCTTCCGCCGCAAAAATCGATGACCAGTTCCACGCCTGGCTCAGCAGCGATCTCTGGCCTGAAGCCAGCGCCAGAGGCATCTCCAGAAAAACCTTCGACGCCGCCTTCGACGGTGTCAAACCGAATCTCAAACTGCCCGACCTGGTGATGCCGGGCAAAAAGGCGAAGACGCCGCAGAAGCAGCATCAGGCGGAGTTCGGTTCGCCCGGCGCCTATTTCGCCGAAAAGACGGTTCGCGCCGTGACCGCCGGTGGCCGCACGCTCAAGGCGGCCAATGCCAGGACGATCGCCGCGATCGAGAAGCGCTACGGCGTGCCGGGCGAGGTGCTGCTGGCGATCTGGGGCCGCGAGAGCGGTTTTGGCGCGGCGAAGATGCCTTACGACGCCTTCGAAGTGCTGGGCACCAAGGCGTTCATGGCGACCAGGAAGGACTTCTTCCGCACCGAGCTTATGGCGGCACTCGAAATCGTCGAGCGTGGGCTGGCCCCGGTCGGCGCGATGAAATCGTCCTGGGCAGGCGCGCTCGGCCAGCCGCAGTTCATGCCGAGTTCGTTCCTCAGACATGCCGTCGATTTCGATGGCGACGGTCGGGCCGACATCTGGAACTCGGTGCCGGATACGCTGGCCTCGATCGCCAACTATCTCGTCCACTATGGCTGGGTGAAAGGCCGCGGCTGGGGCTTCGAGGTGACGGTGCCGGAAGCGGTCTCCTGCTCGCTCGAAGGTCCGGACCAGGGCAAGAGGATTTCCGAATGGGCTGATATGGGCATCATGCGCGTCGCGGCAAGACCATTTCCGGCGCGCGAGTTGAAGGCCGAAGGCTTTCTCTTGATGCCGGCTGGGCGCAGCGGTCCAGCCTTCATCGTCACGCCCAATTTCTACGTGCTGAAGCAATACAACACCAGCGATCTCTACGCCCTGTTCATTGGTCATGGCGCTGACCGCATCGCCCACGGGGACAGCAATTTTTCAGGGCGTTGGGGCGCGGTCGGCGGGCTCCACAGGTCTGATATCGCCACCTTGCAGCGGGCGCTGGAGGCCGAGGGCCACGATGTCGGCAGCGCCGACGGTTTGCCCGGCTTCAAGACGCGCCGGTCGATCGGCAAATGGCAGGCCGGGAACGGTCGCGCCGCCACCTGTTTTCCCGACGCCGACCTGGTCACCGCGTTGAAATAGCTGCACTGCGGGTGTCGCTTTCGGCGGTGGTGGCTGCCTGATCTGGTCCAACAAACAGCTTTGCAAATGCTCGTTGCCGCGCCTGAAACCGCCGGATATGGTGAGGCCGAACTGGATAAAAATCACCAAGACGACCGGTTCAGGGTCACCGTTCGATTTGGCAAATAAATGCCAAAACCCTGAGCCGGGAACTCAGGTCAACAAAAACAGGGAACAGTTAAAAATGATGATGGAAAAGTTTGCTCTACGCTCCCGCATCTTGCTCGCGGGCGCAGCCATGTCCGCGCTGCTTCTGGCCGGTGCGCCGGCCCTTGCCGTCACGCCCGCCGACACGCTGGTCGAGGGTTTGGCGATCGACGACATCATCTCGATGGATCCGGGCGAGGCGTTCGAGTTCTCGACTGCAGAGGTCACCGGCAACACCTACGATCTTCTTGTCCGCCTCGATCTCAGCGATACGTCCAAGGTCAAGGGCGATCTCGCCGAAAGCTGGACTGTCTCCGACGACGGCCTGACCTACACCTTCAGGCTCAAGCCCGGCCTGAAATTTGCCTCGGGCAACCCGATCACCGCAGCGGATGTCGCCTATTCGTTCGAGCGCGCCATCAAGCTCGACAAGAGCCCGGCCTTCATCATCGGGCAGTTCGGCATCAATGGCGACAACGTCACTGAGAAGGCCAAGGCCGTCGATGACACGACGTTCCAGTTCACTGTCGACAAGGCCTATGCGCCGAGCTTCGTCTTGAACTGTCTGTCGGCAACCGTCGCCTCGGTCGTTGACGCCAAGCTGGTCAAGGAACATGTCGCCGCGGTGACGCCGAGTGCCGACTACAAATACGACAATGACTTCGGCAACGCCTGGCTGAAGACCGGCTATGCCGGCTCCGGCGCCTTCAAGCTGCGCGAATGGCGGGCCAACGAGGTCGTCGTCATGGAGCGCAACGACAATTATCACGGCGAAAAGGCCAAGCTTGCCCGCGTCATCTATCGCAACATGAAGGAAAGCTCGGGCCAGCGCCTGGCGCTGGAGGCCGGCGACATCGACGTTGCCCGCAATCTCGAGCCGAACGACCTCGACGCCATCGCCAAGAACGCCGATCTCACCACCACCAGCGCGCCGAAGGGCACGGTCTTTTACATCAGCCTCAATCAGAAGAATCCGAACCTCGCCAAGCCCGAGGTTCGCCAGGCCTTTAAATATCTTGTCGACTACGATGCCTTGAGCTCGACTATCCTCAAGGGCATCGGCGAGATCCACCAGACCTTCCTGCCGAAAGGCGTGCTCGGGGAACTGGACGAGAATCCGTTCAAATTCGATGTCGCCAAGGCCAAGGAACTGCTTGCCAAGGCCGGCCTCGCCGACGGCTTCAGTGTCACCATGGACGTGCGCAGCAGACAGCCGGAGACAGGCATGGCCGAATCGATCCAGCAGACGCTGGGACAGGCCGGCATCAAGCTGGAGATCATCCCCGGCGACGGCAAGCAGACGCTGACCAAATACCGCGCCCGCAATCACGACATCTATATCGGCCAGTGGGGCCAGGACTATTTCGATCCGAACTCCAACGCCCAGACCTTTGCCAGCAACCCGGATAATTCGGATGAAGGCAAGACCAAGACGCTCGCCTGGCGCAACGCCTGGGACATTCCGGACTTGACCAAGGAAACGGAAGCGGCCCTGCTCGAGAAGGATTCGGCCAAGCGCGCCGCAATGTACCAGGATCTGCAGAAGAAGGTCCTCGAAACCAGTCCTTTCATCATCATCCACCAGCAGCTGGAAGTGGCCGGCCTGCGCAAGAACCTCAAGGGCTTTGCGCTCGGCCCGAGCTTCGACACCAATTTCGTCGGTCAGATCTCCAAGGAGTGATTCCCGCGGACGCGCCGCATGAGCACTGTTGAAAGCGAAGCGACGGCAGGGCGCGGTAGCGCCCGTGCTGTCGCTGTCGCGTCGGCGATCGCCCGCTTCCTGGTCATCGCGATAACCACCTATCTCGGTCTTCTTGCGGTGACCTTCTTCATCGGCCGGGTGATCCCGATCGACCCGGTGCTGGCAGTGCTCGGCGACCGGGCGCCTGCCAATGTCGTCGAGCGCACCCGCCGCGAGATGGGTCTCGACCTGCCGCTGGTCGAGCAGTTCTACATCTATGTGAAAAATGCCCTGAACGGCAATTTCGGCACCTCGGTGCTGACCACCAATCCTGTCATGACCGACATTCGCCGCGCCTTTCCGGCGACGATCGAGCTGGCGACGCTGGGAACGCTGATCGGTGCATTCCTTGGTGTGCCGCTCGGCGTGCTGGCTGCGGTCCGGCGCGGCAGCATCATCGACCAGATCGTGCGCATCATCGGCCTGGTCGGCTACTCCGTGCCGATCTTCTGGCTGGGACTGCTGGCGCTTGTGCTGT
This sequence comes from Mesorhizobium sp. f-mel, assembly GCF_053850215.1. Taxonomy (NCBI): domain Bacteria; kingdom Pseudomonadati; phylum Pseudomonadota; class Alphaproteobacteria; order Hyphomicrobiales; family Phyllobacteriaceae; genus Mesorhizobium; species Mesorhizobium sp. f-mel. The sequence goes on from NZ_JBSPTO010000001.1 coordinate 45,598, forward strand.
TCTATGCCAGGCTGCAATGGGTGGCTTTTCCCGGCCGCCTCGATATCGTCTACGAATACACCTTCACGCCGATCACCGGCTTCTATCTTCTGGATGCGCTGTGGCAGCGGCAGTGGGATGTGTTTCGCGACGCCTTTCGCCACATCATCCTGCCGGCCTCGCTGCTTGGCTATTTCTCGCTCGCCTACATCAGCCGGATGACCCGCTCGTTCATGCTGAACGAGCTTGCCCAGGAATATATCGTCGCGGCGCGCGCCAAGGGCCTGTCTGAGACGCGCATCATCTGGGGCCACGCATTGCGTAACGCGGCGGTGCCGATGGTCACCGTGATTGCGCTCTCCTATGCCGGCCTGCTCGAAGGCTCGGTGCTGACCGAGACCGTGTTCTCCTGGCCGGGTATCGGCCTCTACATCACCAATTCCCTGCAGAATGCCGACATGAACGCGGTGCTCGGCGGCACCATCGTCATCGGCTCGGTCTTCATCGGCATCAACCTCCTGTCCGATCTGCTCTACCGGGTGCTCGACCCAAGGACCAAGGTACGATGAGCGTTGAAGCGATACAAAGCCGTCGCGACTGGCTGCTCAGCGAGCGGCCGGCCTCGCGCATGCAGGCAAGGCTCGGCCGCGCCTATGTGGCGTGGCGGCGCTTTTCCGCCAACCGGCTGGCGTTTCTCGGTCTGCTCATCATCATCGCCCTGCTGGTGGTCGCAGCCCTTGCCGATGTGCTGGCGCCCTATTCGCCAACATTCGGCGACCTCAAGGGCTCGCGCCTGCTGGCGCCAAGTGCCGAGCACTGGTTCGGCACCGACGACCTCGGCCGCGACATCCTTTCGCGCGTCATCTTCGGTTCGCGCTGGACGCTCTACGTCGTCATTCTCGTCGCCGTCATTGCCGCCCCTATCGGCCTGCTGGTCGGCACCGTCGCCGGCTATGCCGGCGGCTGGATCGATGCGATCCTGATGCGCATCACCGACATCTTTCTGGCCTTTCCGAAGCTGATCCTGGCGCTGGCCTTTGTCGCGGCACTCGGCCCCGGCATCGAAAACGCGGTGCTCGCCATCGCCATCACCTCCTGGCCGCCCTATGCCCGCATCGCACGTGCCGAAACGCTCACCGTACGCAATTCGGACTACATCAAGGCGGTGCAGTTAATGGGCGCCTCGCCGTTTCGCATCGTGCTGCGCCACATCATGCCGCTCTGCATCTCCTCGCTGATCGTCAGGGTGACGCTCGACATGGCCGGCATCATCCTGACCGCGGCTGGTCTCGGCTTCCTCGGCCTCGGCGCGCAGCCGCCGCTGCCGGAATGGGGAGCGATGATCGCGTCGGGCCGCCGCTTCGTGCTCGACCAGTGGTGGGTGGCTGGCGCACCGGGCTTTGCCATCCTCATAGTCAGCCTCGGCTTCAACCTGCTCGGCGACGGCCTCCGCGACGCGCTCGACCCCCGGAGTGGCGACCAATGAGCGGCGACCCCATGAGCCGTGATCAATGAGCACGCTTCTCGACGTCGACGATCTGCGCGTCACCTTTCCGACGCGTACCGGCCGCATCGAAGCGGTGCGCGGCGTCTCCTTCTCGCTCGGCCGCGAACGGCTCGGCATCGTCGGCGAGAGCGGTTCCGGCAAGTCGCAGACCGGCCGCGCCATCATGGGCTTGACCCCGCCGCAGGCCGAGGTCACCGCCAGGAAACTTGCTTTCGACGGCATCGACCTACTCACGGCCTCGCCTCGCGACCGCCGTGCGTTGCGGGGAAAACGCATCGCCATGATCCTGCAGGATCCGAAATATTCGCTCGACCCGGTGATGAGCATCGGCCGTCAGATCGTCGAGACGCTGCGCACGCATGAGAAGGTCGGCAAGGCCGAAGCCCGCGACCGCGCGCTCGCCATGCTGGAGGCGGTGCAGATCCGCGATCCCGCCCGTGTCTTCGACCTGCATCCGCACGAGGTGTCGGGCGGCATGGGCCAGCGCGCCATGATCGCCATGATGCTGATCGCCGGGCCGGAAATGATGATCGCCGACGAGCCGACCTCGGCGCTCGATGTCACTGTGCAACTCGACGTGCTCGGCATTCTCGACAGGCTGGTCAGCGAGCGCGGCATGGGGCTGATCTTCATCTCGCACGACCTGCGCCTGGTCTCGTCCTTCTGCGACCGGGTGATCGTCATGTATGCCGGCAAGGTCGTCGAGCAGCTGGCGGCGTCGGAACTCGGCCGTGCCCAGCATCCCTATACGCGCGGCCTGCTCAACTGCATGCCCAAGATCGGCGCCGACCGTCACCCGCTGCCGGTGCTCGACCGCAAGCCGGAGTGGGCGGCATGACATCAGCGCTTTCCGTCGACAGGCTGGAGGTGGTCTTCGACCGGTTTCGCGCGCTGAAGGGCGTCAGCCTCGAAGTGCAATCAGGCGAATCCTTCGGCCTGGTCGGCGAATCCGGCTCCGGCAAATCGACGCTGCTGAGGGCAATCGCCGGTCTCGCGCCGATCGCTTCGGGCAGCATCACGGTCAACGGAAAAAAACTCGGCGCGCGCCGCCACAAGGCTTTCTATCGCGAGGTGCAGATGGTCTTTCAGGACCCTTACGGCTCGCTGCATCCGCGCCAGACCGTCGACCGCCTGCTGCAGGAGCCGCTCGCCATCCACGGCTTTGCCGATGGCGAAAAGCGCATCCAGCGGGCGCTGGACGAGGTCGGTTTGGGAACCGGCTTCCGCTTCCGCTATTCGCATCAATTGTCGGGCGGCCAGCGCCAGCGCGTGGCGATTGCGCGCGCCCTGATCCTCGAACCGTCGATCCTGCTGCTCGACGAGCCGACCTCGGCGCTCGACGCGTCGGTGCAGGCCGAAGTGCTTAATCTGCTGGAGGAGATCCGCCGGCGGCGCAAGCTCACCTTCCTGATGGTCAGCCACGACCTCGCCATCATCACCCATATGTGCGAGCGGCTGATGGTGATGCAGAACGGCGAGGCGGTCGAGCACCTCACCGCGGACGACCTCGTCGAGCGTCACGTGACCAAGGATTACACGCGCAATCTCTTGCGGGCCAGCGACGGGTTTGTCAGGACGGCGTGAATCAAATTTCAGCGACGCTAACGGCAGCAGGCCCAACGACCCGGCGGCGGTGCCAACTTGAGGAAAACATGAAATAAGATCAGAACAATTCCCGGCAATCATCCAAACGAGAACGGGCGCCGGCCCGGCGAGGGACATCATGAAGAATTCAGCCATTTCCGAACGCAAGAACCAGTCGATCTCGCGCGGCGTCGGCATGACCACGCAAATCTATGCCGACCGCGCCGAGAACTCGGAAATCTGGGATGTCGAAGGCCGCCGCTACATCGACTTCTCGTCCGGCATCGCCGTCGTCAACACCGGCCATCGTCACCCGAAGGTGATCGAGGCGGTCAAGACGCAGCTCGACCGCTTCACCCACACCTGTCACCAGGTGGTGCCCTATGAAAGCTATGTCAGGCTGGCCGAACGGCTGAACGGCATGCTGCCGGGCAAGTTCGACAAGAAGACCATCTTCGTCACCACCGGCGCCGAGGCGGTGGAGAACGCCGTCAAAATCGCCCGCAACGCCACAGGTCGGCCGGCGGTCATCGCCTTCGCCGGCGGCTTCCATGGCCGCACCTTCATGGGCATGGCGCTGACCGGCAAGGTCGTGCCCTACAAGGTCGGCTTCGGCGCCATGCCGGCCGATGTTTTCCACGCGCCGTTCCCGGTGGCGCTGCACGGGATCTCGGTCGCCGATTCGCTGGCCGCGCTCGACCGCCTGTTCAAGGCCGATGTCGATCCGGCCCGAGTCGCGGCCATCGTCGTCGAGCCGGTGCAGGGCGAGGGCGGCTTCTACGAGGCGCCGCGCGAGTTCATGTCGGCACTGCGCAAGATCTGCGACCAGCACGGCATGCTGTTGATCGCCGACGAGGTGCAGACCGGCTTTGCTCGCACCGGAAAGATGTTCGCCATGGATCACCACGAGGTGGCGCCCGATATCACCACCATGGCCAAAAGCCTCGCCGGCGGCTTCCCGCTGTCGGCGGTCACCGGGCGTGCCGAGATCATGGATGCGCCGAACCCGGGCGGGCTCGGCGGCACCTATGGCGGCAGCCCGATCGGCGTCGCCGCAGCGCATGCGGTCCTCGACGTGATCGATGAGGAAAAACTCTGCGACCGCGCCAACACGCTGGGCGCGCGACTGAAGCAGCGGCTGCAATCGATGCGCGACGACACGCCCGAGATCGTCGATATCAGAGGCTCCGGCTTCATGAACGCGGTCGAGTTCAACGATGTCAAAAAGGGCCTGCCGTCGGCCGAGATCGCCAATGCGCTCCGGCTGAAGGCGCTCGACAAGGGCCTGATCCTGCTCACCTGCGGCGTCTACGGGAACGTCATCCGTTTCCTCGCGCCGATCACCATCCAGGACGGCGTCATGAACGAAGCGCTCGACATCCTGGAAAGCTCGATCCGTGAGGTCCGGGCCGCCTGACCCTCGCCTTCTTGGGATGTGTTGAGATTCAGGTCAGGCCGAGCCGAGAATGTTGGGTCCCGAGAACCGGAACGGAGCGGACATTTGGGTCCGTGAGTACCGGAAGCGCAGGAAACCACCGTTCGCAAGCCGGCATCACCTGAATATCAACATATCCTATTCAGCGGCGCGGACAGGCTCTTCCTTCTGGAAGGCGGCGAGCGCCGCCTTCAGTCCATCCGGCCCCGTCGCAACCATCTGCGGCGTCGGCGAGAAGCCGGCGCCGAGCATCTTGCGGCCAAGCATATGGTCGCCCGGCCGGTTGACCGATTCGATGCCGAGCAGACGATTTCCAGCATAATGGTAGATCGAGAATTTGTTCTCGTTGACGTCGCCCAGCACGACATGGCTGTCGCCGCCCGAAATCAGGCCGACCATCTGCAGCTTCATGTCGCCGATATCGGACCAGAACCATGGCACCGCCGCAAAGGCGTCCGCATGGCCGACGATGGTGCGCGCGGCAAGACGCGCCTGGTCGGTCGCATTCTGCACCGATTCCAGCCGCACATCGCTGCCGGTGAGCCAGTGCCGGTAGGAGGCGGCATCGCCGATGGCGAGGATTTCGGGGACTGACGTGCGCATCTGCTGGTCGACGCGGATGCCGTTGGCGATTGTGATGCCGGCGGCCTGGGCCAGTTCGACATTCGGCACGACGCCGATACCGACGATGACCATCTGCGCCGGCAGGCGCTCGCCGGATGTGGTGATCGCGGCCGAGACATGGCCGTTCTCGCCTTCGAGCCGCGCAATCGTGGTGCCGGTGAGGATGCGCACGCCAATCGCTTCCAGCCGTTGCCGCACGTGCCTCGCGATGACCGGCGCCACTGCCCGGCCGAGCAGCCGGTCGACCGCCTCGACCACGGTGACCTCGCGGCCGGCCGCTTTGAGCGTCGCGGCGATCTCCAGTCCGATGAAGCCGCCGCCGAGGATGACCACATCCTCGCTCTGCGCGCTCAACGCGCGGATCAGCCGCGCGTCGGCGAGCGAGCGCAACGACACCACGCCTGAAAGCTCCGAACCCGGCAGCGGCAGGATTCGCGGCCGCGAACCGGTCGCCAGGATCAGTCGGTCGAAAGGCAGCACGCCGCCACCTGATAGCTCCAGCCTGCGTCCGGCATCGATGCGGTCGACCCTGATGCCCGGCCGGTAGTCGATGGTACTTCCGGTATAAAAGGCCTCGCCGCGCAGCGGCTGCGGTTTGGCCTCTTGATCCTTGATGAAGGTCTTCGACAGCGGCGGCTTGTGATAGGGCAGTTCATTCTCGTCGCCGACGAGGATCACGGGTCCGTCGTAACCGTCCTCGCGCAGGCTGGCGGCCGCTTGCACGCCCGCATGACCCGCACCGATAATGACCACACCGTTGTTCATCGCAGCCCCAATTTCCTCATCCCCAATTCTTCGTCCAAGTCTAGGACGTCTCGCCACGTGGCAATTGTCTGACCCCGCCGCAAGACCACCTTTGCAGGTCGCACCCGGAATGGCGGTCCATCAATAGTGCTGTTAATGACGACAAGCTAAAATGCGGCTAAAGTTGACACTTGCAGTTTAGAATAATTCTAAACTGTTGTTTCGATTGGCTTTTCTCTCTGAAATCGGTTGACTTCCCGCGCCTTCATCGCTTTATGGAACCTTGCGTGTCAAGCGCATCCCTTTGATGTCTGGGCCTTGAACCCTTTCGATTGGAGGCATTTCGATGTCTTTCTTCCGCAAACCGCGCTATGCCGCGGGCTGTTTCTCGGCCAATGGCATGGACCTGCCTTGGTGCCGATTGCCTGCCGACGCGCCTTTGGCGCCGGCATTTCACTGAATTCCGAGGAGATGACAATCATGAGAGCGATGATCACGGCACGATATGGCAGGCTCGCCGCGATCGGCGCCACGGCGGCATTGACGGCGGCGATATTCGTGCTGCCGGCCAAGGCGGAAACCGATGCCAAGGCTGTCATCAAGACCTATTCCGACATTGCGCTCGCCAAATATGAGGATTCGCTGACGGCGGCGCAGGCGCTCGACAAGGCCGTCGACGCGCTGCTTGCCAAGCCTTCGGTGGAAACGCTGACTGCCGCCCGCGAGGCCTGGAAGGCGTCGCGTGTTCCCTATCAGCAGACCGAAGTCTACCGCTTCGGCAACGCCATCGTCGACGACTGGGAAGGCAAGGTGAACGCCTGGCCGCTGGACGAAGGCCTGATCGACTATGTCGCTGCCGGCTACGGCACCGAGTCGGATGCGAATGCGCTCTACACCGCCAATGTGATCGCCAACAAGTCGATTGAGGTCGACGGCAAGAAGATCGACGCCACCAATCTTACTCCGGAGTTCCTCTCCGGCACGCTGCAGGAAGCCGGCGGCATCGAGGCCAATGTGGCGACCGGCTACCACGCTATCGAATTCCTGCTGTGGGGCCAGGACCTGCACGGCACTGGCCCGGGCGCGGGCGAACGGCCCTATACGGACTACGATCTCGCCAACTGCACCAGCGGCAATTGCGATCGTCGGGCGCAGTACCTGAAGTCGGCGAGCGACCTTCTGGTTTCCGATCTGCAGGACATGGTCAACGAGTGGAAGGATGGCGGCGCCGCCCGCAAGAACCTTGTCGATGGCGAGCCGAAAGTAGGCATCTCGACCATCCTCACCGGAATGGGCTCGCTGTCCTATGGCGAACTTGCCGGCGAGCGCATGAAGCTCGGCCTGCTGCTGCACGATCCGGAAGAGGAGCACGACTGCTTCTCCGACAACACCTACGATTCCCATCTCTACGATGCCGTCGGCATTCGTGCCGCCTACCGTGGCAGCTACACGCGCCTCGACGGCACCGTCGTCGAAGGCCCCTCGGTATCCGACATGGTCAAGGAGGCCGATCCGGCGATCGACAAGGAACTGTCGGACAAGCTCGATGTCACTGTCGCCAAGATGGAAGCCATCAAGGCGCGGGCGCTTGGCGGCGAGGCTTATGACCAGCAGATCGGCGAAGGCAACATTGAAGGCAACGCCACAGTCCAGGCGGCGATCGATGCGCTGGTCGACCAGACCAAGTCGATCGAACGCGCCGTCGGCACCCTGAAACTCAATGCCATCGCCTTCGAGGACTCGGACAGCCTCGATGCTCCAGACAAGGTGTTCCAATAAGGCGTCAAGAGCCTCGAGCACGATCCCGAACCGAAGGTCCGCGTAAAAAAGTGGAAAGCGGTTTTCGGTTCGATTGAGAAAATAAGCCACACGGCGCCGAGCACGCGCCGTCAGCCATACAGAGCAAATAATGCTGATCTGCCATTGCAATATCATCACCGAGAAGGAGATTGAGCAGACGATCGTCGGGCTGCTGGATCAGGATCCCTGGCAACTTATCGTGCCGGCGAAGATCTATCATGCCATGCAGAAGCGTGGTCGCTGTTGCGGCTGCTTCCCAAATGTGGTCGAAACGATCATTCGGGTAACCGAAAATTACCACGCCCGCTCGGAGGCGAGCGGCGTGGATGTCGTTTCACACCTGGATCGCGTCAGAGGCCTGCGCGTCCAATACGGGAGCAGAACCGATGAAAGGCGAACAGCAGATCATAGAGCGGCTTAACGAAGCTCTGTTTCTGGAACTTGGAGCGGTCAATCAGTACTGGGTGCATTTCCGGCTGCTGGAAGACTGGGGCTACGCCAAGCTGGCGAAGAAGGAACGCGCGGAATCGATCGAGGAGATGCACCATGCCGACCGGATCGTGGCCCGCATCATCTTCCTTGAAGGTCATCCGAACCTGCAGTCGGTAGCACCGCTGCGTATCGGACAGAATGTCAAGGAAGTGCTCGAATCCGATCTTGCCGGCGAATATGACGCGCGCACTGCCTACAAACGCTCGCGCGAGATTTGTGACGAAGCAGGCGACTACGTGACGATGAAGCTGTTCGAGGATCTGCTGTCCGACGAGGAAGGTCACATCGACTTCCTCGAGACGCAACTCGACCTGCTCGCCTCGATCGGCGAGGAAAAATACGGCCAGCTCAACGCCGCATCGGCCGACGAAGCGGAATAGGGACATGCGGGAATGCGGCGCCGCTTAGATTTCTTGCGCCGCCTGCGGCGGGCCGAGGATTGCGGCCTGCCGTCCCAGCAAAACCCGCGATACAGCTGGCTTCGCGGGCTTTCGCTTGCCGTAGTGGTCCCACTTACGGCCTCGGCGATGGCCGGCGCGCCCGAACCGGCGGGCCTCGCCACCAGTCGTACCGATCTGACGCCGAAGGATCTGGCGCGCGTCATCGCCATCACCCGGCCGGCCAAGGATTTTTCCAAGCCCGAGCAGTTCGAGCCGATGCAGGGTGGCGCCGGCACGTCACGGAAAGATGCTAACAAGGACGCTTTCTCGCAATCTTCCGCCAATATCACCTTCGAGGAAGAAGGCACCTTCAAGCTCGGCAATGCCCTTTTCCGCAAGAACTGGGTTTCGTCGCCCTCGTCGACGCAGGCGTCGGACGGGCTTGGGCCGCTGTTCAACGAGCGGGCGTGCCAGAATTGCCATCTGAAGGACGGTCGCGGCCGTCCGCCGGAAGGCGACAGCGGTTCCACCTCGATGTTCCTGCGGCTGGCGCGGCAGGCGAGCACCGATGAGGAGAGAACAGCGCTGGCCGCCCGCAAGGTGCTCAACTTCCCCGATCCGGTCTACGGCTCGCAATTGCAGGACCTGGCCGTGCCGGGTCTTCGGGGCGAAGGCCGGATGCGTGTCGACTATCAGGAGCAGAAAGTCACGCTGCCGGACGGTACCGTGGTTTGGCTGCGCAAGCCGAGCTATTCGGTCGATGATCTTGCCAACGGGCCGCTCGATCCGCACACGACGCTTTCGCCGCGTATGACGCCGCCGATGATCGGCCTCGGCCTGGTCGAGCAGATCGCACCGGCGGACATTCTCGCCCATGCCGATCCGGACGATCGGAACAGTGACGGCATCTCCGGCAAGCCCAACATCGTGCGCGATGGCCAGAGCGGCGAACTGACGCTCGGCCGCTTCGGCTGGAAGGCGCAGACGCCGTCGATCCGCCAGCAAGCGGCGGACGCATTCGCCGGTGACATCGGCATTTCGACGCCGGAAGTGCCAAACCACTGGGGCGATTGCACCGCGGCCGAAAAGACCTGCCTTGCCATGCCCAACGGCGTGCAGGAGCGCCTCGGCCCGGTCGAGGCGCCGCCGCCGGTCATGGACCTCGTCACCTTCTATTCGCAAAACCTCGCCGTGCCGGCGCGGCGCGATCTCGACGAGCCCGATGTGCTGGCCGGCAAGAAGCTGTTCTACGACATGGGCTGCATTTCCTGCCATACGCCGAAATTCGTCACCCGCCGCGGCACGCCGAACAAGGCGCAGGCCTTCCAGCTTATCTGGCCCTATTCCGATTTTCTGCTGCATGACATGGGGCCGGGTCTCGCCGATGGGCAAGGGGTGGGCGAGGCTACCGGCCGCGAATGGCGCACGCCGCCGCTGTGGGGCAGCGGTCTTACCCAGACCGTCAACGGCAACAGCTTCTTCCTGCATGACGGGCGCGCGCGCACCCTGGCCGAGGCGATCCTGTGGCATGGCGGCGAGGGGCAGAAGGCGCGCGACCGCTTTGCCGCCGCCGATGCGGCCGATCGCGACGCACTGGTCAAATTCCTGGAGTCGTTCTGATGTCGAAGCGTCTTGCGCTTGTCCTGGTTCTCCCGCTGGTCCTCGCCGGCGCGTTGCCGGCATCCGCAGCGGCAAAGGCCTCCGACGTGATCCAGCAGGCCATCGACGGCTTTGTCCGCCCGGCCTATGCACGGCTGCATGAGCATGCGGACAGCCTGACCAAGGCGATGCGCAGGCTTTGCGACGCGCCTTCGCAGGATCATCTCGATGCGGCGCGCGCCGAATTCTCCGGCACCGTGGATGCCTGGTCGGTCGTCGAGATCATCCGCATCGGACCGATCACGCAGAACAACCGGCTGGAGCGCATGCTGTTCTGGCCGGACCGCAAGAGCATCGGCCTGAGGCAGGTCCAGGCGGCGCTGGCTAATAAAGATCGCACCGCCGCCGATCCAGCCCAGCTGGCGACAAAGAGCGTCGCCATGCAAGGGCTCGGCGCGCTGGAGTTCGTGCTTTACGGCGATAGCGCCGAGCGGCTCGCCGGTAAGGACGATCCCTATCGCTGTGCTTACGGCGCGGCCGTCGCTGGCAACATCGAAACGATTGCCGCCGAGGTCAGCGACGCCTGGAACAAGCCCGACGGTTTTGCCGCGCTTTGGGCCAATCCGGGCCCGCAAAACGCGCTCTACCGCGACGGCACCGAAGTGGTGACCGAACTGGTCGGCGTCTTCATCAACGAGCTGGAAATGGTCCGCGACGTGCGCCTAAAGGGCTTTTTGGGCAGCAAGCCGCAAGCCGACAAGCCGAAACAGGCGATCTACTGGCGCTCGCAAAACACCGCGCGCTCGTTGACCGGCAATCTTTCGGGCATGGACGCGCTGTTCCAGGCCTCGCAGCTTGGCGAAGCGCTGTCGCCCGACGCGCGCTGGATGGCAGATTCGATCCACATCCAGCTCGTCAACGGGGTCGCCGACGCCACGGCCATCAGAGGTCCGATCGACAAGGCGCTCGCCGACCCGGCGCTGCGCCAGAAGCTCGACCACTTCTCGCTGGTGACATCCAGCCTGTCGACCCTGATCGGCACCAGGCTGACAGCCGAATTCGGCCTGACCGCCGGTTTCTCGTCGCTCGACGGAGACTGAGCATGATCCCAAAAAGTTGCAGACTTTTTGGACAAGATCATGCGGCAAAGAAACTGAGCATGATCCCAAAAAGCTGCAGACTTTCTGGACAAGATCATGCGGCAAAGAAACCGAGCATGATCCCAAAAAGTTGCAGACTTTTTGGACAAGATCATGCTCGAACGGAGATCGCATCCTGAAGACGCCGCTGTTCGATCGCCGTGATTTCCTCAGGGCCGCCGGGACAGGCTTTGTTGCCGCGATGGCGCCGTCCGCATGGGCGAAGACACTTGCGGCCGACGCCGTCTTCGCCACCGCTTTCGTCAAGCGTGACGGCAGCTATGGCGCGGCCATCCTGTCCGAGGCCGGCAAGGTCCTGCATGCCATCGACCTTCCCGCCCGCGGTCACGACGTCACCTTCGATCCGGTGTCCATGCGCTCCGTGGTCTTTGCCAGGCAGCCCGGCACCTTCGCCGTGGTCTTCGACCACACAGGTCGCGACGAACCACGGACCATTGCCAGCGTCAGTGGACGGCATTTCTTCGGTCACGGCGTGTTTTCGACCGACGGTGCGCTGCTCTACGCCACCGAGAACGATTTCGACAACGCCGCCGGTGTGGTCGGTGTCTATGACGCGCGTGCGAAATTCAAGCGCATCAGTGAGTTCCCGACCTACGGCATGGGTTCGCACGAGCTTCTGTTGTTGGGCGACGGCAGGACGATTGCCGTCGCCAATGGCGGCATCGAGACGCATCCGGATTACGGCCGCGCCGAGCTCAACATCGCGACGATGAAGCCATCCTATGTGCTGGTCGACCGCCTGACCGGCGACCTTCTCGAAAAGCACGAACTGCCGCCGGAGCTGCACCAGCTGTCGATCCGTCACATGGCTGCCGATAAATCCGGCACGGTCTGGTTCGGCTGCCAGTACAGGGGGCCGGGCACCGATCGTCCGCTGCTGGTCGGCCGCGCCGCGCGCGGCAAGGATCTACAACTGCTCGACATGCCGCAGGACGTGCTTTCCGGCTTCAGGAACTACATCGGCTCGGTCGCCGCCAACCTCGCCGCCGGCACCGTCGCCGTGTCCTCGCCGGAAGGGAATTCGCTGGCGGTGATCGATGCGGCCAGCGGCCGGATCGTCGCCATCAGCGCACTGGCCGAGGTCTGCGGCGTGGCGCCCGACGGGCCGAGCTTCATGGCGACGACTGGCACCGGCGAAATCCTCGAAGCCGGCGGCGCGACACGGTCCGAGCCGGGCTATGTCTGGGACAATCACATGCTGCGCATCGAGGAGGCCGAATAGGCGCGTCCGGCACCGGTTCCGTGACGGTTACGTTCGTTAGAAGTTACCGCCTTCAGGCGAGGTCGAAGCAAAGCCGCCAAACGATTTATGCATTATCCCCTTGCGGCGATGAGCCATGGCAGGCACAGGGAAATTGTTTTTCGAACCCCTGCGCCCAAGTGGGTGCTCCAACCGGCCGCCTCATGAAGTTGCTCGCCATCGACTGTGCCGCCAATCTCTGCGCCGCCTGTGTCTACGACGCGGCGGCCGGGAAGGAGCTCGGCCGTTCGGTGTTCGATCTCGGCAAGGGCCATGCCGAGCATCTGATGGCCGTCATCGATGAGGCGTTGAAGACCGGCGGAACCGACTATGCCGGCGTCGGCGCCATCGCTGTCTCCACCGGTCCGGGCTCCTTCACCGGCCTGCGCGTCGGCGTCTCAGCGGCGCGGGGTCTTGCGCTGGCGCTGAAAATCCCGGCAATCGGGGTGACGACGCTGGAAGCGCTGGCGGCGCAAGCCAAAGAGACATTTCCCGGCCGCGCTGTGCTGGCCGCGCTCGACGCCGGGCGCGACGAGATCCATGCCGCGCTTTACGATGAAGAGTCGGTTCTGCGCTATGGTCCGGCCGTGACCACGCTTTCGCAAGCCGTCGCCATGGCGGTAGATCTCTCTCCGGTTCTGGCCGGCACAGCTGCCACGCAAATTGCCGCCTCGGCCGGGCGCGCCTTTGATATCGGCCCGACAAGTGCCACGGCCGACATCGCCGTCTATGCCCGGCTGGCTGCCGCCCAAGCTGCCGGCAAAAAGGCTGAAGGCGAAAAGCCGAAACCGCTCTATCTGCGCGGCGCCGGCGCCAAGCCGCAGGCCGGCTTTATCCTGTCCAGGAAGAAAGCCGGGAAGAAAACCTGATGCGCATTCCTTTCCTCCAGCCGCGCCGCAGGGACTTTGCGCTCGAGCCGCTGACGATTGCCGACAGCGCGGCCATGTCGGTGCTGCATCGCGAGGATTTCGTTCGGCCGTGGACCGACGACGAATTCGCTGCACTGCTCGAGCAGGACGCGGTGTTCGGCTATGCCGCGCGCGAGACCGGACAGGGTGCCAAGCCGCCGGTCGGCTTCGTCCTGGCGCGCCTGGCTGCCGGTGAAGGCGAGATCCTGACTGTCGCGGTGGCGCGCTCCCATCGCCGCCAGGGGCTCGGCTGGCAATTGATGGATGCCGTTCTGCGCGAACTGCACGCGCAACGCGCCGAGGCGCTCTTCCTCGAGGTCGACGAGACCAACGTTGCCGCGATCGCGCTCTACCGGCGGCTGGGATTCCGCGAGGTCGGCAAGCGTCCCAACTATTACAGGTCGCCCGAGCACGGCCCGACCGGCGCGCTTGTCATGCGTCGCGATCTTCGCTAGCGCAGATTCAAAATTGCTAGAGCGTACGTTGTGCGTCCAATTGGACGCACAACGCTCTGGCCATACGTGGGCAGGGCCTGGAGCAAAATGATCGGAAAAATCAGGATTTTCCTGGCACTGGGCCTCGTTGTCGTCGGCTCGTTGATTCTCGTACCGTTGCAGATCCTGTCGATGAAGACCGGGCTCTGGCGCGAGACGTTCGTCCTGAAGATCTGGCACCGGCTCATCATCAGGGCGCTGGGCATGCGCATCCATGTCAAGGGGACGCTGTCCAGCCAGCGCCCTCTATTGGTTGCGTCGAACCACATCTCCTGGACCGACATCATGGTGCTGGGGTCGATGGTCGACGTGAAATTCATCGCCAGGGCTGACATGGCCGGTTGGCCATTGATCGGCATGTTATCGAAGCTGCAGCGCACTGTCTTCATCGAGCGTGAGCGCAAGCGTTCGTCGGCCGACCAGGCGAGCGAGATCGCCAACCGCATGGCCAAGGGCGACGCCATGGTGCTGTTTGCCGAAGGGTCGACCGGCGACGGCAACATGATCTTGCCGTTCAAGAGCACGCTATTCGGCGCCGCCTCGATGGCAATTTCGGAAGGGGCGGCCGAAACGGTCTTCATCCAGCCGGTGGCGATCGTCTATACGCGCCTGCATGGCGTGCCGCTCGGCCGCAGGCACCGGCCGATTGCCGCCTGGATCGGTGACGAGGATTTGATGCCGCATCTAAAGGTGCTGATGGCGGAAGGCGGGCTCGATGTCGAAGTGCATTTCGGTGAGCCGGTCGCCTTTTCAAAGGGCTCCAGCCGCAAGGAAACGGCAAGGCTGATGGAAAGTCAGGTGCGTGATATGGTGCAGGCGGCGCTCGCCGATCCGCGCCCGAGCCGGTAAACCGGAATAGCTACTGCGCCAATCAAGTGCTCCAGCGTCTTGCGCGTCCAAGAGGACACATGGCGCTGCAGGGCAGAATCGTCTGTTTTTTGTCGGCGAAAGGCGTTAGAAGCCGCCAGATGGAATTGAACACGATCGAACGGGACGACATCGAAACTGCGGCCGAAAGTGCGGTCGTACCATCTGCCGCGACCAGGAAGGTCTTCGTCAAGACCTATGGCTGCCAGATGAACGTCTACGATTCGCAGCGCATGACCGATGCGCTGGCCGCCGACGGCTATGTGGCAACGGACGCCATCGGTGAGGCCGATCTGGTGCTGCTCAACACCTGCCATATCCGTGAGAAAGCCGCCGAGAAGGTCTATTCCGAACTTGGCCGCATTCGTGAGATGAAGGCCGAACGGGCTCAGGCCGGCCGCGAGATGCTGGTCGGTGTCGCCGGCTGCGTGGCGCAGGCAGAGGGCTCCGAGATCATCCGCCGCTCGCCGGCCGTCGATCTGGTCATCGGCCCGCAGACTTATCACCGGTTGTCCGACGTGCTGGCACGGGTGCGCCGCGGCGAAAAGATCGTCGAGACCGACTACGCCATCGAGGACAAGTTCGAGCACCTGCCGCAGCCGAAACGCGCCGAGATCATCAAGCGCGGCGTCACCGCGTTCCTGACCGTGCAGGAAGGCTGCGACAAGTTCTGCACCTTCTGCGTCGTGCCTTATACCAGAGGCTCGGAAGTGTCGCGGCCGGTGGCGCAGATCGTCGCCGAGGCCGAGCGGCTGGCGCAAGCCGGCGTGCGCGAGGTGACGCTGCTTGGCCAGAATGTCAATGCCTGGCATGGCGAGGGCGAAAACACCGAGGAATGGGGTCTTGGCCGCCTGCTGTTCCGGCTGGCCGAGATTCCCGGGCTGGCGCGGTTGCGCTACACCACCAGTCACCCGCGCGACATGGACGACGAATTGATCGCCGCCCATCGTGACTTGCCGGCGCTGATGCCCTATCTGCATTTGCCTGTGCAATCCGGCTCCGACCGCATCCTCAAGGCGATGAACCGCAGGCATACGGCAAAGGATTATCTGACGCTGCTCGACCGGATCCGCGCCGCACGGAGCGATATCGCGCTTTCAGGCGACTTCATTGTCGGCTTTCCCGGCGAGACGGATGCGGATTTCGAGGCGACGATGGACCTGGTCCGCCAGGTGAACTATGCCTCGGCCTTCTCGTTCAAATATTCGCCGCGCCCTGGCACGCCGGGCGCGGAAATGGCCGATCATGTGCCGGAAGCCGTCAAGGACGAGCGCCTGCAGCGACTGCAGGCGCTGCTGCTGAAGCAGCAGCAGGATTTCGGCGCGAGCCTGGTCGGCAGCACCATCGACACGCTGATCGAGAAGCCGGGCCGCCAGGCTGGCCAGAAGGTCGGCCGCTCGCCGTGGCTGCAGCCGGTTATTGTTGATGAAAAGTCCGGCGAAATCGGTGAGATTATCCAGGTACGAATCACGAAGACGGGTTACAACAGCCTGTTCGCCGAATTGGCCTGAAGGTCTCGGCAGATGAGGAGAGACGGTTGAGCGCTGCGGAAGTGAAGAACCTGCCCCAGAACCTACCATCGGGGGCTTCGGATATGGCGCACATCGTTCTGACTTTCGACAACAACAAGCTTGCCAGCGCCCTTTATGGCCAGTTCGACGAGAATCTGGCCAGGCTGGAGCAGAAGCTTGGCGTCGATATCCGCTCGCGAGGCAACCAACTGACCATCAAGGGCTCCGCATCGGCCGCCGAGCAGGCGCGCCGCGCCCTGGACAATCTCTACGGCATTCTCCAGAAAGGCGCTGACATCGGCCAGTCGGACGTCGACGGCGCCGTGCGCATGGCGATCGCCGCCGACGACCAGCTGACGCTGCCGACGCTGGAGCGCAAGGGCAAGGTGTCAGCCGCCCAGATATCGACGCGCAAGAAGACGATCTATGCCCGTTCGCTCAACCAGGACGCCTATATGCGCGCCCTGGAGCGGTCTGAACTCGTCTTCGGCATCGGCCCGGCTGGCACGGGAAAAACCTTCCTGGCGGTGGCGCATGCGGCGATGCTGCTCGAACGTGGCATGGTCGAGCGCATCGTGCTGTCGCGGCCGGCAGTCGAGGCCGGCGAACGGCTCGGCTTCCTGCCCGGCGATATGAAGGAGAAGGTCGATCCCTATCTGCGGCCGCTTTACGACGCGCTTTACGAGATGATGCCGGCCGACAAGGTCGAGCGGGCGATAGCCGCCGAGGTGATCGAGATCGCGCCGCTGGCCTTCATGCGCGGCCGCACGCTGGCGCACTCCGCCGTCATCCTCGACGAGGCGCAGAACACCACGCCGATGCAGATGAAGATGTTCCTGACCCGTCTCGGCGAGAACTCTCGCATGATCGTCACCGGCGATCCGACCCAGATCGATCTGCCGCAAAACACCAAATCCGGTCTGGTCGAGGCGCTCAGGATCCTCGACGGCGTCACCGGCATGGTGACGGTGCGCTTCAACGAAGGCGACGTCGTCAGGCATCCGCTGGTCGCCGAGATCGTCAAGGCTTACGACCGCGACGGCAAGCTGGCCCGGGGCCTGGGCGCCGAAGGCTGATGATGCAGCCTTATGGCTGAGGACAAGAAATCCGGAGGCGAGGATCTTCCGGTTCCCGTCGACATCGATATAGCGGTCGATGCGGGCGACTGGCCGGAAGAGGCTGCGCTGACGCGGCTGGTCGATCGCGCCGTTGCCGCTGCGTTTGCCGAAACCGGCGTAGCCGGCCGTTCCGAACTCAGTATCGTCTTTTCTGACGATGCCCATATCCGCAGCCTCAATGCCGGCTGGCGCGGCAAGGACAAACCGACCAACGTCCTGTCTTTCCCGGCTTTTCCGCTCACAACGGGCGGCCCGCTGCCGCCCATGCTGGGCGACATCGTGCTGGCCGCCGAGACGGTTGCGCGGGAAGCCGCACTGGAAGACAAGCCTGTCGACAACCATATCATCCATCTCGTCATCCACGGCCTGCTGCATTTGCTGGGCTACGATCACGAGACCGACGCCGAGGCCGAGGAAATGGAAGCCGTCGAACGCGCAGCACTTGCGAGGCTTGCCATTCCCGATCCCTACGCGTAACTAAAAAGATCAAATGACCGGACGACGATGAACGACAAACCAGAGACTGCCGCCCGCCCAGACGCCGGCAGTGCGACCAAGCCATCCGAACAGACGGAAGAGGGCTCGAGTCCGAGTACCATCACCGGCAGCTTCGCCAGCGAGCCATCGCCTGCCGGTCCTTCCCTGTTCGATCGCGTGCTCGGCCTGTTCAGGCAACGCAACGGCACCAGCCTGCGCGAGGAGATCGCCGACGCGCTTGCCGAAACGGCGAGCGATGCCGGCGCCTTTTCGCCCGGCGAACGGGCCATGCTCAACAACATCCTGCGCCTGCGCGAGGTGCGCGTCGAGGACGTCATGGTGCCTCGCGCCGACATCGAGGCGGTCGAGATCACGACAAACCTGGGCGATCTTCTGGGCCTGTTCGAGCAGTCTGGCCATTCCCGCATGCCGGTCTATTCGGAGACGCTCGACGACCCGCGCGGCATGGTCCACATCCGCGACGTGCTCGCGCACATCACCAAGATCGCCCGCGTCAGGAAGGGCAGGACGACCAGGAAAACCGCCGCCGCCACGCTTCTCGATCTCGCCAAGGTCGATCTCACGCGCACCATAGGCGACCTGACCCTGATCCGCCCGGTGCTTTTCGTGCCGCCGTCGATGCTCGCCTCCGATCTCATGGGGCGGATGCAGGCGATGCGTACCCAGATGGCGCTGGTCATCGACGAATATGGCGGCACCGACGGTCTGGTGTCGCTCGAGGATATCGTCGAGATGGTGGTCGGCGACATCGAGGACGAACATGACGAGGACGAGCCGATGATCACCCAGACCGGCGAGGGCGTGTTCGTCGTCGACGGCAAGGCCGAGATCGACGATGTCGCCAAGATGATCGGCGAGGATTTCGCCGCCGGCGAGCATGGCGAATATGTCGACACGATCGGCGGGATGATCTTCAACACGCTTGGCAGGGTTCCGGCCCGCGGCGAAGTGGTGCAGGCCATCCCTGGCTTTGAATTCCATGTGCTCGACGCCGATCCGCGCCGCGTCAAGCGCGTGCGCATCGTCGAGACCCCGAAAGGCGAGCGCCGCCGGCGCGCCGTCCGCGCCGAGCAGGCGTGAGCAGGTTCCGCAAAAGTGTCTCGCGGTTTTGGGACAAGAACCTGCGACAAGAAAACCTGAAGCACCGCCGCCCGATGACGGTCGACGATCCGTTCAAGCTCTCAACAACGGTATAGGGCGCTCGATCCTGAGGGTCACGTCTGGCCTTCCTCCCAGACCGTACGCACCATTCCACGCGAGGAGGCCGAGCGGCTGGGCGATCTACGGATCGAAGGCTGGCACCGTTAGCATCTCCGTCTCAATCTCAGCGATGGATGGTAGGTGGTCTCGAACTATATGGTTCCGAACCAATTCATCTTGACGCTGTCCTGAATACTGGGAGAATATCTGATGCCGTGGAAACTCGATGAGACCGTCGAAACATCCGCGGGCGCTGTGGCAGCGGGTCGATCTGGCAACGGGCCTGCGCTCGTGCTGGCCCATGGCTGGCCGTGGTCTTCGTTCTCATGGCATCGGATTATTCCAGACCTTGCAAGGCGCTATCGTGTCCACTGGTACGATATGCCCGGATACGGGCGATCCGACAAAGCCGCGGAGCAGCGCACCTCACTCGATGTGCAAGGAAAGGTATTCGCCGAGATGCTTGCGCACTGGCACCTTGAGCGGCCCATGGTCGTTGCCCATGATTTCGGCGGAGCGACGACGCTACGGGCGCATTTGCTGCATGGCTGCGACTTCGAGCGGTATGTTCTGATGAATGTCGTCGCCATGCGCCCGTGGGGATCGGAGTTCTTCGATCACGTCGGTCGTCATGTGGATGCCTTTCTGGGCCTGCCGTCGCACATCCACAGAGCGATCGTGGAGGCCTATATCAAGGGGGCCATCGTCAATGACATCGATTCGGGTGATTTCGAGAAGCTTGTCGAGCCGTGGCTTGCCGAGGAGGGACGAGGAAGCTTCTATCGGCAATTCGCGCAAGCCGACGAAAAGTACACCGCCGAAGTCGAGCAGGTGTTCGGGAATATCAGGTGTCCGGTAAAGATAATCTGGGGCAAGGACGATCCATGGATCCCGCTGGAGCGAGGCAAAGCGCTTCATGCGCTGATCCCGCGGGCGTCGTTCGAAACACTGCCTGGCGTCGGTCACTTGCCTCAGCTCGAAGCCCCGGCCCTCGTTCTGGAGCGGCTGAACGCATTTCTGTCGCGCGACGGCGAAGACTGATGGATGAATTGGAAGGGCGAAGAGTTTTCCCTCGCTGGCCTGGTAACAGCTATTCGGCTTCAAGCCACATGAGCGTGGTTGTCAGAGTCCGGATGTTCCCATCTCGATTGGCTCCCGACCAGCCGGAGAAGCCCGCTTCGCGCAGCTTTCGATATTCAAGATTGTAATCGGGCATTAGCGCATGGTCTTCGATTCCGCGAACTTCCGTTACGGTGGAAAGCGGAAATCAATATCTGCGGAAGAAGTTCTGTTGGCTGATTGGCAACGGGTTAAGGCGGAAAATGTTTCTTGCGTCGCTAGACTGGTGGCATCCCATCCGGCTTTGTTTCTATGGATTTGTGGCTGCGGTGCTCCTCGGGGCGCTCTACTGCGTGGCTCCCTTCGGCGGTGATCCTCACCTTCGGATTTTCAGAGGCCTCTTGGCAATGTATGCAGCGTTCCTCTGCTCCATCGCCATATTCATCCCGAGTCTGCGAAAGCAAGACGAAGCAGCCTACGGCCACTTGATTTCGCGGACCGCACGAATTCGTGGCTTCGATGGGCGGAAGGCGCTCTCTTTCGAAAGAACCTGGTTTGCCGTAACCGCCATTTTCGCCGGGCTGTCATTCCTGGTCCCGCTGTATGCCCTGCCCAAAGCTGTGTTGAGTTGGTCCGAGCTTGGCTGGCGCGATGTGGTCGGCTCCACATCCGGCATGCTGGTTGGGCTGGTTGTCCTGTGCGACTTTCATTTCCTGCTGCGGAGACGGTTAGGCAACAGGTGAACGTCTTGCGCGAGCCCGTCTTCGTCCGCAACGGGTGGAAAAACTGGCCCTTCAAGTCATCGGTGTCGCAATCTTGAATGCCTTCAGGGTTTAGGGGAGGTTAAGCCGATGATAAAGTTGGATACTCCGTTCGCTCTTATGCTGGAGATGCACGCCGTGGTCTTAGGCGTTCCAGTGCTTATTCTGCTGGCATCAGCCGCAATCGTTGCGTTGATACGCCCTTGGCGCTTTTCTTCATCGGTCGGCTTGGCTTGCAAACTGGCTTCAGGAGTTGGCATCATGGCTGTGGCAGTTGTGCTCGCATGGGGAGCATTTCTTGTCGGCTTTGGCACGCTGATAGGGCATCCACGCTATCGTTCTCACTTCGTCTGTGAACCCTGCTTTTGAGTCCGCAAAGGGTCGATTGCCGAAGATTCAACCCGGCACGCCGGCTGAAGCGGTGGCCGTTTGGAGCGTGGACCGCAGCCTGATAAATCTTGCTCGGTGATTCGCACGACTCGGAAGAATTTATGAAACGCCTGGCCGGCCAGATAATTCTGCTGTGGGGTTGGCGCCGCGCGCTTGTGGCGTTTCTTGCTGGCGCGCTGGCGGTTCTTGCCCAAGCGCCTTACGATTTCTTTGCCGTCTGTTTTATTTCGTTTCCGCTGCTGGTCTGGCTCCTCGACGGCGCGACCGGCGAAGCCTCCGATGGCTGGTTCTGGCGTTTGCGGCCGGCTTTCGCCATCGGCTGGTGGTTCGGCTTCGGCTATTTTCTCGCCGGCCTGTGCTGGATCGGCTCGGCACTTCTGGTCGAGGCCGACAGTTTCGCCTGGGCGCTTCCCTTCGCAGTGGTCGGAATTCCGCTGGCGCTCGCCTTTTTCTACGGCTTCGCAACAGCGGTTGCCCGGCTGCTGTGGAGCAACGACATCGGCCGCATCGCTGCCCTTGCCTTCGGTTTTGGCCTGGCGGAATGGCTGCGCGATTTTCTGTTCACCGGGTTCCCGTGGAATGCCGTCGGCTACGCGGCGATGCCGGTGCCTTTGCTTATGCAGAGCGTGTCGGTGACCGGCATGGTCGGCATGAACGCGCTGGCGGTCTTCGTCTTTGCATTGCCGGCCCTGCTTGCGGCGCGCCGGCATGTCCGCCTGGGAGCTGCACTGCTTGCCGTTCTCGTCGCGGCCCATGTCGGCTTCGGCTATATCCGGCTTGCTATTCCCGAGAAGCCGGCGGAGCGCAGCCTCGACGTCCGCATTGTGCAGCCGGCTGTCGACCTCAGCGAGAAGTGGGACGCTTCGGTGCCCGACCGGATCTTCGCTACGCTGATGGGGCTTTCGGCCAAGGCGCCGGAGGCCGGCCATGACAAGCCGCAATTGATCCTGTGGCCGGAAACCTCCGTGCCGTTTTTTTTCGCCGAACGTCCCGATGCGCTGACCGCGCTGGGAGAGATGCTTGACGACGGCCAGATGCTGATCGCCGGCGTCGTCCGGGAGGAGGGCGGCTCGGCGGCAGATGCCGACAGGCGGTACTACAATTCGGTGGTGGCGATCGACGACAAGGGCGAAATCGCAGATGCTGTCGACAAGGTTCATCTGGTGCCCTTTGGCGAGTATCTGCCTTTTGCCGACCTGCTTGGCCGCTTCGGGCTCAAACAGCTCGTCGCCGGGCCGACGACCTACGCGGCCGGCAATGAGCGGCATCCGATCGCGCTGTCCGGCGGCATCCGCGTGCTTCCGTTCATTTGCTATGAAGTCATCTTTCCCGATCTGGTGGCGATTGACGCTACGTCAGCCGAGCTTATTGTGAATGTCACGAACGACGCGTGGTTCGGTGACACGCCGGGTCCGTACCAGCATTTCAGGCAGGCGCAGATTCGTGCTGTGGAGAACGGGGTGCCCTTGTTGCGCGCAGCCAATAACGGCATCTCCGCTGTCGTCGATCCGCGCGGGCGCATCCTCGACGCGCTGGCGATCGACGCACGCGGAGCCATCGATGTACATGTGCCGATTTCCGATCAAGCCATCGCTTCTTCCCGCCAAAGACGCATTAACGGACTGATGATCTTGTTGCTGTTTGCCCTGGCCGCTTTCACATCGAATGTAAGGCAAAAGCTACGGGCGAATTGACAGTCGACACATTAGAAACTCATACTGTAACGGCCTGAAATTTCTCGAAGTCGGTACGTCTTTGTGTTGGGCACCGGCCGCCGGCTTCGTTTGGGCAGAAAAACACAAAAAGCCGGAAAAATTCGGCGAGGAAAAAATGGCAGAAGAAAACAAGAAGAAGCCGAATCCTATCGACATCCATGTCGGAAGTCGCATCAGGCTTCGTCGCAATATGTTGGGAATGAGTCAGGAGAAGCTGGGCGAGAACCTCGGAATAACTTTTCAGCAGATACAGAAATACGAAAAGGGGACTAATCGCGTTGGTGCCAGCCGTTTGCAGGCAATCGCCTCGATACTCGGCGTTCCTGTCGCTTTCTTTTTCGAGGACGCGCCGGGCCAGGAGACCGTGGGCAACCGCGGATTTGCCGAGGATACATCAATGGCTTTTGCCGTCGAATTCTGCGGCAGTCCTGAAGGTCTTCAACTCAACCGGGCCTTCGTCAAGATCGCCGACGTGAAGATACGCCGCAAGATCATCGAGCTTGTGAAGGCCCTTTCCACCGACGAAGTCGATTGATTGGGCAGATTGATTTGGCCGTTGAAAACCCGGAAATGGCGAGGCCGTCATAGCGGGGCAGGCAATTTCCGCGATCTCGCGCACCGTGGAATTTACATCCCATAGGCATGCCGGAGAGCGGATCGATTTTACTCGACACCCATGCTCAAAGTCTTTTTCATCAACGTGCTGAAGCAAAGCAACGTGTTGGAGCTAAGCGCGCTTGCGGCATCCTGCCGCCGGTCACAGTGGTACAAGATAATAGCGCGATTTTCATACCAGAATGGCCGCACCGCTTGACGAGCGCCGCCCGGCACAGCTAACACGTGGCGCGCCAATCGGCAGCGTGCCGATGTTTTTTCAAGAGGGGACACCCGTGACGCGGCAAAACTATCTATTCACCTCGGAATCCGTTGCCGAGGGTCATCCCGACAAGGTCTGCGACCGTATCTCCGACGAGATCGTCGATCTGGTCTATCGCGAGGCCAGAAAGACCGGCATGGACCCCTGGAAGGTCCGCGTCGCCTGTGAGACGCTGGCGACCACGAATCGCGTCGTGATCGCCGGCGAGGTCCGCGTCCCCGAGACCCTGCTCAAGAAGGACAAGGCCGGCAACATCCTGATGGATGCCGCCGGTCATCCGCTCGTCAATCCGGCGAAGTTCAAGTCGGCCGCCCGCAAGGCGATCCGCGAGATCGGCTATGAGCAGGCCGGTTTCCACTGGAAGACAGCAAAGATCGAGGTTCTGCTGCACGGCCAGTCGCCGGATATCGGGCAAGGCGTCGACAACGCCTCCGACCGGCAAGGCGAGGAAGGCGCCGGCGACCAGGGCATCATGTTCGGCTATGCCTGCCGCGAGACGCCGGATCTGATGCCGGCGCCGATCTACTACAGCCACAAGATCCTCGAATTGCTGTCCGCCGCGCGCCATGAGGGCAACGGCGATGCCGGCCGGCTCGGGCCGGACGCCAAGAGCCAGGTGACCGTCCGTTATATCGACGGCAAGGCGGCGGAAGTGACGCAAATCGTGCTGTCCACCCAGCATCTCGACGCCAGCTGGGATTCGAAGAAGGTCCGCAATGTCGTCGAACCCTATATTCGCGAGGCGCTCGGCGAGCTGAAGATCGCCGACAGCTGCAACTGGTACATAAACCCGACGGGCAAGTTCGTCATCGGCGGGCCAGACGGCGACGCCGGCCTGACCGGGCGCAAGATCATCGTCGACACTTACGGCGGTGCTGCGCCCCATGGCGGCGGTGCTTTTTCCGGCAAGGACACCACCAAAGTCGACCGTTCCGCAGCCTATGCGGCACGCTATCTCGCCAAGAATGTGGTGGCCGCCAAGCTCGCCGATCGCTGCACCATCCAGCTTTCCTATGCCATTGGCGTCGCCCAGCCGCTGTCTGTCTATGTTGACCTGCACGGCACCGGCAAGGTCGATGAGGCAAAACTCGAGCAGGCGCTGCGCACCGTGATGGACCTGTCGCCGTCCGGCATCCGCCGCCACCTCGATCTCAACAAGCCGATCTACGCGAAGACGTCGTCCTATGGCCATTTCGGCCGCAAGGCCGGCCGTGACGGGTCCTTCTCCTGGGAAAAGACCGACCTCGCCAAGGCGCTCAAGGATGCACTCGCCGAAGCGCCCGCCGAAGCAGTCGCGGCCTAGCCGCGGCGTCCATGCATCCGAAAGACCGGCCAAGCCGTGCGACCGAAGCATTTTTCGGTCGCCGGCGCGGCAAGACCATCCGTCCGCAGCAGGCGGCGGCACTGGAAAGCGGCTTCAGCACCTACCGGCTCGATCTGACGGCCGGACCGCCGGCCGAATTCCGCAGCCTGTTCGAAGCCGATGTCTGCGCCATTCATCTCGAAATTGGTTTCGGCGGCGGCGAACACCTGCTGCATCGGGCGACGGCGGCTCCTGAAACCGGTTTTGTCGGCGTCGAACCTTTCGTCAACGGCATGGCCAAGATGATGATGGCCGTCAGGGAACGGCCGCTTGCCAATCTTCGCGTCTATGACAACGACGCCACGCGCCTGCTCGACTGGCTCCCGCAAGCCTCGCTCGACGGCATCGACCTTCTCTATCCCGATCCCTGGCCGAAGAAGAAACACTGGAAGCGACGCTTCGTCAGTTCGGTCAATCTCGACCGTTTCGCGCGCGTCCTGAAGTCAGGCGGAAAATTCCGCTTTGCTTCCGATATCGATAGCTATGTGAACTGGACGCTGCTGCATTGCCGGGTACATGATGCGTTTGCGTGGCAGGCTGAAGAGGCCGCCGACTGGCATCGGCCTTATGAGGGTTGGCCGGGTACGCGCTACGAGGCGAAGGCCATTCGCGAAGGCCGGCGGCCGGCCTATCTCACCTTCGTCCGGAGATAGTCCTACTCAGCAGCGCGCGTCGCGCGCTTTGCCGTCGACGAGGACCAAAGATGTCGTCGCGCTGCGTCGCCGGTCTTAGAAGCGGCCGATCTTGTTGAAGGCGGCCGGATCCATGCCGAGATTGCGCAGATCGCGCGCGCGTGGCTTGCGGCCGGCTTCGACCGCGTGCGACGCGGCGACGGCGCTGCCGAACACGGTGAAGAAATCGCCGATGGCCGAGAAAACTTTGCGGTTGGTCATGATTATGCCCTTTCGCCTGCTGCGATGCGGATTGAATTTGTGCAGCGCAACAAAGATAGGCGCTTTCGCCTGATATCACAGGGACGTTGCCGCATGGCCGCCATGCGCCCTATGCAACGCTGCCCCCGGCACTTTCACCATACCCTGCATGCGGACTTGAAACGCCGGCCGCGATCGTCTATATCAAGCTCAAATTCTTGGTCGGTATGGCGAAGAGTGGGTCCACCCGGTCCCGCTCTTTTTTGTTACCTTCCGACCGCCGATGAAGCGACAGGAATCGAATGACTGCAACGGTACCCGACAGCGACGACCGCATCATCCGCGAAAGCGGCATCGATGCGCGCATCGCGCTGATCGTGCAGCCGGTGTTGCGTGCCATCGGCTTCCGCCTAGTCAGGGTGCATCTGACGGGCCAGAACGGGCTGACGCTGCAGATCATGGCCGAGCGCGAGGACGGGACCATGACCGTCGAGGATTGCGAAGAGGTCAGCCGGGCGGTATCGCCTGCGCTCGATGTCGATGATCCGATCGAAAAGGCATATCATCTCGAAGTTTCGTCGCCGGGTATCGACCGGCCGTTGGTCCGCAAGTCGGATTTCGCGACCTGGACGGGTCATTTGGTGAAGATGGAAACCTCGGTCCTTGTCGCCGACCGCAAGCGCTTCAAGGGCAAGATCGCCGAGAGCGACGCGGACGGCGTGCTGATCGAGCGCGACAAGGCGGCCTATGGCGAAGAGCCGACGGTGCGTGTGCCCTACGATGCGATTGCCGAGGCACGGCTGATCCTGACCGATGACCTTATCCGCGACGCGCTGTCGAAAGACAACAGGGCGCGCAAGGAAGCCAAGAAGCGCCGCGGCGAACCCGAAGACGCGCCAGAGGGCGCAGAAGCGGGCGCGGAAGATGAAACCGAACAGGAAATGTGATTGGGCTGCCGGCGCAAAGGCTCGGCAACAAGCTCGGGAGAAAAACGATGGTTGTAAGCGCCAACAGGCTTGAACTGCTGCAGATCGCCGACGCGGTCGCGCGTGAAAAGTCGATCGACAAGTCGATCGTCATCGCCGCCATGGCCGATGCGATCCAGAAGGCTGCGCGCTCGCGCTATGGCCAGGAAACCAACATCCGTGCCGACATCAATCCGAATACCGGCGAGATGAAGCTGCAGCGGCTGATGGAAGTGGTCGAGAAAGTCGACGACTATGCGACGCAGATCGCCATTTCCTCCGCGCGCGAGCGCAATCCCGACGCCCAGCTCGGCGACTTCATTGCCGAACAGCTGCCGCCGATGGATTTCGGCCGCATCGCCGCCCAGTCGGCCAAGCAGGTCATCGTGCAGAAGGTGCGCGAGGCCGAGCGCGACCGCCAGTATGACGAGTACAAGGACCGCATCGGCGAGATCGTCAACGGCACCGTCAAGCGCGTCGAATACGGCAACGTCATCGTCGATCTCGGCCGCGGCGAGGCGATCATCCGCCGCGACGAGCTGATCCCGCGCGAGAACTACAAATATGGCGATCGCGTCCGCGCCTATGTCTACGACGTGCGCCGCGAGCAGCGTGGTCCGCAGATATTCCTGTCGCGCACCCATCCGCAGTTCATGGCGAAGCTGTTCACCATGGAAGTGCCGGAAATCTACGACGGCATCATCGAGATCAAGTCGGTCGCCCGCGATCCGGGTTCGCGCGCCAAGATCGCCGTCATCTCGCGTGACAGTTCCATCGATCCTGTCGGCGCCTGCGTCGGCATGCGTGGCAGCCGCGTTCAGGCGGTGGTCGGCGAATTGCAGGGCGAGAAGATCGACATCATTCCGTGGTCGCCTTCGGCTGCTTCCTTCATCGTCAACGCGCTGCAGCCAGCGGAAGTCGCCAAGGTCGTGCTTGACGAGGATGCCGAACGCATCGAAGTCGTGGTGCCAGACGACCAGCTGTCGCTGGCCATCGGCCGCCGTGGCCAGAACGTCCGGCTCGCCTCGCAGCTCACCGGCTGGGATATCGATATCCTGACCGAGCAGGAAGAGAGCGAGCGCCGCCAGAAGGAGTTCGTCGAACGCTCGGCGCTGTTCATGGATGCGCTCAACGTCGACGAGATGGTCGGCCAGGTGCTCGCCTCCGAAGGCTTTACCAGCGTCGAGGAAGTCGCCTATGTCGATGCCGACGAGATCGCGTCGATCGACGGCTTCGACGAGGACACCGCCTCGGAAATCCAGGCCCGCGCCCGCGAGTATCTGGAGAAGATCGAAGCCGAGCATGACGAGAAGCGCAAGGCGCTGGGCGTCAAGGACGAGTTGCGTGAGATTCCTGGCGTGACCACCGCCATGATGGTGACGCTCGGCGAGGACGGCGTGAAGACGATCGAGGATTTCGCCGGCTATGCGGCCGATGACCTGACCGGCTGGAAAGAACGCAAGGACGGCGAGACGAAGGTGTTCCCCGGCGTGCTCGCCAGTCACGGCGTGTCGCGCGCCGATGCCGAGCAGATGGTTCTGGCCGCCCGCCTCAAGGCCGGCTGGATCACCGAAGACGAGCTTGCAGCCGAAGACGTGCCGGCTGACGAAGCCGTTGGTGCGTGAGGTGAAACCGCATCGCACACAACCCGCCCTTGGACGAGATGAACGATCGCACTTGCATCGTCACGCGCAGACAGGCCGAACCGGATGAATTGATCCGCTTCGTCGTCGGCCCGGATTCGGCCGTCGTTCCGGATATCAAGAAAAACCTGCCCGGCCGCGGTTGCTGGGTGACGGCCGACCGCCTACATATCGACAAGGCGGCAGCGAAAAACCTGTTCGCTCGCGCCTTCAAGGCGCAGGTGACTGTGCCGACCGATCTCGGCGGCATGGTTGACGGGCTGCTTTCCAGATCCGCTCTGGGCATGCTCGGTCTTGCCCGCAAGGCAGGTGCGATCGCGCTCGGCGCCATCAAGGTCGAGAGCGCGGTGCGTGGTGGGCTGGCGCTTTTCGTGTTGCATGCGACCGAAGCGTCAGATGACGGCGTCCGCAAGATCCGCCAGGCGCGACGGGCAACCGTCCACCTTGGCGGCCCCGCCATCCTCGCCTACAAACTTTTCTCCGAGGCCGAGTTGAGCTTGGCATTGGGGGGTACAAATGTGATACATGCTGCCGTTCTCGCGGGAGACGCGGGCAGGGCGGTCCAGAAGCGCATGGTTGCGCTCGACCGGTATCGGGGCGGTTCCCCGGACGATCTGGCAATGCTTGCGGCCGTTGCTGACGAAGATGATGCCGCAGAGGATATGGAATGAGCGATACGAAATCGGGCGACGACAAGACGTTGAGTGTGACGCCGAAGAAGACCTTGACGCTGAAGCGCCCCGGTACGGAACAGGGCACCGTGCGCCAAAGCTTCTCGCATGGCCGCACCAAGGCGGTCGTGGTCGAGACTAAGAAGCGCAAGTTCTCGCTGCCCGGCGACAAGCCGGAGCCGGCCGCTGCCCCTGTGTCCGTGTTCACGCCGAAGCCGCCGGTCGCGGCAGCGCCCGTTGTGCAGCAAGCGCCCAAGGCGCCGCCGCCTCCGCCGCCGGTCGAACGCGGCGGCATGGTGCTGAACGAATTGTCGCGCAATGAGATGGAGGCGCGCCGCCGGGCCCTTGAGGGTTCGAAGGTGCGCGATGTCGAGGATCGCCAGCGCGCCATCGACGAGGCCAAGCGCCGCGCCGAGGATGAAGAGCGCCGCCGTCGCGAGCGCGAAGAATCCGCGCGCCGCCAGGCCGAGGAAGAAGCCCGGCTGCAGGCCGAGGCCGAGTCCCGCCGGCGTGCCGAGGAAGAGGCGCGTCGCCGCGCGCCGCTGGCCGCCGAACTGGCGACAGTCGACGACGAGGACATCAAGCCGAAGCGGACCGGCGCCGGTGCCCCGGTGCGCCGTCCGGTCACGCCCGAAGTGGCACGCCCGGCTAAGCCGACCAAAGGCGAGGAAGATCGCCGCCGCGGCAAGCTGACGCTGAATGCCGCACTTTCCGATGAGGATGCGCGTGCGCGTTCGCTGTCGTCGATGCGTCGGCGCCAGGAGAAATTCAAGCGCGCGCTGCATAACGAACCGCGCGAGAAAGTCATGCGCGAAGTGATACTGCCCGAAACCATCACCATCCAGGAACTGGCGCAGCGCATGTCCGAGCGCGCCGTCGATGTGGTCAAGTTCTTCATGAAACAGGGCCAGATCCTGAAGCCGGGCGACGTCATCGACGCCGACACGGCCGAACTGGTCGCCACCGAATTCGGCCACACGGTTCGCCGCGTCGCCGAGTCCGACATTGAGGAAGGCCTCTTCAACATCGCCGATCGTCCCGAAGATCTCGAGCCGCGTCCGCCGGTGGTGACCATCATGGGCCATGTCGACCACGGCAAGACGTCCCTGCTCGATGCCATCCGTAATGCAAATGTCGTGTCCGGCGAGGCCGGCGGCATCACCCAACATATCGGCGCCTATCAGGTCGAGAAGAACGGTCACAAGATCACCTTCATCGACACGCCCGGCCACGCCGCCTTCACGGCGATGCGCGCCCGCGGCGCTCAGGCTACAGACATCGCCATCCTCGTGGTGGCGGCCGACGATAGCGTGATGCCGCAGACGATCGAATCGATCAGCCATGCCAAGGCGGCCGGCGTTCCGATCATCGTGGCGATCAACAAGATCGACAAGCATGACGCCGACCCGCAGAAGGTGCGCTCGGAACTGCTGCGCCACGAAGTCTTCGTCGAATCGATGGGTGGCGAGGTGCTGGACGTCGAAGTGTCGGCGACCAAGGGCACCAATCTCGACAAGCTGCTCGAAGCGATCCTGCTGCAGGCCGAAATCCTCGACCTGAAGGCCAATCCGGACCGCACCGCCGAGGGCGTCGTCATCGAAGCCCAGCTCGACAAGGGCCGCGGCCCCGTCGCCACCGTGCTGGTCCAGACCGGCACGCTGATGCCCGGCGATATCCTCGTTGCCGGCAACGAATGGGGCCGGGTGCGCGCGCTGGTCAACGACCGCGGCGGGCAAATCAAGGAAGCGCCGCCGGCGATGCCGGTGGAGGTGCTCGGTCTGCAGGGAACCCCGCAGGCCGGCGACCGCTTCGCCGTGGTCAACAATGAAGCCCGCGCCCGCGAGATCACCGAATATCGTCAGCGTCTGGCGCGCGAGAAGGCGGTGGCCAAGCATGCCGGCCAGCGTGGCTCGCTCGAACAGATGATGTCGCAACTGCAGACGAGCGGGCTGAAGGAATTCCCGCTGGTCATCAAGGGCGACGTGCAGGGCTCGATCGAGGCGATCAACGCGGCGCTGGACAAGCTCGGCACCGACGAGGTGCGTGCGCGCATCGTCCATGCGGGCGCCGGCGGCATCACCGAAAGCGATGTGTCGCTGGCGGAAACCTCGGGTGCCGCAATCATCGGCTTCAACGTCCGCGCCAATGTGCAGGCGCGCGCGGCTGCCGCGGCGGCAGGAATCGAGATCCGCTACTACTCGATCATCTACAATCTCGTGGATGACGTGAAGGCGGCGCTGTCGGGCCTGCTGTCGCCGGAGCGTCGCGAGACCTTCATCGGCAATGCGGAGATCCTCGAGATCTTCGACATCACCAAGGTCGGCAAGATCGCCGGCTGCCGTGTCACCGAAGGCAAGGTCGAGCGCGGTGCGGGCGTTCGCCTGATCCGCGACAATGTCGTCATCCACGAAGGCACGCTGAAGACCCTGAAGCGCTTCAAGGACGAAGTGGCGGAGGTCCCGGGTGGCCAGGAATGCGGCATGGCCTTCCAGAACTACGAGGACATGCGCGTCGGCGACGTCATCGAGTGCTTCCGCGTCGAGATGGTGACCAGGACGCTCTGAGTTCGAGCGTCTTGAGTTGAGCATCTACTGAGACCGGGCGGTGGTCGAAAGGCTGCCGCCCAAAGCATATGAGACATGCGGCGCGGTCCCATCCCGTGCCTCACGATTTCAGGATAGAGAAAAATGCCCCGTTCAACCACGTCAGGTCCATCCCAGCGCATGCTGCGCGTCGGCGAACAAGTGCGCCATGCGCTGTCCGAAACCTTGCAGCGTGGCGAGATCCTGGATCCGTTGATCGAGAACGCAGTGGTTTCGGTCTCGGAAGTGCGCATGTCGCCCGATCTGAAGATCGCTACCGCCTTCGTCTCGCCGCTCGGCGCTGGCGATGCCGATGCGGTGGTCGAGGCGCTCAACAAGCACGCGAAATTCGTGCGCGGCCGCGTTTCCGGCGCGCTTCGGCAGATGAAGTACATGCCCGAGTTCCGCTTCCGGCTCGACACCAGCTACGACAATTTCCAGAAGATCAACGAATTGCTGCACTCGCCCGAAGTGGCGCGCGATCTCGGCCCAGACGCCCAGATTGGCGACCAGAACAAAGGCAACTACAAGGACGAAAAATAGTGGCGCGTCGCGGCAAGAAGAAGGGTCGGCCGATCTCCGGCTGGCTAGTGCTGGACAAGCCGGTCGGCATGGGTTCGACCGAGGCTGTCTCCAAGATCAAATGGTTGTTCCAGGCGGAAAAGGCCGGCCATGCCGGCACGCTCGACCCGCTCGCTTCCGGCATGCTGCCGATTGCGCTCGGTGAAGCGACCAAGACGGTGCCCTATGTCCAGGATGGCGCCAAGGTCTACCGCTTCACGGTTGCCTGGGGTGAGGAGCGTTCGACCGATGACCTCGAAGGGCCGGTGACGAAAAGCTCCGACCGGCGTCCGGCTGAAGCCGATGTGTTTTTGCTGATGCCGAAATACACCGGCGTCATCATGCAGACGCCGCCGCAGTTTTCGGCCATCAAGATCGCAGGCGAGCGCGCCTATGACCTTGCCCGCGACGGCGCGACGGTTGACATCCCGGCGCGGGAAGTCGAGATCGGCCGTCTCGACCTGATCGAGCACAATGCTGATCGCACCATTTTCGAGGTCGAATGCGGCAAGGGCACCTATGTGCGCTCGCTGGCCCGCGACATGGGCCGCGACCTCGGCTGTTTCGGTCACATCGCCGAACTGCGCCGAATCGAAGTCGAGCCGTTCACGCAGGAAGACTTCGTCACCATCGCCGAGCTGGAAACCGCGCGCTTCGGCGAGCAGGGCGATGAACGTTCGGATTCAGCGGACACGGTGCCGGTCGATTTCGACGCCATCGACGCGCTTCTGGTCGACACATCAGCCGCGCTCGACTGCCTGCCGCAGATCGCGATCAGCGACGACGCTGCAACAAAAATCCGCCTCGGCAATCCGGTCATCATCCGTGGCCGCGACGCGCCAGTGGAAGCCGAGGAAGCCTGCGCTACGGCGCGCGGCAAGCTGGTCGCCATCGGCGCCATCGAGCAAGGCATGTTCAAGCCGAAGCGGGTCTTTGCCGGGTGAGTCCCGTCGTCTAATCTCGATCAGACGCAGCATCCGAGGGGCACATGGCAAAGGCCGAGACAATCAAGAAGCGGGCGCCGGTGACTGCAAGGCGGCCGCCGGTCGGCGCATCACCCGGCACACTAATCGCCGACCCGGCGGCGCGGCGCAGCGAACTGCGACTGACACTGATGTCGCCCGACAAATTCGAGACAATCGAAAATGCCAGCATCGACGACGTCAACGCTCATTGCCACGCATGGCCGGTCATTTGGCTCGATTGCACCGGTCTCGCCAACATCCCGCTGATTGAGGAGATCGGCCGGATTTTCAGCCTGCATCCGCTGGCGCTGGAAGACGTCGTCAACACCGGCCAGAGGCCGAAGGTGGATTTCTTTGAGGACCATGCCTTCGTCGTCGTCAGGATGATCGACGACGTCACCGCGCATCGTTACGAGCAGATCGCGGTCTTCTTCGGCAGGAACTTCGTCGTCACCTTCCAGGAGCGCGAAGGCGATCCGTTCGATCCCGTGCGCAAGCGCATCGAAAGCTCGATGCCCAACCGGCTGCGCGCACGCGACGCTGACTATCTCGCCTATGCGCTGATCGACGCCATTGTCGACAGCTATTTCCCGCCGATCGAGACTGCCGGCGAATTGGTCGACAGCATCGAGGACCAGATGCTGCGCGCGGCGGACAAGCACCAGATGCGGCGGCTTCACGAGTTGCGGCGCGACGCCAATGTGCTGAAGGGGGTACTTTGGCCGATGCGCGATGCGCTGGCGACGCTGATCCGCAACGACGTGTCCTACGTGAGGCCCGAGACCAAGATCTTCCTGAACGACACGCTCGATCACTCGCTTCGGCTCATCGAACTGGTCGAGACCCAGCGCGACATGCTGACCGGTCTGATCGAGATGCATGTCTCGCTGAGCCAGGCACGCACCAGCGATGTCATCAGCTATCTGACGATCGTCTCGGTGATCTTCATCCCGCTCACCTTTCTCGCTGGCGTGTGGGGCATGAACTTCGATCCCGAAACCTCGCCATGGAACATGCCGGAGCTGAAGGCACAATACGGCTATCCGGCGGCGCTCGTGTTCATGGCCGTTGTCGCGCTCGGGCTCGTCGCTTTCTTCAGATGGAAGAAGTGGCTTTAGCCGAAGGGAAATCTTCGTTTATGCAGCAAAAAGCCGGCTTGTGAATTGGGCTGGTGTTTTTGCCTGAATTGCAGTATATGCGCCGCAGCATCGTGCAATGACACCTTGCTTGCACCGGCCCCTGCTGGACGACATCCCGGCCGAGGGCGTCCCGTTTCCTCAAACAGATAAGGAAAAACACGATGTCGATTACTGCCGAGCGCAAGAAGGAATTGATGGGTGAATTCGCAACCGCCAAGGGCGATACCGGGTCTCCGGAAGTTCAGGTGGCCATCCTTTCCGAGCGCATCAAGAACCTGACCGACCATTTCAAGGACCACAAGAAGGATAACCATTCCCGCCGTGGTCTGCTCGCTCTCGTCTCCCAGCGCCGCAGCCTGCTTGATTATCTCAAGCGCAAGGATGACGCGCGCTATCAGACGCTGATCGAGAAGCTCGGTCTGCGCCGTTGACCAATTGGCCGGCGGGTTCTTTCGAGAGCCCGCCGGTCGCGCATTGGAGCAGTCCATTGCTCTAATGAAGAAAGTAGAGCGCCGCGCATCGATTTGGACGCGCAAATAGGACGCTCTGAAACTTTGAATTTGTGCAAGGCATTTTCCGAGAGCCGCGGTTTTCGGGGCCACGCGCAAGGTCAGTCGAATCGACTGGCCAGACCCGGTTTCGAGATAGCACAGGGGCCATTCGAAACCGCCCATGGACGGTCATGGGGCAGGATTGCAGGACGCTCGCCCGGCAGCCGCGCCG
This sequence comes from Mesorhizobium sp. f-mel, assembly GCF_053850215.1. Taxonomy (NCBI): domain Bacteria; kingdom Pseudomonadati; phylum Pseudomonadota; class Alphaproteobacteria; order Hyphomicrobiales; family Phyllobacteriaceae; genus Mesorhizobium; species Mesorhizobium sp. f-mel. Next base: position 81,024 of record NZ_JBSPTO010000001.1, read on the forward strand.
GATTTACCCGAGCTTCCCGTTGTCTTGCCCGTGGCTGCCCGAGAAACGAAGCCAAGGGAAAGGGGCACTCGCGCACGGTGAAACGGCGCGGCCTTTTCCGCATATGAAGGACAAGACATGTTCAATCACCACAAAGTGGAAATCGAATGGGGCGGCCGTCCGCTCATCCTCGAAACTGGCAAGATTGCGCGCCAGGCTGACGGCGCGGTGCTCGCCACCTACGGCGAAACCAAGGTTCTCGCCACCGTTGTTTCGATGAAGGAGCCGAAGCCCGGCCTCGATTTCTTCCCGCTGACCGTCAACTACCAGGAAAAGACCTATGCCGCCGGCAAGATCCCGGGCGGCTATTTCAAGCGCGAAGGCCGCCCGAGCGAAAAGGAAACGCTGGTCTCCCGTCTCATCGACCGTCCGATCCGGCCGCTCTTCGCTGACGGTTACAAGAACGACACGCAGATCGTTATCACCGTCGTCCAGCATGATCTCGAAAACGATCCGGATATCCTGTCGATCGTCGCCACCTCGGCGGCCTTGACGCTGTCCGGCGTCCCCTTCATGGGCCCGATCGGCGGCGCCCGCGTCGGCTACATCAACGGCGAATACGTGCTCAATCCGCATGTCGACGAGATGCAGGAATCAAAGCTTGACCTGATCGTTGCCGGCACCTCTGACGCCGTGCTGATGGTCGAGTCCGAAGCCAAGGAGCTCGGCGAGGATCTGATGCTCGGCGCCGTCATGTTCGGCCATCGCGGCTTCCAGCCGGTGATCGACGCAATCATCAAGCTGGCCGAGGTCGCCGCCAAGGACCCGCGCGATTTCACCGCGCCAGACTATTCGGCGCTTGAAGCCGAGATGCTGAAGATCGTCGAAGGCGAGCTTCGCGACGCCTACAAGATCACCGACAAACAGAAGCGCTATGCCGCCGTGGACGCCGTGAAGGCGAAGGTCAAGGCTGCGTTCGCACCCGCAGAAGGCGAAGAAGCAAAATACACGTCCGAGCAGATCGGCACCGTGTTCAAGGAGCTCCAGGCCAAGGTTGTGCGCTGGAACATCCTCGACACCGGTTCGCGCATCGACGGCCGCGATCTGAAGACGGTCCGCAAGATCGTCTCCGAAGTCGGCGTCCTGCCGCGTACCCATGGCTCGGCGCTGTTCACCCGGGGCGAGACCCAGGCGCTGGTCGTCGCCACGCTCGGCACCGGCGAAGACGAGCAGTACGTCGATTCGCTGACCGGCATGTATAAGGAGAAGTTCCTCCTGCACTACAACTTCCCTCCCTATTCGGTCGGCGAAACCGGTCGCATGGGTTCGCCCGGCCGCCGCGAAATCGGCCACGGCAAGCTGGCTTGGCGCGCGATCCGCCCGATGCTGCCGACATCAGACCAGTTCCCCTACACGCTGCGCGTCGTCTCGGAGATCACCGAGTCCAACGGTTCGTCGTCGATGGCCACCGTCTGTGGCACCTCGCTGGCGCTGATGGATGCCGGCGTGCCGCTGGCCAAGCCGGTCGCCGGCATTGCCATGGGTCTGATCAAGGAAGGCGAGCGCTTCGCGGTGCTCTCCGACATTCTCGGCGACGAGGATCATCTCGGCGACATGGACTTCAAGGTTGCCGGCACCGCCAACGGCATCACCTCGCTGCAGATGGACATCAAGATCGAAGGCATCACCGAGGAGATCATGAAGATCGCGCTGGACCAGGCCAAGGATGGCCGCCAGCATATCCTCGGCGAAATGGGCCATGCGCTCTCCGGCGCGCGTTCCGAACTCGGCGAATTCGCGCCGCGCATCGAGGTCATGCACATCCCGACCGACAAGATCCGCGACGTGATCGGCTCGGGCGGCAAGGTCATCCGCGAGATCGTCGAAAAGACCGGCGCCAAGATCAACATCGAGGACGACGGCACGGTCAAGATCGCTTCGTCCAACGCCAAGGAGATCGAGGCGGCCAAGAAGTGGATCCACACTATCGTCGCCGAGCCGGAAGTCGGCGAGATCTACGAGGGCACGGTCGTCAAGACCGCCGACTTCGGCGCTTTCGTAAACTTCTTCGGTCCGCGTGACGGCCTCGTCCACATCTCGCAGCTCGCCAATGACCGCGTCGCCAAGACTTCTGACGTCGTCAAGGAAGGCGACAAGGTCTGGGTCAAGCTGATGGGCTTCGACGAGCGCGGCAAGGTCCGCCTGTCGATGAAGGTCGTTGACCAGGCCACCGGCAAGGAAATCGCCCGCGACAAGAAGGCCGAAGGCGAAGAAGACGCCGCCTGAGCGATCTGACGGTACAATCGAAGCGGGCGCGGCGGATGTCGCGCCCGTTTTCATTTTCAAAGCAAGCAGCACTTCTGGATCGAAGAATGTCCGCCGAGCCGCTGAAGACACTGTTCCATCCGTTCGAGGCCGAGGCTGTCTCCCTGCCGCGTAAGGGCGAGCGTGTCCTCTTTCTCGGCGCCGAACCGGGTTTCCGCCTGCCAGAAGGCTTCGATGCAGCACTGCATCTGGTGCAAGGCTTCCGCCAGCATTTTCGCGTGCTGCAGGGGTCGGGCTTCACGGTCACGCCGCGCCTGGAGGGCGAAGGTTTCGATGCGGCACTGGTGCTTGCCGGCCGTCATCGCGGGCAAAACGAATTGCGCATCGCCGAGGCGATAGAGCGTGTCAGGCCGGACGGATCGATTGTCGTCGCCGGCGCCAAGGACGATGGCATTGCCAGCCTGCGCAAGCGCATCGGCGAGCTTGTGCCGCTCGACGGCCATTTGCCGAAGCATCACGGCATCGCCTTCTGGTTCCGTCGACCGGCCAACGCCGCGGTAGCGGCAGCGCTTCGCGCCGCCAATCCAACCCTTCTGCTCGAGGCCCGGTTCCGCACCGCGCCAGGCATGTTCTCTTTCGACAAGATCGATACAGGTTCGAAATTGCTGGTGGACAACCTGCCTAACGATCTGCGTGGCAGCGTTGCCGATTTCTGCGCCGGCTGGGGCTATGTGGCGGCCGAGGTCGTCGCCCGCTCACGTGGCATATCGGCGCTCGATCTCTACGAGGCCGAGTTCGATGCGCTGGAGGCGGCGAAAGGCAATATCGGCAATACAGCGGCGGAACCCAATTTCTTTTGGATCGATCTTTTGAGCGAGCCGGTCGAGCGGCGCTATGACGCCATCGTCATGAACCCGCCCTTCCATCGCAGCCGGGCGGCCGAGCCGGAGATCGGTGCCGGCATGATCCGCGCCGCGGCAAAGGCGCTGAAGCCGGGTGGGCGGCTGTTCATGGTGGCGAACCGTCAGCTTCCCTACGAGCCGGTGCTGGCGGCCGCCTTCTCCAGCCATGCCGAGATCGCCCGCGACGGGATGTTCAAGGTTCTCGCGGCGCGCCGCTGAAGCGGAGTTCAGGTGCAGATTGGCAAGGCGTGGTTCGCGAATCGATGGCCGCGCTCTTCGACCAGTCTGCTTGCCGGCAAGGCCGCCGCATTTTTACGGGCCGAATTAATCTCGTACGTTGTCGGTCCGCTTCAGCTCGTCGAGCGCCGGCATCGAGACGATGTGGTAGCCGGAATCGACATAGTGGATTTCGCCGGTGACGCCCGACGACAGGTCGGAGAGGAGGTAGAGCGCGGAACCACCGACTTCGTCGATGGTCACTGTACGGCGCAGCGGCGAGTTGCGCTGCTGGTAGGAAAACATGTGGCGCGCATCGGAAATCCCGGCGCCCGCCAGCGTCCGCACCGGTCCCGCCGATATGCCGTTCACCCTGATGCCGCGCGGGCCGTAGTCGTTGGCGAGATAGCGGACGCTGGCTTCCAGCCCGGCCTTGGCCACGCCCATGACGTTATAGTTCGGCATGACACGGACGGAACCGGCATAGGTCAGCGTGATCATCGAGCCGCTGCCCTTCATCAGCGGGGCGGCATGACGGGCGACCTCGGTGAAGGAGTAGCAGGAGATGACCATGGTGCGGACGAAATTGTCGCGGCTGGTGTCGGCGTAAAGGCCCTTCAGCTCGTTCTTGTCGGAAAAGCCGATGGCGTGGACGACGAAGTCCAGCCCGCCCCAGGCCTCGCCTAAGGTCTCGAAGGTAGCGGCAACCGATGCGCTGTCCTCGACGTCGCAAGGGACGACCAGCGAGGAGCCGAGCTTGTCGGCGAGCGGCTTGACCCGGCGCCCGAAGGCTTCGCCCTGATAAGTGAAGGCGAGTTCTGCCCCATGTTCGGACAGTTTCCGGGCGATGCCCCAGGCGATCGAATGGTCGTTGGCGACACCCATGACAAGCCCGCGCTTGCCCTTCATCAATCCGTCCATAATCGGCAATCCTTATGCGGAATAGCGCTGGAAAATCAGCGTTGCGTTGGTGCCGCCGAAACCGAACGAGTTGGACAAAACGGTGTCGATCCTGGCATCGTCGATGCGATCACGCACGATCGGCATGCCCTCGAATTCCGGATCGAGCTGCTCGATATGGGCGCTCTCGCCGATGAAGCCGCCTTGCATCATCAGGATCGAGTAGATCGATTCCTGCACGCCGGCCGCACCCAGCGAATGGCCAGTCAGTGATTTCGTCGAGGTGATGAAAGGCATGTTTTCGCCGAACACCTCGCGGATCGCGCCCATTTCCCTGGAGTCGCCGACCGGCGTCGAGGTGCCGTGCGTGTTGATGTAGTCGACCGGCGAAGAGACGGTCGCCAGCGCCTGCCGCATGCAGCGCACCGCGCCTTCGCCCGAGGGCGCCACCATGTCGTAGCCGTCGGAGGTCGCGCCATAGCCGACGACCTCGGCGTAGATCTTGGCGCCGCGCGCCTTGGCGTGCTCGAGCTCTTCCAGGACCAGCACGCCGGCGCCGCCGGCAATGACGAAGCCGTCGCGATCGACGTCATAGGCGCGGGAGGCGGCCGATGCCCGGTCGTTGAACTTGGAGGACATGGCGCCCATCGCGTCGAACAGGTCCGACATCGTCCAGTCGAGATCCTCATGACCGCCGGCGAAGACCATGTCCTGCTTGCCCCACTGGATCAGTTCGTAGCCATTGCCGATGCAATGCGCCGAGGTCGAGCAGGCCGAAGAGATCGAATAGTTGACGCCGTGGATCTTGAACCAGGTGGCGAGTGTCGCCGAAGCGGTCGACGACATCGCCTTCGGCACGGCGAACGGGCCGATGCGCTTGGGGCTGCCATTCTTGAGCGTGGTTTCGGCGGCTTCGACGATGGTTCGGGTCGATGGTCCGCCCGATCCCATGACGATACCCGTGCGCTCATTGGTGATGTCGTTCTCGCCAAGTCCAGCGTCCACGATAGCCTGGTCCATGGCGACATGATTCCAGGCCGCACCTTGCGACAAGAAGCGCATGGCGCGACGATCGATCAGCGCGGAGGGGTCGAGCGTCGGCGCCCCCCAGACTTGGCAGCGGAAACCGTGTTCGGCGAAGGAATCGGAGAAGCTGATGCCGGATCTGGCATCGTGGAGCGAGGCCTGCACCTCGTTGGCATTGTTGCCGATCGACGACACGATGCCGAGGCCTGTTACTACGACCCGTCTCATTCGCAACTCCTTCCAGCGCATGACCCGAAACTTGTCGGACAAGGATCATGCGCAAATTAAGTTCTACAGCTTCCTTTGCGCGTGCCGCGGACTCGCGGCGCTGTGGAGGCGCCGGTCAGGCGGCGGCCGATTGCTTGGACAGACCCACCTTGAGATCCGTTGCTGCGTATATGGGTTCACCATCCGCCTTCAGCCAGCCATCGGCGATACCAAGCACCAGCCGCCCGCGCATCACGCGCTTGAAGTCCACGCCATATTCCACCTTCTTGACCGACGGCGTCACCATGCCTTTGAATTTCACTTCGCCGGTCGAGAGCGCCATGCCCTTGCCCGGCTCGCCGAGCCAGCCGAGGTAGAATCCCGTCAATTGCCACATGGCGTCGAGGCCCAGGCATCCCGGCATGATGGGATTGCCGATGAAATGGCAGGCGAAAAACCACAGGTCCGGCTTGATGTCGAATTCCGCGCGAATGAAGCCCTTGTCGAAGGCACCGCCCGTCTCGCTGATTTCGGTGATGCGGTCGAACATCAGCATCGGCGGATAGGGGAGCTGGGCGTTTCCAGATCCGAACAGCTCGCCGCGGGCGCAGGCAAGCAGTTCTTCGTAATCATAGCTGGATTTCGAAACCGCCATCAATCTCGTCCCCGTAATCGTCCGGGCGGTAGCGCGCCCTTGTCGTTGGTTTCCTAACACAATCTATTTCAGGCCGGAAACCGGCGTTTGCGCTTAACCTGCCCGTCTGCCTGGGTCAATGCGCGCTATTGATCGTATTCGGCCGACAGAATATATGTCGGGGGTGCCCAGTTTCGGTCGATGTTCGTTTTTTGCCATTCTGTGCATGTCTTGAGGCGAAACTGTGAGCTTGGACGGATAGATGGATCTGGGCTGCCGAAAGGAAAATGTTGCTGTGGACAAGCGGGTTCGCGAAGCTGGCCTGAGGCCGACGCGTCAGCGCATTGCGCTGGCCGATCTGCTTTTCGCCAAGGGCGACCGCCATCTGTCGGCTGAGGAACTGCACGAGGAGGCGATCGCCGCCGGCGTGCCGGTGTCGCTCGCCACCGTTTACAACGCCCTTCATCAATTCACCCAGGCGGGCCTTCTGCGCATCCTGGCCGTCGAGGGGTCGAAGACCTACTTCGACACCAACACCTCCGATCATCACCATTTCTACATTGAAGGTGAAAACAGGATCTTCGATATCGCCAGCGGTCCTGTCACGGTTTCCAACCTGCCGGAGCCGCCGGAAGGCATGGAGATCGCCAATGTCGACATCGTGGTGAGACTGCGCCCCAAACGCCGCGACTGATTGGCGCTTCATGAGGCCGTGAGATACCGTCTCGGCTGTACCTGCCTCTCGACCGTGATCCCGAACCGCCAAGAAGAGGTTAGTTCTTGACCCGTTCGCCCGGATAGGCGCCCCAGACAAGCGACTGGGCGAGCCAGCCGGTGTGGCCGTTGAAGGTCATCTCGCACCACTGGCCGTCACAGGACTTGATCGTGCCCATGGCGCCCGGCTCGATGATCGCGACGATGCTGGCATCCTTTTCCGGGTCGTCGAGAAGGTTGACTCGGGCATCTTTGCCCCGCTGCCAGGGTGCTACGATCGCCGTGCGGCGGCCTGAAAGCAGCGACTGGTTGATCCAGCCTTCCGAGCCGTCGGCATCGCGCACACGACGCCAGGTGTCGAATTCCTGGATGATCTCCATCGGCAGGCCGGGCTTCATATACATCCAGTCGACGGAATAGTTGACGCCTGGTCCGACGCGGGAGTTGACGCGGCCCGCTTTCAGGCTGACGAAACGCGGCAGCGGCAGGCCGCTCGGCCCGAGCGTTGCGCTCTGGGCGGGTGCTGCTGCATTCTGTGCCGCCACATGAGGGGAATAAAGGAGAGCGCCGAGAAATGCTGCGCTGAGGGCCAGGCGGAGCGACGCGAAACCAGACACTTTCATTCCTTTCGGCGCCGGCTCATCGGCCTTTGCGCCCCTTTTTCTTTGTCTTCGGCGGAACCTCTTGTTACATGGAGAACTGGCACCGCGACCGGCCTGCAGTTTCGCCTGTCTTGGTTAAAGAGGTCTCAACGAGGTCGGGTTTCGAGGAAACAATGGTAGGCAGAAAAAGGCCCCTCGTCGTCATCACGCGCAAGCTGCCCGACCCGGTCGAGACCCGTATGCGTGAGCTGTTCGACGCCCGGCTGAATGTCGAAGACAGGCCGATGACGCAGCCGGAACTGGTCGCGGCGGTCAAGGAAGCCGACGTGCTGGTGCCGACCATAACCGATCATATCGACGCAGCGCTGATCGCTCAGGCTGGCGACAACCTCAAGCTGATCGCCAATTTCGGCAACGGCGTCGACAAGATCGATGTGGCGGCAGCAGCGAAGAAGGGCATTTCCGTCACCAACACGCCGAACGTGTTGACCGAGGATACGGCCGACATGACCATGGCGCTAATGCTGGCGGTGCCGCGGCGGCTGGCGGAAGGCGCCAATGTGCTGACCGGCGACAAGAAATGGGCCGGCTGGTCGCCGACCTGGATGCTCGGCCGACGTATCTGGGGCAAACGCCTCGGCATTGTAGGCATGGGCCGCATCGGCACCGCCGTCGCCCGGCGGGCCAAGGCCTTTGGCCTGTCGATCCACTATCACAACCGCCATCGCGTGCTGCCGGCGGTCGAGGATGAGCTGGAGGCGACCTACTGGGAAAGCCTCGACCAGATGCTTGCCCGCATGGACATCATATCGGTCAATTGTCCGTCGACGCCGGCGACCTTCCATCTGCTTTCGGCGCGGCGGCTGGCGCTTCTGCAACCGTCCGCTTACATCGTCAACACAGCGCGCGGCGACATCATCGACGAGGACTCTCTGGTCAAGCTGATCCAGGACGGCAAGATCGCCGGCGCCGGCCTCGATGTCTACGAGCATGAGCCGGCGCTGAACAGCAAATTGCTGAAGCTCGCGGCCAAGGGCAAGGTCGTGCTGTTGCCGCATATGGGGTCGGCGACGCTCGAAGGCCGCATCGACATGGGCGAGAAGGTGATCATCAACATCCGCGCCTTCTTCGATGGCCACCGGCCGCCGGATCGCGTACTGCCGCTACGGACGTGACGAGGTTCCATCTTAAGTCAGCGAGGGCTTACGAGAGCACCTTGCGCATGGTGATCGAGGTCGGACGGTCGTAGCCCTTGTGCGCCGTCCTTTCCGTTTCGCGAAAGCCGAGGCGGGCAAAGGCGGCGTGATTTCCGGTCAGTTCGATCCGCGTCTGAAGCTCGATCGCAGGCTTGCCGCGGTTGCGGGCGAGATCCTCGACCGCTTGCATCAACTGCCTGCCAATGCCTTGTCCCTGAAAGCCCGGTTCAACCGCGAGCTTTCCGACATAGAAATCATTGGCCCGCTCCAGAACAAAAACGCAGCCGACGATCCTGCCGTCCTTCAGCGCCGCAAAGCCCGTCTCTTGCCGGGCCTTGTCCCGAAGATTCTCGACCGTGAGCCGATGCGCCGAGGATGGTGGATCGATGAGGCCGTCCATCGAGGCGAAGGCGCGCATGATCAGCGCCAGCACCTCGTCCCAACGATCGAAATCGGCCGGAAGCTGCTCGGCGGAAACCAGGCTGCCCAAGATCTAGTTTCTCTTGTAGCGGATCGTGTCGAAGCGCGCGGTCAATGCATCGTAAAGCAGCAGCCGGCCGACCAGCGGCTCGCCGATGCCGGCGATCAGCTTGATCGTCTCCATCGCCTGCAGCGTCCCGATGACGCCGGTCAGCACGCCGAGTACGCCGGCGACGGCACAGGACGGTACCAGGCCCGCCGGCGGTGGATCCGGAAAAAGATCGCGATAATTTGGATTCGGGTTGCCGTCTGTGCCGGTCTCGAACGGTTTCAGCACCGTCACCGAGCCGTCGAAGCGGCCGACGGCGGCATGCACCAATGGTCGCCTTTCCGCGGCGCAGGCCTCGGCCACCGCATAACGTGTTTCGAAATTGTCGGAGCCGTCGACGACGATGTCATAGCGGGCGACGAGGGCTGGGGCGTTGTCCGCTGTCAGCCTGAGATTGTGCAGTTCCACGGCGACGTGGGGATTGATGCGGGCGATCGCCGCTTTGGCACTGTCGGTCTTCGCCATGCCGACAGTGTCGGTGTCGTGGATCACCTGTCTTTGAAGGTTTGATAGCGAGACGCTGTCGTCGTCGACGATGCCGAGTGTGCCGACGCCGGCGGCCGCAAGATATTCGAGCACCGGAGCCCCCAGCCCGCCGGCGCCGATGACCAGGACCCGCGCACGCTTCAGTCGCTGCTGGCCGGCGCCGCCGATTTCGGGCAGCACGATGTGGCGGGCGTAGCGTTCGAGTTCTTCGTCGGTTAGCGTGGTGGTGATCATCGCCGGACCATATAGCGGAAGAAAAACCTTGTCAGGCGTCAATTCACGTCACCCGCAAAGCCTGCCCTCGGGCTTGGCCAGAGGGTGCGCAGCAGTCTTGGGATAACGATATCCAAGAAGTCAAATGGTTGGGCTAACCATGCCATGATCGACGGTCAGGAACTGCGCGCGTCCCTTGAGACTGGAAAACAGCGCCGCATCGGTCCCGGTCATGAAAGCCTGGCAGTTCAGCTCTTCGAGGATCGAGAACAGCGCCGCACGCCGGCCGCCGTCGAGATGGGCGGCGATCTCGTCGAGCAGCAGGATCGGCGTCATGCCCGACATCTCGCCGGTCAGCCGGGCATGCGACAGGACCATGCCGACCAGCAGCGCCTTCTGCTCGCCGGTCGAACAGAGTTCGGCCGGCATCGCCTTGGGCCGGTGCCGCACCACGAGATCCGAACGGTGCGGGCCGTCGAGGGTGCGCCCGGCGGCGCGGTCGCGATCGCGGCCTTCGGCAAGCGCTTGGCGGAACCGCTCCTCGACATCGACAGCCGCGGTGGTGCCGACTTCGCTTTCCAACGTGCCCGACAGGCCGATGTCGGCTTGCGGAAACGGGCCGGCGCTTGGCAGCCTGTCGATCATGGCTGCGAGCAGGCGCACCAGTTCGGCACGCGCCGCGGCAATCGCTACACCGGTTTCGGCCATTTGCGTCTCGATCGCATCGAACCAGGCTCCGTCACGCGAGCCTTCGGCGAACAGCCGATTGCGGCCGCGCATCGCTTTTTCGTAGTCTAGCGCGCGCTGGCCGTGGCCCGGATCGATCGCCAGCACCTGTCGGTCGAGAAAGCGCCGGCGGTCTGCGGCCGGCCCGGTGAACAATGCATCCATCGCCGGTGTCAGCCAGACGACGCGCAGCCATTCCAGCATGTCCTCCGCCGAGCGCGCTGCCGCGCCATTGATCCGCACCCGCCGGCCGCCCTCGCCGGCGGCATCGCCGCCTGCAATGCCGGTGCCGATCTCGATCGGTCCGTCCGGCCCATCGAGCCGGACATGGATGGCAAAGCCGCCGTCCCCGCCTTCACGCGCCACGTCGGCATAAGGTGCACGGCGCAGGCCGCGACCCGGCGTCAGCAGGGAAATCGCTTCCAGCAGGTTGGTTTTGCCGGCGCCATTGTCACCGGAAAAAACCACGGCGCCGGGGTCGAGGTCGATCGACAGTGCTGCGTAATTGCGGAAGTTCGTAAGTGACAGCTTACTTATATGAGTCTGCTGGTCGCGCTCAGACTGCTTCGCAACTCCGGTCATGACAACAAGATGGCCTCGTTCGGGCCTATACCCGCATCGGCATCAGCACGTAGAGCGTGGTTTCGTCGGCCATGTCGTGGATCAGCGTCGGCGAACCGGCGTCCGCCAGCATGAATTTTGCCTCAGTGCCGGTCAACTGGGCTGCGACGTCAAGCAGATATTTGGCGTTAAAGCCGATTTCGATCGCGTCGGACGAATAGTCCGCGGCCAGTTCCTCTGTGGCGCTGCCCGAATCCGGATTGTTGACCGCAAGCGTGACCTGGCCTTCTCCAATCGAAAGCTTCACTGCCCGGCCGCGTTCCGACGAAATGGTCGAGACGCGGTCGACGGCGGCGGCGAAACTCTGGCGGTCGATGATCAGCTTCTTGTCGTTGCCGGTCGGGATGACCCGCTGATAATCCGGGAAGGTGCCGTCGATCAGCTTCGAGGTCAAAACGACACTGCCGATGGTGAAACGGATTTTGGTGTCGGACAATTCGGTGGTCACGGCGACGTCCGGGTCATCGACAAGCTTTTGCAGCTCGCTGACCGTCTTGCGCGGAATGATGATGCCCGGCATGCCTTCGGATCCTGCCGGCGCGTCGATCTCGGCGCGCGCCAGCCGATGGCCGTCGGTCGCTACCGAGCGCAGCTTCAGCTTGCCGTCGGCGTCATGCGTGTGCAGGTAGATGCCGTTCAGGTAGTAACGCGTCTCTTCGGTGGAGATGGCAAATTGGGTCTTCTCGATAAGGCCCTTGAGCGCGACCGAATCGAGCCGGAAGATATGCGAGAACGATCCGGCCGAAAGCGCCGGGAAATCGGATTGCGGCAGACATTGGAGACGGAAGCTCGAGCGGCCCGACGTCACCGTCATGGCGTTGCCGTCCTCGTCGGTCTTCAGCATGACCTCCGCGCCGTCGGCGAGCTTGCGCACGATGTCGTAGAGCAGATGCGCCGGAACCGTCGTCGCCCCGCCGCGCTCCACCTTGGCGGGCGTGGCTTCGGTCACCTCCAGATCGAGGTCGGTCGCCTTCATTTCGAGGGTGGCGCCTTCGGCGCTCAGCAGCACGTTCGACAGGATCGGTATGGTGTTGCGCCGCTCGACCACGCGATGAACGTGGTTGAGCGACTTCAGGAGATTTGACCGTTCCAGGATAACACGCATGACGAAACAGGCTCGCTTGAATGAATGAGCGGGTCTCCGGCAAGCGGCAACCCGCGAAAGGTCTGAACAGGCTCAGAAACTGACAGGAAAAAACCCGTAAACGCAAGCCCGCGCTACCGGTTCGGACCGGTTACTCGGGCTTTCTGGGGATAAAACTGGCGAAGTCCGCGAGCTGGCGTTTTTCGGGCCGATCAGGCCTGATCGTTGATCAGTCTTCTCAGCAATTCGAGCTCCTGCGCCAGCGTGTTGTCGACGCCTGAAAGATCCTCGATCTTGCGCACCGCATGCAGCACCGTCGTGTGGTCGCGGCCACCGAAACGCCGTCCGATCTCCGGCAAGGAGCGCGGTGTCATCACCTTCGACAGGTACATGGCGACCTGCCGCGGCTTGACGATCGTACGCGTGCGCCGGTTGGACAGAAGTTCTGTCTTCGACACATTGTAGTGGCGCGCGACGATGCGCTGGATGTCCTCGATGCGCACCCGCTTCGGCTCGCCCGAACGATAGATGTGGCCGAGGATCTCGTCGATGCGGTCGATGGTGATCTGCGGTTCGAACGACTGGCGAAACAGAAGCTGGTTGAACGCACCTTCGAGTTCGCGCCCGCTGCCGGTCACCGTGCGAGCGACATGGTTGAGGATCTCGTCCGAGATGTCGAGCGACGCATCATCGGCCTTGGCGGTAGCAAGGCGCAGCTTGAGCATGCCGATGCGCATGGCGAAATCCGGCGCCGACATTTCGAGCGCGACGCCGCCGTTGAGGCGCGAGCGGACGCGGGGCTCCAGTGATTCCAGTTCCGACGGCGGCCGGTCGGCTGCGACCACCACCTGCTTGGCGCTGTCGAGCAGCATGTTGATCAGATGGCAGAATTCATGCTGGATCGACTTGCCTTGCAGGAACTGCATGTCGTCGATGATGAGAAGGTCGATGTCGCGTAGCTGTTCCTTCAGCGTCAGCGCGTTGTTGTCGCGGATCGCGGTGGCAAACCGCCACATGAAATATTCGGCCGTGAGATAGACGACACGCGACTTCGGATTTTGCTTCAGCGATTCCGCCGCGATCGCCTGCAGCAGGTGCGTCTTGCCCAGCCCCACCGTCGCGTGAAGAAAGAGCGGATTGAAGCGTACGGCGCTCGACTGCGATTCCGCCACCGCTTTGGCGGCGGCAAACGCCACCCGGTTCGACGGTCCCTCGATAAAGGAGCCGAACGTGTAGCGCGGGTCAAGCGGCGAACCGAGCACATTGTGCCGGAACTCGGTCTCTGCAGGCGTTCCCGGGCGAGGTGCCGGTACCCGCTCCAGCCTGCCGGGGCTTGCTGTTCCCGCGGCCAGCGCCGTTTGCGCTTGCCTGGTCATCTTGCGCGTCGGGGCCACTTCGGGCTCGACGCCGTTGCGCCCCGGGCGGGTAGCGGTGCGCACGACGATCTCGACCTTGAGGATTTCAGGATCCTCGTGTTTCCAGAGCTCGGCGATGAGGTCGAGATAGTGGCCGTTGATCCACGAGCGCAGGAAGGCGGTGGGAACCGAGATGCGGACAATGCCCCGGGACGCCTCGGCGACCTTCATGCGTCCGAACCAGCTCGAATAGACTTCGGTTCCAAGACGCGCCTTCAACTGGGCCTTGACCCGGTCGAACTTTTGTTCCGCGTCGATGGAAGCCGACATATCGTCCCCTTCGGTTAAGGTTCCAGGGAATGGGAGGTCGCCCGTAAGCTCCCTTTCGATGCCGCTCTGCATGATCGAGTTCCTTGTCCTTTTGTACCTTTTCCGCCGGGAATGCGCCTCCTGCATCCATGTTTCCGGCGACCGTGTCCTCGCTGCGACACCATCGCCGCCGCCGGCAAATGATGTCGCCTCATTGTCAGGGAACCGGCGCCGCCTCATCAGAGCCAGCCCGCTTTGGTCATGTCAGGGCATACAACTCCCTCCGGCGAAAACGCCGGCGCGTTATTGATCTGCCATGTACAATTACGCCAATCCCCTACCGTATCGAAAAGACAAACCAAGCCCGTACGCGGAAATGATCCACGTCACGAATTCTGCCATTTTTTGCTGGCCGATTCAGGCTGGGTTAAGGGCCAACGGCCCGTCCCTCTCGATAGACCGACATTAACGAAATCGCTGTGGATAGGGCAAGGCCACGCCTAACGGATTTTTAAGGAATGTGGTTAGCGCAGACGGGTTCGGAGCCTGCGTTGCACTGGCATGTTTTGACAAAGCCATTGTGATTCAAACCCTTTTCCGGCGAATATGAAAAAGGCCGCATCGCGCGAAATTTTCTGAAATAATTTTCTTGACAGGCAAATGTTCCCCATCCCCCGCGCCCGATGTGAACAAGCTGTGGATGACCGTCAATAACATATTGAAAAATATAGCTGATTTTTGACAGCCGATATCTTCGCCGTGAACGCTTTCAGCGGCTGCGCCTATCAGCAGGCATGTATATGCCGGCAAAGCATTTCGAACATTGAAATCGTGCGGAGTGTCCGTTTGCGAGATTTCTTTTTAAGTAGTTGCCGGCAAACGAAAAAACCCGGCACGAGCGGCCGGGCTTGAAGAGGACAAGATCAGTAAAGGTATATTAGGCCGACAGCACCTTGAGTCGCTGCGCCAGGCGCGAGACCTTGCGGGACGCCGTATTCTTGTGCACCACGCCCTTGGTCGCGGCGCGCATCAATTCCGGCTCCGCCACCTTGAAAGCAGCCTGCGCGGCAGCCTTATCGCCCGAGGCGAGCGCCTCTTCGACCTGGCGGATGTAGGTCCGCACGCGCGAGCGGCGGTTCTTGTTGATCGCCGTGCGACGGGCGATCTTGCGCGTTGCCTTTTTGGCCGAGGAGGTATTGGCCATGATGCCTCTCTTCTGATCTGGTGAGCGCATGCGGGATGCCGCAGGGCGCAAAAACAAACGGGCAGCCACAGGGCCGCCTCGGTTGGTGCGGCTTATAGTTCAGCTTTTCCGGCGCGTCAACGCTGCTTCGCCTTCTTTTTGGCCGCTGCTGTCGCTCGCTTCTGGCCGCTGTCGTCACGATCTATCGGTTCGTGAAATTTGGCTTCCGCTTCTCGGCAAAGGCCGCCATGCCTTCCTTCTGGTCATCGAGCGCAAACAGCGAGTGAAACAGCCGGCGCTCGAACCGCAGCCCTTCGGCCAGTGTCGTTTCATAGGCGCGGTTGACGGCCTCTTTCGCCATCATCACCGACGGCAGCGAAAAATCGGCTATCTTGGCCGCCGCCTTCAACGCCTCCTCGAGCAGCTCGACGGCGGGCACCACACGCGACACCAGACCGCAACGCTCGGCTTCCGCCGCATCCATCATCCGTCCGGTCAGGCACATGTCCATCGCCTTCGATTTGCCGACGAAGCGGGTGAGGCGCTGCGATCCGCCCATGCCCGGCATGACGCCGAGCGTGATCTCGGGCTGGCCGAACTTGGCGTTGTCGGCGGCGATGATGAAATCGCACATCATCGCCAGTTCGCAGCCGCCGCCGAGCGCATAGCCGGCCACCGCCGCGATAACAGGCTTGCGCGCCCGGGTGAACTCTTCCCAGCCGACAAAGAAGTCCTGCACATAAGCGTCGACAAAGGAGATCGCCTGCATTTCCTTGATGTCCGCACCTGCCGCGAAGGCTTTTTCGGAGCCGGTGATGACCATCGCGCCGATGTCGGCATTCGCGCAGAAGCCATTCACGGCCGCTACCATTTCCGCCAGGACCTGGGAGTTCAGCGCATTGAGCGCCTTCGGCCGGTTCAGCGTGATCAGCCCGACCTTGCCGCGGGTTTCCACGATGATCGTTTCATAGGCCATGACTGTATCTCCTCACTCGGTCATCTAACTTACATCTGGCGTCCAGCTCATACTCGGCATCTAGGTCACACCAGGCACCTAGCTCACACCCGGCACCTAGCTCACAACTGACAGGTCCGGCAATAGAAGGTGGAACGCCCGCTTTGCACGATGCGCTCTATATGGCCGCCGCAGCCGTGCTTGGAGCAGGGTTCGCCCTCGCGATCGTAGACCGCGAACGAATGCTGGAAATAGCCCAGAGACCCGTCGGTCTGCATATAGTCGCGCAACGACGATCCGCCGGCGGCGATCGCGTCGGCGATCACCGCGCGGATGGCTTCGGCCAGGGCGTCGCGCTGCTGTTTGGCCTTCTTTCCAGGTTTTGCTATGGTGCCCGCCTCGCGCAACGGCGACAGACCGGCGCGCCACAGGGCCTCCGACACATAGATATTGCCGAGCCCGGCGATCAGCCGCTGATCGAGAAGTGCTGCCTTCAGCGGCGACTTCCGGCCTTTCAGCAGCGAGGCGACCAACTCGCCGTCCAACGCATTGCCTGTCGGCTCGACGCCCAGCCCCGCGAGCATCGGATGCGTGTCGGGTGCCCCTTCGGAAAACAGCATGAAGCCGAAACGGCGCGGATCGTTGAAGGTCACGCGGGACCGGGTGCCTTCGGGAGAGACGATATGGAAGACGACATGGTCGTGTACCGCGCTTTTCGAGCGCTCGTGATAAAACGCACCCAACATTTCGCTGCTATCGGGCATTTCGCTGTCATCGGACGTTTCGATGCGGAACGAACCCGACATGCCGAGATGGCAGATCAGCACCGGACCGCCTTTCAGGTGCATCGTCAGGTATTTGGCCCGGCGGCCGAGCGCTGTAATTGTCTTGCCGGTCAGCCTCTCCAAGAATTTTTCGGGAAACGGAAAGCGCAGGTCGGGCCGGCGTGCCTCGACGCGGGCGATACGGGCGCCTTCCAGAACCGGCTGCAGGCCCCGCCGCACCGTTTCGACCTCAGGCAACTCAGGCATGGCCGCATATCGATGCATAGAAGGAGGTGCCGTGACGGCCGCGTGCCAGACCAAGATGCTCGGCGACGGTTTCACCGATGTCGGCGAACGTCGTTCTGAGCCCAATGTCGCCGCCAAAACCTGGTCCCGTGCCGATCACCGGAATGCGTTCGCGTGTATGATCGGTGCCGTGCCAGGTCGGATCGTTACCATGGTCTGCCGTGAGGATGAGAAGGTCGCCTTGCCTCAGCCGTGCAAGCGCCTCCGGCAGCCGCCGGTCGAAGGCCTCGAGCGCGGCGGCATAGCCGGCAACATCGCGCCGATGGCCGAACTCTGTGTCGAAATCGACGAAATTGGCGAAGACGAGATCGCCGTCGCCCGCGTCAGCCATCGCGCCGAGCGCCTTGTCGAACATCGCCATGTTGCCGGCGGCCTTACGCACTTCCGAAATGCCGCGATGGGCGAAGATGTCGCCGATCTTGCCGACCGCGATGACCCGGCTGCCGCGCGCCGTCAACCGGTCGAGCAGGGTCGGTTCAGGCGGCGGCACCGAATAGTCCCGGCGGCTGTGCGTCCGTTCGAAGCTGGCGGCGGTTTCCCCAATGAAGGGCCGCGCGATCACCCGTCCGATGTTCAGCGGATCGACCAGCCTGCGCACCACCTTGCAGAATTCGTAGAGCCGTTCCAGGCCGAAGTGAACTTCATGCGCGGCGATCTGCAGGACGGAGTCGACCGAAGTGTAGCAGATCGGCTTGCCGGTGCGGATATGCTCCTCCCCGAAACGCTCGATGATCTCAGTGCCCGGGGCATGGCAATTGCCGAGAATGCCCGGCACCTCTCCTTCGCGGATGATCGCTTCGGTCAGTTCGGCTGGAAAGGCGGGAACCGTGTCCGGGAAATAGCCCCAGTCGAAGCGAACCGGCAAGGCGGCGATTTCCCAATGGCCTGATGGCGTGTCCTTGCCGCTCGAAATCTCCTGCGCCGCGCCATGGAAGGCGGAGGCGAGATGGGCCTCGCCGCCGCTGTCGATGCTGAATCCTGTCGCGGTTTTCGCTGCGTGGCCCAGGCCGAGCGAGAGCATGTTGGGTATGAAAAGCGGGCCTTTGCGCAGCCCCTCGCGATCCGCCCGGCCTTCGGCGCAGGCTCTAGCGATGTGCCCAAACGTGTTGGAACCGGTGTCGCCATAGCGCTCAGCGTCGGCCGCGCCGCCGATGCCGAAGGAATCGAGAACAAAAAGGAAGGCGCGCGCCATTGCAGGGATTCATTATTATCGTTTGTCTGTCCGCCCAGACATAGGGGGCCGCGCCGCCATTGGCAATTCGGAAGCAGACGGCTTGGCGCGATAGTTGAGATGTGTCGAAATGCCGGCATCGGCGTGGATCGACGAAAACCAGCAGGGAACTCAGGCATGCCTTGAAGGCCTCCGCAGCCATCATGACGCTGCTGGGTGCGGCCTGGTCAAACCCGGTGCGCGCCGATTGGCGGGATGACATCGGCACGTTTCGTGTCGGCATCGTCGCCGAACCCGGCGCCGGCAACACCGTTCCGCGTCTGGCGCTGTTGACGGACGCCTACACCAAGGCGCTCGGCATGAAGGTGGAGTTTGTCGTTTCCGCGACTACGCGGCGCTGATCGAGGCGCAAGCCAACGTCCACATCGAATATGCGGTCTATTCGGCGACCGCCTACGCCATCGCATCCGAACGTTGCGAATGCGTCGAGCCTCTTGTGGCGCCTGTCGATTCCGACGGCGTGATCGGCATCCGATCCGTCTTGCTGACGCGGGACGGCAAGGTCCCAGATCTGGCCGCGATGGAGGCACATCGGGTCGCCATGGTGCCTCCGGACAGTGTCGGCGGTTCTCTTGCCGCTTGCCGGGCTGGCCGCCGAAGGCGTCAAGATCGCCGAGGATGCGCCATTTCTGACGCACGCCAATTCGGCTGCGGCGGCTGAAACGATGCTGGTCGATGGCGAGGCCGATGCCATCTTCGGCTGGATGCCGGCGGTGGCCGATGGCCAGCCGGATGTTGCGGGCGGCACGTCGCCAGGCTGGAAATGACAGGGCTTTCGAAAGCAGCACTTCAGGTCGTGTGGACGTCCGGCCTGCTGCGGTATGGTCCCCATGCCGTCCGCAGCGATTTCGGTCCCGAAGCCAAACGGCGGCTCACCGTGTTTCTCATGAATCTCAGATCGATGTCGCCGGATGTCTACGATCTTCTGGAATCGAAACATTCCGGCGGCTTCGCCGTCGCTGGCCCGAAGGATTACGCGATGGCTGCAGCCATCGTGCGCCTGGTGTCAGGCAACGGCCGATAGCCATGGCGGCCGGAGTGGGGCGCGGTCGTTTCAGCAGGTGCTGCAGGGAATCGTCGGGCTCCTGCGGGGCCTGAGATAATAGGTTTCGCCCATCGATATCGAGTCGAAAGCCGAACTCAATCCGAGCCGCTTCTCACTGTCCACCGACCAGGTGATGATCGGCTGGTATGCGAGATTACTTTCGACGCGAATGAGAAAGGTGCCCTTGATCTCGAGCGCCGGTGGAACCTTGGTGATTGAGTTTTTGGCGGTGGCGGCGCTGAAGGCGCTACCGACCATCTTGCGTGACCACACGACCAGCACCTTCGGCGTCGTTTCGTCCGTGACCTGTATTGCGGTGATGATGATTTCCGGGGTCGATCGGTTGTACGGCCGAAGGGTGGAGTTGCCGATCTGCATGATCGCATCGAGATCGGCTGCCGTGATGGTCTGCTGCTGGGTAACGAGATCCGCCACCATGCTGCCGATGCGACTGACCTTTTTGCTGGTCTCGATGGCTTGTGAGGCTTCCATGGTCATGAAGTACATGATCAGCAGGACGGGCACGATGAAGGCAAACTCAACGGCCGCGACACCGCGGCGATCGGAGCAGAACCGGATGGTTTTCGTGCATATCCCAGCGATCCTCATATGTGCCCCCGCACGCCCCATGCCTCCGTCCTTTTCCCACCCACGCAACGGTGCGTTTTCAATTGTCGAACGGCTCGTTCTGCCAGGTCACCGATGCGAAATGCAACGTGTTGCCGTCGTTCAGATTGGCCATCGACTTGGCCATGAAATCGGTCATGACGGGCCATTTGTAAAAAACCCGCAGCATGTTTATTGATTCAGCCAAGCCCGGGGATACCGTAAAAGCCGCGGGGTCCGTGCCGGTCAGAACGATTTCGCGGTCTTGGATCTTGAAGCCCGCCTGGGCCGCGGCGGCGAAGGTCGGATACTCGCGCAGGTCCACCTCCAATCCCGGGCAGTCCTTGGCGACCATGATCTCCAGTCGGCTGCAGATCATGGTCTTCAGCGTGGCCTCGGTCACATCGGCCTGCCTTACCTGGCCCGTCCGTAGCTGGCGCGCGACATCGTCGGTGATGTTGGCCATCACCTCTTGCCCGGCAAATGAAATGCAGCTTTCCATTATGGCAAAGATGAGGAGCGCAAATGGCACGGCAAGCATCGCGAACTCCAAAGCCGTGCTGCCGCGCCGGTCGCCAAGGAAGCGCGCGGAAAAGCCTGCGAGTCCTGCTCTGATCATGTCCCGTGTCTGCCGATCCTGAAGGGGTGTCGGAGGGAATATTAGCGGAAACCCATTGAAGTGCGGTTTGTATGATCGTTAAATTCGAGGGAAAGGTTTTAACAGGCCGATAACCGAAGCGGCATTTCAGCGGGGTGAGAACAATCCGCTCGTTACCGGCCGGCGCTCATCTCGGCTTCCGAGGCCTTCTCCGCATCGCTTTTATACGAGCTTTCGCAATACGGCGTGCAGGACATGGTCTGTATTTCGGCACGCCGATAGATGCGCACCGACGACGCGTCCTGCCGCACGACAGTGATCTGCTCGTCGACGATCGGACGGCCCTCTTGATCGAGGACGACGAGGTTGGTTACGCCGAAGCCTTTGCCCGTCAGCACGATCGTCGAAGCATCCTGCACGGAGGCGTCGGCGATCGCCGGGTTGCCGACGACGATCGTATCGGCGGCGCTCGACAGTTTGACGATCTTCGCCTGGTTCATCGTGACCTCGATGCCGGCGCCAGCCTTGACCGGCACGACAAAGGCCGTGGCGGCAAGGAGCGCGGCAATCGGAAAGGACGATCTCGGCCCGGTCATTGAAGCGCTCCACGGCGGCAAACTGCTCAATGGAACATGAACGAGATTGGTGAACCAACGGTTAATCGGAGAAGTGCCGTGATGATGTCGAGATCGGAATCGTGATCGCCTGCAGCGGGCCGCCCTTATCCCAAATCGCTAAATTGCGCCTTTCGCGGCCCTTGACGTGCCTGTCGGGCCATAGCGTCACTTAGTTTACGGTTAACCACGCAATGTCTTCGAAGCCGGAAAGGAATCGGTAAGGCTGTTTATTAAGCCGATCGAAAGAGCTTCTCCGTAGATTGGCAGTATCCGATCAGCCGCCAAGAGAAGTTGACGGAACTGCTGTAACACGTGGAGTAGGAGCTCTCGAATGTCTAATCTCATTGCACGTTTTGTGAAGGACGAATCCGGCGCGACCGCTATCGAATACGGTCTGATCGCCGCTCTCATCGCGCTCGCCATCATGGTCGGCGCCGGCTCGCTGGGCAACGCGCTGAACGCGAAGTTCAACGGGATCGCCACTTCGGTCAACGCTTCGTAACAGATCACGACGTCCTGTCGTTTTCCAGAACAGGGCCGCCTCACTGGCGGCCCTGTTTCGTCGTACGCAGATTTTCAGCTCGCAGTCTCATCAATCGTTAATCGAACATGTCTAAGCTGGGCTAGGCATAGTTGACCATAGGCCCGCGCAGATGCTTGAAGCCCTGATCTTCGTAGTCTTTCCGTTCTGCATGCTTTTCGCCGCGATCTCCGACATGCTGTCGATGACGATCGCCAATCGCGTGCCGGTGCTGCTTGTGGCAGTCTTCGCCCTGGTCGCGCCGCTGACGGGAATGGACTGGGCAACCTATGGCTGGCATTTCGCCGCCGGTGGCCTGGTTCTCGCCGTGACCTTCGGTCTGTTCGCGCTCGGCGGCATGGGAGGCGGCGACGCCAAGCTGCTGGCCGCCACTGCCGTGTGGATGGGACTCAATGTCCATCTCATCCAATATCTCGTGGTCTCGACATTCATCGGTGGCCTGCTGACGCTCGCAATCCTCGTCTATCGGAAATCGCCGCTTGCCGCCGTTACAAGCCATAATCCGTTTTTACGCCATTTCGCCGACGAGACATCAGGCGTTCCCTATGGCATCGCGCTGGGCATCGGCGGCCTGCTCACCTTTCCGAATTCGCCCTTGATGGCGTGGGCACTTGCAAGGCTGGCGGTCTGATTCTCGCCGCCAACATTTTCTCGTCAGACCATGCCTACAATTCTTCGATTTGGCGTTGAAGCAGGCAGCTTGGCAGCCTTTTTTTTGCGGTACGGAGCGATGCCTCAAATTTATGTAAACGTTAAATTAATCACGATCGTAAGTATTAAATTAACCTTGTTTTGACGATTGCCGCTGCAAGGTCCGGCTTGGTTACGTGGTTTGCCAAGGCGAGGTTCGGACAGATGCCAGCATCCCGACTGATCATTCTAGGCGTGGCGGTGGCCGCGGCGGGTGGCGCAGGATATGTTGCAAAAAACATGGTGGCGGCTCCGCCGCCTCAAATCGTCGATTCCGGCCCCGCGGCGCCGGCAATCGCGCTGCAGGACGTGCTTGTCCTGACAGGCGACGTTCCGATGGGCAGCCCGCTCGAGAACAACATCAGCTGGCAGTCCTGGCCGGCCGACGGCGTCAACGCAAATTTCATCACCCGCGCCGCGGAGCCCGATGCGCTTGAGAAGCTGAAAGGCGGCGTCGCCCGTGTCGCGATGTATGCCGGCGAGCCACTGCGGCGGTCCAAGCTGATCGGCGAGGGACAGAGCTTCATGTCGTCGATCCTGCCCTCCGGCATGCGGGCCGTCGCCACAGCCGTATCGGCCGACACTTCGGCCGGCGGCTTCATTCTTCCCAATGATTTCGTCGATGTCATCATGACCCGCAGAGCCGATGCCGCGGGCGGCGGCAGCGGTTTTACGACCGAAACCATCCTCAAGAACATACGCGTCCTGGCGATCGACCAGACCATCCAGGAGGACGAGGAAGGCAAGAGGACCAGGGTCGGCCAGACCGCGACGCTGGAGCTGACACCGCAGCAGGCGGAAATCATCACCGTCGCCCAGCAGATGGCGGATCGCCTGACGTTGGCGCTGCGGTCGATCAGCGACACCCAGGAGAAGAATCTGGGCGAGGCCGATTATCTCGTGTCCGGCAATGGGCGGCGCGGAACAGTACGATTGATCAAGTCAGGCGAAGTTTCCGAAGTGGGGGCAAGGCAATGAGGCTAAACGCTAGACTGCCGGTCGCCCTGGCTGCGGCTATCGGCCTGTTCCTCCTTGGGACGAATGCGCAAGGCCCCGTCGAGGCGAATGCGGCAGGCAGGAAGGCCGAGGTGTCGGCTACGACAGCCACCCAGCGCGTCAAGCTCGGCCTCAACAAATCGGTGGTCATCGACCTGCCGAGCGATGCCTATGATATTCTCGTCGCCAACCCGGCGGTCGCCGATGCGGTGACCCGCACCGCCAGGCGCATCTATCTGTTCGGAAAGGCGGTGGGCGACACCAACATCTTCGTCTTCGGCCCCAATGGCGAACAGATCGTCAGCCTGGATCTGGCAGTCGAACGCGACGTCGCCGGATTGGAAGACTATATCAGGCGCTTCATCCCATCATCGACCATCACTGTCGAATTGCTGAACGACAACGTCGTCCTGACCGGAACCGTGGACACTCCCCTGGATGCCAAGCGCGCGGTCGATCTGGCCACCATCTTCGTGTCCGGCGGCGAAGCGACCACGGGACAATATTCGCAGACCGCCTCTGGCGGCTCGGCCGAAGCCGGTGTCGACATCGACAATCCGGATTCCGAGCGTCGTGTCAGCAAGATCGTCAACCTCTTGCAGATCATCGGTGACGACCAGGTGACGCTAAAGGTGACGGTCGCGGAAGTCAGCCGCTCGGTGATGAAGCAGCTTGGCGTCAACCTGATCGGAAACGGCGACAGCAATGGCATCAGTTGGAGCGCATTGACCAGCCCCGCATACGGACTGGGAAAACCCCTGTCGCAATTTTCGGGACTTTCAATCGGCACCTCGGCGCTTCAAGCGTACATCAACGCCATGGAGCAAAGCGGTGTCATGAAGACGCTGGCCGAACCGACACTGACCGCGGTCTCGGGAGAGAAAGCGACGTTCAAAGTCGGCGGTGAATTCAATCTAATCACAAGCCGAACGAACAACGTTTCAAGCGACAATCAAACGGGCCAGGTTACTTACACTAACGAAAAGCTCGAATATGGAATTGGCCTCGAATTCCAGCCTGTCGTGCTCTCGGCCGGCCGCATCAGCCTTAAAGTGAGGACGTCGGTTTCGGAGCCTACGACGGAAGGCGCCACAGTGCTCGAAGCGGCCGGTGATTTGCCCGGCACCACTTTGCTGTCGATCCGCAAGCGGCTGGCCGACACCACCGTTGAACTGCCTTCCGGAGGTTCGATGATGATCGCCGGCTTGGTTCGTGACGACATCCGGCAGGCGGTCGCCGGGCTGCCCGGGCTGACCAAGATCCCAGTGCTTGGCACGCTGTTCCGTAGCCGGGACTTCGTCCGCAACGAGACTGAGCTCGTCATCATCATCACGCCCTACCTGGTGAAGCCGGTGACGCGGAACGCTCTTGCCAAGCCGGACGACAATTTCAACGCCGCCAGCGATGGCGCCGGCATGTTCCTTGGCCGTGTCAATCGCGTCTACGGCACCATGCAGACCGACAAGCCCAACGGCCGTTACCACGGCGTTGTCGGCTTCATCTACAAGTAAGCGGGGAAGCGGACATGTCTCAGTCAGCGTTGAAGGCAAGGACGAACACCGCAGCGATGCGGTCCGGCCGTTCGCGTATCTACAGGCCAGCCATTCCGGTCCTGGCGGTTGCGGTCGCGGCATTGCTGGCTGGCTGCGCCGATCTCAAGCGGGACAGCATCACGGTCGGCGCCGTTCCGGACGATTATCGCACCACCCATCCGATCGTGATTGCTGAGAAGAACCTGAAGATCGACCTTCCGGTCGGCGCCGGCGATCGCGGCATGACCGGCTCTCAGCGCGACACCCTTCTGGGCTTCCTGGATGGCTACGACAAGAGCGCCGCTCCGACCCTTACGATTTCGATCCCGAGCGGTTCGGCCAACGAGATCGCCGCGATCGCGGCCGGTCGCGATTTCGCCAGACTTGCGATTGCCAGCGGCATCAGCCGGAACCGGATCGTCATGACCACCTACCAGTCGGTTTCGGCCGAAGCGTCCGCGCCGATCCGCGTCGCCTATGTCTCGGTGAAGGCGCAGACCGACAGATGCGGACGCTGGCCCGAAGACCTGCTGCAGACATCGGAAAACAAGCACTACGCCGATTTCGGCTGCTCGTATCAGAACAATCTTGCTGCCCAGATGGCTAATCCGGCCGATCTGATCGGGCCGCGCAAACAATCCGATATCGACGCGGAAAATCGCGGCGCGGTGATCGACGTCTACCGCCAGAGAGGCATTTCGGAAGAGTTCTTCGGCAATTCGGAAGTTGAGTATTGAGCTTGAGCCGCGCAAGTCACGGAAAGAAATGACGATGAGCAATCTTGCCTACGACACTCCTGTAGATGGCGGCGAAACCTCGCAGCAGGACATCGCCGCGATGCAGGCGTTGCGGCCGATTCCGCGCATTTCGATTCAGGCATTTTGCGAGACCGAGGGCGTTGCCAACCCGGTCGAGCGCGCCGCCGAGGATCGTCGCATGGCGAAGGCCCATCTGAAGGTCCATATGGGTGGCATCGCCACCGCCATCGAATTCTACCAATCGGCGCCGACACCGAACCTGATCCTGCTGGAATCGCGCAGCGAGCCGACGCAATTGCTCGAGCAGCTAACGCAGCTCTCGGAATATTGCGATCCGACCTCGAAGGTCGTGGTCATCGGCCACTACAATGACGTCGGGCTTTATCGCGAGCTCATCCGCTCCGGCATTTCCGAATATGTCATCGCGCCGGTGTCGATGGCCGATATCGTCAGCGTGATATCGACGATTTTCGTTGATCCGGAAGCCGAGCCGATCGGCCGCTCGATCGCCTTCATCGGCGCCAAGGGTGGCGTCGGCTCCTCGACCCTTGCCCACAATGTGGCTTGGGCGATGTCGTCGCTGTTCAAGTCCGAAGTGGTTGTCGCCGATCTCGACCTGGCTTTCGGAACGGCCAACATCAATTTCGATCAGGATCCCGCGCAAGGCATTGCCGAAGCCGTTTTCTCACCGGAGCGCCTCGACGAGGTCTATCTTGATCGGCTGCTTGCCCAGTGCGCCCAGCATCTGTCGCTGCTTGCAGCGCCTTCAACGCTCGAGCGGGTCTATGATTTCGATCCCGACGCTTTCACGCAGCTTATCGACACGGCGCAGCGCAGCGTGCCGCTTCTGGTGCTCGATGTTCCGCACGTCTGGACGGGATGGACCAAGAACATACTGGTCAAGGCCGACGAGATCGTGATCACGGCGACGCCGGAGCTGGCCAATCTGCGCAACACCAAGAATCTGGTCGACATGTTCAAACGGCTTCGCCCGAACGATCCGCCGCCGAAGCTGATCATCAATCAGGCCGGCGTGCCAAAGCGTCCGGAGATTTCGTCATCCGACTTCGCCGATTCGCTCGGCCTGTCCCCGATGTCGGTCATTGCTTTCGAACCGCTGCTGTTCGGAAACGCCGCCAACAACGGGCGCATGCTCGGCGAAATGGATGCCAAGAACCCGGTTGTCGGCACGGTCAACGAGATTGCGCATGTGCTGACCGGTCGCAGCGAAATCAAGGCAAGAAAGAAAGCTGGCCTCGGCAATTTCCTTGGCAAGCTCTCGCGCAGCAAGAAGTGATGCTTCCGGAGCGGAATTGGTAATCGATCATGTTTGGTAAAAGAGGCAGCGACGACGGCAGCCGGTTCACCCCGGAATTCCGTCAGCCGGCACCTGCGCCTGCCGCGCCGGCGGCAAACCCTGCGGAAACGGCGGTTCTTGCCAGGCCCGCACCGCCGCCGTCGCTTGGCGCGTCTGCCGCGCCGCCGCCCGTGCGCCGTGCGGTCGAGGCGCCGCCATTGGCGCCGGAGCCGAAAAAGGTTCAGCGCCAAAAGAGCGAAACCTACTATGACACCAAGAGCCAGGTCTTTGCCGCGCTCATCGACACCATCGACCTGTCGCAACTCGCCAAGCTCGATCCCGAAAGCGCACGCGAGGAAATCCGCGACATCGTCAACGACATCATCGCGATCAAGAATTTCGCGATGTCGATTGCCGAGCAGGAAGAACTGCTCGAGGACATCTGCAATGACGTGCTGGGTTACGGGCCGCTAGAGCCATTGCTCGCTCGCGACGACATCGCCGACATCATGGTCAACGGTTCCAAGAACGTCTACATCGAGGTCAACGGCAAGGTCGAGCAGACCGGCATTCGTTTCCGCGACAACCAGCAGCTCCTCAACATCTGTCAGCGCATCGTCAGCCAGGTTGGCCGCCGCGTCGATGAATCGAGCCCGATCTGCGACGCGCGTCTTCCCGATGGTTCCCGCGTCAACGTCATCGCGCCGCCGCTCGCCATCGACGGCACAGCGCTCACCATCCGCAAGTTCAAGAAGGACAAGCTGACGCTCGATCAGCTGGTCAAGTTCGGCGCCATTTCGCCGCACGGCGCCGAGATTCTCAAGATTATCGGCCGCGTCCGCTGCAACATCGTCATTTCAGGCGGCACCGGCTCGGGCAAGACGACGCTGCTCAACTGCCTGACCAACTATATCGACCGCGAGGAGCGCGTCATCACCTGCGAGGACTCGGCCGAGCTGCAACTGCAGCAGCCGCATGTCGTGCGTCTGGAAACCCGCCCGCCCAACCTCGAGGGCGAGGGCGAGGTGACGATGCGCGACCTGGTAAAGAACTGCCTGCGCATGCGGCCCGAGCGCATCATCGTCGGCGAAGTGCGCGGACCTGAAGTGTTCGATCTTCTGCAGGCGATGAACACCGGCCATGACGGCTCGATGGGCACGATCCACTCGAACAGCCCGCGCGAATGCCTGAACCGTATGGAATCGATGATCGCTATGGGCGGCTACACGCTGCCGCAGAAAACCGTGCGTGAGATCGTGGTTGGTTCGGTGGACGTGATCATCCAGGCTGCACGCCTGCGCGACGGATCACGTCGCATCACCCACATCACCGAGGTGATTGGAATGGAGGGCGACGTCATCATCACGCAGGACATCGTCCTCTACAACATAAAGGGCGAAGACGCGAACGGCAGGCTGCTGGGTGAGCACGTGTCGACAGGTATTGGTCGCCCGCACTTCTGGGAGCGCGCCCGCTATTATGGCGAGGAACAGCGCCTCGCCAATGCGCTCGAGGCGATGGAGAAACGCGCTGACTGATGTGTCTGGAAGCGTAAGGGCCGGAATCGATGTTCGGAATTGACGGCACCGTATTGGCATTCATTGTGCTCGCCGGCTTCAGCGCCGGCGCGGTCACCTATGCTTTTCTGTTCAATCGGATCAGCACCGAGAAGCAAGTCGGCAGGCGGCTTGAAACGATCAAGACCGCCGAGACGGATGGTGCCGTCGTCAAGGCCTCGCGCGATCGCATGGCGGAAGCGGCCAAGCGGCGAAAATCGGTCCAGGATTCGCTGAAGGATCTCGAACAGAAGCAAAAAACCAACCAGAGCATCGTCAAAAAGCCGCCACTGAAGGCTCAGATCCGTCAGGCGGGCATGAAGTTCTCACTTGAGCGCTTCTATCTCTACTCGGCGGTTTGTGGCGTCGCCCTGACGTTTCTTGCCTATTTCATCGGCGCGCCGTTGTTTGTCTTGCCGGGTGCGCTGCTGGTCGGTGCTCTCGGCCTGCCACGCTGGTTCGTCTCGTTTTGCCGCGCCCGCCGGGTCAAGGCATTCCTCAACGAATTTCCGAACGCGCTCGACATCATCGTGCGTGCTGTCAAATCCGGCCTGCCGCTAAACGACGCCGTCCGCCTGATCGCCAACGAATCCCCTGAACCGGTCAAGACCGAGTTCCGCCGCATCGTCGATTCGCAGCAGATGGGCCTGTCGATCCCCGACGCCAGCATGCGCATGGCTGAGACAATGCCGTGCACGGAAGCGAGCTTCTTCGGCATCGTCATCCAGATCCAGTCCCAGGCCGGCGGCAATCTTTCCGAGGCGCTGGGCAATCTTTCGCGCGTGCTTCGCGACCGCAAGAAAATGAAGGCCAAGGTCCAGGCGCTGTCCATGGAAGCGAAGGCGTCCGCCGTGATCATCGGCGCGTTGCCTTTCGTCGTCGCCTTTCTCGTCTACCTGACAAGCCCGAACTACATCATGCCTCTGTTTACCACCAACGCCGGCAATCTGATCCTCGGCTGCTCGGCGGTCTGGATGGGGATCGGCATCCTGGTGATGCGCAAGATGATGAACTTCGAAGTTTAGGATTTCGAGCGCATGACTGAGAACGTCGTCAAAACCCTTACCGACCCGGCGTTCCTGATTGCCTTGCTGGTTGGCATCGCGGTGTTTGCGACCGTCTTTACGCTGCTGCCTGCCTTTGGCGGAAACCAGCTCAAGGCGCGCATGAAATCCGTGGCGCTGGAGCGCGACGAATTGCGCGCCAAGCAGCGTGCGCGGCTTGCGATCGAGGCCGATCGCCGCCGCAAGGGCCTGCGTGAGGAACAGTCGATCGGCATGCGCAACATTGTCGACCGGCTGGACCTGAGGCGCGCCCTGGCCGATGAAGGCACCTTGCAGAAACTCAAGGTGGCGGGCTTTCGCGGGCAGAATCCGCTGACGCGGTTTCTTTTCTTCCGTCTGGTCCTGCCCTTTGTCGGCTTTGCGCTGGCCGCGATGTATCTGTTCGTGCTCGGGGGGTTGCCGGAGCAGCCGCCTGTCATCAAATTGTTCGTCTGTATCGTCGTCGCCTATGCGGGTTTTTACGCGCCGGTGCTCTATGTCAACAACCGCGCCACCAAACGCAAGCAGTCGATCCAGATGGCGTGGCCGGACGCACTCGATCTGATGCTGATCTGCGTCGAATCCGGCATGTCCGTGGAGGCGGCGTTTCGTAAGGTCGCGGACGAGATCGGCGCGCAATCGGTGGCACTTGCCGAAGAGTTCATCCTGACCAATGCCGAGCTTTCCTACTTGCAGGAACGCAAGCAGGCTTACGAAAACCTTGCAAGCCGCACCGGCCTGGAGTCGGTCAAGTCGGTGTCACAGGCGCTGGTGCAGGCCGAGCGCTACGGCACGCCGGTGGCGCATGCGCTGCGCGTGCTTGCCGGCGAAAGCCGCGACATGCGCATGAACGCCGCCGAGAAGAAAGCCGCGGCTTTGCCGCCGAAGCTCACCGTGCCGATGATCCTGTTCTTCCTGCCGGTGCTGTTTGCCATCATTCTAGGCCCCGCCGGCATCCAGGTGAGCCAGCGCGGCATCTTCGGCGACCAGCCGACGTCGAGCAGCCAATAGCCTCGCCAAGGCGACAACACATGCGAAAGCCGCGGTGCTGATGCAACGCGGCTTTGTGTTTCAAGCATATCGATGAGCTGAGGGAACTGGCAGGTTTGAGCAAAGCCGGCGTGGTCAATTGGTGGCAGGCTTTGCCTTGTCTTGGTCCTTGAGCTGGCTCCAGGCATTCTGCTGGGCGAGCATCTGGCGAAGGTAAGTCACGTTCGCCTGCGCCTGTTCGGCCGAAAGCTCCTGGGAGGCGATCTTCTCGGCTTCGTCGAAGCGGCCCTGCAGGCCGACGACCAACGCCAGGTTCTGGCGGACGCGGCTGTCGGCGTTCGGCTGCTGGGCGGCCGA
The DNA here is from genome assembly GCF_053850215.1 of Mesorhizobium sp. f-mel. NCBI lineage: Bacteria > Pseudomonadati > Pseudomonadota > Alphaproteobacteria > Hyphomicrobiales > Phyllobacteriaceae > Mesorhizobium > Mesorhizobium sp. f-mel. The sequence goes on from NZ_JBSPTO010000001.1 coordinate 112,053, forward strand.
GCGCATATAGGTTTCGGCCGTGCGCAGATCACCTTCCAGCACATAGGACATGCCGAGATTTGAAAGGATTGAAGGTTCGTTCGGCTTGAGGTCAAGCGCCTTGCGGTAATTCTGGCGCGCCTCGTCTCTCTGGCCAAGCTGGTCGAGAATCGCGGCTTCCGCCGATACCAGCTTCCAGTCGGGATATTCCGGTGTCTGCGCGCGGCGCACCGCGTCGAGCGCCGGCTCGAACTGCCCGTTGGCGGCCAGTGCCTTGCCGTAGGCGGCGAGCACGTCGCGGTCCTTCGGCAGGGCGATCGCCAGTTTGCGCATCACAGCGAGCGATTGGTCGACGTCGCCATCCATTTGCAGCGCCGCGGCATAATTCGTCGCGATCCGCTTGTCGTTGGGGTTCTTGGCGTAGGACTGACCGAGCGCGATCGTCGCCTTGTGCAACTCGCCGGCCGACATGGTTTCCAGTGGTTTTCCGCTGGTGCGTCCGATCGAGCCGGTCGTCAGCTTGCTGGTCCCGCAGCCTGCAACGCTTGCAGCGAGCGCTATTATGAACGCCGTGGTGATCAGCCGCTTCCCCGTGGCGTTCGTCATGCGGTTGGTCGGCATCTGCACCAGGGCCTCCATTCGTAAACGTGGCCGTTACGTGGCCATCTTCCCTCCCGCAGAAATATTCTGTTAACCCTAACGGACAGTTAAAAAGCGCCGACTCGGAAGCCGGAGACCATCGAATGCCAGTCGAACTCATCGGGAGAAAACTGAAGACCGCGCTGCCGGTTCACCTGGTGGCGAAGGATAGGCTGGATGCAGCGGATTTTGCCTCGTCCACGCTCGCCTGGGCCAAGGCCAACGGCTTTTCCGGTGAGGCCGGCAGGACGCTGCTCATACCCGGCGAAAACGGCGCGCTTGCCGGAGCACTGTTCGGCACGGGCGATGGCGAAGGCGCGCTTGCCATCGGCGGGCTGGCGAGAGCCTTGCCCGAAGGCGACTGGCATTTCGCCTCGGCACCCGCCGAACCGGAACTGGCGTCCATCGCACTGGCGCTCGGCGGCTATGTCTTCACCCGCTACGGCAAAAAGCCCGGCAAGGCACTGCGTTTTTCGCTGCCGTCCGGCGCCGACGCGGCGCGTGTTCGCCGCATCGCCGATGGCGTCTTCCTGACGCGCGATCTGGTCAACACGCCGACCAGCGACATGGGACCGGACGAGCTGGAGAAGGCGGTTCGGACGCTGGCCGGGAGGCACAAGGCCGAAATGTCGGTGACCAAGGGCGACGAGCTGCTCAAGAAGAATTTCCCGATGATCCATGCGGTCGGCCGCGCATCGGTCGGCGCGCCGCGTCTGATTGACATGATTTGGGGGCCGAAGAACGCCCCGAAGGTGACGCTGGTCGGCAAGGGCGTCTGCTTCGACACCGGTGGTCTCGACATCAAGCCGTCCTCGGGCATGCTCTTGATGAAGAAGGATATGGGTGGCGCCGCCAACGTCCTGGGGCTCGCCTCAATGATCATGGCCGCCGGGCTGGAGATCCGGCTGCGTGTGCTGATCCCCGCCGTCGAGAATTCGATTGCCGGCAACGCCTTCCGGCCTGGCGACGTGCTGGTGAGCCGCAAGGGCATCACCGTTGAGATCGGCAACACCGATGCCGAGGGACGGCTGGTGCTGGCGGATGCCTTGGCGCTGGCCGACGACGACGAGCCGCAACTGCTGATCGACATGGCGACCTTGACGGGGGCTGCTCGCGTCGCGCTCGGCCCCGACCTGCCGCCTTTCTACACCGGCGATGAAGCGCTGGCGTCCGAACTGGCGACTGCGTCCGCCGCGGTCGAGGATCCGCTATGGCGCATGCCGTTGTGGAAGCCCTATGACGCAAAGCTGTCGTCGAAGATCGCCGACATCAACAACGTCACGTCAGACGGTTTCGCCGGCTCTATCACCGCAGCGCTGTTCCTCAAGCGCTTCGTCGAGAAGACCGCCGCCTGGGCGCATTTCGACATCTTCGCCTGGAACCCATCCGATCGTCCGTATGGTCTCGCCGGCGGCGAGGCGCAAGGCATCCGAGCGCTGGAAAGGGTTATCTCGAAACGCCACGCCTGACGGTTCCGGTCCTACAGGAAGGTCTCAAGACTGAAACGGAACCGAAACAATTTGCCGTCATTCTGGTCGGATGTCGATTTCCATGCGCCCGAGCCAGGCCTTGCGACTGTGGCAGCAGGTGATGCTGTCCCAGGTGCGCGACGATATGCCCGATCTTACCATGCGCCAGACGGCGATCCTGTTTACGATCTATCTCGACCCGCCGCCGCACACGGTGCGCGGGCTCGCCGCCCGGCTCAATGTTACCAAGCCGGTGATCACCCGTGCGCTCGACACGATGGGGGCACTGAAGCTGGTTTCGCGCCATCGCGACGAGCTCGACAAGCGCAACGTGCTGGTCAAGCGAACTGTAGAAGGTGCTCTCTTTGTCGAGCGCTTCGGCGATGTTATCATCGCCAAGGCCCAGGAATTGCCCATTTGACCGAACTGTCCTTCTGAACGAGTTGCCGATTTGACCGCCAGGGATGCCCGCCTTCACGCCTTCCGTTCAGATCTCGCCGATGCCAGGCTGAAAGGCGAGGTCGCCGCCGATCGCTTCGTCGCCGGGCGGCCAGCTCGGATTTCAGCCGCAGTGGCCGATATCCGCAACGAGCCGCGGCCGGATGCCGGCGTCAACACCCAGCTTCTGTTCGGCGACGACGTCCTTGTCTTCGAGGACGTCGAAGGCTGGGCCTGGATCCAGGCCGAGCGCGACGGCTATGTCGGCTATGTCGCCGACTCCGCGCTGGGCGGGCGGGACCATGCGCCCACCCATGTCGTCTCCGTGCCGCGCACCTTCCTCTATCCCGGACCGGATTTGCGGCTTCCGCTGAGCGGGCAGCTGTCGATGGGATCGGCGGTGAGGGTGGCGGGCGCGGCCGAAACGCGCGGCACGCACTATGCACTGCTGCCGTCCGGCGAGGCGGTCATATCGGGCCATTTGAGACCCTTGAACAGACCAGCTGCCGATTACGTCGCGGTCGCGGAAACCTTTCTCGGCACGCCCTATCTGTGGGGCGGCGCCTCCGGCTTTGGCATCGATTGTTCCGGTCTCGTGCAATTGGCAATGCACATGGCCGGCAGGCAAGTGCTGCGCGATTCCGACATGCAGGCGGCGACCATCGGTGAGTCGCTCGAGCCCGGACCAAATTTTGCAGGGCTACGGCGCGGCGACCTGGTGTTCTGGAAAGGCCATGTGGCGATCATGACCGACCCGGAAACGATGATCCACGCCAACGGCCACACCATGCTGGTCTCGCGTGAAGGGTTCAAGGAAGCCGTCGCCCGCATCGGCTATCTCTATGGCGGGCCGACAGGGTTTCGGCGGCCATAGCGCCAGAGCGGAGAAGGGAGACGCTCGATCACCTTTTGTTCCGATTCTTCTTGGCGATTGCGCGCCGCCGCGTTACCTCTGGCGCGTGATAGAGCAGCCGCGCCTCGCCGAACAGAATGCCGCCGTGCACTTGCCCGAGCCATTCCTCAAATGGTTCGCGCAAAAGGGCTGGTCGCCGCGCGCCCATCAGATCGACTTGCTGGCGACCGCCCAAGCCGGGCAGTCGGTGCTGCTGATCGCACCGACCGGCGCCGGCAAGACGCTGGCCGGGTTTCTGCCTTCACTAACCGAGCTGGCCAAGCGGCCAAAGAGAAGGCCGGGGCAGGCGCGTCGCGGCATCCACACGCTCTACATCTCGCCGCTGAAGGCCCTGGCCGTCGACATCGAGCGCAATCTCGGCAAGCCGGTCGAAGAGATCGGGCTGCCTGTCACCATCGAGACGCGCACCGGCGACACGCCCGCGCATAAGCGCCAGCGGCAGAAGCTGGCGCCGCCCGACATTCTCCTGACCACGCCCGAGCAACTGGCGCTGCTGATTGCCGCGCCCGACGCCAGGCGCTTCTTCGAGGATCTGCACTACGTCGTGCTCGACGAACTGCATTCTTTGGTGACGTCGAAGCGCGGGCATCTCCTGTCGCTCGGGCTGGCCCGGCTGCGATCCTTTGTTCCCGGCTTGCAGACGATCGGCCTGTCGGCGACGGTCGCCGAGCCGGACGAACTGCGGCGCTGGCTGGTCAGCCAGAATCCACCGGGCGGCCTGGCCGAACTTATTGTCGTCACCGGCGGCGCCAAGCCGGAGATCTCCATTCTCGATTCGGAGGAGCGCGTGCCGTGGGCTGGACATTCGGCCCGCTACGCGACACCGGAGATCTACAGCGAGATCAAGCGACACAAGACGACCCTGCTGTTCGTCAACACACGCAGCCAGGCTGAACTGCTGTTCCAGGAATTGTGGCGGGTCAATGAAGACACTTTGCCGATCGCGCTGCATCACGGCTCGCTCGATGTCGCCCAGCGCCGGCGCGTCGAGAAAGCCATGGGCGAGAATGCCTTGCGCGCCATCGTCGCCACTTCGACGCTCGACCTCGGCATCGACTGGGGCGACGTCGACCTGGTCGTACATGTCGGCGCGCCGAAAGGCGCTAGCCGGCTGGCGCAGCGCATCGGCCGCGCCAACCACCGCATGGATGAGCCTTCGAAGGCCATCCTGATCCCGGCCAACCGCTTCGAGGTGCTGGAATGCCGGGCGGCACTCGACGCCAACTATCTCGGCGCCCAGGATACGCCGCCGCTGGTCAATGGCGGGCTCGACGTGCTGGCGCAGCATGTGCTGGGTTGCGCTTGCGGCGCGCCATTCCTTGCAGATACGCTGTTCGAGGAAGTAAGAACGGCTGCACCTTATGCCAGCCTCGATCGGCCCACATTCGACCGTGTCGTCGATTTCGTCGCCACCGGCGGCTATGCGCTGAAGAACTATGAGCGCTATGCCCGCATCCGCCTGAACAAGGACGGGCTGTGGCGCGTGTCCAATCCTCGGGTTGCCCAGCAATACCGGCTGAATGTCGGCACCATCATCGAGGTGCCGGCGCTCAATGTGCGTTACGTCCAGGCCGGCAGCAAGGGGTCCGCGTCGCGCGGCGGCCGCGTTCTCGGCAAAATCGAGGAGGCCTTCCTCGAAACGCTGACGCATGGCGACACGTTCATGTTTGCCGGCAAGGTGCTGCGCTTCGAGGGCATCCGCGAGAATGAGTGCTTCGTGTCCAATGCGCCCGGCAGCGATGCCAAGGTGCCCTATTATGGCGGCGGCAAATTTCCGCTTTCGACCTACCTCGCCGAACAGGTCCGCATCATGCTGGACGACCCGCAGCGATGGAAAAAGTTGCCGGAACAGGTCGCCGACTGGCTACGCTTCCAGGCCGACAAATCGGTGCTGCCGAAACGCGACGACCTGCTGATCGAGACCTTTCCGCGCGGCAACCGGCACTATCTGGTGGCCTATCCGTTCGAGGGCAGGCTGGCGCACCAGACGCTCGGCATGCTGCTCACCCGCCGGCTCGACAGGGCGGGAGCCAGCCCGCTCGGCTTCGTCGCCACCGACTATGCACTTGCCATATGGTCGCTTGCTGATATGGGCAGGATGTTCAGGACGAAGAAACCTTCGCTCGGCGAACTTTTCGACCAGGACATGCTGGGCGATGACCTCGAAGCCTGGCTCGCCGGCAGCTGGCTCTTGAAGCGCACCTTCCGCAATTGCGCGCTGATCTCGGGGCTGATCGAAAAACGTCATCCGGGCCAGGAGAAGAGCGGCCGTCAGGTCACCGTGTCGACCGATCTCATCTACGACGTGCTGCGCAGCCATGAGCCCGACCATATCCTGTTGCAGGCGACGCATGCCGATGCGGCCACCGGTCTGCTGGATGTCAGCAGACTTGCCGAGATGCTCTCGCGTATCCAGGGACGAATCGTGCATAAGAACCTTGAGCAGATCTCGCCGCTCGCCGTGCCGATCATGCTCGAGATCGGCAAGATGCCGGTGCATGGCGAGGCCGATGATACGCTGCTGATGGATGCGGCAACGCTGGTCGAGGAGGCCATGGGGACGAAATGAAATTTGCGCTCGCCATGACTGCGCCCCTGGCGGATGCCGATCGTATCGGCATCGCCGGCGAGCGCGCAATCTGCGATCGGCGCGGCGTGCTTTATTTTCCCGAGCTTCGGCTTCTGGCCGTGTCCGACTTGCATCTGGAAAAGGGATCGTCGCTGGCACGGCGCGGTACGTTGATCCCGCCTTACGATACCGGCGCGACATTGCTCCAATTGCAGGCGGTGATTGCCGATTATCAGCCGGCGATCGTCGTCAGCCTCGGCGACAGCTTTCATGACGGCGGCGGCGCCGCGCGCATGCACTCCAGCTTTCGCGAGCGGCTGGAAGGACTGATGGCTGGCCGCGACTGGTTCTGGGTCGCCGGCAACCATGACCCGGACGCGCCGGCCGACCTGCCCGGCGAGACGGTGCGCGAGCTGGCCATAGGCTCTCTCGTATTCCGGCATGAACCTTCGGCATTGAGAGTGGAAGGCGAGGTCGCCGGCCATCTGCACCCTTGCGCCCGCATCGTGCAGCAAGGCCGCTCGGTGCGGCGCCGCTGCTTTGCCGGCGATGGCGGCCGCATGATCATGCCGGCCTTCGGCGCGTATACCGGCTCGCTCAATGTGCTCGATCGCGCCTATGCCGGGCTGTTCCGCCGCGAAACGCTGATGGCCTATATGCTCGGCGCTGAGCGCATCTTCGCCATTTCCCACGCGATGCTCAGGCCGGGCTGAGCTGCTCTACCTGCCATAGTAGAGGGTGACTGTGTGCTTGGCTTCGGCGAAGAACAGCCAGCGCTCGACCAGCATGCCAGCGAACTGGACGATTGCGGCGAGTGTCGACAGCACCGCCGCATAGGGCCATGGCAAGGCGAACACGGCAACCAGCAGCAAGACGGGCAGAGCGAAGGCCAGCACTTGCGTGATCTGGCGCAGCCGCGCCTTGTGCTTGCGTGCGATGCGAAAGCCCATCTCCTTGAGCAGGTAGTTTTCCTCGGTGTGCGGCCATTCCAGCGACCGCACAGTACCGCCGGCAAGCCCGGTCGCGGTGTTGGCGGTTGTCGCAATTTCCAGTCTGTCATTGTATCGCCAGGTTACCAGCTTCCAGCCCCAGCCGAGCAAGGTCAGCAGCATGCAACCTGCCAGAAGAATAGTCGAACCGATGGCGAAACCCTGTAGCAGCGCGTTGAGAAGCACGCCGCCGCTCATCGCCGAAAAAATGAGATAACCGGGCAAGGTATAGCGGCTGTGCCACTGGGCGATCGGCTTCAGCGATGCATAGATCATGCCGGTGGTGCAGACGGTGATGACCGCGCCGACCGCAGCCAGCAGCCCGGCTACGGCCACCCAGCCGTCCGTGCGGCCAAGGACCACCCAGCCTATGGCGAACAGCCCCGCCGGCACGAAGGTCGCGACCGACGCAACGCCTTCGCGCGACAACCAGGAGCTGCGCCATTGCGAGAATGCCCTCCAGGCACGATCTGGCCGGCCGAGGTGGCCGGCCGACGACAACAGGCCGGCCGAGATCAGTCCAAGCGCCAGCCCCATGCCGACGAGGCCGAGCCAGACGTCAGGCGGGACGAACCCCGGTCCGGCCAGCGTCCCGAGCAGCGCGAGCAGGCCGTAACCGGCCCCCGTAGCGGTGGTGAAAAAGACGACCGAGAAAGCTGGATGCATGGATGTGCGGATCAGTTCGAAAGCATGCGGTCGACCCAGCCGAGGAAACCGCCCTCGGCCCGCACCGCTTCGAGCGCCGGCGCCGGCACCGATGCGGCGCGTGTGGTATGGGCGCGCGGCGGCAAATATTTGTTGGTAGGGTGATAGCCGAGTTCGGGCATCAGGTCGACACCGCCGCGCTCGGCCACCAGTTGCGAGATCGCCGACGCCGGGTCGCCAAGATCGCCGAAATGCCGCGCGCTGGTCGGACAGGCGGCGACGCAGGCTGGCATGCGGTCTTCTTCGGCCAGATTGTCGTTGTAGATGCGGTCGACGCACAGCGTGCATTTCTTCATCACGCCAACATCGGTGTCGAATTCTCGCGCGCCATAGGGGCAGGCCCAGCTGCATAATTTGCAGCCGATGCACTTGTCCTCGTCGACCAGCACGATGCCGTCCGAGGCCCGTTTGTAGGAGGCGCCGGTCGGGCAGACGGTGACACAGGCCGGTGTCTCGCAATGCAAGCAGGAGCGTGGGAAATTGACCGTGCGCCCACCCATCTCCGTTATGTGCTCATAGCTGTGCACGCGGTTGAACCAGACCCCGTCGGCGTCGCCGCCATAAGGATCGATGTCGGTCAGCGGCGCCATGTGGCCGCCGGTGTTCCATTCCTTGCAGGCGGTGACGCAGGCCTGGCAACCGACACAGGTGTCGAGGTCAATGACGAGGCCGAGCTTCTTGTCGGTATGGGCGGGGAGACAGGTCATGATCTGGAGGCTTCTCTTTCCCGGCGGAACTCGGCGCCGAAACTGAGCTTGTCGGGCGAGGGTTCGAAATGCGGCGGCTGCCGGAAGCGCTCGAATTGCGGCTCGGTGAAGCCGGCTTCTTCAGCCGTACATTTGACGATACGGACGCGCAGGTCGAACCATGCCGCCTGGCCGGTCACCGGATCGGAATTCGAATAGCGCTTGCCGTTCGCATCGGCGGAGGTCTGGTCGCCGATGATATGGTTGAGCAGGAAGCCGCGATTCGATTCGGCGGCGTCGTCCTTCAGCCCCCAGCTGCCGCGCCGTTTGCCGATCGCGTTCCAGGTCCACACCGTATCCGGGTTGACGCCGTCGACCAGCTTGATCTGCCCCTTGACCCTGCCGTTGATGCTCTCGATCCACACCCAGTCCTCATCGAAAAGGCCGAGGCCGGCCGCGGTCCGGTTGTGCACGAACAGCCGGTTCTGGCTGGTGATCTGCCGCAGCCACGCGTTCTGGGAACCCCAGGAGTGGTACATATGCATCGGCCGCTGTGTCAGCGCGTGCAGCGGGTATTTCTCGAGGTCGACAGCGGCCTCCTCGAAGGGCGCATACCAGAACGGCAGCGGATCCATATAGGTCTCGATGCGGCTGCGCTCTGCCTCCGGCGGCCGCACCCTCCCATGGCCGCGCGCGGCGAGGCGAAAGCGCTGCATCGGCTCGGAATAGAGCTGGAAGACGATCGGCTCGGCCTTCGGGATAAAGCCCATATTCTCGGCGAAATCGAGATAGGAGCGGTTGGCCATCTTGTAGTAGCGCTGGTCGTCCGCAAAATCATGGTGCCAGAAGCCGCCATTGTCGATGTAGCGCTGAAGCTGGTCGGGATTGGCCTCGCCCTTACCGATCGAGGCGCCGTCCTTGCCGCGCCAGCCGGCGAGCGGGCCGATCCCCGGCGAGCGCTCATGATTGACGATGTAATCGGCATAGTCGCGGTATTTGGCCGAGCCGTCGTCGTCGACGAAGCCGGGCAAGCCGAGCCGCGCGCCGAGCTCTATCAGCACCGACTGGAATGGCCTGACGTCGCGGTCCGGCTCGACGACGGGATGGCGGATGGCGTCGCCCGGGCCGTCGGCATGGCTGATCGGCCGGTCGAGCAGGCTGATGCAGTCATGCCTTTCGAGATAGGTGGTGTCGGGAAGCACGAGATCGGCGAACGGCACGGTCTCGGAATAATAGGCGTCGGAATAGATGATGAAGGGGATCTTGTAGTTTCCGGCCTCGTCGCTTTCGGTCAGCATGGCGATGGTCTCGACGGTGTTCATCGACGAGTTCCAGGCCATGTTGGACATGTACATCATCAGCGTATCGATCTTGTAGGGATCGCCGGCCCAGGCGTTGCGGATGACGGTGTGCATGAGTCCATGCGCGGCGAGCGGCGAGTCCCAGGAATAAGCCTTGTCGATACGGATGGGCGCGCCGTCATCATCGACCAGCAGATCGTCCGGCCCGCAGACGAAGCCGAGCGGCATGCCCTCCAGCGGCGTCATCGGTCTGACGTCCTTGCCCGCCGGCTTCAGCTCCGGCGGCGCCGAGCGGGGGTAGGGCGGCTTGAAGCGAAAGCCGCCCGGCACGTCCACTGTGCCGAGAAGCACCTGAAGCAGATGAATGGCGCGGCAAGAGTGAAAGCCGTTCGAATGGGCCGAGATGCCGCGCATCGCGTGCATCGACACTGGCCGGCCCTTGATCGTCTCGTGCCGGCGACCGGCCCAGTCCGTCCACGCCACCGGCAGTTCGATCGCCTGGTCGAAGGCGACATGCGCCAGTTCGGCGGCGATCCGGCGGATGGTGTCGGCGGGAACGCCGCAGCGTTCGGCAACCGCATCGGGAGAATAGCTCTCCTGCAGATAGCGGTCGGCGATGAGCTGGAAGACCGGCACGCAGCGGTGGCCGTCGACCTGGAAGTTGCCGGTCAGCGCCGGTTTTGCATCAGTGTCGGTGGCGCTGATGGGCACTTTCGCCGCCCTGTCCCAGGCCAGCGGATTGCCGTCACTGTCGCGCGCGAACAGCCCGTCATCGGCCGCACCCGGCTCCTGGATGACGAGGACATGGGCGTTGGTGTAACGCAGCAAATAATCGAGGTCGACGCGGCCGGCCTTCAGCAATTCGTGGACGAGGGCAAACACGAACAGGCCGTCGGTGCCGGGCCGGATGTCGATCCAGTCATCGGCGATGGCGTTGTAGCCGGTGCGGCACGGATTGATCGAGACCACCTTGGCGCCGCGCGCCTTGAGCTTGCCGAGACCGATCTTGATCGGATTGGAATCATGGTCTTCGGCCACGCCGAACAGCATGAAGTATCTGGTGTTGTCCCAGTCGGGTTCGCCGAACTCCCAGAATGAGCCGCCGATGGTATAGAGCCCGCCGGCCGCCATATTGACCGAGCAGAAGCCGCCATGGGCGGCGAAATTCGGCGTGCCGAACTGGCTCGCCCACCAGCCGGTCAAGGATTGCGACTGATCGCGCCCGGTGAAGAAGGCGAGTTTCTTCGGATCGGTCTGGCGTATCCTCGAAAGCCGTTCCGTCGCGATGGAAAATGCTTCCTCCCACTCGATCTCACGAAATTCTCCCGAGCCGCGCGGACCTGCGCGCAGCAATGGCTTCTTCAACCGGGCCGGACTGTAGTGCTGCATGATGCCGGCGCTGCCCTTGCCGCACAGCACGCCGCGATTGACTGGATGGTCCTTGTTGCCGTTGATGTAGCGGACCTTGCCGTCCTTGATGTGGACGTCGATGCCGCAGCGGCAGGCGCACATGTAGCAGGTGGTCTTGGCGATGCTGTCGGAGACATCGGGCGAAGTATCGACGCCATCGCCCTCGTCGGGCGCGCGTGTGTCGGCAAGGGGCCGTTGGGACGGTGCGGAATTGGCGCCGCGCAGCGTTCGGTGGTTCATGATCCGGTGCTTTTGTAAGCCGTGAATTTGGCTCTCGTCTTCGGCCCGGGGCCGCGCATGTAGTGCTCTTCCGGGTGATAGCGATCGCCGGCAAGCCGGCGCCGTAGGCTGCGGGTCCAATGGGCAAACAGGGATTTTAACCGCCCGATCACATTCTACCCTTTGCGGCCTGGCCGCGATATTTTTCCAATTTCTTTCAGAAACTTAGAACAAAGCAATCGATCCGTCTAACAAGTTGCTCTTGTAACTTCAATCGAATTTGTTTCTTAATTCTCTCATGACCCTAGACCAATTGCGGATCTTCGTTGCTGTCGCCGAGCGAGGGCATATGACCAAGGCGGCCGAGCTGCTGGGCATTTCCCAGTCGGCGGCGTCGGCCGCCATCCGCTCGCTCGAACAGCAGCACGGCGTCCGGCTTTTCAACCGGGTCGGCCGCAACATCGAGCTCGCGCAGACCGGGCACCGGTTCCTGCCTGAGGCCAAGGCCGTGCTCGAACGGGCGGCTGCCGCTCACAATGTGCTGGAGCACGTTTCCCAGACGATCACCGGCAGCCTTTCGATCGCCGCCAGCCAAACTATTGCCAGCTACTGGCTGCCGCGCCGCCTGGCCTCCTTCCACGAGGCCTATCCCGCCGTCAGGCTGAGCGTGACCATCGGCAACACCAGGCAGGTCGAGACCAATGTCCTGGACGGTACGGCGGATTTTGGCTTGGTCGAGGGGCGCACTGAATCCGACATGTTGCGGCGCGCCAAGGTCGATGTGGATCGACTGATGCTGGTCGTGGCGCATTCGCATCCCGAGATCGTTGAAGTCTCGCGCGGGCATCCGGATATCAGGGAGTTCCGCTGGATCATCAGGGAAGGCGGATCAGGCACGCGCGAGGTGCTGGAAGATCTTGCCCGCCGCGAAGGGATCTCGTTCGCGGACCTGCGGATATTCCTGGTACTGCCGAGCAACGAGGCGGTTCGTCAGGCGGTCGAGGCCGGTGCCGGCGCCACCATCATTTCGAGGCTCGTCGTCGAACGAGCCGTTGCCGAAGGCAGCTTGCGGTCCGTGCCAATCGAACTGCCGAAGCGCGATTTCGCGATGATCACGCATCGTGACCGGCAGGCAAGCCTGGCCCAGATGGCACTCAAGGTGCATCTGAGCGCGAGGGCCGACGAAACCGTCCGGGAGTAAGCCGGGTCAGCCGAATTTCCGCTGCGCGTCGAGCGCCAGCCCAAGCCCGACCGAGCCGAACATGTCACCTTGGATGACGGACGCCTGCGGCAACAAGGCTAATATCTGCTGCCTTGCCAGCGGGATGGCGGTCGATCCGCCGGTCAGGAACACCGCGGTGATGTCGGATGGTTTCACCTGCGAGTCCCGGATGGTCTCACCAACCGTCGCGGCCACTCGTTCGATCTCCCTAACGATCGTGGCTTCGAGCCCGGCGCGCGTAATTTCTGCCGCGAACTTCGCACCGGGCAGCGCGACTACGACATCACCAGAAAGTTGCTCCGTCAGCGCGATCTTGGCCTTTTCAACTGAAGCAGCCAGCGCGTGCCCGTAACGATGCTCGACGATATGGATGAAACGGTCGACCAGGTCGGCGCGTTCCGCCTCGTAGCGGATCTGGCGCAGATGCGTCATCGCCCTCGGGGTGTAGACCAGATTGATGCGCTGCCAAGTCGCCAGGTCGATGAAGTAGCTGGCCGGCAAGTTGCGCTTGCCGTCCTTGGTCGGCGAGAGGTAGCCGAACTGCGGCATTACATGGGCGATGCTCAACAGCCGGTCGAAGTCGGTGCCGCCGATGTGGATGCCTCGGCTCGCCAGAATGTCGTCTTTGCGATCGAGGGAGCGGGCGCGCTGCGGCGACACCCGCACGATCGAGAAGTCGGATGTGCCGCCACCCATGTCGACGATCAGCGCCAGTTCTTCCCGCGTGACCTTCTGCTCGTAGTCGAGCGCCGCCGCGATCGGCTCGAACTGAAAGGCGATATGCTTGAAGCCCTGGGCGCGTGCCGCGTTCTCGAGTTCACCTGCAGCCTTGGCATCGGCCTCGGCATCATCGTCGACGAACTGCACGGGACGACCGAGCACCACGCTCTCGACCGTATGGCCGGCATTGTCCTCCAGCTTTTTCCTGAGATGGCCGACGAACAGACCGATGATCTCGGTAAAGGCGATCGATCGGGCCTTGATCCGCGTCTTTTCATGGACAAGTGAACTGCCGAGCACGCTCTTCAGCGAGCGCATCAGGCGACCTTCGATGCTGTCGGTATAGTTGGCGATGGCGCGGCGCCCGAAATAGTTGCGGTTGTCCTCGAAGTTGAAGAATACGGCGCTCGGCAGCGTCACTTCGCCGTCTTCCAGCGCCACCAGCCGCGGCTGCCCGTTCCTGACCACGCCCACGGTGGAATTCGAAGTGCCGAAGTCGATACCGCCGAATGCTGGTCGCATCGTAAGTCCTGTATTCTGATGTGGGAGCGACAGCTCGTGTCCAGTCGGGCCGGGGTCGCGGTCTAACCCATGAACCCCAAAAGGGGAACCACCTTTCGGAAGAGGCCTAGTCCTTTCGGAAGACCAGTCTTCCGAGCCAGCCTGTCAGCATGGCTAGCGACACGGCGAAGACGCCGTAGAGGAAGGAATAATCGTGGGCGACGCGGAAGATCGACTGTTCGAAACCGGACTTGCGGATTTCGAGCTGGGCGGAGCTTTCCTTGATGAACAGGCCGCTCTTGAACAGAAACGCACGGGCCTTGTGGGTGCCGACTGGAACGTTGGGGGCGAGCCTGACGGTGGCGCGAAACAGGTTCTGCGACAGGAACTGCACGCCGCCAACGTTCTCGCTGTAGAGGCCGGTCGCCGTTTTGCGCTCGCGCAGCGCCGCGGTGAATTCCTGGATTGTCGCTGGACTGTCGCCATCGTCGGCCGGCTGCATGTAGATGTTGGCGGCGCCGAGTGACAGTTGCTTGTAGCTGTTGGGGTCGGTGACGTCCTGTAGCGGGCGCGTCGTCGCCACCGAATATGACACCGGCACATTCTCGAAGGTCTCGGACTCCAGATTGATCCAGATGCCGAGCACCCGGTCCTTACGGCGCACGACGACCGGCCGGGCCGGACCCTCAAGCACGACGATGATGTCGTAGCGCCCCTGGCGCGCGACAAGCGGGTCGGCATTTTCCAATGAGCCGAAGATGGTGAGATCGGCGCCGGAAAAGCCGGCGGTGATCGAGACATGGTCGGTGGACAGACCGATCTGGATATTTTCAGTAGCTGGCGTCTGCGCTTTTCCGGGTGACGCGACTGCCAACAGCGACAGCGAGGCAACGACCAAGAACGCCCTCAAGCCCGCCATCAGGTCGGATCCACGCCGGACAGGGAATAGAGGTTGGGCGGCGTCACGAACAGATCGATCGCGAGCCGGATTGCGACCGCCAGCACCAGCAATGCCAGCAGCGCCCTGAGCTGCTCGCCACGCAGCCTTTGGCCGGCCTTGGCGCCGTATTGCGCGCCGGCGACGCCGCCCGCCATCAACAGGAAGGCGAGCATAACGTCTACTGTCTGGTTGGTGGTGGCGTGGACCAGCGTCGTGTAGGCCGAGGTGAAGATGATCTGGAATAGCGACGTGCCGATGACGACGTTGGTCGGCACTTTCAAGAGATAGATCAGCGCCGGTACCATGATGAAACCGCCGCCGACGCCCATGATCGACGACAGGAAGCCGATGCCAGCGCCGAGGCCGAGCACCGGGATGACGCTGACGAAAAGCTTCGAGGCCCTGAACCGCATTTTCAGCGGCAAGCGGTGGATCCAGTTGTGCTGGCCGGATTTCTTTAGCACCGGTGCCGCGCCGCTGCGGGTGGCGCGCAGCGCATTGACGCTCTCGACCAGCATCAGCCCGCCGACGGTGCCAAGCAGCACGACATAGAGCAGGGAGATGAACAGGTCGAGCTGGCCGAGCCGGCGCAAGAAACCAAAGACAAAGATGCCGCCGGTTGAGCCGACGATGCCGCCTGCCAAAAGCACACCGCCGAGCTTGAAGTCGAGCGTGCCGCGCTTCACATGCGACAATGCGCCGGAGAAGGAGGAGGCGATGACTTGGTTGGCGCCGGTGGCGACCGCGATCGCCGGCGGTATGTTGTAGAAGATCAGCAGCGGCGTGATGAGGAAGCCGCCGCCCACTCCGAACATGCCCGACAGGAAGCCCACTGCCGCGCCCATGGCCAGCAGCACGAAAATGTTGACGGAAAGTTCCGCGATCGGGAGATAGATGCCCACCCGTCAGTCTCGATCAGTTTGCCTCTCGGCGAATGCAACCGTTGCGGGCATTTCGCGCCAAAAAGCCTATCTCGTTCTTGCGCCGGCCGGGCGGCGAAGTCAAACCTCGCCACGCCGCCGAAACGAAAAACAACTCAATCAGTTAACAGGCAAATGTGTGGCAACGGCGTCGCGGAAACGACGCATCTGACGTTATTTGCGCGCAAGCAGCGCCTTGACCAGTTTTTCGTCGACCGCGCCCGTCGCCTGCAGGTCGTTGTCGGTCTGGAAAGCCATGATGGCATCCTTTGTTTTCTGGCCCATCACGCCGTCGGCATTGCCGGCCTCATAGCCGTTCTTGTTGAGAATGCGCTGGATATTCTGAACGACCTTCTTCATGTCGACGCTGGCGGTCGTCTGCGGCGTGCCATCCTGCCATGATTCGGGAATGTCGGCCGAATTGGCCGCAGGATCGATCGGCTCTGCCTTCCACAGTTCGGCGGCGGCGCGTGCGCGTTCGAGCTGCTCGGGCCTGAGCGCCTCGGCGATCTCGTCGCGCTTTGCCGCCGCATCCTTGTCGCCGGCCTTGGCGACGAGTGCGAACCATTTGTAGGATTCTTCGAGATTCTGCTTCATGCCGACGCCCTTCGCCGCCAGGATGCCGAGATTGAACTGGCTGTCCTTGACGCCGAGCTCGGCGGCGGCCTGGAACCAGTGCGCGGCGGATTCATTGTCGGTCACTCCGTCCGCAGCCATGGCAAAGAGCACGGCGAGATTGTGCATGGCGCTGGCGTTGCCCTGAGCCGCGGCGAGCTGGTACCAGGTCTTCGCCTTCTTGACGTCGCGCGCGACCCCGGTGCCCTTCTCATAGAAGTTGCCGATCCGGTATTCCGCCGGTGCGAAGCCGAGTTCGGCTGATTTCTCGTACCATTTGGCGGCCGCTGCCATGTCTTGCTTGACGCCGCGCGATTCGGCGTAGCGCGAGCCGATCTCGAACAACGCCTTGGCGTCGCCGCCGGCCGCTGCATCACGCAAGGCAGCTGGGCCGGCATCGGCTGGGATGTCGATGTTGGCAGTGGCCGCCGCTGTCGAAGCATCCGCAGGTGTGACCGTGCCGGTCATCTCTTGGGTCGCGGGCGTGGCGGCCCGCGCTGTGGCCATTGGCTCGGTGTCCGCAGCCGTCGGGCCCGCAGGTGCCAAGGCTGTCACGTTCGCCGCCGCCGGATCGGGCGGCGCCGTTGGAGTCATGGGCGCAGGAACGGGTTCAGCCTGGGGTACGGTGCCCATCGTCGTTCCGGCGTCCGACAGCGCGGCGCGAGCGGCCGGTGCCGGCATGTCGTCTTCGGCTATCGATTCGGACGGTTCTGCTTGCCGGACGGCGCGAGCCGGCGCGCTGTCCTGTGCTGCAGTTTGCGCATCCGTCTTCGGCTCGCTGGCGGTACCGGCCGACACGGTTTCCGCCGGCTGCGCGGCCACGACCGGCGCCGCATCATTGCTGGCTATTTCAACGGGATCCGAGAAGAAGGCCTTGCCCAATTGTAAGCCGGCGAGCGCTAGCATGACTGCGGCGGCCGCCATCAGGATCGGCTTGCGCCGCGCCTTGAGCAGGTCGCCAATCCTGAGCGCCTTCACCGGGCCGCTCATCGTCGATTGCCGCTTGAGAGCGTCGGCCTCGGCAGCGGCCGCTTGCGCCGCGCGTCTGGCTGCGGCGATGAAGTCGGATTTCGATGCATCGGCATTGCCGGCCCTGACCGGCGGTCCGCGTTCGTCGCGCACGCGTTTCATGATGGCGTTGAGGTCGGGGGGGCCGGAGCCGGGCTCGAGCGGCCGGTTGGCAACCTTCGGATCCAGCGGCTCGTCGAGATCGGCGCTCGGTATCTCGACATCAGGCGCCAAGCCGGCAATCGGTGGAACGTCTGCCTCCTTCTTACCCTTGAAGGCGCGCGCCAGTCCGCCGAACATCGACTTCCGGCCACCGGGCTGCTCACTTTTCTCCGTCACCGTATCCGCACCAAGCGCCGCCATGGCCGCGGCCGCAGCGGCTTCGGCCGGCGTGCGCGGGTCTGGCTCATTGCGCATGATAGCATTGGCACGGCTGTCAAGGTCGGCCATGTCTCCAGTCAGCGGTAATGGCTGGTCGATATCCATGGACGGCGCGTCCTGGACCGTGATCTTGGAGGCTCGTGCCGCCCGCGCGCGCACCGGCGCAGCAGGCTGCGTGAACTCGCTCGCGGCTTCGGTCGCCTCGCCGGTTTCCAGCGAGCCCAGGCGGTCGACGATCTTGAGCAGCGTGTCGTGAATGGCCTCGAAGGTCCTCGAATTGCGCTCGTCGGAACGGCGCGTCAGTGCTTCGAGCGTCTTTAGATCCTGGGCGAGGCCAGAGACGGCCGCCGTGTTGGCACTGGAGCCGGCCAGCGAACGGACGGCGCTCTCGGCGGCCTCGCGCGCCGCGCTGAGGATGGAATCGCGGGTGCCAGCCAGCGACTTCTCGATTTCGTTGAGACGAGGGCTGATGTCCTCGAATTCCGGCAGTGGCGTGCCGGGCTTCGAAAGATGCGCCGACAGACCCGCGACTTGCGCCTCCAGGCTGCGGATCAGGGCCGGGTCGATGCCGGCGACTTGTGCCGCGGATGAATCCAGCCGGCTTGAAATATCTTCGAGGCGGCCTTCCAGGCCACGGATCGCCGCTTCGCTTGCTGAATCGCGAACGCGCGTTTCCATGCGCTGGGCCAGCGCGCTGAAGCGGGCGTCGATGGCGTCCATGATGCCGGCCCCGTCGATCTGCGGCACACGTTGGTCCAGCCTGTCGACGACTTCGTCCAGCCGGCGCTCGAGATCACGAAACAGCATGTTGCCTTGTTCGATCGCGTCGCCTTGGCGGCGTTCTATCATGCCGGACAGCACGTCGAAACGTTGCTCCAGCCCCTGGAAGATGTAGTCGGCATCCGGCATGGCAGGCGCCCTGTCGATCTTGTCGGCAATGAGCGCGATCTGCTTGTCGAGACGCTCCATCGCCTGCTCCGGCAAATTGGCCCGGCCGGCAAGATCGTCGACCCGGCTCGACAGCATGTTGAGGCGGTCGATAACCTCGCCGCTGGGGTGAACTTGCGTGACTTCCTCGATCTGCTGGGCAAGCGAGGCGATTCGCTTCTCGATTCGTTCGAAGGGTTCGGGGTCGAATGAATTGGCCTGCGCGGCGACGGTGGATGCGACGATAGCGCGGGAAATCTCGTCCAGCCGCTCGTCGATCATACCGAATGTGCTGCTGCCGCGATTGTCCTGCTGCCTGGCGAAATGATCTACGGCACCGGCAAGCGTGCGGACCTTTTCTTCGAGCGACCGCAGCGACAGTGATTCCGGCAAATTGTTGACGGCATTGCTGATCTGTTCGAGCCGGTCGGTCAGCATCGAAAGACCGGGTGCGTCCGACCGCTTGCGCTGATCGGCATCGACACGATCCTCGAACGCGGTCCAGCGGCGGTCGAAATCGTCCCAGCGGCGGCCGACGGCCTGCACGCTCTCCTCGCGCGCCAACGTGTCGAGCGCGGCCTTGACCTGCTCCAGCTCGAGCCGGAGCATGTTGACGCTTCTGTCGTCGCTCTTTTCGGCAAGGGTCTGGATGGCGCTGGAAAGCCGCTCGAACTCGACGCCGAGTTCGGCGCTGCCTTTGCCGCCCCCCGATTGGCCACCCGGCTGGGCGCTTGCCTGGAAAGCCCGCTCGATGTCCTTGCGCAGCGCTTCGAATTCGCGCTGCAGGCCGGCGGTCATCTGGAGGCGCAGTTCCTCGCGCAGACCGCGCAATTCGCCGGCGATCTTGCCGACCACGGCGACGCCGTCTTCTTGGCCGCGCACGCGGTCGATATCGCGGGCGATGGCCTGGTAACTCTGGTCGAAGGTAGCCGGCGCCGGGCTTTTCGGCGGCTGTGCGAGGCGCAGATCCTCATAGGGTCGGGCGCTGGCATAGCGCGGCTCCGCGCTCGGCCGGCGCGGATCGAGACGCTCGCTCATGTCCTCGCGCGTCCGCTCCAGCCGCTGCTCCAGCGTTTCCAGGGAACGGTTGAGCTGTTCAAGCGTGGTGTGCGGCCTGCGCTGCCTGCCGGCGTTGAGTGTATCGAGATAGGACCGCTTGCTGTTCATCGATGCGCCCGTTCAGAATTACTGCTGGCTTATGACCAGTTTCCCAAAGTCCTGCCGGAAACGAAGGCGGCCGCGCGGCTTTGCTGCGGCGGAAGACCAACTTCCCGGGTTTCACCCGCGCTCCGAAAAACCGTGAAAAATTCGCTACAGGATAAACACGGGTAACCGACATGCGCACATTTCGCCCAACGTGGTAAACAACGCGTTAACTAAGCTTAAGAAGTTACAACGTGTTGGCGGGCCGCCCAAAGCGCCGCCGGGCCATGCGCTGGCGGATGCGGCAAAAAGTTCCTCCCCAAACGCCCTTGCTTCGTGAGGCGGCTATCGGTATAGAATTGACGTAAACGTAAGGGTGCACAGACTGTGCCGTTTGCGATTTGTTTGTTGAAACCACGAGTGGAAGCACGCCCCCGCTTCCACTCAGGCGACGCAAGGTCCGGGACCGCGACGCCACCAGATGGGGAAAGCCAGTGACCATGAAACTTGTTTCGCCCGGCGCAGCCGCGGCCAATACTAATGACATGTCTGATAAAGCCGGCGAGGATCTTGTCCGCATCGGCGAAATGGCCAAGAAATACGGAGTAACGCTGCGCACGCTGCGTTTCTACGAGGACAAGGGCCTTCTCAATCCGCAGCGCGACGGCTCGACCCGTCTCTACACGCGCCGCGACAAGGCGCGGCTGAAGCTGATCCTGCTCGGCCGCAAGGTCGGATTCTCGCTGCGCGACGTCAAGCAGATGATGGATCTGTATGACCCGACAGGCTCCAACACCAAGCAGTTGCGACTGGCGCTCGACAAGTCGGAGAAGCAGCTTGCCCGTCTGCAGAAGCAGCGGGCGCTGATCGACGATGCCATCAACGAATTGAGCAACTCGATGGCGGCGGTGCGTCAAATGCTGAGCGAACGTGCGGCGCCGCAGGCCAGCGTCGCCGGATAATTCGATCTCGCCGGCTTCCGGTGACCAGGCTTCTGACGAATGAGAGCCGTGTGGCCTTGGCCGCGCGGCTCTTTCTGTCTTCCGGCTGCGTCGGGAGGACTACATTTCAATCTGTTCCGCACTGGCTTCAACGGTGTAGCGCCGCTACGCTCACGGGTGAGACTTCGGGAAAATTTGTCGCATCAAAAAATTGACGTTTACGCAAACGTCAACTTTTGCTATCCCCGACCTGAACATTGGTCCCCATGCTGTCCCTGACTTCATCTTGGGGCTTGATTTCGGGGCCAAGGCCGCATGGTGGAGGAAACGCATGCCGATCTACAGGGCGCCGGTCCAGGACACACTGTTTGTGCTGAACGAGGTACTGGGCTACCAACGCTATTCCAACCTTCCCGGATTTTCCGACGCGACGCCGGATGTGGTCGAGGCCATCCTCGCCGAGGGCGCCAAGCTCGCCGAAAACGTCATGCAGCCGCTGAACCGCGTCGGTGACATGGAAGGTTGCGCGCGCCATGACACTGGCTCGGTGAGTACCCCGAAAGGCTTCAAGGAGGCCTTCGACCAGTATCGCGATGGCGGCTGGATGGGACTGGCCGCACCCGTCGAATTTGGCGGCCAGGGTCTGCCTTACGCGGTGCATACTGCTGTTTCCGAATATATGGTTTCGGCCAACATGTCGCTGATGATGTATCCCGGCCTGACGCAGGGCGCGATCGCGGCGATCATTACTCACGGCACCGACGAGCAGAAGGCGATCTGGCTGCCGAAGCTGGTCGAGGGCGCCTGGACAGGCACCATGAACCTGACCGAGCCGCATTGCGGCACCGATCTCGGCCTGCTGCGCACTAAGGCGGTTCCCAATGGCGACGGCACCTACAGGATCTCAGGCCAGAAGATATTCATATCGGCCGGCGAGCACGACATGTCGGACAACATCGTCCACCTCGTGCTGGCCCGCATCGAGGGCGCACCGGAAGGCGTGAAGGGCATTTCGCTGTTCATCGTGCCGAAGCTCAAGCTCGATGCATCAGGCAATCCTGGCGAGAAGAACACCGTGTCCTGCGGCTCGATCGAGGAGAAGATGGGCATCCATGGCAATTCGACCTGCGTGATGAACTATGACGAGGCGCAAGGCACGCTGCTCGGCGAGGCCAATGGCGGGCTGAAGGCCATGTTCACGATGATGAACGAGGCCCGGCTCGGCGTCGGCCTGCAAGGGCTTTCTCTGTCGGAGGTCGCCTACCAGAACGCTGTGTCCTATGCCAAGGATCGCCTGCAGGGTCGCTCGTTGTCCGGACCGAAGGCGCCGGACAAGAAAGCCGATCCGATCATCGTCCATCCCGACATCCGCCGCAGCCTGATGACCATGAAGGCCTTCAACGAGGCCGGCCGCGCGCTGGCGCTGTGGACGGCGATCAAGTCGGACATCGCTCACCGTGCCAGTGACAACAAGGACCGCCAGGCTGCCGACGACTACACCGGCCTGATGACGCCGGTGGTCAAGGGCGTGCTCACCGACAAGGGTTTCGACCACGCGGTGATGGCGCAGCAAGTGTTCGGCGGCCACGGCTACATCGAAGAGCACGGCATGAGCCAGTTCGTGCGCGATGCCCGCATCGCCATGATTTACGAAGGCGCCAACGGCATCCAGGCACTCGACCTCGTCGGCCGCAAGCTGGCCTTGAATGGCGGCCGCGCCGTGCAGGCCTTCTTCAAGGAGGTCGGCGAATTCTGCGAGGAGAACCGCACCGACGAGAAGATGGCGCCTTTCACCAAGGCGCTGAAGAAGGGCCTCAACGATCTGCAGGCGGCGACGATGTGGCTGATGCAGAACGGCATGGCCAAGCCCGACAACGCCGGCGCCGCCTCGACCGACTACATGCATCTCTTCGGCCTGGTGGCGCTGGGCTACATGTGGGCGCAGATGGCCAAGGCAGCCGGGGCGAAATTGGCGAATGGCGCCAATGGGCCTTCGACCTTCTACGACAGCAAGCTGGTGACGGCGCGCTTCTTCATGGAGCGGATTATGCCGGAGACGTCGGCGCATCTCGCCCGCATCTCCAGCGGCGCCGAGACATTGATGGCACTGCCGGCTGAAGCGTTCTAAGCTCGACAGCGTCGGTACAGCCGGCCTTAACCTGTCGATACGCGGAGGAAATCGTGGCGACAAATCCTGCCGAAGTGCTTGCTTTGCCCAAACCCGCCTGGGCGGCAGACGAGGTCGGCATGCTCTACGACATGGCGCACCGCTTCATGTCGGAAGAGATCGCGCCGCGCTATGACGAGTTCGAGATGAACGAGATGGTCGACCGCGAGTGCTGGCTGAAGGCGGGCGCGGCCGGTCTGCTCTGTGCCTCGATCCCGGAGGAATATGGCGGTTCGGGCGGGACATTCGCGCATGAGAGCGCCATCATCGAGGCGATCGGCCATGTCGGCGTCGACGGTTTCGGCATCGGCCTGCACAATTCGATCGTCGCCCCTTATATCCTCCATTATGGCTCGGAGGAGCAGAAGAAGAAGTGGCTGCCGAAACTGGCGACCGGCGAGCTGATCGGCGCCATCGCCATGACCGAGCCCGGCGCCGGCTCCGACCTGCAGGGCGTCAAGACGCGAGCCGAGAAGGATGGCAACCAGTACAAGGTCAACGGCTCGAAGACCTTCATCACCAACGGTCAGCTCGCCAATTTCATCATAGTCGTCACCAAGACCGATCCGGAGAAGGGCGCCAAGGGCACTTCGCTGATCGTCGTCGAGACCGACGAGGTGGAAGGAGTCGAGCGTGGCCGCAACCTCGACAAGATCGGGCTCAAGGCCAACGACACGTCGGAACTGTTCTTCAACGATATGCGCGTGCCGACCTCCAATCTGCTCGGCCACGAGGAAGGCCAGGGCTTCGTCCAGCTGATGCAGCAATTGCCGCAGGAGCGGCTGCAGATCGGCACTGGCGCCATCGCCATGATCGAGCGGGCGCTGGCGTTGACCATCGACTACGTCAAGGAGCGCAAAGCCTTCGGCCAGGCGATTATCGAATTCCAGAATACCCAGTTCAAGCTCGCCGAACTGAAGACCGAAGCGACCATCGGCCGGGTCTTCTACAACGACTGCGTCACACGCCATATCAATGGTGGCCTCGACCCGGTGACGGCCTCGATGGCCAAATACTGGCTGTCCGACCTGCAGGGAAAAGTCGTCGACGAATGCCTTCAATTGCATGGCGGCTATGGCTACATGAATGAGTATCCGATCGCCCGCATGTTCCGCGACGCCCGCGTCCAGCGCATCTACGGCGGCACCAACGAGATCATGAAATTGCTGATCGGGCGCTCTCTCTGAGAGACTTTCAGCAAACCAAGGAGCAGGAAAATGGCCGAAGCTTATGTCTATGACGCCGTGCGCACGCCGCGCGGCAGGGGCAAGAAGGATGGCTCGCTGCACGAGGTGCCGGCGGTGCGGCTCGGCGCCAAGGTGCTTGAGGCGATCCGTGACCGCAATGGGCTGGACACCGGCACCGTCGACGACATCATCTTCGGCTGCGTCGATCCGGTCGGCGAGGCGGGTTCTGTGATTCCGCGCGCCGCCGCCTTCGAAGCCGGTTACGACACGAAAGCGCCCGGCATGCAGATCTCGCGTTTCTGCGCCTCTGGCCTGGACGCCATCAATTTCGGCGCAGCCAAAATCGCGCAAGGCGCCGACGAGATCGTCATCGCCGGCGGCGTCGAATCGATGTCGCGCGTCGGCATGGGCGCGTCCGGCGGCGCCTGGTTCATGGATCCTTCGGTCGGCCTGCCGGGCTGGTTTGTGCCGCAAGGCATCTCGGCCGATCTGATCGCCACGAAATACCGCTTTTCGCGCGACGACGTCGACGCCTATGCCGTCGAGAGCCAGATGCGCGCCGCCAATGCCTGGGGCGAAGGCCGCTTCAAGAATTCGGTGATCTCGATCAAGGACCAGAACGGCCTGACCATCCTCGACCACGATGAGCACATGCGGCCTTCGACCGATATGCAATCGCTGGCGGCCCTCAACCCGTCTTTCGTCATGCCCGGCGAAATGGGCGGCTTCGATGCCGTCGCGGTGCAGAAGCATCCCGAGGTGGAGGAGGTCAATCACGTCCACCACGCCGGCAATTCGTCCGGCATCGTCGACGGCGCGGCGGCGGTTCTGCTCGGCTCGAAGAAGGCTGGAAAGTCGCTCGACCTGAAGCCGCGCGCTCGCATCCGTGCATTCGCCAATATTGGTTCGGAACCGGTGCTGATGCTGACCGGTCCGGTCGACGTGACCGAGAAGCTGCTGAAGCGCGCCAGGATGAAGCTGTCGGACATCGATCTGTTCGAGCTCAACGAGGCGTTCGCCTCGGTGGTGCTGCGCTACATGCAGGCTTTCGACATTTCGCACGACAGGATCAACGTCAATGGCGGCGCCATCGCCATGGGCCATCCGCTCGGCGCAACCGGTGCGATGATCTTCGGAACGGTGCTGGACGAACTGGAGCGCCGCGACCTGAACACCGCGCTGGTGACGCTCTGCATCGGCGCCGGCATGGGCACCGCAACGATCATCGAGCGGGTGTGATGAACAGTCGCCAACCCCTCTTCGTCGCCCTAGCAATGTTGGCCGGTCTTATGGGGTGTACGACCGCGGCTCCTGAACTGCCTGCGTTCGATGCATCGAAGTATGGAATGAACAGTTGCCCGGCCGATCTACGGGAGCGATGCGCCAGTATAGCGGGAAAGACATTCATGTCGTACGGCCCTTTGCAGGTCGAATATCACAATCCTGATGGCAGGACGGTAATCTGGGTCGGCAATCAGCTCCACCAAGGATACTGGTTTGTCCGGCCAGGAACCTTTCGCGGTCGTCTTTGCTACACCTATGGTTCGTCCGCATCGAACTGTGACGGGGACATAACCAAGGGATCACCCGGCAGGCCATTCCGTGATGGTGATCCTTACGATCTCGAGGAACGGACCACTGCGCCCTTTAACCTGTCCGAACTTAGCTTCCGCTCCAATCTCGACGATGTCGATCGATTGTACGCGAACAAATCCGCCGCTGTCGGGGAGTGACACTGCCATGACCTACACCAACTTCACCGTCGAAACCGACGCCGACGGCATCGCGCTCGTCACGTGGGACATGCCGGACCGTTCGATGAACGTCTTCACCTTGGAGGTGATGAACGAACTGGAGAAGATCATCGGCCAGGTCGTCGCGGATGCCAGCATCAAGGGCGCGGTCATCACTTCCGGCAAGGAGACGTTCTCCGGCGGTGCCGATCTCACCATGCTGCAGGAGATGCTCGGCCGCTTCCATGCCGAGAAGGCGAAGGACACGGAGCGCGCCGCAAAATTGCTCTTCGACGGCGTCGGCCGCATGGGCGGGCTGTGGCGCAAGCTGGAAACCTCAGGCAAGCCCTGGGTCTCGGCGATCAACGGCACTTGCATGGGCGGCGCCTTCGAGATGTCGCTCGCCTGCCACGGCCGCGTCGCGGCGGACAGCGACAAGGTGAAGATGGGACTGCCCGAGGTGAAGGTCGGCCTTTTCCCCGGCGCCGGCGGCACGCAGCGCGTGCCGCGCCTCACCGACCAGCAGCAGGCGCTGCAGATGCTGACCTCCGGCCAGCAGCTTTCCCCGCAGAAGGCGAAGGCGATGGGCCTGATTCACGAGATCGCGCCGGCTGACAAGCTGATCGATGCCGCCAAGGCGATGATCAGGAACGGCCTGAAGCCGGTCGCGCCGTGGGACGAGAAGGGCTTCAAGCTGCCCGGTGGCCCGATCTATTCGGTGGCCGGCGCTAATCTGTGGCCGCCGGCAATCGCCATCCTGCGTCGCGAGACCTATGGCAACTATCCTGCTGCCGCGGTCATCCTGAAATGCGTCTATGAAGGCCTGCTGGTGCCGTTCGACACCGCGTTGCGCATTGAGCAGCGTTATTTCACCGAAATCATGCAGACCAGGGAAGCGGCGGCGATGATCCGCTCGCTGTTCGTGTCGCTGCAGGAATTGAACAAGGGTGCGCGCCGCCCGGCCGGCGTGCCGGAAACCAAGTTCAAGAAGATCGGCGTGCTCGGCGCCGGTTTCATGGGCGCCGGCATCGCCTATGTTACGGCCAAGGCCGGCATTCCGGTGGTGCTGCTCGACCGCGACACGGAAGCTGCCGCCAAGGGCAAGGCGCATTCGGACAGCCTGATCTCGGATCAGGTCAGGAAGGGCCGCGCCAAGCCGGAGGACAAGGACAGACTGCTGTCGCTGATCACGCCGACGGCGGACTATGCCGACCTCACAGGCTGCGACCTGGTGGTCGAGGCGGTGTTCGAGGATTCGGGCGTCAAGAAGGACGCCACCGAAAAGGCGGAGGCCGTGCTGAAGCAGGCGGCGGTCTTCGCGTCGAACACCTCCACCATCCCGATCACGTCGCTGGCGAAGAATTCGGCGCGGCCGAAGAATTTCATCGGCATCCATTTCTTCTCGCCGGTCGACAAGATGATGCTGGTCGAGATCATTTTGGGCAAGAAGACGGGTGACAAGGCACTGGCCACCGCAATCGACTTCGTTCGCGCCATCAAGAAGACGCCGATCGTCGTCAACGACACGCGCGGCTTCTACGTCAATCGCTGCGTGCTGCGCTACATGTCGGAAGCCTACAAGATGCTCATCGAGGGCGTTCCGGCGCCGATAATCGAGAATGCGGCGAAGGCCGCCGGCATGCCGGTCGGCCCCTTGGCGCTGACGGACGAAACGGCGATCGACCTCGCGCAGAAGATCATGAAGCAGACCATGCGTGATCTCGGCGACAAGGCTGTCGACCCGAAGCAGATGACGCTGATCAACACGCTGGTCGACACGCATGGCCGCTTCGGCCGCAAGAACGGCAAGGGTTTTTACGACTATCCGCAAAAGCCTGCCAAGAAGAAGCTGTGGCCGGGCCTGAAGGATCTCTATCCGCAGTTGGCGCCTGAAAAGGTCGACTATGAGGAACTGAAGCAGCGGCTCCTGGTCACCATCGCGTTGGAGGCGGCCCGGGTGATGGAAGAGGGCATCGTCACCGATCCGCGCGAGGCCGATGTCGGCTCGATCCTCGCCTTCGGCTTCGCGCCCTTTACCGGCGGCGTGCTGTCCTACATCGACGGCATCGGCGCAAAAAAATTCGTCAAGATCGCCAAGGGTCTTCAGAAGAAGTACGGCGGCGAGTTCAAAGCGCCGAAGCTCCTGCTCGACATGGCAGAGAAGGGTGAGACTTTCTACGAACGCTTCGATCCCTATGCCAGGAGCGAAGGCCGGGAAGGCGGCGTGACGCCGCCTTCGGTGGTGGACAAAATCACGGCCACCGGTTAGAACGGAGAAGGTATTTTTTCCTGTTCTGAAGGAGAGCAAGAGTGCTCTCGCATGACCGCGTATGGGCCGCCATCGATGCTCTCGCCGAGCGCTATTCGCTCTCGGCCTCGGGGCTGGCGAAACGCGCGGGCCTCGATTCGACGGCCTTCAACAAATCGAAGCGGCTGTCCTCGGACGGGCGGCCGCGCTGGCCGTCGACCGAGTCGCTGGCCAAGATAATCGAGGCGACCGGCGCTTCGCTCGACGAATTCACCGGACTGGTCGAAGGCCGGGGCAAGCCCGTTCCCGGATCTCTGCCCGCACAGAGGTCTTCGGTGCCGCTGCTCGGCTTCGCCCAGGCCGGCGCCGGCGGCTTCTTCGATGATGCCGGTTTTCCGGCGGGGCAGGGCTGGGACCTGATCGAGCTTCCGGCACAGGCGACCGAAACCTCCTATGCGCTGCAGGTTCAGGGCGATTCCATGCTGCCGCTCTACCGCAATGGCGATGTGCTGATCGTCGAGCCGGGCGCTGCCACCCGCAAGGGCGACCGGGTCGTCGTCAAGACCAATGCCGGCGAGGTCATGGCCAAGGTGCTGGACCGTCAGTCGTCGAAGTCGATTATGCTGGTCTCGCTCAATCCCGATCACCCGGACCGCGAAATCCCTATGCGCGATGTCGAATGGGTGGCGCGGATTGTCTGGGCAAGCCAGTAGGGGCCGCCAGTGCGTCCGCTTCATGCAGCCGCTGCCGCGTTGACGATCTTGGTTATGGGGGCCGCGATCGTCGCCGGCGGCCGCGCCGTGCTTCAAGGCGAAAACGGCCGTGTCGCGGCTCGAGCGCAGGCTGGCATGGCGGCGCAATCCGACGCGCCTGCCACATCAGCGATCCCGCGACCCAAGGCGGCAAGGCCGGAGGCGCATTCCAGGGCCATCGATCCCGAGGTCGTCGCGCCGCCGCAGCTTCAGCCCGAAGAGCTTGAACGGGTCGAGCCGCGCGCCCCGCTGAGTGACCTGGCGCTGGCCGGACCCCCCAAACCGCCCAAATTGAAAATGCCCGACGACTGGAACGGGACAAAACTGTTCCAGCCGGTTGCGCCGGCCGCCGGTGTGATCGAGGCCAAGGGCTACTCGGTCGCGATTTCGGGTATCGACATCGTCAGGCAGGACGAGACTTGCGCCGACGGCGGCAACTCCTGGACGTGCGGCAGCCGGGCGCGAACGGCGTTCCGTGCTTTCCTGCGCGGCCGGGCGGTGGTTTGCGCGGTGCCGCCCGAACGCGGCCGCGACCTGATCGCCGCCGAATGCCGCGTTGGCAACCAGGATGTCGGTCAGTGGTTGATCGAAAACGGCTGGGCGCGCGCAGCAGAGGGTGGCCCTTACGTCGAGGCCGGCGAGAAGGCGCGTACGGCGAGGAAGGGCATTTTCGGGCCGGCGCCCAGTCTCGCCGGCCTGCCTCCGGCACCAGCCCCTGTCGCGGCAGCGCAGCCGACGCAGCTGATTCTCGACCCGTCGGCGACGGCTTCGCCGCCAACCGAGACGACGGCTACGCCGCCAGCTGACCAGCCAGCGCCTTCTGAATGAGCGCGCGGGTTTCTGCGATGCCGTAGAGCGCGGCGAAGGAACCGAAGCGTGGGCCGCGCTCCTGTCCGATCAGCACCTGGTAGATCATCTGGAAAAAGGCGACGGACACGCCCGGCCCGCCCTCCGGGCTCTGCTTCGAATGGTCCTGATAGCGTTCGATCTTGCGCGCGACGTTGAGGGCGGCATTCTGGATCACCTCGCCATCGGCATCTGGCGGCAACGCGGCGAGCGCCTCGGAGAGTTTCGTCAGCGCCTCGCGCTCGACCGCGTCGGCGGCCCGGTACACCTTGGCCGGCTTCACGAAATCGTCGAAATAGCGGATCGCATATTCGGCCAGCCGGTCGAGCTCGGGATGGGTCTTCGGCGTCACGCCCGATGTGTGGCGCGAAATGAACCCCCACAGCACGTCCTTGTTCTGGGCGTTCGAGGCGCTGACCAGATTGAGCAGCAGCGCGAACGACACCGGCAGGTCGACGACAGGCGGGTTACCGTCATGCATGTGCCAGACGGGGTTTCCCAGCCGCTCCTTCCACTCCTGCCGGCGATAGGCGGACAAAAAGGCGTAATACTCGTCCACCGCCTTCGGAATGACGTCGAAATAGAGCTTCTTTGCCTGCCGCGGCCGCTGGTACATGTAGAGTTCGAGGCTTTCGGTCGGCGCGTAGGTCAGCCACTCGTCTATGGTCAGTCCGTTGCCCTTCGACTTCGAAATCTTCTGGCCGTTCTCGTCCAGGAACAGCTCATAGACGAAATGCTCCGGCGCCCGCCCGCCCAGGATATTGCAGATACGGTCGTAGATCACCGCATTCGTCTGGTGGTCTTTGCCGAACATTTCGAAATCGACGCCGAGCGCCGCCCAGCGCATGCCGAAATCCGGCTTCCATTGCAGCTTCACCCTGCCGCCGGTTATGGGCAGCGTGGTTTCGGTGCCGTCATCATCGAAGGTGATAGTGCCGGCCTTGGCGTCGACACGCTTCATGGGGACGTAAAGCACGCGGCCACTTTTGGGGGAAATCGGCAAGAACGGACTGTAGGTCGCCT
This sequence comes from Mesorhizobium sp. f-mel, assembly GCF_053850215.1. NCBI lineage: Bacteria > Pseudomonadati > Pseudomonadota > Alphaproteobacteria > Hyphomicrobiales > Phyllobacteriaceae > Mesorhizobium > Mesorhizobium sp. f-mel. Next base: position 142,644 of record NZ_JBSPTO010000001.1, read on the forward strand.
GACGCTCCTCTCCGAGCGTCGGCAGCATCACGTCCATAATCTTATCGAAACGTTCGGCAGCGCGCAGCAGAACGTCGTCGAAACGGCCAGCCTTGTAGTATTCCGTCGCGCTGGCGAACTCGTAGTCGAAGCCGAACGTGTCCAGGAAACGGCAAAGCATTGCGTTGTTGTGGTCTGCGAAGCTCGCATAGTCGCCGCCGAAAGGGTTGGGGACGGACGAGAGCGGCTTGTGCAGGTGCGGCTCGAGTGCGGCGCGATCGGGGACGTTGTCCGGAATCTTCCGCATGCCGTCCATGTCGTCGGAAAAGCACAATATTTTGGTCTTGACCGCGTCCCGGGTGAGGACGCGGAAGGCATGGCGCACCATCGAGGTGCGTGCGACCTCGCCGAAAGTACCGATGTGCGGCAGCCCCGACGGACCGTAGCCGGTCTCAAACAGAACGGTCTCGGGAAAATCAGTGTCTTTGTAGCGCTCGACAATCTTCCTGGCTTCTTCGAACGGCCACGCCTTGCTTTCAGCCGCTGCCGCAAGCACCTCGGGATTGAGATCGACGATGTTTGATCCCGCCATGTCACTGTTTCCAAATCGTTCGCCGGCATCGCCGCAAATGGGGGCCGGAAGAGGTTTTCAACCGGTCTCTAGGCGTGCCTGCCGTGGGCGTCAACGATCGCGGCTCTTTTTCCTTGCGGCGTCGGTGCCGCGTTCCTAACTTCGGAGCCCGTTTGAGGAGTTTTAAATGTCGTTGCCGCCGCATGAAGCCCTGATCTATCTGATGGTCATCACCTCCGCGTCCGATCGCGACATGACCAATGTCGAACTGGCGCGGATCGGCGACGTCGTCCGCTCATGGCCGGTGTTCGAGGATTTCGACCACGACCGGCTGGTCGGCGTCGCCCAGGACTGCCAAAAGATGCTGCACGAAAAGGACGGGCTGGAAGGCGTTTTGGCGCGGGTCGCTGAAGCACTGCCCGAACGCCTGCTTGATACCGCCTATGCCGCAGCCTTCGAGGTTGCGGCCGTCGACCTCGAAATGCGTTTGGAGGAGGTGAGGGTGCTGCAGCTTATCCGTCGCCAACTCGATCTCGACACGCTCACCGTCGCCGCCATCGCCCGTGCCGCCAAGGCCCGCCTGCGCACGTTGACTTGATCCAGGCCCTGAAGACTCAGAAAAACTGACCGGACCGGACTAGAAAACTGACCGGACCGGATCAGAAAAAACTGACCGGACCGGATCAGAAAAAACTGACCGGGAAATAGCGCAGATAAAATTCGGCGAAGGTGCCTTTCACCGAAATCTCCTGCAGTGCGTAGTCGAACGCTGCGGCCAGCGCCGGATCGTTGGCCCTGGTGGCGATGGCCATGCCCGAGCCCAGATATTCTGGCGCCAGATACGGGCCGCCGGCAAAGCGGCAGCAGGCTGCGGCATCCGACCCGCCCAGCCAGAAGGCGAAGCGCATGCCGTCACCGAAGGCGGCGTCGATCTTGCCGGCCTTGAGATCATCATAGAGCTCTTCCGGCCGGTCGAAGGGGACGACCTGAACGGTGCCGAAATAGTCGCGCAGCATCCGCTCATGCGCGGAGCCGGCGACCACGCCGACGCGCTTGCCGCGCAGTGTGTCGAAGATCGGTTCCGTGAACGCCTTTGTCTTCGGCATGATGAAGCGCGCCGGAAACTGCAGGTAGGAACGCGAGAAGGCGTATTTCGACCGCGACTCCGGCGTGGCGGCGATGCCGGCAATGATCGCTTCGCCTTCGCCCTTCTGCAGCGCCCCTTCGAGCTCGGCCCAAGGCAGCGCCTGGATCTGGCATTTTTCCGCGATGCCGAGTTCGGCGCAGATGGCGCGCGCCAGATCGACGTGGAAGCCGGACAAGCGACCCGCTCCGTCGAGGAAGTTGAACGGCGGGAAATCGGTAGTGGTCAGAAATCTAAGACGCGGCAGCGCGGAAAGGTCAGGCTTCGGCAGCCGCTCCTTGGCATCCCACAGCACCGGCACTTGCGGCTCCGCGGCACGCGCTGCGGTGAGCCACTGTGCCCCGGTGATTGTCAGCATCAAGACGATGGTTGTCCACCGAATTGCCACGATCTAGCTCCGCCCTGTCCTGTCCAATGTGGCTTTTGGTACGAAAATGCCACAGGCACAACGGTTTTTGATTTCATCACGCCGATTTAGGGTTATGCTTCAGTGACCTTGCAAACATGTGCGGCGTCGCTAGAGGGTAGCCGCAAGGCGCTGCAAACAGAGAGGAGCAGGTTTGTAATCCGGGGTCGATGGCAAAGTGCAAGTCAAGCGCTGGACCGTTGATCTCAACGCAGAAGGCAACATGGGGTAGATGTTGCAATGGGCCACTTCGATCGCACACTGGAATTCATAGATCAGCTGCAGCACGCCAATACGGCGGCCGCGGTCTGCGAAAAGCTGCTTGGCATAACCTCGGAGTTCGGCCTGACAGCGCTGATGGCCGGAACGGTTCCGCAACCGGGAACGCCACGAGGCCAGCAAAAGGACCATGTGCTGCTTTGCGAGTGGCCGGGGGAATGGCTGGAGCGCTACGTCGCGCGCAACTATGTCGACCATGACCCCGTCGTCAGCCACATGAAGCAGCTGCAGGCGCCGTTCCAGTGGCGGGAAGCGTCTCAGGGCATTCGCATCGACAAGAGCAGCGGCGAAGTGATGGGCGACGCCGGCGAATTCAAGCTGCGCGACGGATTGGCCTTCCCGCTGATCACGCTCGATGGCCAGATCGTCATGGTGTCGCTCGGCGGCGAAGCCGTCGAATTGTCTGGCGCCGATTTTGGGCTGGTATCGCTGGTGGCGACTTATGCGATTGGCCGCGCCATGCAGATCCACACGATGGCGGCGAAGACCATCGACCATATCGAACTGACGCCTCGTGAGCGCGAATGCATGCAATGGGCCGCCGTCGGCAAGTCCGAATGGGAGATTTCACAGATTCTCGGCATTTCGGAACACACGTCAGAGAAACACCTTCTTAACGCCAAAAGCAAACTCGGTGCCGTCAACCGGGTGCAGGCAGTCGCGGAAGCGATAAGGCGCGGCTATATTAGCTAGCTCGGCCGTGCCGGCCTAGAAATTCTTGCCTACGTGATCGCGTAATTTTCTCGGGACAGCCCGGCCGTATCTTCCTATTGAACCTAGGAGACGGCAGATGCTTTTTTCCCTTACCACACAGGAACTTATGGAACGTCCCGACCTTTGGGAGGCCGTTCATCGTTTGCGCTACAAGATTTTCGTCGAGGAGATGGGGTGGACCGATCTGCAGCGCCCCGATGGCCTTGAGATCGATCAGTTCGACCATGACGAGGCGGTGCATCAGCTCGTCATCCGCAATGGCGAGCTCGCCGGTTATCAGCGGATGTTGCCGACAACGCGGGCGCATCTCCTGACCGAGGTGCTGGCGGACCTCTATGAAGGGACGCCGCCGTCCGGGCCGAACGTCTGGGAACTGACCCGCTATGCGGTGGCGCCGGGCTTTCGTGACGGCAAGCGCGGCGTGTCGACGGTCGGCACCGAGCTCATTGCCGGCTTCGTCGAGTGGGGGCTGAGGCGCAACGTCAACCAGGTGATCATCGAGTTCGAGCCGATGTGGGTCCTGCGGGCGCTGCAATTGCACTTCCTGGCGAAGCCGCTTGGCTACCAGCGCACCTATGGCAACCAGCAGGTCGTCGCGACGCTGCTCACCTTCAACGAGCATACGCTTGAGGTGGTGCGCTCGCGTCGCAGTCATTTCGCGCCAGTGCTGGCCAGGGGTTATCCCGACAGGCTCGGAATGAGGCAGGCCTCGTGAGAATTGGAGACAGCCATGAACATCCACCCGCAGACAGAGTTCCGCAATCATACGCTAATTGTCACGGTGTCGTCGGATGACGGCCGGCCGGTGCTGGACGGGCGAGCCTATGAAAGCCTGGCCAAGATCTTCCACGAAGCCGCAATCGACGATGATGTGCGCGTCGTGGTGCTGCGCGGCCTCGCCGGCTGCTTCTGCCTCGGCGGCGACTTTTCCGAATTCCTCGACGCCACCAAGCATCAACGATTGATTGCCGCCGTCACCGACATGTTCCGCACCTTGGCGACGTTCCCCAAACCAGTCCTTGCCTGTGTCGATGGCGACGCCGTCGGCGTCGGCTGCACCATCCTGTTCCATTGCGACATGGTGATCGCATCTGATGAAAGCACGTTCCGGGTGCCGTTCGTCGATTTCGGCCTCGTGCCGGACGCGGCGACCAGCATCCTGGCGCCGCAGAAACTCGGTTATGCCGGCGCTTTCCGCTTCTTCTGCCTGGGCGACACGCTTAGTGCCGAGGACGCCAGGATGCTTGGCCTGGTCACGGAGATCGTGGTGGGCGATGTCGAGGAAGCCACACTAGGCAGAGCCAGGCAACTCGCCAAGAAGCCGTTCGCCGCACTGCTGCAGACGCGCGACCTGCTCAAGGGCGACACAGGCGCGCTCTGCGATCGCATTGACCAGGAGATTTCGCTGTTTCAGCAGGCTTTGCAGGACGATACCACGCTGAAGCGGCTGCAGCGGATTGCCCGGCTGGCGGCATAAGAAGTCATTCGGCAGAATGACAGGAATATTTCGGAATCGTGCCGCGCGTCCTTGGGGGCGCGCGGCAGTGCTTCAGGCCTGCTTTCCCAGGAACGAAGGTCCTTCCCCGATGATCTTCTTGTCTTCCTTGCCGATGGCGTCAAGATCGCGGCCGTCATAGGGAAGCGACAACAGGATGCGCCGGATGATGGCAAGTCGCGCGCGCCGCTTGTCATTGGCCCGCACGATGATCCAGGGCGCGAATTCCTCGTGCGTGCGTTCGAACATGAGGTCGCGCGCCTTGGTGTAGTCGTCCCATTTGGTCATGCCGGCAATGTCGATCGGCGAGAACTTCCAGCTCTTCAAAGGACTCCAGCGGCGATCGTGAAACCGCTCAAGCTGTGTTTCCCGACCGATGTTCAACCAGAATTTGAAGAAATGGATGCCCTCGTTGCAGATCATCCGTTCAAAATACGGCGTCTCGTCCAGGAATTTTTCATGCTGCTCCGGCGTGCAGAAGCCCATGACCGGCTCGACGCCGGCGCGATTGTACCAGGAGCGGTCGAAGGTGACGAACTCGCCGGATGTCGGAAAGTGCGCGACATAGCGCTGGAAATACCATTGCCCGAGTTCGGTTGGGCTAGGCTTGGTGAGCGCTACGTTGCGCGCTGTCCTGGGATTCATGTACTGCCGCAGCGCGAAGATCGTACCGCCCTTGCCGGCGGCATCGCGTCCTTCGAACAGCGACATCACCCGCTTGCCCGTCGATTGCAGCCATGCCTGCGCCTTGACCAGCTCGATCTGCAGTCGCTCGAGCGCCTCGTCATACTCGTCGCTGTTCATTTTCTTGTCGTAGGGATAGCCGCCGGCGGTCAGCTTGTTGTCCTCGACCCAGGCCGGAAGCTTGGGATCGTCGATGTCGAATTCGCGCTCCTTGCCGTCGATGCGGATCTTCAGCGGACCTGGAACGGGCGCGGCGCCATCTTCCTTGGGGTTTTTCATCGAGACGAACCTTTCCAGTTTCCGGACTCATGCTATTGGAGCCTTACTGCATCGGCCCGAAAATCGGAATCGATTTCGGAAAGAACGATGCAGCAGATTGAGAGTGGTAGAGCGTCCCTTGTGCGTCCAATTGTAACGCACAGCGCTCTAGCGCCGGTCCAGTGGGGAGTTCCACCTGACCGGCCGGCGTGGGGACGGAGGCACAGTGCGCGCGAATGGCTGAGAATGGCTGACATCGGCGGCGCAGAACAGCGAAGCACGGCGCAAGCCGTCGTCATCCGGTTGTGGAACAGCCGCTGGCTGCTGGCGGCCGGCATCGTCGCGGTCCTGACCGTCTATGGTTTCGCAGACATGTCCGGCTATGTCGTGCTGCTGGCATGTGCCGTACTGCTGCTTGCCGCCGCGATGCTGCCGGCCAGCGTTGCGCGCCAGTCAGCGGAGGATGCCGCGGCGATCGAGGCGGGCGGGCTACAACAGCTGTCGGGAGAATATCTGGCGGCCGCCGTTGCCGATCCGCTGATCATCTTCGATCGCACCGCCACGATCGTCCATGCCAACGCCGCCGCCTTCGCCGCCTTCGGCGGCATCGCACCGGGCATCTCGCTGTCGCTGAAATTCCGGGCGCCCGAGATGCAGGCCTTGCTGGACAGTATTTTATCGGGCGCCGCCGCTTCGGATGTCGTTGACTATACCGAAAAGCTGCCGGTCGAACGGGCCTATCGGGTGAGTGCATCTTCGGTCGGTCACGGCACCGACCTCTATGTGCTGGTCTTCAAGGACCAGAGCGAGGCGCGCCGGATCGACCGGATGCGCGCCGACTTCATCGCCAATGCCAGCCACGAACTGCGCACCCCGCTCGCCTCGATCTCCGGCTTCATCGAGACGCTGCGCGGCCCGGCCCGCAACGACCCGGCGGCGCGCGAGCAGTTCCTGCAGATCATGCAGAACCAGACCGGCCGCATGGCGCGCCTGATCGACGACCTGCTGTCGCTGTCGCGGCTGGAGATGAAACCCTATCTGAAGCCGGGAACCGAGGTCGATCTCCGCCAGACCCTCGACAGCGTCATCGATTCGCTGGGGCCGCTTGCCAGGGAAAACGGCGTTGCCATAGAGCGGGATTTCGCAGAAGGGCCGCTTGATGTGCCCGGGGATCGCGATGAACTTTTCCAGGTTTTCGAAAATCTGCTGGAAAACGCCTGCAAATACGGACAGTCGGGTGGACGTGTCGTGGTGACGATTGTTCACCGCGATGACGGTCCCGAACCGGGCATCGACGTCACCATCCGGGACTTCGGCCCCGGCATTCCCGAGGAGCATATCCCGCGCATTACCGAACGCTTCTACCGCGTCGATGTCGAAAACAGCCGGACCCAGAAAGGCACCGGTCTTGGCCTGTCCATCGTCAAGCATATCTTGACACGCCACAATGCCAGGCTCTCGATCAAGTCGGAGGTCGGCAAGGGCGCAGCTTTCACGGTGCATTTGCCGGCGCACTGACGCCTCACTATCTAAGAAGGCGTCGGCCCGAAAACCGGAAGATTTCAGGATAGCCGGATGCGTGGATAAGGGATTTAGAGCGTACTCTGCATCCAAGTGAGCGCACGTCGCTCTAACGGTTTCTTTTTTCTGTCATCCGGCTAGCATATCAGCGGGGATTCGAGGAAACGACTCGGACCAGAAGACCCCGGGAAGGCATCTCTATGCAGTCCGTGCACATCGTCAGCGCCTATGACGAGGAGCTGAAATATTTGTCGAAGCGCATCGCCGCGATGGGCGGGCATGCCGAACGCATGGTCGAACAGGCGATCGCGGCCCTGGTCAACGCCGACCCCGGCCTTGCCCAGAAAGTCATCCGTGACGATTCCGTTCTGGACGAAGGGCAGCGCGAGATCGACGACAAGGCGATCATCATCATCGCCAAGCGCCAGCCGATGGCGACGGATTTGCGCGAGATCGTCGGCGCGATCCGCATCTCGGCGGACCTCGAACGGGTCGGCGACCTCGGCAAGAATGTCGCCAAGCGCGTGGTTGCCGTCATAGAAGGGCGCCAGCCGACCAGCCTGTTCCGCGGCATTGAGGCCTTGGCCGACCTGGCGTTGACGCAGCTCAAGGAAGTGCTCGACGTCTACGCGTCGCGCTCGGTGGAAAAAATCGGCTTCGTGCGTGATCGCGATGATCAGATCGATGCCGTGTACACCTCGCTGTTTCGCGAGTTGCTGACGTACATGATGGAAGATCCGCGCAACATTACGCCTTGCACGCACCTGCTGTTTTGCGCCAAGAATATCGAGCGGATCGGCGATCATGCCACCAATATCGCCGAGACGATCTACTACATCGTCACCGGCGACCAGATGCCGGCCGAGCGGCCGAAGGGCGACAAGACAGACAGGATTGTTCTCCCGGGAGCGCTACCCGCGAAGTGAACGGCTGCCTCTCGAACCCATTGCTGATTTAGGCTAAGCTTTACCGAACGTTCCTGATCCTGACCCGAGGCCATGCCTCCAGGAGGTAGCGATGGAAACCGTTCGGAACCTGACGCCGGCCTCGCCGACATCGGCCATCATCGCTTCCAGCGTCTATACCGCCGGCCGGCGTGTCGCCGACATTCCGATCGAGGAAGCTGGCGAATGGGCCAAGAAGCCAGGTCATGTCGTCTGGATCGGCCTGCTGGAGCCGGACCGCAACCTGTTGCTTCGCGTCCAGGCGCAATTCCATCTGCACGATCTGGCGATTGAGGACGCCGAGCATCCGCATCAGCGGCCGAAGATCGAGCAATATGGCGATGCGTTGTTCATCGTTGCCCGCACGGCTCAACTAATCGACAGGCGCGTCACCTTCGGCGAGACGCATCTGTTCGTCGGCGCCGGCTATATCGTCAGCGTCAGGCACGGTCCGTCGACTTCTTATGCCGCCGTTCGCCAGCATTGGGAAAGCTGCCCGCTTTCGCTGGCCAAGGGCGAGGATTTCGTCCTCTATGCCATTCTCGATTTCATCGTCGACAACTACATGCCGGTGCTCGAGCAGATCGAGGACGAGGTCGAGGCGATCGAGGACAAGGTCCTGCTAAGGCCTGTGACTGGACCTGATATCGAGCGGCTCTATATGCTGCGCCGCGATCTGTTGCGCTTGCGCAATGCGGCGCTGCCGCTGGTGGAGGTCTGCCGCCGGCTGACCAGCGCCGACCTGCCGCAGATCCACGCAGCCATGCACCCGTTGTTTCGCGACGTGACCGATCATATCCGCACCGTGCAGGAAAAGATCGACAGTTTGCGGGAGGTTCTCGCCTTTGCCTTCGAGGCCAGCCTCCTGGTGGGCCAGAGCCAGGAAACGGCGAACACCAAGAAGCTAGCCTCGTGGGCTGCCATCTTGGCGGTGCCGACGGCGCTCGCCGGCATCTACGGCATGAATTTCGACGACATGCCGGAACTGAAGATGGAATATGGCTACCCGCTCGTGCTGGCTGCGATCGCTGCGATCTGCTCTTTCCTGTACTGGCGTTTTCGCAAGAATGGGTGGCTGTGAAAGAGAAGGGAGTAAGGGAGTAAGGCAGTAAGGGAGTATGTAGTGCGTTGCCAAGGGTCGCACTCACAAAGCCTAATCTTTACCTACTCCCATACTGCCCTATTGCCTTATCTACTCCGCCGCCGCTCTGATGCGGGCTGGAACGCAATGCGGGCGTGGTACTTGCAATAGGGTCCGGTTTCGGCCGCGTCGTTGCCGCAGAAATGGAACTCTTCCGAAAGCGGATCGCCATTCGGCCATTTGCATGTCCGCTCGGTTAACTCGACGAGTTGCAGATGCCGCGAGATCGGCACGACGACGTTCTCGACCGGACGGACGTAATGACGCGCCACCGGTGCGGTGTCGAATTGCGCCTGCAGCGCGGTCGCGCCGATCGACGTGGTGATATGCCGCGCAGTGCTCGCCGCCCGCGACACCGATTTCTGGACGCTCGATCCTTGCACGCTCTTTTTCTGGCGTGCCGGCGTGGCGGTCGAGCGTCCGCGGCCCGACAGTTTCAGCCGATGCACCTTGCCGATGACGGCATTGCGGCTGACGCCCCCGAGCTGTGCGGCGATCTGGCTGGCGCTCAGTCCCTCCGACCACAATTTTCTAAGAAGTTCGACCCGCTCGTCAGTCCAGTTCATGAGACCGCGCTCCTGCTGAATGTGCGGCGATCGGAATCCTTCCACGATCCGGCTTCCGCCGGGCAGACACCACATATATCGGGTGATTAGGTCCGCCGCACGAAATCTAGTTATTTCTCGACTACAATTACCTTATGCGCTGACTCGGTGACAAGAGTCCGAGGGCCAACACGAATCGGTTTTTTCGGTTTTCCCCAACTTGCCCGGTCGCTGATGAGCCGGCGTCTCGCTGGAGAGCTTGCCGCGCGTCCTTGCGCGACGTTTTCGTTGACTTCATGGCCGAAAAACACGATAAGCCGCAAAGGCCGCCGCTTTGGCGGCTTTTTGATTTTCCGGTTCCGGAGACGCATATAATGAGCGGTTCGGCGCTTTTCGAGACCTTTACCCGCGCACCCCTGGCCTTCGACCATGGGGAAGGCACTTGGCTGGTCACCGACAAGGGCGAGCGATATCTCGATTTTGGCGGCGGTGTCGCCGTGAGTTCGCTGGGCCACAGCCATCCGCATTTGGTCTCGGCACTCACCGAGCAGGCGGCCAAGGTCTGGCACGTCTCCAACCTCTACGAGATTCCGGGGCAGAGCCGTTTGGGCGAGCGGCTGGCCGACGCCACCTTCGCCGACAAGGTGTTCTTCACCAATTCCGGCGCCGAGGCGCTGGAATGCGCCATCAAGACGGCGCGGCGCTACCACTTCGTCAAGGGCCATCCCGAGCGCTTTCGCATCATCACCTTCGAAGGCGCCTTTCATGGCCGCACGCTGGCGACCATCGCCGCCGGCGGCCAGTATAAATACCTGGAAGGCTTCGGACCCAAGGTCGAAGGTTTCGACCAGGTCGGCTTCGGCGACATCGACGCCGCCGAAAAGGCGATCACCCCCGAGACCGCCGCGATACTGATCGAGCCGGTGCAGGGCGAGGGTGGCATCCGCCCGGTGCCGACGCAGTCGCTGAAGCGCCTGAGGCAGCTCTGCGAACAGCATGGCCTGCTCCTGATCTTCGACGAGGTCCAGTGCGGCATCGGCCGCACCGGAAAATTGTTCGCGCATGAATGGGCTGGCGTCACGCCCGACATCATGGCTGTTGCCAAGGGCATCGGCGGCGGCTTCCCGGTGGGCGCCTGCCTCGCCACCGACGAGGCGGCCGTCGGCATGACCGCCGGCGTGCACGGCACCACTTTCGGCGGCAATCCGCTGGCGATGGCGGTCGGCAACGCCGTACTCGACGTGGTGCTGGAGGACGGCTTCCTGGAGGATGTCCAGCGCAAGGCGTTGCTGCTGAAGCAGGGGCTGGCGGGTGTCGCCGACGAATTTCCTGATATCATCGAAGACATCAGGGGCACCGGCTTGATGCTCGGCCTGAAATGCGCCGCACCCAACACCAAGGTGAATATGGCGTTGCGCGACCAGCATCTGCTGGCGGTTCCGGCCGGTGACAACGTCCTTCGCCTGCTGCCGCCGCTCACCGTCACCGACGCCGAGATCCATGAAGCGCTCGACCGCATCCGCGCCGGCGCCAGGGGCCTGGCCGATGCCATAGCCGCGGCTGCCGCGAAGTAACAGTCGAAAGACCCCAAATGAGCCTTCGCCATTTCACCGATCTTTCCGCCGTTTCCGAGGGCGATCTGCGCTTCATGCTGGACGATGCCGTCGTGCGAAAGGCAAGGCTCAAGGCTGGCGAGCGGACAAAACCGCTCGAAGGCAAGGTGCTGGCGATGATCTTCGACAAGCCGTCGACGCGCACGCGCGTATCCTTCGACGTCGGCATGCGCCAACTCGGTGGCGAGACCATCATGCTGACCGGCACCGAGATGCAGCTCGGCCGCTCCGAAACCATCGCCGACACGGCCAAGGTGCTGTCGCGCTATGTCGATGCGATCATGATCCGAACCACATCGCATGACCGGCTGCTGGAGCTGACCGAGAACGCCACCGTTCCCGTCATCAACGGGCTGACCGACGATACCCATCCGTGCCAGCTGATGGCCGACATCATGACTTTCGAGGAGCATCGCGGTCCGGTCGCCGGCAAGACCATCGCCTGGACCGGCGACGGCAACAACGTGCTGCATTCGCTGCTGGAGGCCTCGGCGCGGTTCCGCTTCAATCTCAACGTAGCCGTGCCGGAAGGCAGCGAGCCGGCGCAGAAGCATGTCGACTGGTCGATGGCGCATGGCGGCAAGTTGAACTTCACCCGCTCGCCCGAGGAGGCGGTCCACGAGGCCGACTGCGTCGTCACCGACTGCTGGGTGTCGATGGGCCAGGAGCACCGTGCTCGCGGCCACAACGTCTTCTCACCCTATCAGGTCAATGCCGCGCTGATGGCGAAGGCAAAGCCCGACGCATTGTTCATGCACTGCCTGCCGGCGCATCGCGGTGAGGAGGTCACCGACGAGGTCATCGACGGGCCACATTCGGTGGTGTTCGACGAGGCCGAGAACCGGCTCCACGCCCAGAAGGCGGTTTTGGCCTGGTGTCTGGGCGCTTGATCCGGGCCGCCTTGATCCGGGAGTACGTGATGCCTATCTCAGCCGCATCACGCAAATCGAGCGCGTTTCGACGCATGCGCCCCGGAGGGCGGCATGGCCGCGCCCCGGAGCTTTGTCATGTTGGAAACTCATCAATTGGCTGAACATCAACCCAAACTCGGCGAATTCGGCTACGCCGGCGACGATCATGTCGTGCCCTTCGAGGTCGGCCCGCTCGACGTGCGCGGCCGCACCGTCCAGCTCGGGCCGATGCTCGACGCGATCCTCAGCCGTCATGACTATCCCGAGCCGGTCGCCCGCCTGCTGGCGGAAGCCTGCGTGCTGACAGTGCTGCTTGGCACCTCGCTCAAGTTCGAAGGCAAGTTCATCCTGCAGACCCGCACGGACGGGCCGGTCGATATGCTGGTGGCGGATTTTTCCACGCCGCAGGCGCTGCGCGCCTATGCGCGCTTCGACGCCGACCGGCTGGAGGCACTGACATCTGCCGGCGAGACCTCGCAGCAGACGCTGCTCGGCAGCGGTGTTCTGGCGCTGACCATCGACCAGGGTGCCCACACGCAGCGCTATCAGGGCATCGTCCAGCTCGACGGCGAGACACTGGAGGAGGCCGCGCGCACCTATTTTCGCCAGTCGGAACAGATCCCGACCGACCTCAGACTCTCGGTGGCCAAGCTGTTGACGCCCGGTGTCGGCGGTGCCCGCGAGCAATGGCGTGCCGGTGGCATCCTTGCGCAATTCCTGCCGCAATCGGCGGAACGCATGCGCGTGCCCGACCTTCCAGGCGGCGACGGCGATCCGCGCGATGAGATCCATGATCCGGCCGACAATTCCTGGCAGGAACTGCTGGCATTGCTTGGCACCATCGAGCCGACGGAACTGATCGACCCGACGATCGGCGCCGAGCGGTTGCTTTACCGGCTGTTCCACGAGCACGGCGTCCGCGTCTTCGGCGGCGTACCGGTAGCCGACGAGTGCTCATGCTCCAGGGAGAAGATCCGCGGCATACTCGAAGGTTTCTCAGCCGACGAGATCAGGGACAGCACCGAGGATGGCGGCATTCATGTCGCCTGCGAATTCTGCTCGAAGCAATATGACTTCGATCCGGCGGAGTTTGCTGCGGCGCAGTAGACCATGATCCCGACCGAAGGTCCGCGCATCGAAAAGTGGAAAGCGTTTTTTGCTTCGCTGACCTTCGGTTCGGAAAAGGTCCTGGTCTAAGAGTTAGAGCCCATCCCGATTCTATCGGGATGGATCAGGTCTAGCTGGTCAGTTGACGGTGCGCCGCGTGCCCGGCAGGTCGAGCGAAAAGGGGGGGATGGCGACGTCGAACGTCTCGCCTCGCTTGTTGCGCATCGTATAGTGGCCGACCATGATGCCGGACGGCGTCGAGAGCGGGCAGCCAGACGTATATTGATAACTGTCGCCGGGGTTAAGTTCGGGCTGGTCGCCGACAACGCCGGCGCCGCGCACTTCCTCGACCCGGCCGGTGCCGTCGGTGATGTGCCAATAGCGTGACAGAAGTTGTACGAATTCATCCGACTGGTTGTCGATGGTCACCTGGTAGCCCCAGACATAGCGGTTCTCCGACGGGTCGGAGCGATCTTCCAGATAGAACGGCCTGACCTGTACTTCGATGTTGCGCGTAACGGCGCTGTACATAGACTACTCCACAATATGCAGACGGAACTTTCGACGCTCTCCGCAGTTTGGTCAACAGGGCGCTTCCCGTCCTTGCCCGACTAGTTTGCGCGCAGCTGCCGAAGAACAATGTCATTTAAGTGACACATGACAATGATGGTGTGCAGGGCCGGGCGACTCAGCATTCTGTCGAACTGTTGAAAACGGCTATCATGCGGCCGGTTTTTCTGGAGTGACCAGATATCGATGGAACTGACAGTCACAGCCGCCTTGCTTTCCACAGCTCTGCTTCTCGTCAATCTCGGCAGCATCCTGCTCGCTTCGTTGAAGCTGAAGCGGCCTGGCAGGATCGCGCCGCCAGCCGGCAAGGCGCCTCCGGTGTCGATCGTCGTGCCGTCGCGCGGCGTCGAGCCGTTTGCCGAGGAGACGCTCGAGCGCGCCTTCTCGCTCGACTGGCCGCGCTATGAGCTCATCTTCTGCGTCGCCCATGCCGACGACCCGGTGGTCAGGCCGGTCACCGATGCGATTGCCCGTTTTCCGGCCGTGCCGGCCCGGCTGCTCGTCGGCGACGACCGCATCAGCGGCAATCCGAAACTCAACAATTGCGTGAAGGGCTGGGAGGCGGCGCGCCACCGCTGGGTCATCCTTGCCGATTCCAACGTCCTGATGCCGAGGGACTATGTCCAGCATCTGATGGCGGCATGGCGGCCGGACACCGGTCTTGTCTGCTCGACGCCGATCGGCTCGCGGCCGGACGGGTTCTGGGCTGAGGTCGAATGCGCCTTCCTCAACACGCTGCAGGCGCGCTGGCAATATACCGGCGAGGCGATAGGCCTTGGCTTTGCCCAAGGCAAGAGCATGTTGTGGGACAAGCCCATGCTCGACCCCAATGGCGGCATCCGTGCGCTTGCCGCCGAGATCGCCGAGGATGCGGCCGCGACCAAGCTGGTCAACGGGCTTGGACTGCGCGTCAATCTCGTCGCCTCGCCCTTTGAGCAGCCGCTCGGTTTTCGCACGCTCGGCGAAATCTGTTCGCGCCAGGCCCGCTGGGCACGCCTGCGTCGCGTCACCTTCCCACTGTTCTTCGCGCCCGAGATCCTGATCGGAGCGGCGCCGCCGCTGGTGCTTGCGTTGGTTGCGGCAGCAGGCGCCGGCTTCAGCCTGTCGGCAACCGCCATCGCTGTGCTTGTGGCCGCCTACCTCCCGGAATGCGCTCTCGCCTCGGCCAAGAGCTGGCACCTGTCGCTGCGCATGATCCCGGCGATGATGGCGCGCGATTGCATCCTGCCGATTGTCTGGGCGCGTGGCTGGCTCAGCGGTGCCGTCGACTGGCGTGGCAACACGATGACCATCCACACCAGCGCCGTTGCGGAATTGGAAGAGACCCCGTCGGGCGCCTGACCGCGCCTGATTTTGACGATTCGAGCGACACCGCCCAGTGCACTATCTGGCGACTTTCAGGGCCTGCTCGATGTCTTCGAGCAGGTCGTCGGTGTCCTCCAGGCCGACGGACAGCCTGAGCGTGCCTGGCCCGATGCCGAGTTCGGCGCGCGCCTCGTCGCTCAGATTCTTGTGTGTCGTCGTCGCCGGATGGGTGATCAGGCTCTTGGCGTCACCGAGATTGTTAGAGATCAGCACGATATCGAGCGCGTTCTGGAAGGCGAAGGCCGCCTGCTTGCCGCCCTTGACGTCGAGGCAGATCAGCGTCGAGCCGCCCGACATCTGCTTCTTGACGACCGCCGCTTGCGGGTGATCGGCGCGGCCGGGATAGATGACGCGGGCGATTTCCGGCCGCTCGGCGAGGAAATCGGCGATCCGGCCGGCACTTTCCGTCTGCTGGCGCACGCGCAGCGGCAGCGTTTCCAGACCCTTCAGCAGCGTCCAGGCGTTGAACGGCGACAGGCTGGGACCAGTGTGGCGGAAATAATCGTGCAGGTTCTCGTCGATCCACTTCTTGTCCGACAGGATGACGCCGCCGAGGCAGCGCCCCTGGCCGTCGATGTGCTTGGTCGCCGAATAGACGACGATATGGGCGCCGAGCTGCAACGGCTTCTGCTGCAAGGGCGTGGCAAAGACATTGTCGACGATCAGCCGCGCGCCGATCGAATCGGCAAGCGAGGCGACGGCTGCGATGTCGACGACTTCCAGCGTCGGATTGGTCGGGCTTTCAAGGAAGAACAGCTTCGTGTTGGGCCTGACCGCCTTTTCCCAATTGGCGATTTCGGTGCCATCGACCAGCGTCGCCTCGATGCCGTATTTCGGCGCCAGCGTCTCGACCACCCAGCGGCAGGAGCCGAACAGCGCACGCGCCGCCACGATGTGGTCGCCGGCCTTGGCGCTGCACAGCAACGCCGCTGTCACCGCCGCCATGCCGGATGCGGTGGCGCGGGCATCTTCGGCACCTTCCAGCGCACACATGCGTTTCTCGAACATGTCGACCGTCGGATTGGCATAGCGCGAATAGATGAAGCCCGGTTCCTCGCCCTTGAAGCGGGCTTCCGCCGCCTGCGCCGTATCGTAGACATAGCCTTGCGTGAGATACATCGCCTCGGAGGTTTCGCCGAAGCCGGAACGCAGCGTTCCCGCATGCACGAGTGCGGTCTGAGGCTTCCAGTTGCGCTTGTTGCTCGTCATCACCTTGTTCCAAACACCAAAAATGGCCCAAATACAAAAAAACCGGCCGCGAAAGTCGCAACCGGTCCATATGGCCTTTCGGGCCGACGGTCCTTTAGCGACTTGTTTAACGTGGCTGCAAGCCGACCGGCCAAATCACCACGGGATAACGACCCTTTAGACCCGCACCGCGCTTGCGTCAATTGCCGGCATGATTAAGAGGTTTGTACCAGCGGGTTCCGCGGCAGGAACCTGCGACAAAACGAGACCACGCCCGGCCTTCGAGCGGAGCCAGACTTTGCGGCAGACAGGCATTCTTCCCGATCAGGATATTTCCGCGCTGTTCCAGTCGGGCGCGCTGAAATCGCCGCGCGCGCTCGATGCCGACCAGGTCCAGCCGGCCAGCCTCGACCTTAGGCTTGGCGACAAGGCCTGGCGGGTGCGCGCCTCCTTCCTGCCCGGCCCGAACCACAGGGTTGCTGAAAAACTCGACCGCCTGAAGCTGCACGAAATCAATCTCG
Source organism: Mesorhizobium sp. f-mel (assembly GCF_053850215.1). Classification (NCBI taxonomy): domain Bacteria; kingdom Pseudomonadati; phylum Pseudomonadota; class Alphaproteobacteria; order Hyphomicrobiales; family Phyllobacteriaceae; genus Mesorhizobium; species Mesorhizobium sp. f-mel. The sequence continues at coordinate 159,600 of NZ_JBSPTO010000001.1, forward strand.
CCGATGGCGCGGTGCTGGAGACGGGCTGCGTCTATATCGTGCCGCTGCTCGAGAGCCTGGCGCTTCCGGCAAACGTTTCGGCCTCGGCCAACCCGAAGAGCTCGACCGGACGGCTCGACATCTTCACCCGGGTGATGACCGATCGCGGCCACGAGTTCGACAAGATCGCTGCCGGCTACAACGGCCCGCTCTATCTGGAAGTCAGCCCGCGCACCTTTCCGATCGTCGTCCGTGCCGGCTCGCGGCTGTCGCAGATCAGGTTCCGCACCGGCAATGCGCTTTTGTCGGAAAACGAGCTGCACGAATTACATCGTGCCGAGACGCTCGTCGCCACCGAGCCGCCGAACATTTCCGGCGGCGGCATCGCACTGTCGATCGACCTCGATGGCGACAAGGACGGGCTGGTCGGCTACCGCGGCAAGCACCACACCGGCCTGGTCGATGTCGACAAGCGCGCCGCGCAGGATGTTGTCGATTTCTGGGAGCCGCTCTACAAGAGCGGTGCTGGCGAACTGGTGCTCGATCCCGATGAATTCTATATCCTCGTCAGCCAGGAGGCGGTGCATGTGCCGCCGCTCTATGCCGCCGAAATGACGCCCTTCGATCCGCTGGTTGGCGAATTCCGTGTCCACTATGCCGGTTTCTTTGATCCGGGCTTCGGCCATTCGGCGGCCGGCGGCACCGGCAGCAGGGCTGTGCTCGAAGTGCGCAGCCACGAAGTGCCGTTCATCCTCGACCACGGCCAGATCGTCGGACGGCTGGTCTACGAGCACATGCTGAAGCGGCCGCAGGCGCTCTACGGCACAGATGTCGGCTCGAACTATCAGGCACAGGGCCTGAAACTGTCCAAACATTTCCGCGCCGCGCGCTGATCCCCGATCAACCAGACTGTGCTTGCCTGACCTTGCGGGCCGTGCTTGGCTGTGCCCAACCGTCAAGGTGGTTGAACCAAGGGAACAAAGAAATGCAGATTTCAAGATGGATCGCATCGGCGGCAACAGCTGCCATGCTGGTGATGGCTGCCGGGTCCTTGTCGGCGCAAGCACAGGAAAAGTTGAAGATCGCCACCGAAGGCGCCTATCCGCCGTTCAACACCATCACCGCGGATGGCAAGCTCACCGGCTTCGACATCGACATCGCCAATGCGCTTTGCGCTCAGATGAAGGTCGAATGCGAACTTGTCACGCAGGACTGGGACGGCATGATCCCGGCGCTCCAGGCCAGAAAGTTCGACGCCATCATCGCGTCCATGAGCATTACCGAGGAGCGCAAGAAGCAGGTCTCCTTCACCAACAAATACTATACCACGCCGCTTTCGCTGGTGGCCATGAAGGACAGCGATATTGCCTCGACCGAACCCGCCGCACTCGCCGGCAAGACAGTCGGCGCCCAGGCTTCGACCACCCAGGCCGACTATGCCCAGGATGTCTATAGCAAGGCCGGCGCCGAGGCGAAGCTCTATCCGACCCAGGAGGAGGCGGTCGCCGACCTGATGAACGGCCGTCTCGATGCCGTCCTTTCAGACAAATTCGTGCTGATGGACTGGATGAAGAAGTCGAGCGACGGCTGCTGCAAGATGGTCGGCGACGTCAAGGGCACCGAGACCGAAGCCGGTATCGCCGTGCGCAAGGAAGACAATGCGCTGCGCGAGAAGCTCAACGCCGCGATCGATGCGATCGTCGCAGATGGCACCTACAAGAAGATCCAGGCCAAATATTTCGATTTCGATATTTATTGAGAGGTTGAAGCCAATCTCCCCCCTCGTGGGGGAGATGCCCGGCAGGGCAGAGGGGGCGCGAAGGATCACCAACTTCGCACCCTGCGGCAACCTGCAGGCATGGTTATTCGATTGAGACGCTGGCGGGACAGCGCCCCCCTCGGGCCTGCCGGCCATCTCCCCACAAGGGGGCGATTACGCCGTCATTGACGGTTCAAAGCGCCTTCACGGCGACCTTCACCGGTTGCTCGATCTCAAGCGGGTTGCGCAGCGGCAGGCCGAAATCCTTGGCCTCGATCTCGAAGACGTCGCCGGCTTCGGTCCTGATGCCGTCGGCGAAGGACAGTGTTGCCGTGCCGAACATGTGCACATGGACGTCGCCCGGCTGGCGGAAGGCCGAATATTTGAAGTGGTGATGTTCGAGATTGGCGATGGTGTGCGACATGTTCGCCTCGCCCGAAAGGAACGGCTTTTCCCACAGCAGTTTGCCGTCACGGAGGATGCGCGAGGAACCCCTGACATCGGACGGCAGTTCGCCGATCAGGATCTCCGGCCCGAACGAAGCGTTGCGCAGCTTGGAATGGGCGAGGAAAAGATAGTTCACGCGCTCGGTGACATGGTCGGAAAACTCGTTTGACAGTGTGAAGCCGACGCGGAACGGGACGCCGTCGTCGCCGATGACATAGATGCCGGCGACTTCCGGCTCCTCGCCGGCATCCTGGGCGAAGGCGGGCGACAGAAGTGCCGCACCGGGCGCCACCGCCATGGTGCCGTTGCCCTTGTAGAACCATTCTGGCTGCACGCCCGTCTGGCCCTTGGCGGGCTTGCCGCCCTCCAGCCCCATGCGGAACATCTTCATGGAATCGGTGAGCTGCTCTTCGCGATCGGCATCGAGTTTCTTGTGCATGGCATCGCGGGTCGCGGCGGAGCCGAGATGCGTCAGCCCGGTGCCGGTGAGATGGAGATGCGCCGGGTCGGGATGGTTGATCGGCGATAACAGCCGCCCCTTCTTGTATGCGGCATCGAGGTCGACCGCTTCACCGAAGCCTTTGCGCTCGATGAGGGCGACAAGTCCGGTGCCGGTGCGCGCGGCCTCCATCGCCAGTGAATAGACGCTGCGGGCGCCATTGATGATCCGGGTCTTGCCGCCGTTGCGGGCAATGACGCGGATGGTCTCTGCCTCGTCGAGGATCTGGGAGATCAGCATGATGTACCCTCTCTCAATTGCCTTTGGCCTGGCTGCCGGGTTGGCAAACCTTGACCAGCGCGGCTCGGATGGTATCCGCGCCACTGGTGAACTCTTCGTCCGGATTGCGCTCGCGGGCCCGGTCCCCTTGGGGGACTTCTTTGCGCCGCCCGGCAGCGCCGCGATGTGACCCGTGCCTCCTAAAAGCGCGCCGCGTTTGAAAAGCGGCCCGCTTTAATCCTTGTTTTCATGCATGCCGTTGTCCCAACACGCTGCACACGTTTGGCGACATGCATGAGTCCCCGCGCCCTCAAGCCTTGTTCTTGTTGTAGACGTCGAAGACCACGGCGCCGAGCAGCACCAGGCCTTTGACCACCTGTTGCCAATCGACATTGACGCCCATGATCGACATGCCGTTGTTCATGACGCCCATGATGAAACCGCCCACCACCGCGCCTATAACTTGACCGACGCCGCCCATCGCCGAAGCGCCGCCGATGAACACAGCGGCGATGACGTCGAGCTCGCTGCCGAGGCCGGCCGCCGGCACCGCCTGGCCAAGGCGCGCCGCAATGATCAGCCCGCCGAGCGCCGAGAGCACGCCCATATTGATGAACACCATCAGGGTCAGCCGCTCGGTCTTGATACCCGATAGCTGAGCCGCCTTGGCATTGCCGCCCATTGCGTAGATACGGCGGCCGACCGTCATGCGTTTGGTGACGAAGACGAACAGCGCGATCAGCACGCCCATCACTACGAGAACGATTGGCAAACCTCTGTAGGTGGCGAATTGGTAGACCAGAAAAAGCGCCAGAGCGCTGGTCACCAGGGTCTTGACGACGAACAGCGTGAAGGGTTCGGCTTCGTAGCCATGCCGCTCGCGGCTGCGCCGTGCCTTGAGCCCGAAATAGGCATAGGCGAGCACGGCAACAAGGCCGATCACGATCGTCGTCATGTGCAGCGTCAGCCCGCTGCCGACGATGGTCTTGCCGGCGGCGTTCACGACCGGCGGGATCAGCGTCAACGAGCCGATCACGTCCGGGATGAAGCCGGAACTGAGCGCCTTGAAGCCGGCTGGAAGCGGCCCCACGGAGGACCCGCCACCCAGCAGCGCTTGGCAGATGCCGCGGAAGATCAGCATCCCCGCCAGCGTGACGATGAAGCTCGGTATTCGGTGATAGGCGATCCAGTAGCCTTGTCCCGCGCCGATCGCGCCGCCGATGATCAGGCAGATGATCGACACCACCAGCGGATTGCTGAAAGGGCCGAGAGGCCAGATGACCATCATCATCGCCGCCAGCGCGCCGATGAAACCGGCGACGGACCCGACGCTGAGATCGATATGGCCGGAGACGATCACCAGCAGCATACCCAGCGCCATCACGATGATGAAGCTGTTCTGCTGCACCAGGTTACTCAAGTTCACCGGCTTGAACAGCGTTCCGGACGTCGTGTACTGGAAGAATACCATGATGGCGATAAGCGCCAGGATCAGGCCGTATTCGCGCAGGTTGGTGACCAGCGCCGAGACGGCAACGCGCGGCCCCTGCTGCACATCTTCGGCGACGCCGCTTTTCGGGACGGGAGCGCTTTCGGTGCTCATGATGCTTTTCCTTCTCCGCGAACGATGGCGCGCATAATCTTTTCCTGGCTGGCGTCGCTCGCCGCCATTTCGCCGACGATACGTCCTTCGTTCATGACATAGATGCGGTCGGTGATGCCGAGCAGTTCGGGCATCTCCGACGAGATGACGATGATCGCCTTACCCTCCGAGGCGAGACGCGCGATGATCGTGTAGATTTCATACTTGGCGCCGACGTCGATGCCGCGCGTCGGCTCGTCGAGGATCAGCACCTCCGGATTGGCGAATAGCCACTTCGACAGCACCACCTTCTGTTGATTGCCGCCCGATAGATTGCCGGTCATCTGATAAACGCTGGATGAGCGGATGTTGGTCTTGGCCTTGTAGTCGTTGGCGACGGCGAGCTCGCGCATGTCGTCGATCACGCTATGGCGCGACACGCCGGGAAGATTGGCCAGCGTGATGTTGTGCTTGATATGATCGATCAGGTTGAGACCGTAGGTCTTGCGGTCCTCGGTGACGTAAGCGATGCCGTGTTCCACTGCCTTGCTGACAGAGGAGACATCGATGGGCTTGCCCTTGAGCAGCACCTCGCCCGTGATGCGGCGGCCATAGGAGCGGCCGAACAGGCTCATCGCGAATTCGGTGCGTCCGGCGCCCATCAGCCCGGCGATACCCACCACCTCGCCCTTGCGGACGTCGATGTCGATGCCTTTGATCACCTGCCGCTCGGCATGGATCGGGTGATAGACCGACCAGTTCCTCACCTGGAGCACGATCTCACCGATCTCGGGCTCGCGCGACGGATAACGGTCGTCTAGCGAGCGGCCGACCATCGAGGTGATGATGCGGTCTTCCGAAATGTCTTTCTTGGCCAGCGTCTCGATGGTCCGCCCGTCGCGGATGATCGTCACCTTGTCGGCGACCCGGTTGACCTCGTTGAGCTTGTGCGAGATCAGGATCGAGGTGATGCCATGCCGCTTGAATTCCAGCAGCAGGTCGAGCAGCGCCTGGCTGTCCTTTTCGGACAGGCTCGCCGTCGGTTCGTCGAGGATCAGCAGCTGCACTTCCTTGCTGAGCGCCTTGGCGATCTCGACCAGTTGCTGCTTGCCGACGCCGATATTGGTGATCAGCGTCTTGGGGTCTTCCTTAAGGCCCACCTTCTTGAGCAGCGCGCTGGTGCGCGTCTCGTTGGCGTTCCAGTCGATGACACCGTATCTGGCATGCTCGTTGCCGAGAAAGATGTTTTCGGCGATCGACAGCATCGGAACCAGCGCGAGTTCCTGGTGGATGATGACGATGCCCCGGCGCTCGCTGTCGTGAATGCCCTTGAAATGGCACTCATCGCCGCGATAGATGATTTCGCCGTCATAAGTGCCGGATGGATACACGCCCGACAGCACCTTCATCAACGTCGACTTGCCGGCGCCGTTCTCGCCCACAACGGCGTGAATCTCGCCTTCCTCGACGCTTAGGTTGACGTTCGACAGCGCCTTGACGCCGGGAAACGTCTTGGTGATGTCACGCATCTCCAAAATCGTCGAGGCCATCAGGAATACCACTCCTCCGAGGTCCCGAAACAATACCGGGGTCGCTCGCTAACGAAAAGGGGCCCTGCGTTACGCAGGACCCCGGGTTTACAACTGCCGTTACTTCAGCTCTTCGGCCTTGATGTAGCCGGAATCGACCACCAGGGCCTGGTAGTTCGACTTGTCTACCTCATGCGGCGTCAGCAGGATCGAGGGGACGACCTTGACGTCGTTGTTGTAGGTCGTGGTGTCGAGGCCTTCCGGCTTGCCGCCCGAGAGCACCTTGTCGACGAGCTCGACCGTCGCCTTGGCGAGTTCGCGGGTGTCCTTGAACACCGTCGAGTACTGCTCGCCGGCGATGATCGCCTTGACCGAAGCGGTTTCGGCGTCCTGGCCGGTGACGATTGGCCAGGGCTGATCGGCTGTGCCGTAACCGACTGCGCGCAACGAGGCGATGATGCCGCGCGACAGACCGTCATACGGCGAGAGCACGCCATCGACGCGGCTGCCATCCGAGTAGTTGGCGGACAGCAGATTGTCCATGCGGGCCTGGGCGGTCGCCGCCAGCCAGCGAAGCGTGCCGACCTTGTCCATGCCCATCTGGCCGGACTTCACCACGAGCGTCTTGTCGTCGATCAGTGGCTGCAGAACGGACATCGCGCCGTCGTAGAAGAAGAAGGCGTTGTTGTCGTCCGGCGAACCGCCGAACAGCTCGATGTTGAATGGACCCTTGTTTTCCGGATAGCCAAGGCCCTTGAGCAGCGATTTGGCCTGGATGACGCCGACGCCGAAATTGTCGAACGTGGTGTAGTAGTCGACATTCGGGGTCTTCTTGATCAGCCGGTCATAGGCGACGACGACGACGCCGGCGTCAGCCGCCTTCTGCAGCGCGTCCGACATCGTGGTGCCGTCGATCGAGGCGATGATCAGTGCCTTCGGGCCCTTGGTGATTTCGTTTTCCAGCTGGCTGAGCTGATTGGGGATATCGTCCTGCGCATACTGCAGATCGACAGTGTAGCCCAGAGCCTCGAGCTGGGACTTGACGGCGTCGCCGTCGTTGATCCAGCGCTGCGAGGTCTTGGTGGGCATCAGCACGCCGATGAGGCCTTCGCCTGCCTGCGCCGGGACCGTCATGGCCGCGATGCTAAGGGCCGCGACGGCGGCCAGTGTCTTGATGATCTTCACATTAACTCTCCCTTGTTGATGGACGCGCACCCTGGGTTTCGTGGGCCGCGCGATCGTGCAGGAGCGCCAAAACGCGCCGCTGCCGCCATATCGATCTCCGGTATCCTCCCAATCGGCCCTGAGACTCTGGTTCCAGTCGATGCGATTTTTCTCGCTGGCGACTGTCAAGCCTCAGGACGCGCAAAGGGTGTGGCTCTTTGCCATAACTGTCAAATGCGATCTTTGATGGTTGCTATACCGAAACTGATATATTGAAAGCCGACGAAGACCTGGCCGGATTGCTGGCCGGCGATGAGTGGGGAGCAAACAAAGACCATGGCAGCGCTGCGGAATCCTGGTGGACTTTCAGCCAGTTACGAAGAACCCCCCGGCGACGGAGAAACCCTGCTGCGCAGCGGCCTCAGCCTGCGCCACATGCGTATGATCGCAGCCCTCGATGACCATGGCCGGGTCAGCGCGGCAGCCCAGGTCATGAACATTTCGCAGCCCGCCGCCTCGCGCATGATCGCCGAAATGGAGGCGGTGCTCGATGTCAAGCTGTGCGAAAGGCTGCCGCGCGGCATCACGCTGACGCCCTATGGCAAGGCATTGGCGAGGCGCGCACGTTCGATCCTGCTTGAGATGCGTGAAGTCGACCGCGAGATATCCGAGCTCAAGGCGGGCAAGGGCGGCTCGGTATTCCTCGGCGCGGTGACGGCCCCTGCGATCGAGCTCGCCGTGCCGGCGATCCGCGAAATCCGGCGCATCTATCCGCGCATCGAGATCACCATGCAGGTCGAGACCTCCAATGTGCTGGCGCGCGAGCTGATCGCCACGCGTCACGATTTCATCATCGCGCGCATCCCCGACGATCTCAATCCACGGCTGTTCGAGGCCCGCGTCATCGGTGTCGAAAAAGCCTGCCTGATCGTGCGCCGCGGCCACGCGCTTGCTAAGGGCAAAGCCGTGCGGCTGGAGGAGACCGCCGCCTACGACTGGGTTTTCCAGTCGGGCGGCTCGCCGTTGCGCCAGGCGATGGAAAGCAATTTCCTGAACCGCAACATCGCGCTTCCGGACCGCATCCTCAACACCAGCTCGCTGCTGCTGACCCTGGTCATGGTCGCGCAGTCGGACGCCATCGCGCCGGTGTCGATCCAAGTGGCGAAATTCATCCAGAACCCCGAGGGGCTGGCCGGCGCCATCGACGTCGTCCAGACCGAATTCGACATCGAGGTCAGGCCTTACAGTCTGATCACCGTAAAAAATCGCGTGCTGTCGCCGGCGGCCAAGATGCTGCACGACTTTATTTTGAGAGAGGTAGGCTGACGGCGTTAAATCAAGCAATCCATCGCCAATCCGTTGGACAGCTATCGCAGCTACACGGCGCTTCGTCATGTCGCTTCAATTCAGAATATCGCTGGAGCGAAGGAACCACACAGGGCCGTGCCGCGTCATAGAGGCGGGCTCTTGTTGCAGTCCCAGCGAGGCTATCGATGATCAGGTTTCTTCTCGTCTTAGCCGCGACGCTTGCCCTGGCATGCGGCGGGACGGGGGCAGCCAAGCTGGACCTAACCACCGTCAATCAGGCCCAGTTCGCCGCCGGAGAACCGAAGGGTGTCGATCCGACCGTGCTGAAGGCGCAGATTCTCTTGGATCGCGCCCGCTTCTCGCCTGGGCTGATTGACGGTAGCCTTTCAGCGAACTTCGCCAAGGCAGTCGGCGCCTTTCAGGCGGCGAACGGACTCCCTCCCGATGGCAAGCTCACCCCGGAGACCTGGAGCAAGCTCATGGCAACCTCCACCGACCCGGTGCTGGTCACCTATGAGGTAACGCGCAAGGATGTGCGCGGACCCTTCACCAGGCGTATTCCGGCTCGCATGGAGAGGATGGCCCGTCTGCGGCGGCTCGGCTATCGCACCGCGGCGGAGAGGCTGGCGGAGCGCTTCCATATCAGCGAACAGTTGCTCAGGATGCTCAATCCGGGCATCGGCTTCAGGAAGGCCGGCACGACCTTGGTGGTGCCTGATGTTGGCCGGGGCGATCCTCCCGCTGGGGTTGCCGGCATTGAGGTCGACAAGGGCGCTCGCCTGGTGCGCGTGCTCGACCCTTCCGGCAAATGGCTCGCAGTCTACCCGGCCTCGATTGGGAGCGATGAAAACCCGGCGCCAAGCGGCATGGCGGAGGTCAAGCGCGTGGTGCGCAACCCAACCTATCACTATGATCCGGACTTCGCTTTCAAGGGAGTCAAGACCAAGCGGCCCTTCACCATCGCTGCCGGGCCGAACAATCCGGTGGGATCGGTCTGGATCGATCTCTCCATCGAAAGCTACGGCATCCACGGCACGCCCGAACCGGGCAAGATCGGCACGACCTTCTCACATGGCTGCATCCGACTGACCAATTGGGATGCCGAAGATCTCGGCTCGATGGTGCAGCCGGGCACGAAAGTCGAGTTCAAGAACGAGACCGCCCACACCGTCGACGAGCTTGCTCCGTAGCAAAGCGGACTGGCCAGCAGACCTGTTCCGCAAGCCATTCCTGAGGAAAGTCGCAGAGAATTTGTGGACCTCCGACATCCCAAGTCGAAAGGGATCGGGTCGGGAGTTCCAGATCCATTGACATCAGAGTCCTATGGACCAGACCCGTCATTCAGGCCGGTGGCGATGCCATCAGGCGGTAGAAGACCCGTCCGACGAGCCCGGCAAACGATCGCGAACGGCTTCCTCGGTTCGCTTTGCGGTCGATTCCACAACTTTGCCGACCTTGCCTGCTAACGTATCAGTATCTCCACCCGAGCCTTGCCGGTCGGCCTCTTCCTTGACCGTTTCGTAGGCCTCGGCGGCAACTTGCTTTGCTTGCTCCAGGCCCGTTTCGAAAACCTCCGCCGCGCTGTCGCGAATTTTGTCGCGGTAGGCGCCAAGTTGCTCGTCCTCTGTGGCTGTGTGGGGCAGCATCACCCCGATGGCAGTGCCCAGCGCAAGGCCGACTACGGCGATAGCCAACGGCTCGCGCTCGAAGAGGTCTTGTGCGGATTGGCGCGTCCGAGCCGCTATCTCGCTGGCGCTTGAGCCGAGCTGGCCGGCGGTGCTTGTCATCCTCTCCTTGGCGCCCGTTGCTGCGTTTGCTGCAGCTTCGGCAGCGCTACTTGCTGCTGATGTAACCGAACCGGCGGTGTCTGAGAGCATCGCCCCGATTCCGGACCCTTCGCTACCCTCGCTAAAATCATCGCCGCGCAGGTCGGAGAAAGCGTCAGAAGCCGTGCCTCTCCGATAACCAGCGGCAGCTGAGTTGGTTGCCGACGGGCCGTTGCCGAGCATCAGCCAGGCCAGGCCGGCTCCAATCAATGTCAGCGGCAACGGGTTGTCCCTGACCTGCGACTTGAGGTTGCCAAGCATGGCGGATCCCTCGCCGCCGGCGAACATTCCGGTAAATTCGTCGATCAATTGACCCGGTGTCATCTTGCTGCGGATCGAATCGGCGGTGTCTGCCACTTTGGCTCGGGCGATGTCGGCATCGCGTTCGAGCTCGGCTGCGGATTTGTCGCTCATCTTATTTGATCCTTGATCACGCGCGCGTCGCGCTTGAGTTGGTCTTGTGTGCGATCGGGCGTCAGCTCGGAAGGAGCCATGCTTTTCGTGCCAGAGCGCAAGAGAATGATTCCCAGTACCGCGACGACGATCCCGACCAGCAGCGAGGACCATCCCGCTCCCAGGCCTGCGCTCGCCAGGGCGATTACGAGTGCTTGCAAGAGCACCATCAAGGCCGCGAGAAGGCATATGGCACCGGCCAGAACCTCGGCTGCGCCTGCGCCGGCCTTGCTGATTTTTTCCGACATTTCGGCCCGCAACAGCCTACTTTCGGTTTGAAGCAGGGTTGTGACCTGCTGTGCCAGATCGCTGACGAGGGTTGCGAGGCCGCGACTTTCCTGATCGTTGGTCATGGGTTCCGCTCCAGGCTTGCGCTGGCCCAGTCGTCACCGGCCAAATCTTCACCGGCCAAGCCTTCACCGGCCCTGTCGTCTCTGGGCTGGTTGAAGCGGGACGGCGTCGTGTCAGCTGCCTCAGCCGACCGCGTAGCGGACTCATCCGAGTTCGAAACCGTCTGTGAACCCCCGTCTGTCTGCGATCGACGCTGTGTCTCGGTCCGGGCAGATGGTGGCGAGCTCTTGATAAACCGCCCCAGCGCCAAGCCTGCCAATACTGAACCGGCGATCAGCGCCCCTGAATTTTCGCGGCCGAACGACCGCATCTCGCCAAGAACATCTTCGAATGGTTTGTCCTTCAAGGAAGATGAAAGGCGCTCAAGTGAGCCGGCGGCATCGAGGGTGAACTTCGAAGCGGTCCGTTGATCATTATTGGCCAGATGCTCGCTTGCTGCTCGCAATGCTCCGCTAAAGGCCTTTAGGTTGGAACTGATATCGCGCTGTGTTCCCTCGGCCTTGTCGAACAACGCCTGCTTGGCTTCAGCAGCGTAGTCGCCCGCCTTCCTGGTGAGTTCGTCGCGAGCGTCCTGTAGCGCCTCTGTCGCGGTCTGCGTTTCCTGCTGGAACCGCTCGGACAGTTCGCTTTTGGCTGTTTCGAAATCGGCCGGCTTACGGCCCTGATCGTCTTCGCGCTGCATGGTATTCTCCTAATGGAATCCGAGGAAGGAGAGGATCGCAAGCACGACGACGACAAGGCCGATGAGATAAATGACACTGTTCATGGTGGCAATCTCCTCCATTGCCTAACGAACTTGCCGGGGGCAAACAAGTTCCATCACTTCCAGCTAAATTAGCGATAGTGAAGCAACCGGCGAGCCCGGTGAACTCTCTTGGAAGTTCCCACGCCGTGTGCCGAGATGCGGACCCAGCCGGCCGTGCGGAGATTGGCCCGCCTCTGCGCATCGGATTTCAAGGGCTCAGGTTAGGCTATTATAATAAAGCACCACGTCTAGCTCTCATTAAGGTCAAAGCTCACAGGAAGGTTGTAGTCTATTGCACGATTGGCAATCATGTTCGCTAGGTCGGAATCAGAGACCGAACATGCCGGAACAATCTGTTTGAGCGCCTTAACAGCGATGCCCGTCGATATGAAACTATGGCGCCGCCTGCGAATATTTACGTAATGTTCGATGAGATTGTCGAGTTCACGCATGTGCAATCCTTCTTTGACGTCAACCGTGTCAATTGAACCCAGCTGTAAGCGATCCGGAGAGAGGGCTCATTCACATTGTTTAGTTGACGAGAAATCTTGATGCCGCATTAGCGCGTTGACGCGTCCTGGCCGAGGCGGTCACCGCGGTTCATGGAAGAGATTTAGGTAGGTCGTATCGAAGTCGGCCAGTAAGGCCAATCGCTGGAAATCCAGGATAACAATCCTCCTGTCTTTCCAGCTAACCAGGTCCTTCGCACGAAGTTCCTGCAGCGTCCGGTTCACGTGAACTACTGATAGACCAAGCACGTCGCCCAATTCCGCCTGGGTCAGTGGAATCGCGAACGTCTGGTCAGAGGCCAATCCAACTATCTCTAACCGGACATACAACTCGCAGATTATATGTGCGAGATGCTGTTTGGCGGAGCGACGCCCGAGGCAGGTTATCCAAGTCCTTTGGATTGAGGCATCGATAGTCGTCGAAAGCCAGAGCATCCGGGTGAGATGTGGACTTCCACCCATTGCTGTGAGCAGGTCTTTGTGTCGAATGAAAACAACATCGCACGAACCCAGCGCGCTCACGCTGTGATCCATCACTTTTAGCAGTAAACTATGCAGATCGACAAAGTCTCCCGGCACGTGAATTGCCGTTATTTGACGCTTTCCTTCCCGAATAGCCTGGTTTCGAACTGCGAAACCATTCGCGACAAGACAGCTTTCGGCGGGGCGGGAACCCTCCCTGACGATCTCCTCATCTGGTCCGAAAGTTACCGGCCGGACTGGAAGAGCCTCAATAAGCGCGATTTCGTCTGGCGGCAGGGCGTCGCGGCGGTCAAGCATGCGAACCAAGAGGTCTTTGCCAAACATCGCGGTCCCTTTTGACTAGCAACGCGGATCAGCATCTTTTGTTGCCGCCTCTTATTAGAATCCCGTTATGTTCTATCCAGTTCATATGTGCCCCCGACCTAGACCCGATCATGTGGGCCCTGTGAGTGCCGGCGCCGGCAGGCTCGACTTCATTCCGCCGATGATGCCTACCTTGATAGCCAAGCCGCCCCAAGGGTGACGACTGGTTTTACGAGGCCAAGTTCGACGTCTACCGCTCGCAGATCATCAGCAACCTCAATTCCTTGCAGGGCAGGTGGAGCGGGTAGCGGGAATCGAACCCGCGCGTTCAGCTTGGGAAGCTGACAAGCTACCATTACATCATACCCGCGCAGCAGCCTCGTTACCACGCAAGCCGGCCTTCGGGCAATCGTTAAGCGTGCACTCGTGCCTTCCAGCCATCCGACTGCTACTCCGTCATGGCAAGGGCGCCGGCGTTGCAACATAAGTTGGCGAGCAGACAATCCGGCCAACCCGCCATGCGGAGCAACTGGGAGTCAGCGACCCGCCTTGATGCCAGCGCGGCAAGTGCGTATTTCTGGACCTGTGCCCGAATCGGGGCAACCGAACCTGGAGACACGCCTTGTCCGCACTGACGCGCTTTCTCGGCGATTCGCCGCTCCGGGTGTTCCTGAAGCTGCTGGTGGTATCGTTCCTCGTCGGCCTAGTCATGAACGCATTCGGCTGGTCGCCGATGGATGTGCTCTACGGTATCCGGAATTTCTTCGTCGATCTCTGGAATCTGGGCTTCCGCGCCATTGACCGTTTTCTCGGCTATATCCTGCTGGGCGCGGCGATCGTCATTCCGGCCTTCATCCTCCTCAGGATCGCCAACTATCGGAAATAGAGCATGACCCCGAGCCTAAGGTCAGTGTAGCAAAAGTGGACCGGCTTGCTCCGCTGACCTGTGGTTCGGCAGGGAAATCCTAGAAGGTCAGGCGAACCCTGACGCCACTTCGAACAGGATGGAATGGCGCGCGGCGAGGGCCGCCACATCAGTCGAATAGCCGCCGCCGATAACGCCGCAGACCGGGATGCCGAGCGCGCGGAAATGACGGATCACCATGTCGTCGCGGGCGCGCAGCCCCTCGTTCGACAGTGACAACCTGCCAAGCCGGTCCTCGGCATGAACGTCGACCCCGGCATTGTAGAAAACGATGTCCCAGCGCGCCTTGGCGGTGAGTTCCGGCAGGACGCCGCCCAAACTTTCGAGATAGGCCGCATCGCCGGTGCCATCGGGCAGAGCGATGTCGAGGTCGGAAGCGATCTTTCGCGTCGGATAGTTGCGGTCGCCATGCATGGAAAAGGTGAACACGCGCCGCTCCTGGCCAACAATATCCGCCGTGCCGTCGCCCTGATGCACGTCGAGATCGACGATCAGGATGTTGCCGGCGGCAGCTTCGGCAAGCAGCACCAGTGAAGCCACGGCAACATCGTTGAAGGTGCAGAAGCCGGCGCCTTGCGCGCGCCGCGCATGATGGCTGCCGCCGGCGGTATTGCAGGCGATGCCGTTCAGCAACGCCAGCCGCGCTGCCAGCACGGTGCCGCCCGTTGCGAGCTGCGCCCTGAGCGAGACGCGCGGGCCCACCGGGAAGCCGATCTCGCGCTCGATTTTTTCAGGCACTTCGCAGGCCAGCACCTGGTCGACATAACCGGCGGCATGGGCAAGCTTCAGCCATGATGCCGGCGCCGGTTCGGGCACGTTGAGAGCGGCGGGGCCGGTCAGTCCGCGCGCGCCCAAGGCTTCCATCAGCAGCTTGTATTTGCTCATGGGGAAGCGATGGTTGACTGCGAAGCCGGTGTCGTAGTCGTGATGATGAACGATCTGCAGGGGCATTTGGGTGGTTTACGGCGGGTGCGCCAGAGGCGGGTTTCGGTTGGCCGTGGCGGGATGAGCGGTTGCGCGGCGTCCGGAATCTGGGCCACATCGGCTGTTCGATCAAGCCACGATGGGAAAGCGGGTCCTGGATCAGGTGTCAGCAGCGGCCAACGGCCGGTCTTTCGTCGTCACCAACCGCTCGGTGCTCGCCATCGCGGTGCCGATGACGCTTGCCTATCTTACGACGCCGCTGCTCGGCGTCGTCGACACGGCCGTGGTCGGGCAGTTGGGCGACGCTGCCCTTCTCGGTGGTCTGGCGGCGGGCGCCCTGGTCTTCGACGTCGTCTTCACCTCCTTCAATTTCCTGCGTTCCGGCACCACAGGCCTCGTCGCCCAGGCGCTCGGACGCGGCGACGAACTGGAGGAACAGGCGGTGTTCTGGCGCGCCGTGCTGATCGCGGTCGTCGCCGGCATTGTGCTTGCCGCACTTGCGCCACTGGTCGCCATCGCCGGACAATGGTTCATGAGCGCCGAGGCGCGCGTCAGCGAGGCGATGGCCGTCTATATCCGCATCAGATTGCTCGCCGCACCGTTCTCGCTGATCAACTACGCCATCCTCGGCTATGTGCTGGGGCGCGGCGAGGGCGGGCTGGGACTGATGCTGCAATTGGTGCTGAACGGCATCAACATTGCGCTCTGCATCCTGCTGGGGCTGGAACTTGGCTGGGGCGTCGCCGGTGTCGCCTGGGCGACCGTCACCGGTGAATTCGTCGCCATGCTGCTTGGCCTGGCGATCATCGGCCGGCGTTTCTGGGCAGCGCCCCGGCTGCCGCGCCATCGCATCCTCGACCTGTCGGCATTCCTGCGCATGATGTCGCTCAACCGTGACATCATGATCCGGTCGTTTTCGCTGCTCGCCGCTTTCGCGCTGTTCACCCGCCAGGGCGCGCAATTCGGCACGGTGACGTTGGCCGCCAACGCGGTGCTGATGAACTTCTTCCTCATCGCCGGCTATTTCCTCGACGGTTTCGCCACGGCAGCCGAACAGCTCGCCGGGCGTGCCGTGGGCGCGCGTGCCGCGATGCAATTCCGGCAGGCGGTGCGGCTGACCCTGTTCTGGGGCTTCGGGCTGGCGGCCACGGCGACGCTTGTCCTTTTGCTGGGCGGTACTGATCTGGTCGCCCTGATCACGACGTCACAAGACGTTCGCGCCGTTGCCGACAACTATCTGGCCTGGGCGGCGTTCACCGCGCTCAGCGGCGTGCTGGCGTTTCAGATGGATGGCGTCTTCATCGGCGCGACCTGGTCGCGCGACATGCGTAACATGATGCTTTTGTCGTTCCTTGTCTTCAGCGCGGCCTTGCTCATCCTGGCGCCGGCCTTCGGTAATCACGGCCTGTGGGCGGCGCTGCACGTCTTCCTGCTGGTGCGCGGCTTCAGCCTGCTTGCCATTTTGCGCGTGCGGGTGCGGACAGCGTTTTAGAGCGGCTTCGGGTTAGAGCGGCTTCGACGCCCATTGATCGAGGCTGGTATCGCGCAACTCGCGCAGCGACTTGAGCCGTTGCATGTCCGCGAACCGGACCATCCCGCCAAGAATGCGGCCCGGTAGTGCCGGCCCAGCATAGATCATGCCGGTGTAGAGCTGGACGAGATCGGCGCCGGCGCGGATCTTTTCCAGCGCCGTCTCAATGGAATCGACGCCGCCGACGCCGATGATGGCGCGGTCCGGGCCAAGCAGTTTGCGCATCTTTGCCAGCACGATGGTCGAGCGCTCGAACAACGGTTTTCCCGAAAGCCCGCCGGTCTCGCCGGCAAGATCGGCGCTGCGCAGCCCCGGCCGCGCGATGGTGGTGTTGGAGACGATGAGGCCGTCTATTGCCTTCTCGGTAACCTCGGCGGCGATATCCTCCAGCTCGGCCTCGACCAGGTCCGGCGCGATCTTGAGGAAGACGGGCGGCTGCGCTGCAGCTGCCGTACGTGCGGCCATGACGCGCGACAGGAGCTCGCCAAGCTGTTCACGGGCCTGCATGTTGCGCAGACCCGGCGTGTTCGGCGAGGAGATGTTGACCGCCAGGTAGCTGGCGGATGGCGCAAACCTGAGAACGCCGCGTTCATAGTCACTGACGCGGTCGGTGCTGTCTTTGTTGGCACCGATATTGACGCCGACGATGCCGGCGCGGCCCTTGCGGGCAGCAAGCCGTTCTTCGGCAGCCTGGTGACCCTCATTGTTGAAGCCCAGCCGGTTGATCACCGCTTCGTCCGATGTCAGCCGGAAGATGCGCGGCTTCGGGTTGCCGGCCTGCGGCCGCGGCGTGATCGTGCCGACCTCGGCAAAGCCGAAGCCGAGGCCAAGCAGCGCATCGGCAACCTCGGCGTTCTTGTCGTAGCCGGCAGCCATGCCGAGCGGATTGGGGAAGTCGATGCCGCAGACGCTGACTTTCAGCCTGTCGTCGCGCACGGGTCTCCCGGCTATCGGCAACCCGCATTTCAGCGCGGCGATCGACAGGCCGTGGGCTGCTTCCGGATCGAATGCGAACAGGAACCTCTGGCCGAGCCGGTCGAGCACGCTCATTCGGCCTCCAGCGTTGGGAATTGGTGCAGGCCATCGGTGCCCAGCGGCAACGGTTGCACCCAGACAACGGCCTTGAGGTCGAGCGGGCCGTAAAGATGCGGGAACAGCGCGCCGCCGCGCGAGACCTCGTATTTCAGCAAATCACCCAGTTTGGCGCCATCGATGGCGACCAGCAGCAGCCCGGTCTGGCCGGCAAAGTGTTTTGTCGCCGTTTCCCTGGCCTGGCCAGCGGTGGAAAAATGGATGAAACCGTCGGCGACATCGATCGGCGCGCCGGTGAAGCGGCCATTTCTTTCGGCCTCGCGCCACAACGCTTCAGGTACTATCTTGTAGATAATCTGAGACATGGTTGCGCTATAGTCCGAACCAACCATACGGGGAAGAGGCAAGCAGGTTCCGGAAAAGTGCCACACAGTTTTTCCGACAAGAATCTGCGTTAAGGCAAAGGCTAGGATTCTTCCCCATTTCCGGCGCAAACATGCGATAAATTGCGCTTACTGGCCCATGGAGGACAATATGCGTCCGCAGCACGTCTTGATTCCCGCAGCGCTCGTCTCGCTCGTCGCGGCATCGGCCTTTTCTGAGGAAGCCGACCGCTACCGGCTGGAAAAGTCGGCCACCGGCTATGTCCGCATGGACACGCAGACCGGTGCGATGTCGATCTGCGAGGAGCGTTCCGGCCAGCTCATCTGCAAGATGGCGGCCGATGAACGCGCCGCCTTCCAGGACGAGATCGACCGGCTGCAGAATTCGGTGAAGGCGCTCGACCAGCGCGTCGTCAAGCTCGAGAACTCGCTTGCCGCCCGCTTTGAGTCGACATTGCCCAGCGAGGAGGATTTCAACAAGACGATGAGCTACATGGAGCGCTTCCTGCGCAGCTTCATGGGTATCGTCAAGGACATGGAAAAGGACAGCGGCGAGGATGGCGCCAAGCCCAATTCACAAAAAACCTGAGCACCATTCACCCGGGGGAACCCGGCGCATAGGCTTGCCGCTTGAAAACGGCTGGTATCGCCGCATAATCGTTCGACTGATCCCGTAAGAAGCAGACAATCATCAAGGGGATTCGGGGAGGGCCATGTGCCGTCAGGCTACACTTTCGTCATCGCTGACGATCATCCGCTTTTTCGCGGCGCGCTGAGAGAGGCGCTTGCCGGCATCGGCAATGTCGCCGGGATTCACGAGGCCGGCGATTTCGAAAGCGCCAAGGCGCTGGTCGTGGCCAATGAGGACGTCGATCTGGTGCTGCTCGACCTGTCCATGCCGGGCGCGAGCGGCCTTTCCGGTCTGATCTCGCTGCGCGGCATCCACCCGACGGTGCCGCTGATGGTGGTGTCGGCGCATGACGATCCGGTGACCATCCGGCGCGCGCTTGATCTCGGCGCTTCGGGTTTCATCTCCAAATCGGCCAGCATGGAGGAAATCCGCAGCGCCGTGCAGTCGGTGCTCGCCGGCGACATCGCCGCGCCCACGGGCATCGATCTCGGCGTCGAGCGCGATCCCGAGATATCCGATCTGATCAAGCGGCTGCAGACGCTGACGCCGCAGCAGACGCGCGTGCTCGGCATGCTGGGCGAAGGGCTGCTCAACAAGCAGATCGCCTACGAACTCGGTGTCTCCGAAGCGACGATCAAGGCGCATGTCTCGGCCATTTTGCAGAAGCTTGGCGTCGACAGCCGCACCCAGGCGGTGATCCTGCTCTCCAAGATCGGCAGCGACCCGCTGCAGGCAGCCAGCTGAGCTAGAGCATTTTGCAGCCAAGTGGAATCACTTGGCGTTGCAGCGGCTAAAACAAATAGATAGAGCGGGGTGCCCGTTCAATTGAACGCATCCCGCTCTAGCATCCTGGTCAACAGAAAGATTATGACCGTTACTCGGCCGCGGACGCCAGCGGCCTGACCCTCGCCATCATCGAGCGCAGCACCGCTGGTTTGAGCGGCTTATTGATCACCGGCACGTCGAGCCTGCCGGCGGTGGCGCGCACCTCGCTCGAGCGGTCGGCGGTGACCAGCACGGCCGGCATGTCCTGGCCGTGGATCGCACGCAGTTTGACGATCGCCTCAAGGCCGGTCTCGCCGTCGAGATGGTAGTCGGCAAGCACGATGTCGGGGCGATGCATGACGGACCCCTCGAGATCCCCCGAGCCGGCAAACGTGTCGACGCTGCAGCCCCAGCCTTCGAGCAGCAGCCGCATGCCGTCGAGGATGCGGGCGTCGTTGTCGATACAGAGCACTCGGAGCCCGGCAAGCGAAGCAGCAGTGCGGACCGGCGCCTTCGCCTCGACCTCGCGCCGCGGCTGCTGCACTGCCGCGACCGGCAGGATGACGGAAAAGCGCGTGCCCTTGCCCGGGCTTGAAAAGATCCGGAGTTCGAGGCGCAAGACGCGAGCGATGCGGTCGACGATGGAAAGGCCGAGCCCGAGGCCGTCAGCTTCGCGAGCACCCTCGTCGAGCCGGGTGAATTCGTGAAAGACCGTGTTCAGCTTGTCGGCGGCAATGCCGATGCCGGTATCGATCACCTGGATCTCGGCCAGTTCTCCGCGACGCCGCACACCGACCAGGATGCGGCCATGGCGGGTGTATTTGATGGCATTGGATACGAGATTTTGGATCAGGCGGCGCAACAGATTGCGGTCAGTCGTCACGCTGAGCGACGATGGCATGATCGTCAGGCTGAGCTTCTTCTCGGCGGCAAGCGGCTGGAAGTCGTTGCCGATCTGGCGCAGCAGTCCGTCCAGGCTGAAGGCCGTATCGTCCGGTTTCATCGCACCAGCGTCGAGACGAGAAATGTCGAGCACCGCACCGAGAATAGTCTCGACCGATTCCAGCGAGGATTCGATGTTGATCGCAGCCTTGCCCGCAGGTCCCTTGCCGGCCTTTTCGATCAGCGACGAGCAATAAAGACGAGCAGCGTTCAGCGGTTGCAGGATGTCATGGCCGGCGGCCGCGAGGAAGCGCGTCTTGCCGAGATTGGCCTCCTCCGCCAGCATCTGCGCCTGGGCCAGCTCCTCGTTCACGCGGGTCAGTTCGACGGTGCGGTTCTTGACGCGCTGTTCGAGCGTTTCATTGGCGCGCTTCAGCGCCAGATCCTGCTCGACGCGTCCGGAGATGTCGGCATAGGTGGCGACGATGCCGCCGTCCGGCATCGGGTTGGAGCGCAATTCCAGGATCCGGCCGCTGGTCTTCAGCTCCATCTGCCACGGGCTGACGAAACTGGTGAGACGGTTGAGCATTGTTATCCGCTGGTCTGCCGGAATGTCGCCACGCTCGGCAAGGTGGCGCAGGATGCGATCGAGCGAGACGCCGACCTGGCCCATTTCGTCGGGCAGGTCGAACAGCGCCCGATATTGGCGGTTCCAGCAGATCAGCCTGAAATCCCTGTCGAAGACGGTGATCCCCTGTTCCATCTGGTCGAGCGCGATCTGCAGCAGGTCGCGGTTGTGCTGCAGCGCCTCGGTGGCGTCGTCGAGCAGGCGGAAGGCGTCCTTGGATTCGCGGTCGTTGCGGCGCAGCAGCAGCGACAGAATCAGCCGCGCCGAGGAGGAACCGACGGCACTTGCCAGAAGCTGCTCGGAGAAGCGGATGACGTCCATGCTGGCCTGCTCGTTGCCGTGCAGCGAAGCGCCGTTGCTCTTTTCGAACGACTGAAAGGACCGTTCGGTGCGTTCGACGCCGAGGTAGCGCGCGATGGTGTCCTTCAGGTCGTTGACGGTAACGGTGGTGCGGAAGCGGCGCAGGCTCGGCATCGGGCTCGCCTCGCGCGGCACGAAAATCGATGCCTGGATGCGCTCCAGCGGCACCGACGCGCGCGACAGCGAGCCGAACACGAAGAACAGCGTGTTGACCGACAGGCTCCACAGGACACCGTGGTTCAGCGGCTCGGCGACGGTGCCGAACAGCGCTTGCGGCCGCAGCGCTTCGAAACCGAACAGGCCGTGGACGACGATGCCGGTATCGGACGCGGCGAGCGAAGGAAGCAGCAGCGTATAGCTCCACACGACGATGCCGGCGACCATGCCGAGTGCCGCCCCCCTCCCATTGGCGCCCCGCCAGATCAGTCCGCCGATCAACGCCGGCGCGAACTGCGCGATCGCGGCGAAGGACATCAGGCCGATAGAGGAGAGCCGCGCGCTGTCGGTGCTCTCGCGATAGTAGAGGAAGGCGATGAACAGCATGATGAAGATCGCCGCACGTCGCACGTTGAGGATGAGCGCTGACCAGTCCTCGTTCTCGGACGTCGTGGTTTTGAGCAGGCGACGCACAAACAGCGGGATGACGAGGTCGTTGGAGATCATGATCGACAGCGCGACGCTTTCGACGATCACCATCGCGGTCGCCGCCGACAGGCCGCCGATGAACGCCGCCATGGCCAACACATCGTGACCGCTGAGCAGCGGCAGCGACAGGACATAGAGGTCGCTGCTGGTCCTGGTGCCGACCAGCGCCAGGCCGGCGAGCGCAATCGGCAGCACGAAAAGGTTGATCGCCACCAGATAGAGCGGAAACACCCATGTCGCGGTGCGCAGCTCGGCCTCGCTGCGGTTCTCGACGATGGTGACGTAGAACTGTCGCGGCAGCATGATGATGGCGAAACCACTCAAACATGTCAGCACCAGCCAGGTGGCGAGCGACGTGCTGTAGCCCATCGCCTGCCGCACTTGCGTATTCTGCGCGAGCTTGTCGACCATATCGCCTGGGCCGCCGAAGATCAGGAAGGTCACCATCAGGCCGATCGCCAGGAAGGCGGCGAGCTTGACCACGGTTTCGACCGCTACTGCCAACACCAGCCCATCCTGATGTTCGGTGGCGTCGGCATGGCGCGTGCCGAACAGAACCGCAAACAGCGCAAGCAGCATGGCGACGACCAGCGAGATGTCGCTGACGAAGGGATCGAAGGAAGGTGGCGAGCCGGTGTAATGCTCGACCATCAGGCTGACCGAGCCGGAAATCGCCTTCAACTGCAGCGCCATATAAGGCACCGCGCCGATCGTCGCGATCAGCGTGGCAATCGCTGCTACGGCAAAACTCTTGCCGTAGCGGGCGCCGAGGAAGTCGGCAATCGAAGTGATCTTCTCTGTCTTGGCCAGCCTGACGATGCGCCGAAGCAGCGGAAAGCCGAACACGAACACCAGCACCGGGCCGATATAGATGCCGAGGAATTCAAGGCCGCGCTCGGAGGAAAGGCCGACCGAACCGAAGAACGTCCAGGAGGTGCAGTAGATCGCCAGGCTGAGCGCATAGATGAAGGGCCGGGCCCGGTCAGGCCCGGATGTCGTTGAGCGCCGGTCGCCGAGGCTGGCGATGACGAACAGCAACGTCACATAGGCGATCGCGATGATGACGATGAACCAGCCCTGCACGGCCCGATAATCCTCCCTGGCCGATTTTGCATCCGGCCTGCTGAGACGCAATCACAGCTTGGCGATCAAGTCCATCGCGGCTTTCGGCGCAGGATGGCGCGGCTTCGGGAATTTTGGCCGGCGGAAACGGTCTTTTGTTCATGCTGCAACCGCAGGTTTTTGCTATTGTGCCGGTGGAGCCAACGAGCGGGCGAGGGCGGCGGCCTGGCCCGTCAGAACAAGGAGGGTCGAATGCTGAAAGAATTCCAGGAATTCATTTCCCGGGGTAATGTCATGGACTTGGCCGTCGCCGTCATCATCGGCGCTGCCTTCAGCAAGATCGTCGATTCACTGGTCAACGACATCATCATGCCGATAATCGGGGCGATTTTCGGCGGACTCGACTTCAACAATTATTTCCTGCCCTTGTCCTCAGCCGTCAACGCCGCATCGCTGGCGGACGCCAAGAAACAGGGCGCAGTCTTCGCCTATGGCAGTTTCATCACCGTCGCGCTGAATTTCATCATCCTCGCCTTCATTATCTTCCTGATGATCAAGGCCGTGAACAATCTACGCAAGCGGCTGGAGCGTGAGAAGCCAGCTGCGCCTGCCGCTCCGCCGCCGGCCGATGTTGCGCTGCTCACCGAAATTCGCGATCTCCTCGCCAGGAAATAATCCGAAGACAGATTCCCTGGACCAAAACCCCGGTCGGTTTCGGCCGGGGTTCTCTATTTTCGTCTGTCGTAAAACACGCTAGCTGTCCAGAAGACGGAAAACGGATCCATCCATGACCCTCATCGAGGATTTGCGCGCCGAGGCTCGGGCTGCGCCGGAAAGCGGCATTGTCGCCGTCATGAACCGCGGCCGCGACCGCGACGGCATGATCCCGCTCTGGGCCGGCGAGGGCGACCTGCCGACGCCCGCCTTCATCACCGATGCCGCTGCCCGGGCACTGGCCGGCGGCGAGACCTTCTATACCTGGCAGAAAGGCATCCCCGAGCTGAGGCAGGCGCTCGCCCGCTATTACGTCAGGCATTTCGGCAAGAGCTTTGCCGAGGAAGAATTCATCGTCACCGGCTCGGGCATGCACGCCATCCAGCTGGCGCTCGACGCCGTCGCCGGGAAGGGGGACGAACTCGTCTATCTATCGCCGGCCTGGCCGAATTTCGCCGCAGCCGCCGGCGTGGCGGGCGCCGTCCCGGTCGCTGTCACGCTCGACCTGTCCGGCAATGGCTGGTCCTGCGACGTCGGCAAGATTGAGGCGGCGATCACGCCAAGGACAAAGGCGCTGTTCGTCAACACACCGTCCAATCCGACCGGCTGGACCGCCGACAGGGAGACGCTGCAAGCGATCCTCGACCTCGCCCGCGAAAAGGGCCTGTGGATCATCGCCGACGAGATCTATTCGCTTTTCCACTACGGCGACAGTCGTGCGCCGTCCTTCATCGACATCATGGCCGACGAAGATCGCATTCTGTTCGTCAACAGTTTTTCCAAGAACTGGGCGATGACCGGCTGGCGCGTCGGCTGGATCAAGACCCATCCTTCGCTGCAGCAGGTGTTCGAGAACCTGGTCCAGTATTCGACCTCAGGTGTTGCCCAGTTCATGCAGCGCGGCGCGGTCGTCGCGCTCGACGAAGGCGATGCCTTCATCGCTGAGCAGGTGGAGCGGGCAAGGGCTGCGCGCGACCTGGTCTGCGGCATCCTGGCTGCGACCGGCAGGGCACGCTTCACCGTGCCGCAGGGCGCGTACTATCTGTTCTTCGCGGTCGACGGCATCACCGATTCACGCGCCGCCGCCTTCGACATCGTCGACCGCGCCAATGTCGGTCTGGCACCCGGAACCGCCTTCGGCCCCGGCGGCGAGGCCTTCCTCAGGCTGTGCTTCCACCGCCGCCTCGACCAGCTCGAGGAAGCGGCGCACCGGCTGGCGAAGTGGATGACGAGTATGTGAGTTGCCTTCGATCCCCGAGTTGAAGCTCGGGGGATCAGCCGCCGGACTTCGGCACCAGCAACGGAATGACGCGGTCGCTTTCCCTCACCGAAGGCCGGCCCGCAGAGCCGTAAGAGATACCCAAAGCATCCCAAGTCTCAACCAGCGCATCCTGAAGTTCCGCGATCAGGTGATCCGAATGGAACGGCGTCGGCGTAATGCGCAGCCGTTCGGTGCCGCGCGGCACGGTCGGGTAGTTGATCGGCTGGATGTAGATGCCGTGGACGCCGAGCAGGCGGTCGCTGGCCATCTTGCAGAGCTCGGGATCGCCGACGAGCAGCGGCACGATGTGGGTAGCGGAGTCCATCACCGGCAGGCCGGCGGCGGTAAGAACCTGCTTGGTTCGCGTCGCCTGGCGCTGCTGCGCGTCGCGTTCGGACTGCGAGCGCTTCAGATGACGGATCGACGTGGTTGCCGCAGCGGCGATGGCCGGCGGCAGCGCAGTGGTGAAAATGAAGCCCGGCGCATAGGAGCGCACGGCATCGATCACCGCATTTGTGCCGGTGATATAGCCGCCGAGCGTGCCGAACGCCTTGGCCAGCGTGCCTTCGATGATGTCGATACGGTCTGCCAGCCCTTCGCGCTCGGTGATGCCGCCGCCGCGCGGTCCGTACATCCCGACGGCATGGACCTCGTCGATATAGGTCATGGCGTTGTAGCGCTCGGCAAGATCGACGATCTGCTTGATCGGCGCGATGTCACCATCCATCGAATAGACGCTCTCGAAGACGATCAGCTTGGCGCGTTCGCGGCCCGCCGCCTGCAGCAGGCTTTCAAGATGCGCAACGTCGTTGTGACGAAAGATCTTCTTCTCGGCGCCCGAACGCCGCACGCCCTCGATCATCGAGGCGTGGTTCAACTCGTCCGAAACGATGAGGCAGTTGGGCAGAAGCCGCGCAATGGTCGAAATCGAGGCTTCGTTGGAGACGAAGCCGGAGGTGAAGACGAGTGCGGCTTCCTTGTCGTGCAGGTCGGCCAGTTCCAGTTCGAGCTCGACGAGCGGATTGCTGGTGCCGGAGATGTTGCGGGTGCCACCGGCACCAGATCCCATCTTGCCGGCGGCGTTCTGCATCGCGGCGATGACGTCTGGGTGCTGGCCCATGCCGAGATAGTCGTTGGAGCACCAGACGGTGATTTCCTGGGCACGGCCGTTGGCACGCCAGATGGCGCGCGGGAATTTCCCAACAATGCGCTCGAGGTCGGCGAAGATGCGGTAGCGACGCTCTGCATGGAGCTGGTCGATCGCGTCTTCGAAGAACCGCTGATAGTTCATTTCGGCTTCCCAATTTTTGCGTGGGATCATAATCATTGCCCTATTCGACGTCTACTTGGCCTTTTTGGTCAAAATGCCACGCCCAAAGCCTGTTCCTAACGACCATGGATCATGGCCTATTCCCTTGATGTGGATCAATTTTGTTTCAGGACGATGCCATGCGCCGACGAGACTGGTTACCGCAGACACTGATGGGCATGGACTAATGGCCTAGCGGCAGGCTTTTCAGTAAGGCGGGTGTTGAGACAGTTTCCGATAAATCTTGAGCAGCGAGGACACGGATGACGGTTTTGGTGACAGGCGGTGCCGGCTATATCGGCAGCCATATGGTCTGGGAGCTGCTGGACGCGGGCGACAGCGTCGTTGTCCTCGACCGGCTTTCGACCGGGTTCGAGTGGGCCGTGGCCCCCGAGGCAAAGCTCGTCGTCGGCGATGTCGCCGACAAGGAATTGGTCGGTTCGATCATCCGAGACAATCATATCGATGCGATCATCCATTTTGCCGGCTCCATCGTGGTTCCCGAATCGGTTGCCGACCCGCTCGGTTATTACGAGAACAACACCTGCAAGACGCGCACGCTGATCGAGACCGCAGTGCGCGAAGGCGTGCCCAATTTCATCTTCTCCTCGACCGCCGCCGTCTATGGCGGTGCCGGGCTGGAGCCGGTGGGTGAAGATGCCCGCCTTGCACCGGAATCGCCCTACGGCCTGTCCAAGCTGATGAGCGAATGGATGCTGCGCGACGCTGCAATTGCCTATGGTTTGCGCTATACGGCGCTGCGCTACTTCAACGTCGCCGGCGCCGACCCGAAGGGCCGCACCGGCCAGTCGACGCCTGGCGCCACGCATCTGATCAAGGTCGCCTGCGAGACGGCGCTCGGCAAGCGACCCCTTATGCAGGTGTTCGGCACCGACTATCCGACGCCAGACGGCACCTGCATGCGCGACTATATCCATGTCAGCGATCTGGCGGTGGCGCATCGGCTGGCGCTGGAACGCCTGCGCGCCGGCGGGACAAGTCTCGTCGCCAATTGCGGCTACAGCCACGGCTATTCGGTGCTCGAGGTGATCGACAGCGTGCGGCGCGTCTTTGGTCATGATTTCAAGGTGCGGATGGGCGAGCGCCGTCCGGGCGACGCCGCAGCGGTAGTCGCTAATTCGGAGCTGGCGCGCCGCGAACTCGGCTGGACGCCGCAGCGCGACGACCTCGACCTGATCGTCGCCGACGCGCTGGCCTGGGAGCGCATTCTGACCGGCAAGAATTCGTCGCGGGGCTGAGACCAAGTTCTTAGCTCGAAAGCTCCACGCAGAAGCGCTATTGAAGGAGCTGCGCGGCGCAGCGTAGGCGCATTTGGCCGCGTGTGACATTGGGGGGCGGCATGAGAATATTGGTGCTCGGAGCCGGTGTGGTCGGCACGGCGGCCGCCTATTATCTGGCGAGCGACGGCCACGAGGTGACCGTCATCGAGCGCCATCCGATGGCGGCGCGCGGCACCAGCCAATCGAATGCCGGGCTGGTGTCGCCGGGCGACGCCACCGCCTGGGCCTCGCCCGCTGC
Organism: Mesorhizobium sp. f-mel; assembly: GCF_053850215.1. NCBI lineage: Bacteria > Pseudomonadati > Pseudomonadota > Alphaproteobacteria > Hyphomicrobiales > Phyllobacteriaceae > Mesorhizobium > Mesorhizobium sp. f-mel. The sequence goes on from NZ_JBSPTO010000001.1 coordinate 187,347, forward strand.
GCTGAAGACGTTCCTGCGCGCGCTTTACAACCACGATCTCGGCATCAAGGTGCGGCTGCGCTTCGATCCCTATTTCTTCGCCTGGAGCCTGCGCTTCCTGCGCCAGTGCACGCGAGCGCGCCTGCGCGCCAACACCGATATCAAGCTGCGCCTGGCGTTTTATTCGCGCGACTGCATCAATGCCATCTCCGCGGACACCGGCATTCACTACGACGAGCGAAAAAAGGGCATTCTCTATTTCTTCCGCTCGCAGCAGAGTCTTGATACCGGCACCGACAATTACCGCTATCTCGCCGAGCACGGTCTGCCGATCGAGATCGTCGGCCGCGACCGGCTGGTCGAGCTAGAGCCCGGGCTTGCCGGGGCCAAGGATAAGATCGCCGGCGGCGTCTATTCTCCGATCGACCAGACCGGCGACTCCAGCCAATTCACGCAGAACCTCGCTGCCTATGCCGCCCAGAAATTCGGCGTGCAATTTCTCTACGGCACGACGGTCGAAGGCCTCGACATTGAAGGCGATCGGGTGCGCGCGGTGATGACCTCGGCCGGTCCGGTCGCTGGCGACGCCGTCGTCATATCAATGGGACCTGAAAGCGGCCTGCTCGGTCGCCGCTACGGCCTCGATCTGCCGGTCTATCCGGTCAAGGGCTACACCGCGACCGTGCAACTGGAGGACGAGAGCAAGGGGCCGACCATGGGCGGCGCCGACGAGGATCAGCTCATCGGCTATTCCAGGCTCGGCAACCGGCTGCGGCTCGCTTCGACAGCCGAGTTCACCGGCTTCGACCGCACCCACAAGCCGAGCGATTTCGCCGCCATGTTTAGGACTGGCAACGATCTGTTCCCGGGTGCCTTCGACGAGAACAAGGCCGAGCTCTGGGCCGGCTTGCGGCCGATGATGCCAAACTCGGTGCCGGTCATCGGCCAGGCGCGCTACAGGAATCTGTACCTCGACACCGGCCACGGCCATGTCGGCTGGACAATGGCCTGCGGTTCCGGAAGATTCCTTGCCGATGTGGTCGCCGGCCGCAGGCCGGAGATCGACCCGCAAGGGCTGGTCTACAAAGGCTAGATCATGTCCGGACCGCAAGTCGCCATCGACCTTGGCCGCATCGAGCGCAATGCGCGCACGATCGTCGACCGCTGCGCCCTGTCCGGCATCAAGGTCTTCGGCGTCACCAAGGGAACTTGCGGCATGCCGCAGGTGGCGCGAGCCATGCTCCGTGGCGGCGTCGCCGGCATCGCTGAATCGCGCTTCGAAAACATCCGCCGCCTGCGCGACAGCGGCATCAATGCGCCGATCATGCTGCTGCGCAGCCCGCCGATGGCGCGCGTCGAGGAGGTGGTCCGCACCGTCGACATCAGCCTGCAATCCGAACTCGCCACCATCCGCGAGCTGTCGCGTATCGCCGCGCGCATGGGCCGCGTCCACGACATCATGCTGATGATCGATCTTGGCGACCTCAGGGAAGGCATCTGGCCGAACGATCTCGTGCCCACTGTCGAGCAGATACTGGCACTCAAGGGCGTGCGCATCGCCGGCATCGGCACCAATCTCGGCTGCTTCGGCGCCATCATGCCGACGGAGGAAAATCTCGGGCAACTTGTCGCCCATGCCTACAAGGCCGAGCGTCTGTCCGGCGCAAGGCTCGACTGGATATCAGGCGGGGCGTCATCGTCGCTGACGCTGCTGCTCGAAGGCAGGCTGCCCGCCGGCATCAACAATCTGCGGGTCGGCGAAGCAATTTTGCAGGGTGGCGTCGAAAGCTTCCGCGAGACGCCGTGGGCCGAACTGGAACCCGATGCCTGCCGCCTGACCAGCGACATCATCGAGGTCAAGCTGAAGCCGTCGCGGCCGATCGGCCAATCCGGCTACGACGCTTTCGGCAACCAGCCGGTGTTTCCCGACGAGGGCGACAGGTTGCGCGCCATCGCCAATATCGGCCGCGAGGACGTTTTGATCGAAGGTTTGACGCCGATTGCCAAGGGCGTGCGGGTGCTCGGCGGCTCCAGCGATCATCTGCTCCTCGATGTAACCGACGCCAACCCGCCACCCGCCGTCGGCGACCGTGTCGCCTTCCGCATGAGCTATGGCGCCATGCTGTTGGCGATGACCTCGGAATATGTCGAAAAGGCCCCGATGCACGATGTCGAGGATTTCTCCGGCCGCAAGATGGTGCAGATCACAGCCGAACCAGCGGCCGCCGGCATCCTCGCCAGGGAAGCGACCGGCGCCCGGCTGGAGGCGATGAATTTCGATGTCGTCGAGCTGGCCGATATCGACCGGCCGCCATCCGGCCTGGTCCGACTCACCGCCGGGAGTGATCGGCGCATCGCCCACAAGGCGCTGACGATGACCGCGCGGGCGACACACTCGTTTGGCCTGATCTGGATCGATTCCATCGCTGCGCTGATGCCCGAGGACGAGGACGGTATCGATCTGCCGGAACGCTCGGTGCTGGCGCGGGCGCTCGGCCTCGATCACAAGCCCGGCGCGCTGCAGCCGCAACTGTCGCCGGAAAACGTCGTCGTCGTCGGGCTGCGCCATGCCGATCCGGCCGAAGCCCGGGTGCTGAAGGATTCGCGCGTCTCCGCCTTCACCATGACCGACATCGACGCCATGGGCATGCGCGACCTGATGCACGAGGCGATCCGCATCGCCACCTCCGGCACGCAAGGCTTCCATGTCAGCTATTCGCCTGAGGTGACCGAATTCGCCGGCTGGGCGGCCGGCTCCGGCGGCATCACGGTGCGCGAAACGCATCAGGCGATGGAGGCCATCGCGCTGTCCGGCGGGCTGTTGTCGATGGATGTTTCCGGCCTGACAGAAGGTTTGGAACCGCGGATTGCGATAGACACCGTCAACTTCGTCATGTCGGCTTTCGGCAAGCGGATTTTGTGATCAGCCCCGCGCGTCGACCGCCGCGCGCCATGAGCGCGCATAATCCGCCCAGGCTGGGTCGGCCGGCGGTTCCATCCCTTCGCATTTGCCTTGGACCGTTCTTTGGTCCGACGCCAGCAAGGCAGCGCCGATGCTGGTCCCGGTCGCAGCCTCGGACGCAATGACGGCACGCGCCGTCGCTGCAGCCAGCATCTGCGTGAAAAGCCGGTTGCGGGCGAACGGGCCCTCGACGATGATCGGACCGTCGGCACCGATCAGATCGAGGCAGGTCGCGGTCATCAGCGCCAGGTAGAAAGAGATGGCGGCAAAGCGCTGGCCGTTGTTGATGCCGTCGGCGTCGAGCCATGCGGCGGTGTGATGCGGGAACGGCCCCGAACCTTGTTGGGTCGAAGGCAGCAGGGATGTCTTCCCAGCGAGCACTGTGGCGACATCCTCTTCGGTCCAGCCGTCCGATTGGCCTTCCGTCAGCCGTGAAAATTCGCGACCCCCCATGAAGCGCGCCGATGGCACCGGATCACCGAGCGCATTGACGTTGACCAGCGTGTCGCGCGCCGGATCGAGCGCGATCTTGTTGCCGCCGACGGCCATCGACACCACCCAGGTGCCGGTCGAGACGACCGAGAAGGGCGGTCTGTCGGACAGGAGATGCGGCAGCAGCGAGGCATTGGAATCATGCAAGCCGCAAAACACCGCCGTCTGCGGATCGAGCCCGGTTCCCTTGGCAAGGGCGGGCAAGATTGGGCCAAGGCGGTCCTTGGCCGGCCGCACCGGCGCCATCAGGCCGCGCCATTGCATCCGGTCGACGAGTGACGAAAAATCCGCTTTCCATGGGTTCCAGAGATCGGTGTGGCAGCCGAGCGAGGTCACCTCGTTGGCGGCGACGCCGGTGAGGCGAAAAGCCCAGTATTGCGGATACATCAGGATCGCGGCGGCCTCGGCGAACTCCGCCGGGAAGTTCCTCTGCTGCCAGAAAAACTGCGCGCCGAGATTGAGGCCGACCGGCAGGCGCGGCGTGCCCGTCTCGGCAAAGGTCGGGCGGATCGCGTCATAGTCCTGGGCAAGGGCGTCGGGCCCGGTGAATTCATAGTCGAGCACCGGCAGCGCCAGCTCGCCGGCAGCGTCCACCAGCACGCCCGTCGCGCCATGGGTGGTGATCGATATCGCGTCGATGCGCTGTTCGCGATTAATCCCGGCGAGGCTGTCGACGATGAACGACCACAGAAGCTCGACATCGTGGTGCGGGTAGGGACCGTCGGCAACGGGCGCATTCGCCATGCGGCGCAGCGCGACTTCGCGCATGTCGGCGAGATCGACCAGCGCTACCTTGGCATTGGTCTTGCCGATATCGATCACGGCGACGTGGTGTGTCATTCCATATGGAACATGGTTTCCAGCGGCACCGCCACCGGCTCGTTATCAGGCTTGGTCTCTATGATGTCGGCCATTTCAGCCCACCAGCGCTGTATCACTGAGTGCTTCGGCAATTCATCCATGCCGTGGTCGTCACGCCGCCACAGCACGCCGAACAAGGTGTTGGTCTCTTCGTCGAGATGGATCGAATAGTCGAAAACGCCTGCCTGCTTCAACAGCGCCACCAGCGACGGCCAGATGTCGTCATGGCGCCTTTTGTATTCGGCCTTCATGCCCGGATTGAGCTTCATCTTGAACGCGTATTTTTCGGCCATCAGGTGAAACGCTCCCGACGCACCCGCCGCCAGACGATCGGCAGCGCGATGACGATGATCAGTAGCAGGCCGATGAAGATCGACATGACGATGCCGGGCACGTTGAGCAGCCCCAAGCCAAAAGTCACCAGCCCCATGATGAAGGCGGCGAGCACGACACCCAGAATGCTGCCGGCGCCGCCCAGGATGCTGACGCCACCAAGCACCACCATGGTGATGACTTCCAATTCGTAGCCTTGCGCGATCGATGGTCGGGTCGAGCCGAGCCGCGAGGTGATCAGCACCGAGGCGATGCCGGCCATCAAGCCGGTCAGGCAGAACAGGATGAACTTGATGCGGCCGACGCGCACGCCTGAAAACTGCGCCGCAACCGGGTTGTTGCCGATGGCGAAGACGCGGCGGCCGAAGCTCGTCCGGTGCAGTAGGAACCAGTAGACGACCGCCGCGACGAGGAGCAGCGTCAGTTCGAACGACACCACCCACCAGACATAGCCTTGGCCGAAGAAGGCGAAGCTCGGGGGATAGCCCTTGTAGGCCTGGTCGCCGAGGACGATGAAGGCGATGCCGCGAAACAGGCTCATCGTGCCGATGGTAACGACGATCGACGGCAATCCCAGCCTGGTGACGAGCAGCCCGTTAAAGGCGCCGCAGCCAAGCCCGACCACGATGCCGATCGCCACCAGCACCGGCGTGCCGGCGCCGGCCTGCACCGCCATGCCCATCATCGTCGAGGCCAGCGCAATGATGGCGGCGACCGACAGGTCGATCTCGCCGGAAATGATCAGCAGCGCCATGGCAAGCGCGATCAGCGCCTTCTCGGTGAAGTTGAAGGTCAGGTCAGACAGCGACCACGCGTCGAGGAAATAGGGCGAGGCGAAGCTGTTGACGGCAAAGATGGCGACTGCCACCGCGACCAGCAGCGCCTCCCATGAGAGGATCGCCGCGTTGAGCGGCTTGTCGAGCCGGTTGGGAATGTGGCGTGGGGCTGGGGTGTCGGTCATGCCGCTTCCGCCTTTTTGAGGATGATGCGGCCTTGCCGGCGTTCGCCGCGCGCATTGAGCACCACGGCCAGGATGATGGCGCTGCCCGAAATCGCCATCTGCCAGAAGGGCGAGATGTTGATGACCGGCAGCGCATTGGAGATGATGCCGAGGAACAGCGCACCGAGCACTGCGCCGCCGACCGAGCCGATGCCGCCGGCGATCGAGATGCCGCCGATGACGCAGGCGGCGATGATGTTGAGCTCGTAGCCATTGGCGACCTCGACCGAGGCGATGACGTAGCGCGAAATCCAGAGATAACCGCAGAGACCGGCGGCCATCCCCGAGATGCAGAAGACGATGAACTTGGTGCGGCCGACATCGATGCCGGCATAGACCGACGCCGTCGGATTGACGCCGATGGCGTAGATCGAGCGGCCGAGCGCGGTGCGCGTCATCACGAGGAAGAACAAGGCGATGACCAATATGGCGATCCACGACAGGACCGGGATGCCGAGAAAGGCCGCGCGCTGCAGGCCGATGAACTCAGGGCTCATCTGGTCGGCATTGACCCAGGCGCCGCCGGAGATGACGAAGGTGGCGCCGCGGTAGATGGTCAGCGTGCCGAGCGTCACCACGATTGACGGGATGTTCAGCCGCCATACCAGCAGGCCGTTGATCACGCCGAGCACCAGTCCGACTAGCAGTGCGATGACGATCAGCAGCGGGATCGGGATTGCCGGATGCGCGGCGTTCAGCATCGCCACTACCATGCCGGTGAAGCAGAGATTGGACGCCATCGACAGGTCGATCGAGCGGGTCAGAATGACAACCATCTGACCCAGCGCCAGGATCATCAGGATCGAGGTGTCGTTGAACACCTGGCGCAGATTGGCCGGATTGGCAAAGCCCGGAAAGCGCATCGAGATCAGCCCGATCAGCACGATGATGGCGGCGAGAAGCCAGACTTCGCGATATCTAGGAAGAGCCTTCATGCTGCGATCCCCGCTGCCGTCTTGACCAGCGTTTCCGCGTCGAGCCCCTTGTTGTCGTAGACCGAAGCAATGCGGCCCTCGCGCATGACGACGACGCGGTCGGACATGCCGAGGATCTCGGGCAGTTCGGACGACACCATGATCACCGACAGGCCCTGCGCGACAAGCTCGGCCATGAAGCCGTGCACGGCGGCCTTGGAGCCGATGTCGATGCCCTTGGTCGGCTCGTCGAGGATGATCACTTTGGGGGCTGTCGCCAGCCATTTGGCGATGACGATCTTCTGCTGGTTGCCGCCCGACAGCGTGCCGACATCCTGGCTGAGCGACGAGGCGCGCAAATCGAGCCGCTCGGTGTAGGAACGGGCCAGTGCGAACTCCTCGGCCAGCCGCAACACGCCTGATTTGGACGTCCGCTTGAGTGAGGGGAGCGAGATATTCTGGAAGATCGGCAGGCCGATCACCACGCCTTGCTTGCCGCGCTCTTCCGGCACATAGACGATGCCGGCGTCGATCGAATCCGCTGCCGATTTCGGCACGATTGTCTTGCCTTCCAGCGTGATTGTGCCGCTGCTGGTGCGGGTGATGCCTGATATCGCCTGCATCACCTCGCTGCGGCCGGCGCCCACAAGGCCGTAGAACCCGAGGATTTCGCCCTTGTGCAGCTCGAAGCCGATGTCGTCGAACTCGGTCGGATGCGACAGGCCGGAGACAGTGAGCACTGGCGCGCCGATCTCGGCCGTCCGCTGCGGAAAAATGTGATCGACGGCGCGGCCGACCATCATGCGCACGATCTGGCTCTGGCCGGCATCCCTGATCAGGCCTTCGCCGACCATTTCGCCGTCGCGGAACACCGTATAGCGGTCGGCAATGCGGTAGATCTCGTCGAACTTGTGGCTGATGAACAGGATCGCCTTGCCTTCGCTCTTCAGGAATTCGATGAGCAAAAAGAGCTCCTCGATCTCCTTCAGCGACAGCGCTGCGGTCGGCTCGTCCATGATGACGATCTGGGCGTCGATCGACATGGCGCGGGCGACTGCCACGAGGTGCTTGTTGGCGATACCGAGGTCCTTCAGCCGCGCATCGGCGTCAATGTGGCCGGCACCCATGGTGTTCAATACTTCACGGGCATTCTTGCGCATGGTGCGCCAGTCGATGGTGCCGAAGCGCGACCGCGGCGCATGGCCGAGAAAGATATTCTCGGCCACCGTCAGGTCGTCGAACAGCACGGTTTCCTGGTGGATGGCGGTGATGCCGTGCCCGAAGGCGGCATGAGCGCTGGGCAAGGTGACGGCCTGGCCATCGATGCTGATGGTGCCCGCATCGGGCTGGTAGATGCCGGTCATGATTTTGACCAGCGTCGACTTGCCGGCGCCGTTCTCGCCGATCAGCGCGGTCACCTGGCCGGGATAGAGCGACAGGCTGACATCATGCAGCGCGCGCACGCCGGGAAAACTCTTCGAGATACCGGACAGGGTCAGCCGCGGAGCCGGAGCCAAAGGCTGCTCGGTCGTCGGGTTGAGTTGGGCTGTCGTGTCCATAGTCGTATCAAGCCCTGCAGCAGGTCCGTTTGAGGACGCGGCGGAACCTCTGCCCCGCCGCGCCGGCTTGAAGGGCTCCAGGATCAATAGATCTTGGAGAATTCTTCGATGTTCGACTTGTCGAACTTGAAGGGCGGAGCCATCGCAGCCGAATTGGTGTCGTCGAGCGTGACCTTGCCGACGCGGCCGATCGACAGCGTCGCACCCGGCTTGGCTTCTTCCTTCTTCACCGCCAAATCATGGGCGAGGTAGACGGCCGAGTAGCCGAGGTCGATCGGGTTCCACAGCGCGACCGCTTGGCTGGCACCGTTGTCGATGAACTTCTTGAACTCCGACGGCAGCGCCAGGCCGGTGACGTTGACCTTGCCGATCAGGCCTTGGTCGGTCACCACCTGAGCGGCGGCAACGACGCCGACCGTGGTCGGTGCGATGATCGCTTTGAGGTTCGGATAGGACTTCAAAAGGCCCTTGGCTTCGTCCGTGCTCTTGGCCGAGTCGTCGTCGCCGTAAACGGTGGCGACGAGGTTGATCTTGGGAAAGTTCTCCGGCAGCACCTTCTTGGCCGCGTCGATCCAGGCGTTCTGGTTGGTCGCGGTGGACGAAGCCGACAGGATGGCGACGTCGCCGCCTTCCGGCAGGTAGTCGGCGGCAAGCTTGATGATGGTCTCGCCGATCAGGTTGGTGTCCGAGGGGTTGAGGTGGAGCTGGCGACCTTCCGGAGCGACGCCTGAATCCCACGAGATGACGGTGATGCCGCGATCCATCGCCTTCTTCAGCGCTGGCACCAGCGCGTCGGCGTCATTGGCCGAGATGGCGATGGCGTTGACCTTCTGGGCGATCAGCGAATTGATCACCTCGATCTGCGCTTCGGCGGTCGCCTTGGTCGGGCCGGTGTAGATGATATCGACGTCGCCGAGTTCCTTGGCCGCCTCTTCGGCGCCCTTGTTGGCGGCATCGAAGAAGCCATTGCCGAGCGACTTCACCACCAGTGCGATCTTGACGTTCTCGGCATAGGCGGCATTCACGAACATGGCGGCGGAGAACGCCGCCGTAACCATCAGTTTCTTCAGAAAGCTCATCGAATATCCTCCCTTGAGTGTTGCATTCCATCGCCGCTGCGGGCCTCAGGCCTGCAGCGAAGATTCTTCCTTATTGCCCAGCGTTGTGCGGGCGACCACCAGCGTCACACCGGCGGCCTCCAACATCTTGGCCTCGCGGTCCTCGATGCCGTCGTCGGTAATGACGGTCGCGATGCGCGATAGGCCGCACAGGATCAGGCTCGAGCGTTTTCGGAACTTCGACGAGTCGACCAGCACCACCAGTTCGTCGGCCTGATCGATCAGTTTCTGCTCGGCCTGGATCAGCAGCGGATCGCCTTCCATCAAGCCGAGTGGCCCGAGCCCTTGCGCGCCCATGAACATGCGGCGCGCATAGAAATTGCGCGTCACGTCATTCTCGAAGGGCGACAGGATGATGCTCTGCTCGCGGTAGATGGTGCCGCCCGACAGCATCACCGTGTTCTTGGAGTGCTTGAGCAGGTGCTCGGCGATCGGAAAGGAATTGGTGAAGATCGGCATCCGCCGGCCGGTCAGGAAATGCACCATCTGGAAGGTGGTGGTGCCGCCATTGATGATGATCGGCTCGCCGTCCTTGCAGAGTTCCACGGCGTCCCGCGCGATCGCCCGCTTCTGCGAAGCGTTGATCGTCTCGTTGACGGAAAAAGGCCGGCCGGCAAGGCCGATGAACTGCGGTGGCGTGATCGCCTCGGCGCCGCCGCGCACGCGGCGCAGGCGCTTTTGCACATGCAATGCGGCGATGTCGCGCCGGATCGTCGCCTCGGACGAGTCCGTCAGGTCGACCATCTCCTGCACCGTCACCACAGGCTTTTCCTGGACGGCGGACAAAATGATCCTGTGGCGCTCTTTCTCGTGCATGGTTCCTCCCTGCCGAGCATCTAGGCACCCTAAACGCGCAGTGTCAATCATTTCCGATCATATAATTTCATTGTGCAGTGCAATATGATCAATCTTGATCGTTTGTGATTGACAACGCCGCCGCTTGCGTGGACATTCGAGCAAAGCTGACCCGCAATGCGGTGGCAATTGACCGCATCGTTTGCGCGTCTCACGTCACGGGAGGATTACCTATGCTCGACAAGCGCTCTGGCACGCGCCTCGCCAATCTTTGGGATGACGCGAAAGCCCAAGCAATGAGCGAGCCGGAACGTCTCGTCTATCGCTCGAATGTTCTTGGCTCCGACAAGCGCGTCACCAACTATGGCGGCGGCAACACCTCTTCCAAGATCTGGCAAAAGGATCCGCTCACCGGTGAGAGCATGGAAGTGCTGTGGGTCAAGGGCTCGGGCGGCGACAGCGCCTCGATCAAGCTCGACGGCTTCGCCACGCTCTATATGGACAAGCTCAGGGCGTTGAAGGGTCTTTATCGCGGCCTCGAGCATGAAGACGAAATGGTCGGCTATCTGCCCCACTGCACCTTCAACCTCAATCCGCGCGCGGCCTCGATCGACACGCCGCTGCACGCATTCGTGCCGAAGCCCCATGTCGACCACATGCATCCCGACGCCATTATCGCCATTGCCGCCGCCAAGGATTCGAAGGCGCTGACCAAGGAGATCTTCGGCGACGCGATCGGCTGGCTGCCGTGGAAACGTCCGGGCTTCGAACTCGGCCTGTGGCTGGAAAAATTCTGCCTCGAGAACCCTGAGGCCAAGGGCGTCGTCCTGGCAAGCCATGGCCTGTTCACCTGGGGCGACACCCCAAAGGAATGCTACAAGACGACGATCTCGGTGATCAACCAGGCGATCGACTGGTTCGAGCGCAAGTCTGAAGGCAAGCCGATCTTCGGTGGCGAAGTCGTCAAATCGCTCGACGCGCCAGCGCGTCGCGCCGCGGCGGCAAAGCTGATGCCGAGGATCCGCGGCCTGATTTCGAAGAAAAGCCACAAGCTTGGCCATTTCGACGATTCGCCAGCCGTGCTCGAATTCGTCAATTCGAAGGATTTGCGCCCACTGGCAGCGCTCGGCACATCCTGCCCGGACCATTTCCTGCGCACCAAGATCCGGCCGCTGGTCATCGAATTCGATCCCGGGAATCCCGACGTCGATGCGGTCATCGCCCGTCTCGCCGACGATGTGGCGGAGTATCGTGTTGGCTATCAGGCTTATTACGACCGCTGCAAGCACGTGGATTCGCCACCGGTGCGTGATCCGAACGCCGTGGTCTATCTGATGCCCGGCGTCGGCATGTTCACCTTCGCCGGCGACAAGGCGACGGCGCGCATATCGGGCGAATTCTACGTCAACGCCATCAATGTCATGCGCGGCGCCTCGACGGTGTCGACCTATGTCGGGCTGCCCGAGCAGGAAGCCTTCGACATCGAGTACTGGCTGCTCGAAGAGGCAAAGCTGCAGCGCCTGCCGAAGCCGAAGGCTCTAGCCGGCCAGATCGCGCTGGTCACCGGCGGCGCCGGTGGCATCGGCCGGGCGACGGCCAACCGGCTGCTGCGCGAAGGCGCCTGCGTCGTGCTGGCCGACATCGACGAGATCGCCCTTGCCTGCGCCAATGACGAGTTGGCGAAAGCCTATGGCAAAGATTTCGTGCGGCCGCTGGTCATCAATGTGACGTCAGAGGACCAGGTGATCTCCGGCTTCGCCGAGACCGCGGTCGAGTTCGGCGGCATCGATATACTGGTGTCGAATGCCGGCCTGGCAACCTCGGCGCCGATCGAGGAGACGACGCTGGCGCTGTGGAACAAGAACATGGACATCTTGTCGACAGGCTATTTCCTGGTTTCGCGGGAAGCATTCCGTCTTTTCCGCGCGCAAAAGATCGGCGGCAACGTCGTCTTCGTCGCCTCCAAGAACGGGCTAGCAGCATCGCCCAACGCCGCCGCCTATTGCACGGCCAAGGCCGCCGAGATCCATCTGGCGCGTTGCCTGGCGCTGGAGGGCGCGGAAGCGCAGATCAGGGTCAATGTCGTTAATCCCGACGCCGTGCTGCGCGGCTCCAAGATCTGGACCGGCGAGTGGAAGGAACAGCGCGCCGCCGCCTACAAGATGTCGACCGACGACCTCGAGGAGCACTACCGCTCGCGCTCGATGCTGAAGCGTTCGGTGTTCCCCGAAGACATCGCCGAGGCGATCTATTTCTTCGCGTCCGACATGTCGGCCAAGTCGACCGGCAATATCGTCAATGTCGACGCGGGCAATGCCCAGTCGTTCACGCGCTGAGCGGAGACGGGCGATGGAACAAATCATCTCCGCCGACATCGTCGAAAAAGACAACGCCGCGCGCGAGGCCGACCTCAAGCGCGATTACGACTCGCTCGGTGAGCGTCTTGACCGTCGCGGCATCGCCATCGACGCTATCAGCGACAAGGTCGAAAAATTCGCCGTGGCGATCCCGTCCTGGGGCGTCGGCACCGGCGGCACCCGCTTTGCCCGCTTTCCCGGCGCCGGCGAGCCGCGCGACATTTTCGACAAGATCGAGGACTGCGCCGTCATCCGGCAGTTGACGCAGGCGACGCCGACCGTCTCGCTGCACATTCCATGGGACAAGGCCGACCCGAACCGGCTGAAGCAGGCCGCCTCCCGCTTCGGCCTCGGCTTCGACGGCATGAATTCGAACACGTTCTCTGACGCTAAGGGCCAGGCGCTTTCCTACAAGTTCGGCTCGCTCTCGCATGCCGATGCCGCAACGCGCCGGCAGGCGGTCGAGCACAATCTCGAATGCATCGAGATCGGCAAGACGCTGGGATCGAAGGCACTGACCGTATGGATCGGCGACGGCTCGAACTTTCCCGGCCAGGTCAATTTCGCCAAGGCGTTCGAACGCTATCTCGACGCGATGAAGGAGATCTACGCCGGACTGCCGGACGACTGGAAGCTGTTCACCGAGCACAAGATGTACGAGCCGGCCTTCTATTCGACGGTCGTGCAGGATTGGGGCACCAACTACATCATCGCCACCGAACTCGGCGACAAGGCGTTCTGCCTGGTCGACCTCGGCCACCACGCGCCCAACGTCAACATCGAGATGATCGTCTCGCGGCTGATCCAGTTCAAGAAACTCGGCGGCTTCCATTTCAACGATTCGAAATATGGCGACGACGATCTCGACGCCGGCTCGATCGATCCTTACCGGCTGTTCCTCGTCTTCAACGAGCTGGTCGATGCCGAGCTTTCCGGTGCCGAAGGTTTTGATCCGGCTCACATGCTCGACCAGAGCCACAACGTCACCGATCCGATCGAAAGCCTGATGCTGTCCGCGGTCGAGGTGCAGCGCGCCTATGTGCAGGCGCTGCTGGTAGATCGCAAGGCACTGGAAGCCTATCAGGACGCCAATGACGCGCTGATGGCGACGCAAACGCTGAAAGCCGCCTATCGCACCGATGTCGAGCCGATCCTCGCCATGGCGCGGCTGACCACGGGCGGCGCCATCGATCCGGTCGCCGCCTACCGGGCGGCCGGCTATCGGGCGAAGGTCGCGGCGGAACGGCCGGCGGTTGCGGGCGGCGGCGGCGGGATTGTTTGATGTCGGCGTGAAACGAAAAACCCGCCTGAGGCGGGTCGCGGCGCAATCAGCACCATCCTTGAATTACTAGCATAATCGCCGGCACAAAGCAAGAACAAGTTTGTTTGCCTTCAGCCTTGGAGGCTGTCGAAAGCCGAAGCGACATCCGATCCTCCCCGCAAGGGGGAGATCGGCAGCTTCACCGACGGCGAATGACAGCATTCCCGAATTTTCACTCACAGCCATGGACTCGCCCGCTCCGACAGGGTCTTCTAGGCGCATCCAACGCCTCGGAGAACGGCCATGCACCCCACCCGCCGCACCCTAATCGCCGTCGGTCTTTCCCTCACCTTCGCCTTTGTGCCGCTGACGGCCATCTTCGCCGCCTCGCCGCAGCCGGCGAACGGCGAGCATGGCATGGTGGTGACCGCCCAGCATCTGGCATCGCGAGTCGGCGTAGAGGTGCTGAAGAAAGGCGGCAATGCCGTCGATGCGGCGGTTGCCGTCGGCTATGCGCTGGCTGTGGTCTATCCGAACGCCGGCAATATCGGCGGTGGCGGCTTCATGACCATCCGCTTCAAGGACGGCCGCTCGACCTTCCTCGATTTCCGCGAGCGGGCGCCGCTCGCCTCGACGAAGACCATGTATCTCGACAAGGACGGCGAGCCGGTGAAGGGCGCCAGCCTTGACGGCTATCTCGCGGTCGGCGTGCCGGGCTCGGTGGCCGGTTTTGAAACGGCACGGGAAAAACACGGCACGCTGACGCGGCAGGACTTGATGGCGCCGGCCATCCGCTATGCCAGGGACGGCTTCGTGCTGGAGCAGGGCGATGTCGCCTCGCTCGAACGCGGCGCCGAACGGCTGGCCAAGGACCCGGCCGCGGCTGCCATCTTCCTGAAGCCGGACGGCAAGCCTTATGCCATCGGCGAGCGCCTTGTTCAGGCTGATCTCGCCGCCTCGCTCTCAGCGATTTCGGAGCAAGGTCGAGATGCCTTCTACAAAGGACCGATCGCCGACGGCATCGTTAAGGCCAGCGCGGAGAAGGGCGGCATTCTGGCCAAGGCGGATTTCGAGAACTACGCGGTCCGCGAGCTCGAGCCGGTGACCTGCAATTACCGCGGCTATGAGATCACCTCCTCGCCGCCACCGAGCTCGGGCGGCGCCATCATCTGCGAGATCCTCAACGTACTGGAAGGCTACCCGCTGTCCTATCTCGGCGCGGGTTCTGCCGAAACCGTCAAAGTCATGGTCGAGGCAATGCGCCATGCCTATGTCGACCGCAATTCGGCCCTCGGCGATCCCGACTTCGTCGACAATCCGGTCGAAAAACTGCTCGACAAGAATTATGCGAAGGAAATCCGCGAAAAGATCGATCCGTTCCGGGCCGGGGTGTCGCAGGACTTGATGCCGAAGGGCTTTGGTGAGAGCCAGGAGACGACGCATTATTCGATCGTCGACAATGACGGCAACGCCGTCGCGGTGACCTACACGCTGAACGGCTCGTTCGGCGCCGGCGTCGTCGCCGACGGCACCGGCATCCTGCTCAACAACGAGATGGACGATTTCACCCAGAAGCCGGGCGTGCCCAATCTCTACGGCCTCGTACAGGGCGAGGCGAATGCGATCGAGCCGAGGAAGACGCCGCTGTCGTCGATGAGCCCGACCATCGTCGCCAAAGACGGCAAGCCGTTCATGGTCATCGGCAGCCCCGGCGGCTCGCGCATCATCACCATCACGCTGGAAGCGATCGTCAACGTTGTCGATCATGGCATGAACATCCAGGAGGCGATCGACGCGCCGCGCATCCACCACCAGTGGCTGCCAGACACGGTCTATATCGAACCGTTCGGCCTGTCGCCCGATACCGAAAAGCTGCTTGCCGGCATGGGCTACCACCTCGATGTCACCGAGGCGACCTGGGGCCAGGCGGCCGGCATCCTGGTCGGCGGCAAGAGCCTGGCCGAGATCGAGAAGGGCGGCGCCCGCTACAACGGCGCTATCGACAGCCGCGCCGCATCCGGCGAGGCGATCGGATATTAAATTTCGTGCGCCCCGGGTCTGTTGAGATTCAGGTCAGGCCGAGCCGGAGTCGAAGACGGGCGCGAAGCGACCAGACTGCGTGGTTTCCGAGAACCGGAACGGAGCGTACTTTCGGTACGCGAGTACCGGAAGCGCAGGAGACCGCCATTCGCAGGCCGGCATCACCTGAATATCGGCAGACCATCAGATGACCAGCGTTATGGTGGACGCAATCAGCATCACCGCCGCGATGCCGACGAACAAGGCATAGATACGCGGCCGATCGAGCAGAAGCGCATTTCCGGATATCCACGCCGCGGTGGCGCCGCCAAGCGCGTACAGGAAGCCGTTGCGATGGCCCAAGGCCAGGGTTGCGGCCATCAAGCCGCCAATGATGAGGGCGCCGAACACGATGATCACGGCGACCGCGTATTTCTCGAAATCGTTGCTGGCCACACCCGGACCCATCACGTTCAACGCCGTCAGGTCGTCCGGGTCGAAGGGGTTGGCCGACCCATATTCGTCTTGACCGACAGGCTCGCGCATCATTCATTCTCCTTGAAGCGGCAACAAATCATCAAGCCTTGCCGAGCGCAACTGGATCGCGCCGCGTTCAATGCGATCGGCACCCTCTTCAACACTTTCTGGCCGCAGCTTGCTACCGGTTTTTTGGATTTATGTCGGATCGTCCTGTCATTCCAGGCGATCTGTCGGATTGGAATCGCAGCCGCGCGTTCCGACTTGAAAGTCCGCCGCTCTGGAGGGGGCTTCGAACCGCTGCCCCTGACTATCGGGCCTGACTATCGGGCCTGACGATCGCGCGCAGGCCTCGCCCTCGCAACGGCGTGCTCGACGTTGTCGGTGGCGAAGATTGGTCAGCGGCGAAGTTGGCCGGCGCCACTTTGGGGGGGCGTTGGGGTAGGTTGCCTGATGGGCGCCGGCCAGGGCGGAAATCAGGTCCGCCGCAAGGAAATATAACGGGAATTGCGCGGTATTGGCAGTGGTGTGATCGCGGAAGGATGGTTCGCGCTTCCCGGTGCGGTGACCCATTATGGGCCAGTCGTCTGGCACCTGAATTGCACGGTAGGCAATGCTGGGCAACAGCCCGGAAGTTGTCCCCAAATATGGGGCCTCGCCGCTTCGCGAATGGAGCGGCGGGCCTTTTTTGGCACACCGTCGTGAGCGCGGCACCGCCGGAACTCAAAGGCAGCGTTTTGCAACACGCCTGGATTTCTTATGCGGCCGGAGCCGGCGGCAGTTCGAACAGGTTGGCGCCATTCTCCTGGCCTCGCTCGACATAGCCGATTATCCGAAACCATTTTGCGACGTCCGGTCTCTGGAGCCAGCTGCGCGAATGAATGGGGAGGTTGCCGGCGAGCGCCTGGATATGGCGGATGTGCCGCTTGCAGAAGCGAACGGTCGCGGCATTGAAGAAATCCTCCTGTGCGGCGAACAGCGTATCAGCAGCGTCGCTATGCTCGTGCCACGCGATGATCGCCACGGTCTTTTCGCCCTGGACAAGCGCGTGAGCACGGCCTTCTTTCAAGTTCATCATCAGATTGTCGTAGGCGATCTTGCTGTCCTTGCCGGCCGCGGCGTATTCGTCCGATATCCGCTTGGACAGATCACGGAAAAGAGCTTCCAGATCTCCAACCGTTGCTGCGCGTGCTCTCATTTCGCCTCCTAGAGCCCCAGCAGGCAGTTTGCCCTAAGGATAGAGGATCACCAAGCAAATCAAATCCGTCATCCGCCCAACGCGAGCAAAGACGTTTCGCGGGGCGAAGCCGCCGTGATGTGCTCAGGTCACGTGATTTTGCCGATAGGCGCGGGAAATGCGTCTGGTGCCTGAGTCGCGCAGGCAATCGCCGTCCGCCCGGTCTAGTGGCGATGATAAGCCAGAACTGTACTGCCGCGTGGCGACTTGTGGCGATCAGATAAGGTGAACCCGGCACCCTCGATGAGAGACTGAAGACGGATGTCGTCTTCGTCGGGAACTCGCGCCACAATCGTCTGAGTGCGGTTAATGATGTCGATGAAGATGCGATCGGCCTCCTCCTGACCCAACCCCCTGCGGACATGCTGGTACACAGCGAGAAGAAGAACGATATCGTAACGGTCATTTAGAACAGATTGAAGCTTTCGACTCCCAAGACTCATGGTGTCAAATCGACTTTCTACGTTCGATCCTAGAAAGATAGAACGCGCCACGCGGGTGTGTGGCTTCAGAACGTCAATGCCGTGGATGTAGGCCGGTCTGCGTTTGGCGATTTCATAAGCGACGATGCCCATATTGCAGCCAACATCAAGGATCGTCTTACCGGAGTAGTTTACCCCGCATGAAAATAATCCATCGAGCCGATCGTCCCACGTTCCTGCGCTATATTTCTTGTGCGATTTCCAAAAAGGCACGACTATCCTTCCGTGTCCTGGATCAAGTCGAATTTTATCTGCGCCCTCGTGCATTTTCCGGCAAAGTCCAACGCCCGTCAGTCGGACCGTTAAGCAATTGCCATGGAAAATGGTGCCCAGAGGCGGATTCGAACCACCGACACGCGGATTTTCAGTCCGCTGCTCTACCAACTGAGCTATCTGGGCCTGTTCCGGCACACGGGCAGTTCTGCACGCCGGATTTCTTGAAAGCGCCGCAAGCGCCCCTTGAAAGCGCGTGGGTTATAGCACGGGAATCCGGCCTGTCCAGCGCTTAAGCGTTGATTCAAGCCGGAAACGAGCAGTTCCTCGACAGGTCGATTCACGAGGCGCGGTCGAGGTCACCAAGCCGTGCCGAACAGCCTCATTTGGGAGGATCGTTGTCCGTTTCGTCCTCGTCGTCGCGGGCCGGAATGACGTAGGCGCCCTTGAGCCAGCGGTTGAGGTCGATGTCCTTGCAGCGCGCCGAGCAGAATGGATAGGTCTCGCGCGCCGACGGCTTGCCGCATTCGGGGCAGGGCCGCTTGGGGCGCAGCGGCGTGACCTTGTCGTCCGAGCTCATGACCGCCCCGAACTCATGGCCGAGCTGACTGCCATTTGGCATGCACCTTGAAACCCTCGCCGGTCAGCAGCGCCACCGTCTCATAGAGCGGCAGGCCGACGACGTTGGTGTAGGAGCCGACAAGCTTGACCACGAAAGCGCCGGCCAGCCCCTGGACGGCATAGCCGCCGGCCTTGCCGCGCCATTCTCCCGAGGCGACATAGGCGTCGATCTCGGCGCGCGGCAGCCGCTTGAAACGCACCCTGGTCTCGACCAGCCGCTGGCGCAGCTTGCCGCCCGGCGTGATCAGGCAGATGCCGGAATAGACCCGGTGCGAACGGCCGGACAGCAGGCCGAGGCAATTGGCGACGTCGTCGAACGTTTCGGCCTTGGGCAGGATGCGCCGGCCGACTGCGACCACCGTGTCGGCGGCCAGCACGAAGCTGGGCACATAGTCCTCTTCCGCCTGCAGCGAGGCCAGTGCCTTCTCGGCCTTTTCCTTCGACAGGCGCTTGGCCAGCGAACGCGGATGCTCGGCGCGCAGCGGCGTCTCGTCGACACCGGCCGGCAGCACGCGGTCCGGCTCAATGCCGGCCTGCTGCAACAGTTCGATCCGGCGCGGCGAACCCGAGGCAAGCACGAGCTTCTGCAAAATGCTCATCGCGATCCCGGCCGAACTCTGACGATTTTACTTGAAACGGTAGGTGATGCGGCCCTTGGTCAGGTCGTAGGGTGTCATCTCGACCAGGACCTTGTCGCCGGTGAGCACGCGGATGCGGTTCTTGCGCATGCGGCCGGCCGTGTGGGCGATGATTTCGTGTTCGTTTTCGAGCTTCACCCTGAACATCGCGTTGGGCAACAATTCCGTGACGACACCCGGAAACTCGAGGACTTCTTCCTTCGGCATTCGATACCTTTGCTTGGATGGGATTCCCAGCGCCCCGGCCGGAATTTGCGCGGAACCTATATGATAATCGTGCGCTTGTGAACACGCTTAATCAGCGCCGTTTTTTGCTTCCGGCTCTAGGAAACGGTGGCCGATTCGCGCCCTTAGCCGTTCGCGCACCTCGCGATAGGCTGCCATGATCTGCTCACGCGTGCCGCTGACGCCAGTCGGGTCCGGCATCGGCCAATATTCGACATCGACGGCAAGCGAGCGGGTAAGCTCGAGCGCGGTGTGATGCGCTTCCGGCGAGAGTGTGACGATCAGATCGAAATAGTCGTCCTCGAGATCGTCCAGTGTCCTCGGGTGCCGTTCACCCAGCGAAAGCCCGTCCTCGGCCAGCACGGCGTCGACGAACGGGTCGCGTTCGCCGCCGCGCACCCCGGCCGACGCCACGAAGGTGGTGGCCGGAAGCACCTGGCGCGCCAGCAGTTCGGCCATCGGCGAGCGCACCGCGTTCATGCCGCAGACAAACAGGATCGAGCGGGGCAGGATCGAGCGGGGCAGAGGGGCTGGCAGTTCAGCCTCGCCAGTGCAGCACGCAGACCAGCGTGAACAGCCGGCGCGCCGTGTCGAAATCGATTTCGATCTTGCCGGCCAGCCGGTCCATCAAGGTCTGTGAGCCCTCATTATGCAGCCCGCGCCGGCCCATGTCGATCGCCTCGATCTGGCTGGGGGTCGAGGTGCGGATGGCGTCGTAATAGCTTTCGCAGATCATGTAATAGTCCTTGACGATGCGCCTGAGCGGCGTCAGCGACAGGATGTGGGTGACCACGGCAGCGCCGTCCTCGCGCGTCACTGCGAAGACCAGGCGGGATTCGGCCAGCGACAGTTTTAGCCGATAAGGCCCGGCGCCGTCGTCATTGACCGGCTGGAAGCTGTTTTCCTCGATCAGGTCGAAGATCGCCACCGCCCGCTCATGCTCGACATCGGGCGTCGAACGGCCGATCGATTCATCGAGTTCGACATCGATCAGCTTGGCATAGGTTCGATCGTAGTCCGACATGTCAGTCTACATGTTCAGCCGGATGGCGACGGAGCGTCTATGCGCGTCGAGGCCTTCCGCCTTGGCCAGCGCGATGGCCGCCGGCGCCAGCGCCCGCAACTGCTCCGGCCCGAGCTTCAGGATCGAGGTGCGCTTGATGAAATCGAGCACCGAAAGACCGGACGAGAAGCGCGCCGAGCGCGCCGTCGGCAGCACGTGGTTGGAGCCGCCGACATAGTCGCCGATGGCTTCCGGCGTGTGACGGCCGAGAAAGACGGCACCGGCATTGCGCATCCGCGCCAGGAAGGCTTCCGGCTCGTCGATGGCAAGCTCGACATGTTCGGCCGCGATGCGGTCGACCAGCGGCAGTGCTGCCTCGATTTGGGGAACAAGGATGACGGCGCCGAAGTCGCGCCAGCTCGCCGCCGCCGTCTCCCCGCGCGGCAGGCTCTGCAACTGGCGTTCGACCGACTGTCCGATCGCCGCGCCGAAGACGGGATCGTCGGTGATCAGGATCGACTGCGCCGACACGTCATGCTCGGCCTGGGCAAGCAGGTCGGCGGCGATCCAGTCCGGATCGTTGCTGCCGTCTGCCACGACAAGCACTTCCGAAGGCCCGGCGATCATGTCGATGCCGACCGTGCCGAACACCTGGCGCTTGGCCGCGGCGACATAGGCATTGCCGGGGCCGACGATCTTGGCGACCGGCTTTATCGTCTCGGTGCCATAGGCCAGCGCCGCGATCGCCTGCGCGCCGCCGACGCGGTAGATTTCGGATATGCCGGTCAGATCCGCCGCCACCAGCACCAGCGGATTGATGATGCCGTAGGGCGCCGGCACCGCCATGACGATACGCTCGACGCCGGCGACCTTGGCCGGCACGGCGCTCATCAGCACCGAGCTTGGATAGCTCGCCGTGCCGCCCGGCACATAGAGCCCGACCGCCTCGATCGCCGTCCAGCGCGAGCCGAGCTCGACGCCGGCAGCGTCCGTGTATCGGTCGTCCTTCGGCCGCTGCCGCTCGTGATGGGAACGGATCCGGTCACGGGCGAATTTAAGCGCCTCGATCGTCTGCGGGTCGGCCGCATCATAGGCCTTGGCGATGTCGTCTTGCGACACGGCCATGCCGAGGCCTTTCAGATCGGCCTGTTCGAATTTCTGCGTATACTCGATGAGCGCCGCGTCGCCCTCGGCGCGCACCCGCGCGATGATCGCGCGCACCACGGCGTCGACGTCCGCCGAGACCTCCCGCTTGGTCAAAAGGAATGCGGCAAAACGCTGCTCGAAATCGGCATCGGACAGACGAAGGGTGATGGCCATCTTGTGTACTCAGGCTCTGTGAAAGGGGCGCGACGTCGCTTCCCAGGCGCCGCCGATGTCAGCGAGCCGCGCCTCGATGCACTCGACATCGAGCATGATCGCGCCGCCGCCTGAAAAGATCAGCTCGACAATGCCGGCCGGCTTGTCGAGGGCGACGAAGCTGATCGCCAGCAGCGACAGCACCTCGTCCGGCTTGTCGCGGGCAATGCCGCTGGTTTTGGCGCCCAGCACACGGTCGAAATGCAGCACGCTTTGCCGCCGCTCATTGTGCTGGCGGAACAGGCCCGTTTTCGCCTCCCAGACGAAGCGGTTCATCGTCATCACGAAGCGCTTGGCCGCCGGCATGTATTCGAGGTCGCCGACCTTCAGCACGGCGTCCTGGACATGGGCCGAAACGATGCTCAGATCCTGATCGTCGAGCGCGACAAGCTTGAGAGCCATGCGGATTTCACACCTGAAGGTTGATTTTCAGCCCTCTGTTAGAGCATGAACCCAAAAAGTGGAAACCGGTTTTTGGAAAACATCGTGCTCCAGGCAGGAATCGAGCCGGTCTTGGCGATCCGTGCAACCGCGCCAAGATCAAATATTGAAGCCGTGGAATCCCGCCGATTGCCTACCCCGAAATCCGCTCGATCACCGCGCCGCAGCCGGACAGCTTTTCTTCCAGCCGCTCGAAGCCGCGGTCGAGATGGTAGACCCGGTTGACCGTGGTCTCGCCTTCGGCCGCCAGGCCGGCGATGACCAGCGACACCGAAGCGCGAAGATCGGTCGCCATGACCGGCGCGCCCTTCAGCTTCGAAACGCCGTCGACGATCGCCGTCTGGCCGGACAGTGTTATGTGGGCGCCGAGCCGGGCAAGCTCCTGCACGTGCATGAAGCGGTTTTCGAAGATCGTCTCAGTGATGCGCGACTTGCCCTTGGCCATCGTCATCAGGCCCATGAACTGCGCCTGCAGGTCGGTCGGGAACGCCGGGAAGGGCGCTGTCGTCACGTCGACCGGCGCAATGCCGGCGCCGTTGCGCCTGACGCGGATGCCGGAATTGGTCTGCGTGATCTCGGCGCCGGTCTGGGAAATCACGTCGAGCGCGGTCTGCAACAGGTCAGCCCGCGCGCCTTCGAGCATGACGTCGCCGCCGGTCATGGCGACGGCCATCGCATAGGTGCCGGTCTCGATGCGGTCGGGTATCACCCGGACGCGCGCGCCCGACAGCGCTTCGACGCCGTCGATGGTGATGGTCTCGGTGCCGGCGCCATAAATGTTGGCGCCCATGGCGTTGAGGCATTCGGCGAGGTTGACGATCTCGGGCTCGCGGGCGGCGTTTTCGAGCACCGTCTCGCCATTGGCCAGCGACGCCGCCATGACAAGCACATGGGTGGCGCCGACCGACACTTTCGGGAAAACGTAGCGGTTGCCGACAAGACGGCCGTTCCTGGTCTTGGCGATTACATAACCGGTATCGACGTCGATATCGGCGCCGAGCACCTGAAGGCCTTCCAGGAAAAGATCGACCGGGCGCGTGCCGATGGCGCAGCCGCCGGGCAGCGACACCTTGGCCTCGCCCATGCGGGCAAGCAGCGGGCCGATCACCCAGAAGGAGGCGCGCATCTTCGACACCAGCTCGTAAGGTGCGGTGGTGTCGACGATGTTGCGGGCAGAGAGATTGATGGTGCGCGAATAGCCCTCCTGCTGTTTTTCGCGGCGGCCATTGACCGAATAGTCGACGCCATGATTGCCGAGGATGCGGATAAGCTGCTCGACATCGGCCAGATGCGGCACGTTTTCCAGGGTCAGCGTGTCGTCGGTCAAAAGCGAGGCGATCATCAGCGGCAGCGCGGCGTTCTTCGCGCCCGAGATCGGGATGCTTCCGGCAAGCTTGTTGCCACCGACAATTCTGATGCGATCCATGGAAGAGCGTCCCCTCGGCCGAAAGGCCGGTTTTCAATCGGTTGAGTCTGTTGTGGCCGGTCTAGACCATTGGCCGGCTTGGTTCAAGAAACAGGATTCCCGCACCCTGGACCCGGCCTGTTGATATAGGTCAATCCGTTTGCGTTTTCCTTAAGGTGCCGAGCCCTTCCGGCCGCTGGTCCGCCTCGCCGGTGCGCCGCGAGCGCGACTGCGCCTTGCGCTTCTGCAGATTGGCGCGCAGTTGCTCGGCGAGCCGGCTCTTGCGGTCGGCCTTTTTCGGTTGGCTGTCCTTTTTCGACGGACCGCCCTTGTCAGGTGGGATTGTCTTGTCGTTCATGGTTCCATCCCGGCGAGACTGTTATGAAGGGATACCCAACATTGTGGCGCTGCCATGTCCGGAAAAGCCGTCGGAGCGGGCTTTCACAGATGGCTTGCGCTTGGCCTTGCGCTTGCCGGTTCGATATGGCAGAAGCCCCGCCATCAGCGGCTGCGGTAGCTCAGTGGTAGAGCACTCCCTTGGTAAGGGAGAGGTCGAGAGTTCAATCCTCTCTCGCAGCACCAGTTTATCCCGAAGATTTTCAATAGTGCACTTCGCCTGGTCACTTTGCGTTTACGTGTCGGGAGCAAGCAGCCTTCCAAAACGATGACATGCGCGTAGCGAGCTACTGACTTTTCGCCCTTCCACCGGCCCGTGCCGGCGAGCCCGCGCAAATCCATGCCAGCGTACCGACGCATTCACGTCGCCCAGGTGTGGCAAGGAAGGTCACGAGATGCGTTCAGATCTTGCGAACCTCGCCGCAAACCTGTCGAGCGCAAGCTGATACTGGGGTCAATCCTAAGCGGGATCCTGCTATAATCCAGTATGGCCGCTCGCATAGTGGTTATCCTGGCGCTGCTTTCCGCCTTCGCCTACGGATTCGCAAAACTCGTGGAACGTTATGGCGACGCTGGCGACAAGCCCTCTCCGTGTGAAAAATGGCCACATCCTGATTGTCCAGTCCCAAACGCGCCTCCTCCGGAAGAACCTAAGCCTTGAGCGGGAGCGCGTTCGCGCGCGGCCTCGAACGTCAGCGTTGATATGCCGTGGCAGCGGGTTCGCGCCCTACAAAATGGAACAAGAATTGCGCCGCATCGTTCAGATAACTATGCAACCCGTCGCGGCAGCAATCAAGCACCGTAGCTGAAGGTTGCTTGGAGGCTATTATGGGTAAGCAACTTACATCGGCTGCGGCAGGCATCCTTCTGTTCGTTGGCGTCAGCGCCGCCGCCGCTCAGGACGTCATTATTCAACCCGAGCAGGACACTGTGATCCGCGAATACGTGAAAAAGAAACCAGTGGCATCACTCAGCCTTCCCGGCGTGGAGCTCAACATCGGCACAGCTCTGCCCGATACAGTCGAGCTTTACGAAGTGCCGGACGTTCAATACCGCTACGTCGTCGTCGATGGCCGAACTGTCCTGGTCGATCCAGGTACCCGCAAGATTGTGAAGGTCTACGACTGACTTGACCCCTCACGCTGAAGCCCGTCATGCCGAAAAGTGCGGCGGGCTGACGCCTTCCCAGGTTCGGCGTGGATTTCTTCTGTGATGACTTCGAAGCGGGTGAGCCGGGAAAGACCGAAGCTCGTTGAGATAGCGACGTCATTGGCATCGCATCCCGTCGCCATCAGGATCCTGCCTATGCGAGGCTGGTTGTACCGTGCATCGAAAGTGAACCAATGGCCGCTGAGATAGGCTTGGAACCATGCGTTGAAATCCATGGGGTACGGCATCGGCGGTATGCCGATGTCGCCGAGATAGCCGGTGCAATATCGCGCCGGAATGTTCATGCAACGGCACAGCGTGATTGCCAGATGCGCAAAATCGCGACATACGCCGGCCCGGTCGGTTAGCGCGCCATAGGCGGTCCGCAGCGTGTCCGCAGCCTGGTAGTTGAAGGTGATGTGTTCGTGAACGAAATCGCAGATCGCCTGGACGCGCGCCCACCCGGGTGCGGTATTGCCAAAATTGGTCCAAGCGAAGTCGCCAAGCCGATCGGTATCGCAGTAGCGGCTGCCGAGAAGAAACCTGAGCACGTTGTCGGGCAGCTCTTTGATATCGTGCTGGACGGCGCCCGCGGCCACAATTTCTGGCTTGCCGGTGTCATGAATTTCGAAGTTCGTTGATATCGTCGTAAGCCCCGCGGGCACCTCTATTCTCGTGCACAAATTGCCGAAAACGTCGATGTAGCCGCGGGCGTCGACCGGGCGATCGAAGCCGATGATCTGTTCCGTCAAAAGATCGACGCGACGTGAAGGATGGATATCAAGGACGAGCAGCATCGGTGTCGGCTGCGGACATTCGTAGGCGAGGTTGAAACCTGCGCGGATACGCATCGAAGCTCCAATGCGTTGATTAAAGCAAACTCCGGATTGCCGCGAACAGTTCCGAACACATCTAGAGGATGCTGATTTTTATTGATGCTGGTTATTTGATGCCAGCTTCCTTCACCACCTTGACCTCCACCGTCATGCCGAGAAAGTTCGACGCGCTGCCGCAGTAGCTTCCGGAAAGAGGGATGGCTTGCCCAGGATGCCTGGCCACAGCCACCCTGATAAGGTCCCGGTTGCCGACAATGCCATTGGTGGGGTCGAACTCGACCCAACCCGCGCCAGGCAGATAGACCTGGCACCAGGCATGCGTCGAACCGCCGCCGAGGACAGAAGCGCTGTCGCGGTTCGGCACATAGACATAACCAGTCACAAAACGGGCAGCAAAACCGAGCGAACGAACCGCTTCCATCATGAACAGCGCAAAGTCTCGGCATGTGCCTCGACGCAGGTGCAAGGTCATGAGAGGCGGTTGCGTCCCTGATTCAGTTCGACGGGAATACACAAAGCTCTCGTGGATGGCGTAGCAAAGTGTCATCAGCAATTTGCCCGTCTCGGTGTGGCCTCTGGCGCTCACGAACTGTCGTGCCCATTTGCCGATCTCGTCGCCGTCATCGAGATGATGGCGCTCGATGGTTTGGGTGAGGTCGGTTGCCTCGTCGGGATCATAGGAAAATGGATAGCTGAGTGCTGCTTCATCGATACGGAAATCAGGTGCATGCTGCGGCGTGTGATCGAGCCGAATGTCTGTCACGAAACGCAGTTCGTCGCCGGAACCCTGGAAGTCGATTACCGCAACGCAGTTTCCAAAAACGTCATGGATCCAGCCAACCTCTTTCGGCTCGGGGTCCACCAACAGGGCATGATCCAGAAGTCGCTGATCGAAACTATCGCGCGGCCTGAACATCAGCCGATGCTCGCCAAACGTCACCGGTTGCGTGTAGCGATAGACGGTTGTGTGCTTGACTGAAAAGATCGGCATTGGCTTGCGTCGACCACCTGCGATATCAGCGCAATCATATATCTTTTTCGAGGTGCAGCGGACAAAATGGAGTCTTTCGCCTGACGCGCCGTATCAGACGGTCTCCACCGTAGGCCTTTTGCAATCTCCAATTGGTAGACTCTCTCAACGCCCCGTAAGTTAATCCTTGCGCCAGGAGGGGCCAAGGCGAGGAACGTCGTAAACGGGAGGAAGCAATGAACGAAGACTACGGTCCGGCCATAGACCACGACAAGCCTTACGAAATAGCTGCTTTCGCTAAAAAGCATGGCCTTACGATAAGGGCTGCCGAACTGATCCTTTTCGCCTATAGCCCGTCCCGAGCGGCATGCGACACTGCCGCAACGGCTTTCCTCACGGCCGTCGCCGCACAGGCCAAGAGGCAATCGGCGCGCTAGCTCTCGTTCCGAAGATCCTGGGGCGACGGCTGGCGCAGATCAACCCGCCACCGTCGCATATAGTCACCCGCCGCTCATTTCGGAGCCGCAGGCTTACAGCATTTGCAGCCAAGTGGAATCAATGGCGTCGCACAGATGCGGCTAAACAAATAGATAGAGCGAAATGCCCAGTTCAATTCGAACCCATCCCGCTCTAGGACTGTCGAAGCTGCGCCGATCTACGGTGCAGCCTCGATACCGGACGCTCAGGTGAGGCTTCTGGACCAGTCGTCTATCTGGCGCTCTGCCTCTTCCTTGGCGATTCCATACCGCTCCTGAATGCGTCCTGCGAGTTGGTCACGATTGCCCTCGATGCGATCAAGGTCATCGTCGGTAAGGTCACCCCATTGCTCCTTGGCCTGGCCTTTGAACTGCATCCATTTTCCCTTGATTTGATCCCAGTTCATGAATTCCTCCTTTGTTGTCTAGAGGAAATGCAACTGGACACCACATGTTCCCAAACAGCGGATCGTCCGTGACGATTATTGCCCATGACGATTATCCTATACGCAGCAAAAAGCCGCCGGCCGGAGCCAGTGGCGCGAATTGGAGCAGATAAGAACGATCCGCGTCTTGAAATCACACTCGACGGAAAGGTCCCTCAGCCGGATCAGCTGGCGCGCGCCAAGGCGATCGATATGACGTTGTCTGCATCCGCCCCCGGTAGATCGAACAGCATCGGAAGTTGGCGGGTCATGGCCATTTCCACGATCAACTCTTCGATGGAAGCTGTCGGCAGATCGGTCTCGACATTATTCGAGATCATCGAGGCAAGCTTGTGGACTGGCACTGGTGCCGACTTCGCATGGTCGTCGAGCAACCTGCTGATTTCGATTACAACGTCTGCGTCAATGCTCTTTGGCAATTCGCGCATGGCTTTTCCTCCCGGTCCATATCATGCGCGTGCCAGAGGGCTGAGTCTCGAAAAATCTGCATATCGCTCAAAGGCGCGCCGGTCGGGTTGCTTTGGCCGGGCGTTCGGGCCTGCGGCGAAAAAGCGAAGCGCGCTGGTGTCGCATGCGGCAACGAATTCGCCGGTTTTGCGTTGGCCAATCATACATTGTGCGCAAACGTGACCAAAGGAGAGTAAGCATGACAGCCGACGCGGCGAAGCTCTATCCCCGCCACCGGGATCGGATCTCCGGCAGCGAGGATTATGTAATAAGGTATTTTGCCCGGCAGAACGGCATCACCCCAGCGCAAGTCCATCAGTTGATCAAGAGATATGGAAGCAGCCGCGCCAAGCTGGTGGCTGCAGCGAAGGAACTTCGCACGTCGCTTCGGCCGGACGTCCCCAAGACCATGCTCGCCTCGGGCCGCCGCGCCGGACGTCTCAGCGCCGGTGTTGATGCCAGAAATGGCTTAAAACCGTGGTAAGGAGACTGCCGAAAACAATCCCGCCGAGGACTTCGTTCTCAGACTTTTCGATCCTGGCCGGCGTCGCCGGCATCTGTTCGCGATTTACTTGCTTCAATGGTCGCCTCCAGATCGGATCGGCTGCCGTATCGAACCGAGTAGGCTCGTGTAAATTCGGCGCCCAACAGAAAGATCTCGGACGAGTAAAAGACCCACAGCAGCACGACGAGCAGCGCACCGGCTGCGCCGTATGACGATGCGACGGCGCTGGTTCCGATATACCAGCCGATCAGCGATTTGCCGATCGTGAAGAGGAACGCCGTTACTATGGCGCCGACGCCAACGTCGCGCCATTGCAGCGCACGGTCGGGCAGGACCTTGTAGATTGCCGCGAACAACAGCGCGATCAGGGCAAACGAGACGATCTCGGTGATTGCGCTCAGGATAAGGGTGCCAAAGGGCAGATATGCGTTGATGATATCTCCAAGCGCCGAAATTGCAGTGCTTACGACCAGGGACACCAGCAGCAGAAAGCCAAGCGCCGCGACGAGACCGAGACTGGCAGCGCGTGCCCGCACGAGCCGTGAAATCGACGTGCCAGCCGGCTTGACTTTCCAGATCTCGTTCAGGGCAACCTGCATTTCGCCGAATACGCCGGATGCGGTAACCAACAGCGTGACGAGCCCCAAAATGCTGGCAAGAGTTCCCGCCTCTTTGTGTGACGCGTTCTCGATTGTCGCTTGCAGAAGCTCGGCGCTCTGCGGACCCATCAGCCCCGACAACTGGGCCGAAAGCGCCAGTTGTGCCGCATCGTTTCCGAAGGCCATGCCAGCGATGGCGACAACGATGAGTAGGATCGGAGCAAGCGAGGTCGTGGCATAAAACGCCATCGCTGCCCCGTGGCTCAGGGCATTGTCATTGATGAAGCCGAGGATGCTCTCCTTAACGAGTGTCCAGCCCTCTTTCGCCACATTCCACATGTTTTGCCTCACCTGCTTCCCAAGCAAATAGAGGCAACACCGCGGCGGACCAGAGATCACATTCGAGAAGTTCTGGTCCGTTTGGATCCGGCGTTTAGGTGACGGATCTTGGGTTGTTTGGCGTGATCTGTCCCGAGGCCCTCTTTGTGAGACCATCCTGCGTCGGGAAGGCCGAGAACGCCGCGATGGCTAGGAAGATCGGAATCCCCAATTCGAGGATTTCCTCGAACACTGTGGAGGTATAGATCCGGGTGAGGTGGATGCCGAGAAATGTGAGATTTGATGGCGCCCCGTCGATGACCTTGGAAAGGACGGCGCAGCCGACAGCTGCGGCAATGGCCACGGCAGTCGCCTCGCCGTGGCGAAGCCCGTGAACAAAGCTACGGAAGCCGTTCTTCAGGAGCAAATAGAAGGCAATGCCGAGGGCAATAACGACCGTCGCGCCGATTAGCTTTTCCAACAGCGGAACGTCAGGCGAGATATAGAGCGTGGTCTTGGTGATGTTGTGGGTGGTGAAATGCGCATGAAAGTCCAGCTCGCGCAGGCACATCGCGATCAGGATGGCGACAAGGTACCACCGTTTGAGCAGGTCTCGATAGGACATTTCCCGGACAAGCGTTGCCACGACGATCAGGTAGCCTGCGGCCGAGAAGACTTCAGTTGGACCGCCTTCGCTGAGGTAAAACTTCCGCATGTCTTCGGGAAAGAAAGCGAGCGGCAGGGCGATGAGAAAGACGAGCACGAGCAGGGCAAGGCCCATTTGGTTGAAATAGTGGCCTTTGCCGTAACCGGTCTTTCTTTCGTTCCACGCCATATCTGTCTCGCCCATCTGTCTTGTGCCGACTCTCTATTGATCGTGATTTCACTCAATTTGAAAGACTGGGCCATTGTCAAGTTGCCGTTCCGTAATGCCTGGCCGCTTGCCGGCGCTCTGACGGCATGACTGTGGCGAGCGTGACGAGCCTGGTCCGGCCTAGGGCGGTGATGGCTGTCCTGTCCAGAAAGTGTCTTTGTAGCGACGACGACCCGTTCGCTCACGCCACCGATCGCCGCCATCCCCCTGCGGCGGTGTTAATCAATCGGCGCCCGCCGCCTGTTGTAAAGGCGCTGTTGGACGCTCTCACGATCCAACCAACGGAACTGTGACAGTTGTCGCATAATTGATCGGATATTGGTCGAAGTACGGGAACTCGATCACGAAAGCATATCTGGCCGTGAGATGCGCCATGCGGAAGCCGCCGCTGGGAGGGTCGATTGCTATCGTCACATCGACATCTCTCAATCCCAAACTCAGCAATTTTTCTGTGGCTATGGCCTCTATTTCGGCCTCGGTCAGGGAGTTCTTCAACTGCAGCGCACGTGAGGACGTTTCCAGCGTATAGCGAACGCTGGACATGGCATTCAGAGCCCAGCCGAATGCGAAGATACCGAACAAAAGCATTATCAGAAAAGGTGCGATCAGCGCGAATTCCAGCCCAGTCCCACCTGATTTATCACGGCTGAACGCTCTCGCGCTCCGCTTAGCGGACACGGATCACCTCTTGATGGCCGATGTCGCGAGAAAGAGAAAACGCGCCAAAAATGAAGGGCGGGGACCAGGTCGCCGTCGCTTTTATTTCCACGAAGACCGAGGGAGCTTTCGTCCCCCCGTTGCACAGGCTCGATGCATCGACCACGGTGCTTCCGCACATGTATTTCCGGCCCAGTGTAACCTGTGCGCCTTCGGGATGGTTTTCCCAACTCGAAAGGGCAACGGCTTGGGTGGCCGCGTCGTCGGTTGCTCCCTCCATCACAAGATTTGCCGCCGTCTTGACGCCTGCACGCATCGACAGCGAGCTCGATACGAAAGACCAGCCGTCAATGATGCCGAGAACCACCAGGCAAAGGATCGGCACAACCAGCGCAAACTCCACCGCCGCAACACCCGAATCGCTTCGAAAAATCCGGACTGGTCGCCGTTCCACGGAGGATTACTCGACAAGCCGAACGGACCGCGTCGCCGGAATCTCACGCATCCCGAGGCTGGTGCAATCCTGGTTGATGCTTGTGTTGCCGGACCACTGCACGGTGCTGGCGACGACCTGCGTGCAACCACTTTTCCCCGAGAAATTGCCGAGGTAATTGACCGCCTGCGTTGGAAAATACAGGGCGCCGGTCAAAAGCGAATCCGCCGTGCCATTGAACGTGTTCGATCCCGCCAGATTTGCTTTGTCGCCGTAAAACAGCACGCCTGAATAGGTGCCTGATGTCGGTGCGCTAAGCTTGACGGTGGCAGTGCCGTTCATTGTGACGCCGGAGCTGCCGGCCAGATAGATGATCACTCCCTCGCCGGAAATGTTTGCATTTGAGTTCGCTTTGAAATCGCCTCCCTGAATGACGTATACCCCCGGCGAGAGCGTTACACTGCCGCTCAAGCTGAGTCCCCTGCAGTATGTTCCAGGTTGCAACGTCGACTGATTGCTGTTTTGACAGGGGTTCGTGGCCGGTGGCGCCGGAAGGTCGGCAAAAGGATCGGCAGCGGGCAACGCCTGGGTTATCAGGCTGGTGCAGACGGTCTTCACAGGATTGGCCAATGACATCCCACCGGCCGATATCAGGCAATCGGTATCAAGACTTGCCGACCCCTGAAGTTTGATGGCGTCCGACGCTATCGAATTCGACATCACGGAGCAGCCCGTCAGTTTTGTGGTCGAGCTGCCGGAAAAGAGCGCCGCTTTCGAAGCGGAAGGATTGAGCGCCAGAACGCAGGCCTTTGAAGCATCGGTAATAAGAGCCACCGCTCTTGCCTGTGCGCCAACCGCGTCTTGCGTGAATATCGACGTGAAAAATCTGTCGAGGTTCTGATGAACGATGACCTCGACCGCCTTTTTTGCGACATTCGGTCCGGACGACGGCGGCGTGAAGACCTCGATCGTACCCGTCGATGGGTCAAAGTGGTTCGTGGTCGCTGACAGTGTCGCGGCCGAGACAATCGTTGGCTTGTCGGATCCCGAGACTTTTTCCAAAGCGCCAGCATAGGCTGCCGCATCCGCCACCGCCTGTAATCTCAGGCTGCTGTAATACCAATAGGAGGTCTCGACACCGAGGCCCGCTCCGCCGACAACAATCGGCAAAGACAGGGCAAAAATAGTGGCCACGTTGCCACTCTCGCCGCCGCCTCGTCGCAGACAACGGAACAAACGCCTGACGCTAGGATCTCGCCATTCCATTCTCCCATTTAAGCAACGATGCATAAAGGAATGACTAAGAATTTCCCTCCATTTGTTAGCTGCGCTCCTCGCTATCCGCCGACGCTGAACCAGCTTCTCCAGTCCCCCGGGCTCATGCGCAAGAAATTGCCGACGGCGGCCGGTTTCGTTGGCAAAAGGTTACCATTCCCTGCTATTCCCCCTTCAAATCAAAAGCAGTGGACTTGCGCATGACCAATGTCGCCCTGACCGGGCTTGCCAGCGATCTCGCCAAGCGCGCCGCGGAAGGTCGTCCGGTGCGCATCGGCGTCATCGGCTCCGGCGAGATGGGCACCGACCTGGTGACGCAAGGCATGCTGATGCCGGGCATTTCGGTGTGCGCCGTCTCGACCCGCCGCCCGCACACGGCGCGTGATGCCGTCCGCATCGCCTATGGCGACGAGGCGATGGCACGCGAGGCCGATACGCCGTCGAAGGTCAGCGAGGCGATCGAGAGCGGAAAAATTGCCATCACCTCGAACGAGATGCTGGTCACCAATCCGCTGATCGACGTGGTCATCGACGCCACCGGCAAGCCCGGCGTCGCCGCCGATTTCGATCTGATGGCGATGGAGCACGGCAAGCATCTGGTGATGATGAATGTCGAGGCCGACGTCACCATCGGCTGCTATCTGAAGCAGCAGGCCGACCGGCTCGGCGTCGTCTATTCGGTCGGCGCCGGCGACGAGCCGTCGAGCTGCATGGAGCTGATCGAGTTCGCCTCTGCGCTCGGCTATACCATCGTCGCGGCCGGCAAAGGCAAGAACAACCCGCTCAATCACGACGCCGTGCCCGACGACTATCGCGCGGAAGCGCTACGCCGCAACATGAACCCGCGCATGCTGGTCGAGTTCGTCGACGGCTCGAAAACCATGGTCGAGATGTGCGCCATCGCCAACGCCACCGGGCTGGTGCCCGACATTGCCGGCATGCACGGCCCCAAGGCCAATCGCGATGAATTGGCCAAGGTGCTCATCCCGCGCGCCGATGGCGGCATCCTGTCGCGGAAGGGCGTCGTCGACTACACCATCGGCAAGGGCGTGGCGCCCGGCGTCTTCGTCATCGTCGAGGCGACGCATCCGCGCATCATCGAGCGCATGGACGACCTGCATATCGGCCACGGTCCCTATTACAGCTTCTTCCGGCCGTATCATCTGACCTCGCTGGAAGTGCCGTTGACCGCCGCGCGCATCGCGCTCTATGGCAAGCCGGACATGGTGCCGCTGCCGAGGCCCGTCGCCGAGGTCTGCGCCGTGGCCAAGCGCGATCTCGCCGCCGGCGAGATTTTCGATGCCATCGGCGAGACCTGCTACCGTTCCTGGACCATGACTGTCGAAGAGGCTCGCGCCAACCGCGCCGTGCCAGTCGGCCTGCTCGAAAGCGGCAAGGTGCTGAGACCGGTCAGGAAGGGCGAGCTGCTGACATCGGACAATGCCGCACCCGACCCGACGACCAGGCTTTTCGCCTTGCGCCGGCTGCAGGACGAGACGCTGTACGGAGATTTGGGAAGTGATCGAGCTGCCCTGAATCCGAATTGAAGCGGGAAAGTGGACGCATTCCTCTGGCCGAACGACTCGCAGCCATTGCCCACGATCTCATAGCCGGAGAGGGCAAGGGCGGCCGGCCTGTGAACAAGGATGATATCGACGAGTTGTGGGGACATCCCTGATTTAGCCGACTCTCTGCGTGGTCGCGGTTCTAACCGAGCGACCATGGAACGACTTTTCGCATACCGATCTCGCGTAATCCGCAGTCCGCCATTACTTCCCCAACTCGATCGACCGCAGCCGCGCTGCTTCCACCGCTTCGGTGAGCAGATGGATCAGCCGGTCCCCGCCCATCAGCACGGCAAGTGCGGCGGCCGTGGTGCCGTTGGGGCTGGTCACCTGCTGACGCAGCACGCCCGGCGGCTCGCCGCTTTCGGCGGCGAGCGAGGCGGCGCCATAGACCGTCTGCATGGCGAGCAGCCTGGCGGTCTTTGTTGGCAGGCCAGCCTTCTCGGCAGCCACAGTCAGCGCTTCGATGAAATGGAAGATATAGGCGGGGCCAGACCCTGACACCGCCGTCACCGCGTCCATCAGGCCTTCGTCGTCGATCTCAGTCACTTCGCCGCTCGCCGAAAGCAGATCGGCAACGAAACGCTTAGTGTCGTTGGAAACCAGTCGGTTGGAAAACACCACCATCATGCCCTTGCCAATGGCCGCCGGGGTGTTGGGCATGCAGCGCACGATCGGCGCGCGATTGCCCAAAATGGCCTCGAACGTGGCGAGCGGCGTTCCGGCGGCGATGCTGAGGAACGTCGTGCGGCCATCATTGAAGCGCTTGTACGCGGCGGTCACGTCGCGGATCACTTGCGGCTTCACCGCAATGACCACGAGGGCCGGCACCGCGTCCGCCGGAATACCGCCGGCCTCCGCGGCAGCACTGCAGCCGAGCGCTTCGGCACGCTTGCGCAGATCGGCATTCGGCTCGACCACGAAGATCGCCGCCGGGGGGAGCTTGCCCGATTTCAGCCAGCCCGAGAGCATGGCGTAGCCCATATTGCCGCAACCGGCAAGAACAAGCCTGATCGTCATAGAAAACCTCCGCTAGAGCATCGGACGCAAAGTGGGTACCGGTTTTGGGAAAATCCGATGCTCAAACAAAAAGATGGCTTCCCAATAGACGTTCGTGGCGGGGCGGGGAAGCCCTGTTGGGACGGAGGATCAGCACGGACCACGAACCGCCATCGGCCGCAGCGACACCTGCCTGAGGCCGAACATGCCGAACACGAAGAACAGCCAGACCGGGTCGGCGCGATGGAAGAAGAAGCTTTCGAGGAAGGCGTTCAGCGCGGCGAACAGCACCACCATCATGAAGAAGTCGCCGAGATAGATGTTTTCCTTGCGCAAGGGGATGCGCAAGTAATCGCGTAGCGGCGCGATCAGGAAGGTGTAGACCGCCACGCAGAGCGCCGGGATGCCCATCAGCACGGCGATGTCGAGATAGCCGTTATGGCCGTGCACGATGGTTCTGATGTCCCAGGCCCGGTCGAAGGGCTGGTCCTGGTTCAAGAGCAGCGGCGTGCCCCAGAAGCTCTCGAAGCCGTAGCCGGTCCACGGCCGCTTCGCCAGCATCTCGCCGGCGAACTCCCACAGCGTCGTGCGTCCGGTGTAGGTCAGGTCGGGGAAATAGAGTGCCGCCAGATGCTTCACCGGCGGCAGGAAGACGATGCCCAGCGTGCCGATCGCCGCGGCGATGATGGCCAGCACGAACAGGATCGGCGTCCCGAGCCGCATGCCGATCAGGCTCGGCAGCACGACGATCAGGATCGAAAACGGCACCAATCCGGCCGTCGTCTTGGAACCGGTGTGCAGCATGAAGATCATCGCCGCGCAAAAGATTGACGCGCCCCAGAGCCGCTGTCCGCGCCGGTAGAGGTACAGCCCGGCGAAGCTGAAGCAGGCCATGACAGGACCGGCGATGTTCTTGTGGGTGAACACGCCGCGCCACAGGCCGGCATGTTCCGGCTCCAGCGAATCGGTGGTGTGCAGCGCCTCGTGCGGAAAGACGATGAGCCCGATATAGGACAGGCCGATGACGACGACGATGGTGAAGATGATGACTTTCGAGAAAGCCTCGGCGTCGCGCGGAAGCGCCAGGATCGTCGCCATCGTCAAGATGCCGATCAGCGTGAAGGAAGCGGCGCGCATGGCCGACGGCGGGTCGGTTGCCATAACCACCGACAGCACGAAGAAGCCCAGCATCAGCAGCCAGGACGGGCTGAGCAGCGAGCGCACCACGCGCGGGTCGGCGAAAGCCAGCAGCGAGAAGATCGAGATCGCGCCGAGCGAGCCGAAGCCGAGCTGGTTGACGATGTCGCCGCCGTCGCCGGTCATTTCGGCGCCGGCCGGCTGGAAGGGACGGAACGACACCAGGATGACGGTGAACAGCAGCGCCGCGATCGCGGTCGCGACGCCGTCGCGTGTGAACGCCGCGCTGAGCGGCGCGCGTTCAGTTCTTCTCAGGCTGCCGGTATTGCTCATTGGCGTATCCGAATTCGGCAAGCACGCGGCCGATAGCTACATGGATGGGGTATAAGGCCGTCGCCAATGACCCCGTCCGCGCCAGCCTGGCCGCGCCGCGAAATGGCGAGGCGGCAAGCAGCGCCAGGCTCTTCAAGAAAACCTTGGTGCCGGCGAACGGCGTGCCGGCCCGTTTCTTCTTCTCGACCAGTGTCGAGATGACACCGTTGCGCAGGCTGCGGGCACGGATCCAGTCGGCTTCGACGCGCCGGGCCGGGACGCTTTCGCGCACTTGCGCCTCGGCGCACCAGCCAAGCACAAAGCCTCTCTGTGCGGCCCGGCTCAGGAAATCGGAATCGCCGCCGCCCATGAAGTTGAATTTCAGGTCGAGGAAGGGCGGCCCCATGGCGGTGAGCACGTAACGCCCAACCAGCAGATTGCCGGAGGAATAGAGCGCGGGCACACGCCCGGTCTCCCGGTAGGGTGGCGCAAAGACCGGATGCTCGGCCCATCTGGCATGGGCCGCGTCGGCAAACACAGGCCTTTGCGGGCCGCCGACGATGTCGGCACGGAGCGTCTCGGCCGCCTTGCACATGCGCTCGAGCCATTGCGGATCGGCGATCTCGTCATCGTCGATGACCAGCAAGTGCCTGAAATTTGGAAAATGCAGGATCGCCATCTGCCAGCCGGCATTATAGGCGCTGCAATTGCCGCGCTCATGTGCAATGATGACCATGCCTGATATCTCGCCGCGCTCGAACAGCGGCAGCGCCGCTTTGGCGCCGGCGCGCGCCTCGGCCTCGTTCTCAATGACGATGATTGCGAACCGTCTGCCGGTGTCCTGGGCCTTGAGCGACGCCAGCGTCGCCAGCAGCTGCTCGGGCCGTTTGAAGGTCGGCAGCGTCACGACCGCCTCGACGGCCGTCGTGACAAGTCCCGGAGAGCGCCCTGCGATCGATACCGAATCGTCCGATGGCAATGGGATCATGTGTTCAGCCCGGGATGGTGAGTTTGGTTCTCGATAGCATCGCGACGATAACGTTTCGTTAATCACCTTTCGCGGACGAGCCTGCAAATCCGCAACGCCGGGCCACCAAATATCTTCACTTAATCAACGCTTCACCGCGCTTTGCTAGCTGGGTCAGCACTGGATAGGTGAGATGCATCTGCTGTTCGCCACATCGATCGTGCCCGACGGGGCTCTTGCATCGGGTTATGAGATCGCCAATGCCGCGATCATCGCCGCGTTGCGGCGGGCCGGTGTGCGCGTCACAGTGATCGGCTTCACCTGGCCGGGCAAGCCTGCGAGCGATCCGCAAAACACCATCGTGCTCGGTGCCGTCGATGTGCGCACCGAAAGCGCGTCATCGCTGCAAAAGCTCGCTTGGGTTGCAAAGGCGATGCTCTCCGGCCTCACTTTCGCGTCGGTCAAGCTGCGCGTGGTCACTGACAGCGAGGTCCGCGCCGCCGTCGAACGCGCCGGCCCTTTCGACGGCTATGTCTTGAATTCCGTGCAGTTCGCCGGCGCCTTCGAAAGGCTGTTCGCCGACCGGCCGTCGATCTTCGTCGCCCACAACGTCGAGCATCGTTCGGCGCAGGAGAACGCCGCTGCCGCGGGCGGCCTTTTGCAGCGCTTGTTGTTTCGCCGTGAGGCCAGGCTGCTCAAGGCCATGGAAGAACGACTCTGCAGCCGGGCACGCTTCGTCCTCACGCTGGCCGAGGAAGATCGCTCAGCACTCGGCGTCGCCTCCGATGACCGTTCGGCGGCGCTGCCGCTGGTGACTTGCGCCGAAGCGCCCGTGCAAAACGAACCGCGCCGTATCGATTGCGACGCGGCGCTGATCGGTACCTGGACCTGGCAGCCGAACCGCATCGGCCTCGACTGGTTCCTGAAAAAAGTGGTGCCGCATCTCAGGCCCGATTTCCGGGTCAGGATTGCCGGCGGCGTGCCATCGGGCCTCACGCCCGCGCATCCCGGCGTCGAGTTCGTCGGGCGCGTGCCGGACGCGCAGGCTTTCGTGCGGGGTGCCGCCGTCATCCCGCTGATCAGCACCTCCGGCAGCGGCGTGCAGCTCAAGACCGTCGAAACCTTCGAACTCGGCCTGCCTTCCGTCGCCACCAGCCATTCATTGCGCGGCATCGACCATCGCCCGGTCAATTGCGTGGTGACCGATGATCCGGTCGCCTTCGCCGGCGCCCTGGAATCAGCAGTGGCCGATGTCAGGGACGTCGACGGCAGCGCTTTCCACCGCCGGCAGGTGAAGGCGCTCGATGCCGCAATCAGGCTCGGCCTGGAAAAGCTCGGGCCCGTCAGCCAGGAGGTGTTTGCATGAATATGCACACCGCCCGCGCCGCTTTCGGGGTCGACACTTTGAAATCGATCCTGGGCATCTCGGTCCTCGCCATTCGCTGGGACGACGCGGTCGCCCTGCTGACACGGTTGATTGCTGAGCGGCGCTTCACCAAGGTCACCTTTCTCAACGCTCACAACGCCAATGTCGCCTATACGGACCCGGTCGTTGCCGAGGCGCTCGACGATTTTCTCATCCTGCCGGACGGCGTCGGCGTCGATCTGGCGGCGAAACTGCTTTATGGGGCCTCGTTTCCGGACAATCTCAACGGCACCGATTTCATCCCTGCCTTTCTGCAGGCGTCCAGCAGGCCGCTGACTGTGGGGCTGCTCGGCGCGACGCAGGTCAACGCCGAAGCGGCGTCGAAGAAGCTGGCGGCGCTCGCGTTGCAGCACCGATTCGTAGTCATCCATGACGGTTATTTCTCTTCCGCCGAGGAGCCGGCGATCATCGATCGCATCGCCAGATTGAGACCGGACGTGCTGCTTGTCGCCATGGGCGTGCCGCGCCAGGAATTGTGGATCGCGCGCCATATCGACGCGCGCCACTGCACGTTGCCAATCGCCGTCGGCGCGCTGCTCGACTTCATGAGCGGCACGGTGCCGCGGGCGCCGCTGTGGATGCGCCGGCTCAGGCTCGAATGGCTGTTTCGGCTGTGGATCGAACCGGGTCGCCTCTGGCGCCGCTATGTGGTCGGCAATCCGGTGTTTCTGTGGCGCGTCATCGGCCAAAAATTTTTGGGCCACCCCGCGCTTGCCAGAACTCGCCCTGGAGCAGGCCCCGGAGCAAGCCCTTGAACAGCCGGTTCGTGCCGAGCCCTGAGACCGATGTTCTTCGCCAGGCGCCGACGGCCGCGATCGTGACGGCAAGCTATGCGCCGGATTTGGAGCGTTGCCGGCTGCTGTGCGACACCCTCGACCGCTGCGTTTCCGGCGTGGCGCACCACTATATTCTTGTCGAGCATCGCGACGTGGCGCTGTTTCGCCAGCTGGAGAACAGCCGCCGCACTATCGTCGACGAGCGGGACCTGTTGCCGCGCTGGCTGCATGCCTTCGACGATCCGATCAGCCTGTTTCGCCGGCGCATCTGGCTCAGCCTGAAGACCATGCCGCTGCGCGGCTGGCATGTGCAGCAGCTTCGCCGCATCGCGATATCAGCACACGCCGGCGAAGACGTGCTTGTCTTCTGCGATTCCGACGTGGCCTTCCTCAAGCCTTTCGACTGCAGCGCCTTCTGGCGCGATGGCAAGGTGCGGCTGTTCCGCCGCGACGGCGTGCTGTCCGGTGAAGGCCATGAGGAACATCGCATCTGGTCGCGCAATGCCGGCTCGGCGCTCGGCATCGAACCATCAGAGGTTTCCACCCACGATTACATTTCGACGCTGATTGCCTGGCGCCGCGAAACCATGACGGCGATGTGCTCGCGAATCGAGAAGGTCCACGCGCGCTGCTGGGTCGAAGTCGTCGGCGCAGCGCGCAAATTCTCCGAATGCATGATCTACGGCCGCTATGTCGACGACGTGCTCGACGGTGCCGGCCATTTTCACGGCTCGGAGGAGTTCTGCCGCGTCCACTGGACGGGCGAAGCGCTGTCGGATGACCAGTTCCGCCGCTTCGTCGCCGCCATGGCGCCGGAACAGGTGGCCATCGGCATGCAGTCCTTCATCGGCACCGATATCGGCCGCATCCGCCGCCTGATCGGGCTCGATTAGCCCTAGGGTCAACCCGATCGCTCTAACATTTGGAGACGCTTCATGCCAAAACGCACGCCGCCGGGTATTGGGCCGCATAACGGCCGCGAATTGGAAATGATGCTTCGGGGCGAGAAGCCAATGGCTTTGTTCGCCGCGGAACCGGGTATGGACGCCGAAGACATTGGTGACACGCGGTTAACGCCCTATGTCGCCGA
This sequence comes from Mesorhizobium sp. f-mel, assembly GCF_053850215.1. Lineage (NCBI taxonomy): Bacteria > Pseudomonadati > Pseudomonadota > Alphaproteobacteria > Hyphomicrobiales > Phyllobacteriaceae > Mesorhizobium > Mesorhizobium sp. f-mel. The sequence goes on from NZ_JBSPTO010000001.1 coordinate 228,751, forward strand.
AGGCTATATCCTCAAGTTCTCCCACTTTGACCCTGCAACCTCTATAGAAGAACGTCGCTACTGCCTGCCAACAAAGGAATGGCGCTGCAAACTCAGCCTGCTGATCTCTCGAATGTGCCGCAGTGGAGAAGCCTTTGACGTTTTCACATCGAATGATTTGGCGAGGCTAGAAGGCACTCTTCTCGGCTACCCAAAGGAGGATATTGAAATGTTCATCTCACATGCTGAGTCGCGAACAACTTCCAGAACAAATTGAATGACCGCTTCCGCCCTTACCCGACATCAGACATTTTTCGGGTGAGCGGTCAATCTCGGCCGCTATGTCGATGACGTGCTGGAGGGTGCCGGCCCATGTCCACTGCTGGGAGGAGTTCTGTCGCGTCCACAGGACGGGCGAAGCGCTGTCGGATAACGAGTTCCGCCGCTTCGTCGCCGCCATGGCGCCGGAATAGGTGGCATCGGCATGCAGTCCTTCATCGGCACGGATATCGGCCACATCCGCCGCCTGATCGGGCTGGGTTAGTGCTGGGTCAAAGCGCGATCGCTCTAAACGACCGGGTTCAATCCCTTGCGGAGGTTTAGTTGGGTCGTCGCATGACGCGATCTGACCCAATCCGGTCAATCCCACCGCATCTCCGCGTCTCCAAAAGCGGACACACAGCCAAGCCAGCGCTGATGACCTAAGCGGACATCTTGTCGAAAGAGCATTCCGTTCAGAACTCGTGGATGGAAGGATCGGCGTTGCGTATACGGAGTAACCCCACCATCCTCTAGAGCACAGTCGCGCACAGTCGCGCACACTCGCGTCCGGAGCAGGACTAGAATAGGGTGAAAGGCAAAGCCGCTACGACCGACCAGGGAGGGCGCACGGCACTTATGGACCGACGGCTTACGGCAATACTTGCTGCCGACGTGGTTGGCTACAGCCGCCTCATGGGCGAGGACGAGGTAGGCACGCTCGAGGGACTGAAGAGCTGCCGTCGCGAACTGATCGACCCCGAGATCAAGAAGCATCACGGCCGCATGATCAAGCTCATGGGCGACGGCGCGCTCGTCGAGTTCGCCAGCGTCGTCGATGCTGTCCAGTGTGCTGCTGCGATTCAGCGCCGGATGGCCGACCGCAACAAGGGCACCGCCGAAGCCCGGCAAATCCGGTTTCGCATTGGGGTCAATCTCGGTGACATCATCGTTGAGGGTGACGATATCTACGGCGACGGGGTAAACATCGCCGCCCGTCTGCAGGCGATCGCAGAGCCCGGCGGAATTTGCATCTCCGGTACGGCGTTCGATCACGCAGCGCACAAAGTGGATGTAGGCTTTGCCGGTCTGGGAGAGCAGCGCCTCAAGAATATCGCCGATCCGATTCGCGTCTATCGGGTCCTGCTAGATCCCGGACAATCGGGGAAGATCGTGGCCGCGCCACACCGGCCCGGCTCCTGGATCATGATTTTGGCAGGAATCGCGGCGGTCCTGTTGATCGCCTTGGTTGTAGGCATCTTTGCCTGGCAGAGGCCCTCCGCGCTTCAACGACCATCCGTTGCGGTACTGCCATTTGCAAACCTGAGCGGTGATCCGAGCCAGGACTATTTTGCCGACGGCATCACCGACGACTTGATTACCGACCTTGCCAAGCTTTCCGGCCTCGATGTCATCGCCCGCAACTCCGTCTTCGCGTACAAGGGAAAGCCCCTGGTTTTGGCCGATGTTGGGGGTGACCTTGGCGTGCGCTTTGTCGTTAACGGCAGCGTGAGGCGGACCGGCGATCAAATCCGCCTCAATGCGCAGCTCATCGATATCGCCACTGGCGACAACCTATGGGCTAATCGGTTCGATCGCGGCATCGCGGACGTGTTTGCCGTCCAGGACGAGATGAGCCGGGAGATCGCCAACGCGCTCGGCGTCCAAGCTTCGGCAGCCGAGAGCGAGCGAATGGCACGCCCGCCGACTGCAAATCTCGAAGCCTATGATACCTACCTGCGTGCGGAGCGGGAAGCGCGCACCGGTCGAGGCGACGGATTGCGCGAGGCGCTTGCGCTGTATGAGAAGGCGCAGAAGCTCGACCCCACCTTCGCCGAGGCCTTCGCCGCCGACGCACGGCTGAGTGTCTATCTTTGGCGCACTGCCTCCGATGATATCATTCAGAGCGCGCTTGCGCGAAAAAGAGCATATGAGAAGGCAAGCCGTGCTTTGGAGCTCGATTCGGAATTTTCATCGCCCTACGCCGTTCTCGGGATTATGCAGGTCATGGATCGCCGCTATGAAGATGCGATCACCTCGGCGGAGCGTGCTGTCGCATTAGGCTCCGGAGACGCTGCGACGCAAATCGCCGTTGGTTATATCCAGCTCTTCGCCGGCAATCATAACAAAGCGGCATTAGCCGTCGAGACGGCATTGAAGCTTGATCCCAATCTGGCTCCGATAGACCGGGAAGTCGTCGGGGCTGTCTTTCTTTTGCTCGGGGACACCAGGAAAGCCATTGAGACTCTCGAGCGCGCTCGCGACGATGCTCCAGAGGCGGGCAGCCTTAGGATTCTGCTCGCAGCGGCCTATGCCCGCGCCGGCCGCTCAGAGGACGCCAAAGCGGCGATTGCGGACGGCCTCCGGCTGGTGGCGAGGACCGAATCCTTGGCTCGACTGCGGTCGTTGGATGCGTTTAGGAATCACTACGCCCATCTTCGCAACGCTGAAGATTTGGCGCCGATCATCGACGCCCTACGCAAGGCAGGACTGCCCGAATGGCCCTTCGGCTTCACCGCTGATGAACAGGACCGGTTGAACGGCGCGGAAATCGCATCTCTTGTTGTTGGCAAGACCTTGAAAGGCAACCTCGAACCCGACGGGCTTCCAGCCATTATGCAGATAGATCAGAACGGCACGGCAGTCTTTCGCACGATGACACGAATGCTCACCGAGAGGGTCTACGTCGATCGCGACCTCTTATGTGAGCAGAGCGAAAATATGTTTGGGCGCCCCATCTGTGGTCCCGTCTACAGACGCAGGGACGCTGCCGGCAACGGGTATTCTTATGTCAATACAGGTATGGTGTTTCACTTCGTGACAGTGAATTGAGCTCGCAAGACTCAGGGGTTATTGATCAAGTTCCAATCCGGCTCATCGACTGCCAACTTTGCTTCGACGACCGGCCATTTTGCATCGCCCTTCGGAACAAGATCATCGGCATTGTCCGCAAAGGCGGCCGCGTTCCCTTCGTCGTAGATCAGGTAGAGCTTGCCATCGATGATCTTGAACGCTTCCGGATCGACATTGACGGTGACGGATTCATGGAGTGCGACCTCGCCCGCGCAGTAACCACCGTATTGAGGAGCGTATTTGGCAGGTTCGCTCATGAACATTTCCTTGTGTTCCTTGCTGGCGAAATGCCATGGCGTGCCAAGCCACTCATAGGAAAATTCTTCGGAACCCTTTACGGCCTTGCCATCGGTGAAATACGCGACCGTGTCATAGCCCATGATCGCCACTCCGCCGAAGTAGCCGGTATTCACCGAGTCGGCGAAGGCAGAGCCTGCACCGGCCATCAAGGTGAGCGCACATACGACTGCCGACGCCGAATTGCGAACCAGTCTCCTCGTGTTCGATATGTTCATCTGCGTTCTCCGTTCAATCGTGGATAGCTTCGCACTTCGCAGCGTTCGCTTCGCCAAGGACTTTCGCCTGGCACGTGGCGCCATGCCGTTTGAATAGTTTTACGATGTCGGTATTACCCTTCCAGAACGCGCGGGTAATTGGCATGTAGCCATGACCCTCGGCACGGTTCACATCCGCACCTTGCGCAATGAGGAATTCTGCCAGTTCGACATGGTTTTCCTCACCCGCTATCAACAAGGGTGTGACCCCAGACTTGTTAGCCGAGTCTTCGAGCACCGCCCCCTGTTCGAGCAACAGCTTGGCGATTGGGAGGCTTCCAGAAAAGGCAGCCGCGTGGAGGGGGGTAAACCCACCGGAATTGCGCGCCATGACGTCGGCGCCCTTGCTCAGCAGGAATTTCGCAATGACAAGCTGATCGTCGAGAGCAGCAGCGATGAGGGGGGTGGCCTGATCGCGTGCCCGGCTGTCGACGTCGGCACCGTCAGTCAATGCTTGCTCGACGGCGGCTTTGTTGCCGGCGGCGATGGCGTCGAACAGTGCATCACCTGCGTCTGCCGGTGTCGCGACAAACGCCAACACACAAAATGTCAACAGCCCACGCATCCTTACTGATATCACGCGCGGGGATGGCGTACAAGTTCGGCAGGGACGGTGGTCCGCGACATGGCGCGCTCGCGTTGCCCGCCATACGAGCCAGGAACGGGAATGTCCGGTTCGGATTGCGCCAGGAATGACCGGGATTGGCGCAAGGCCACGCCATACGGCAACATTGCACCTTACCCGACATCCGGCATTTTTCGAGTGAGCGACCAATCTCGGGCCATAACTTCGATGGCGTCGTCTCGAAAATAGAACAAGAAATGCCGTGAATTCGGACTGTCCGGCGATAGAACCTCCCAATCAAGGTCTTTGATTGCCAGGCTGTCGCCGGTCACCTCGTAGAACTCCCCCCATTTTGGAGCCTGATTGCTGTAACGGCCTTCACCTGCAAACCACGCGTGATCGTTTGTGGCGTCCCATCGCCAACGACTACAGCGAATGAAGCGAAGCGTTGCTATCTCTCCCCCTCTGGCGTCGTAAGCCCATGGGTTCAAAAGAAAGGAAAGCTGGACTGTGTCGCCGTCGACGGTCAGCTCTACGTCAGGAGCGTTAGGCTCGAAGTTCCAGTCAGGGTTCAGGTGCCGGAAAGATAACTCGGTCATGCAGCCATTATCGCATGGCGAAAGGACAACTTTCCATCCCATCTCGGCATTTGCGGCAGCCAGCTGATTGAGTTTGATCCTAGACAGGCTTGGCCGGATTGCGCATCGCCGAATAGGTGAGCAGCGTCGAGGCGAGATAGAGCAGCAGGAAGACGACATTGAGCGACAGCACCAGATCCGGCGTGTCCAGGATCGTGGTCAGCACATAGGTCAGCAGGACCGCCTTCAGCCCGGCAAGCAGGGCCAGGTTGATCGCCCGCACCAGTGTCTGGCCGCGCGCGAACAGGAGCTCGGCCTGGTATTCGACCAGATTGCGCAACCCAGGCACACAGATCGCCAGCGCCACCAGAGGGGCGGCCTCCGCGACATTCTTGCCCAGCGCGTTGGGGGAGAAATGCAGCACGATGGCAAGCGCCGCCAGCGCCAGCGTCGAGACCAGGAACACGCCGCCTTCTATGCCGCTCTTGACCGTCAGGCGCGACAGGAGTTCCGGCGCCCGCATCATGCGCTGTACCAGCATCATCGAGAAGGTGCGGATCGGGATCGCGGTCAGGTCGACCAGCCGCATGATGATGGCGTAGATGCCGGCGAGGTGCGGCCCGCCGATCGCCAGCACCAAGAGCTTGTCGAATTCCATCTGCAGGTAGAACATCACCTCTGCGCCGGCCACGTAGATGGAATCGGCGAGCCGCCTGATATAGAGCGCCAGCCGCAGCCGCAACCTCTGGCGCGGATAGAAAAATGCGAAGGCGAGCAGCAGTGAGGCGGCGTTGGCGCCGATATAATACCAGGACCAGACATCTATGGTCGGCTGCGGCGCGAACATGAACAGCACGGCGCCGAGCGCCCGCAAGGCCGTCGCCAGGATCGTCAGCAGGGCGGCGCGGCCGAACTTGCCGAGCCCGTTGTTGACGATCAGCGCAACCTCGACCGGCCGCCACAACAGCGCCTCGGCAAACACGACCGCCGCAAAGACCGATAGCGGCACGGTGCTGGCAAAGAAGACCAGGTAGACGCCGTAAGAGGCGGCAGCCAGCAACGGCAGCGATATCGCGCCAAGCAGCAGGAAGCCGGCCGTGAAGGTGCCGATCAAATTGGGGCGGATGGTAGCAGTTCGGTAAAGCGCCGAGATGAAACCGAAGGCGAGAATGCGTGACAGCATCACGCCGGCCGCCGAAGCGGTGGCGAACATGCCGAACTCGGCGATGGACAGCGTGTTGGCCAGCGCGATGAAATAGGCCAGCGAAAACACCAGCCGCCCGCCCGCGCCGCTGATCGCCGAAAGATAGTCGCGAACCAGCCCCCGTCGCTCGGCCACGAAAGCGCCGATCCGGGCGAGGGGCCGCCTTTGCGGGATGTTGCCAGCCTGTGTCATGTGTCGGAGACAGCATAGGCTGGAAAGTTTAACGCGCGGTTCTGGACGCTTTCGTTGCGTTCACGAGGCACAATGGAAGAGGGAATCTCGTCTTCAAGGCAGGGAAATTAACCTTTTGTTTCCTATGCTTGTTTAGCGTGGCTTAACGAATGGCTGACCGCGCGCGTCCAAGCCGCCAAGGGCAAGCTCCACGATAATGGTCGACAGGCAAAACCGTGAAGATTGGAGGCGCGAGCGGTCCTTGCTGGCGCTCGGCCGGGCGATGCGCGGCGAAGAAGAAGCTGAACCATCGCTGGTTTCGATCGGGGATCGGGCAGACCCGTCATGGCGCGAAGATGCCGCGACGCGCCATCGTCTCGCGCGCCTGCGCCGCGAGGGGCGAGCGCATCCGGAACTCTCGGCAACCCCGGAGCCCTCGGCGATTCGGGAACGCCCGGTAACTCCGGAATTCTCGGCAAACGATGAAACAAGCCAGTTTCAAGCCGAGGATGCATCCGCTTCGGCCGCCCGGATATCGCCAGAGGCGGACGAGGCCGTTGAAGCGGACCGTGCGGAAGCCAGGCCGCGGGAGGAGCCGGTTTCTCCCGGTATTTCCGAGGACCGCCGTTCCGATGCCGATCCTCGGTATGCCGCGTTCGATCCTCGATATGCCGCGTTCGATCCTCGATACGCCGCGTTCGAGCCTCGGTATGCTGCGTCCGATCCACGATATGCGACGTTCGAAGCTCGATACGCCGGTGACGAGCAGCGGTCTTTCCGTGAGGACGACGACGGATGGAAGCCGTTGATCGATCCGATGCAGGTGGTCCGCGGCGTTGCCCGGTCGAAGCTGCTGATCGTCGCCATGACGATATTGGGCACCACGCTTGGCGTCGCGATCGCGCTGTCGACGCCGAAGAAATACGAAGCCACCGCAGAGCTGATCGTCGACCCGCGCGACCTGAAGCTCACCGACCGCGACCTCACCCAATCGGTGGTTGCGTCCGACGCCACGCTGGCCATCGTCGAAAACCAGGTTCGCGTGCTCACCTCCGGTACCGTTCTCAACAAGGTCGTGGACAAGCTCAACCTCGTCAACGATCCGGAGTTCAACGGGCAGGGTTCCGACGGCCTGGGCGTGATGACGCTCATCCGGTCGATCCTGTCGCGCAATGACGGGCCGGGTGTCGATGAGGGCCGCCGCCGTGCGCTGGCCGTCGCCAATCTAGCGGAGAGCCTTTCGGTCGAGCGCGGCGGCAAGACTTTCGTCATCTCCGTCAGCGCCACCACGCAAAATGGCGAGAAGTCGGCTCTCATCGCCAATACGATGACGGACGTCTTCTTGCAGACCTTCGGTCAGATCCAGTCGGACACCGCTGGCCGCGCGACCAACGAACTGACGGGCAGGCTCGACGAACTGCGCAAGGGCGTCGAGGCGGCCGAGCACAAGGTCGAGGATTTCAGGGCCGCGCACGACCTCGTCGACGCGCAAGGCCATCTGATCAGCGACGACGAGATGCTCAAGCTCAACCAGCAGCTTGCCATCGCCCGCGCACGCACGCTGGAACTTAACGCCCGCGCGGCGTCGGCGCGCTCGATCGACGTGAATTCGGTTCTGAGCGGCACCTTGCCGGAGGAGATCAACTCCAACACGATGAGCGAGTTGCGCTCGCAATATGCGACGCTCAAGCAGGAGGCCGACCGCGCCGCGATCCGGTTCGGGCCGCGCCATCCCGAGCTCCAGGCGCTCAATGCCCAGCTTGCCGGCTCGCGCGAGCGTATTGCCGGGGAACTGCGCCGCATCGCCTCGTCGCTGCAGGTCGACCTCAGGCGCGCCGTGCAGCTCGAACAGGATCTGGCCTCCCGGCTGGCGCAGTTGAAGGTCCGCAGCGGCGACGTCAACAGCGATCTGGTCACGTTGCGCGAACTGGAGCGCGAGGCCGCCGCCAAACGCTCCGTCTATGAACAATACCTTCTGCGCGCCAAGGAAACCGGCGAGCAGAAGGACATCAACACCGCCAACATCAACGTGATCTCCAGGGCCTTCGCCCCGCTCGAGCCGAACGGACCGTCGCGCGCCCTGACGGTGCTTGCCGGCCTGCTGGCGGGCCTCGCCTCTGGTGTCGGCCTTGGGGCCATGCGCGGCGCCTATGCGAGCCTGAGCGATACCGCCAATTCGCGGCCGCGCCGGACGGACGAGCGCCGTTTTGAAGACAAGGCATACCAGGCGTCGCCGCCGCCCGTTCCGCCAGTCGAGGCCACCAGGCATTCAGGTCCGATTAATGCGCTGCTGTCGGCGGTGAGCAGGATCGTGCCGCGCAAGGCGCGCAGCGAAGCCTCGCGTTCCAGTGACTCACCGGCCAATGGCGCATCCGCAGTCGCCGGAGGCGCAAAGCGGGATCCGGTCAAGCAGCAAGCGATGTACCCGGCCCCGCCTATGCAGGCGTATGCGCAACCGCCGATGGGCTATCCCTGGCAGATGCAGCCGCCGCCGGCCGGCTATCCCTATCCGCCAGCCATGACGCCCCATGCCGGGCGTTATCCGCAGCAGCAGTCCGCCTATCCCCGAGCCTCGCCGGACGACGCAAATCAGGCTTCGAAAGCCGCCGAACAGCAAGCCTCCATCGAAGAAATCCGAGCCAGCCTGCGCGAATTCCGCGAAGCGGTTCGCGAACTCACCGAAAGCCGATCGCGGCGCTCTTTCTGAGCGCCGGATAGAATAAAAGCCATCGGTTTCGAGTTAGCGGCATAAGACGGCGCTTTGACGGGATTGCCGGGTCGGATTTTCGTGAAAATGCCGCCCGAAGTAGAACGATGTTGAGGGTGTTCATGGCCGAGTTGATTGACGGAAAGAACGTCGCCGAAGACGTGGTGCGGCGCGTCAAGGCCTTGACGGCCGAACTGTTGGGAAAGGGCGCGCTGAAGCCCGGTCTCGCAGTGGTCATCGTCGGCGAGGATCCGGCCAGCCAGGTCTACGTCGCCTCCAAATCCCGCACCGCCAAGGAATGCGGCTTTCATTCAGTCCAGCACACGCTTCCCGCCGAGATCTCCGAACAGGAACTGCTTGATATCATCGGCGAACTCAACGCCGATCCGGCCATCAACGGCATCCTGGTGCAGCTTCCGCTGCCTGGCCACATCGACGCGGGCAAGGTGATCCAGACCATCGCGCCGCAAAAGGATGTCGACGGCTTCCACTTCATCAATGTCGGCAAGCTCGGCACCGGCGAACTGGAGACGGCCTTCGTGCCTTGTACGCCGGCCGGCTCGATGCTGCTGATCGAGCGTGTGCGCGGCAAGGATCTTTCCGGGCTCAATGCGGTGGTCGTCGGCCGCTCCAATATTGTCGGCAAACCGATGGCCAATCTTCTGCTTGCCGCCAACTGCACCGTGACCATTGCGCACAGCCGGACCAAGGACTTGGCTGCACTGGCGCGCACCGCCGACATTCTCATTGCCGCTGTCGGCAGACCTGAAATGATCAGGGGCGACTGGGTCAAATCAGGTGCCACCGTCATCGACGTCGGCATCAACCGCATCGCGGCGCCCGAAAAGGGCGAAGGCAAGACCCGCCTCGTCGGGGACGTCGCCTATGCGGAAGCGGCGACGATGGCCGGCGCCATCACGCCGGTGCCTGGCGGCGTCGGACCTATGACCATTGCCATGCTGATGGCCAACACGCTAGCTTCCGCCTATCTCGCGGCCGGATTGAAACGGCCATCTTTCTGAACCTGGAAAGCCGCAGCTTTGCCGAACCACACTGTTCCCCGAGCATTTTGCAGCCGAGTGGGATCACTTGGCGTTGCATAAATGCGGCTGAAATAAAGAGATAGAGCGGGATGCCCCACTCGACCCAAATGCATCCCGCTCTAGAGCGGCCGGTCGCGAACGATCTCGTTCAAGGCGGCCGGCAGTTCGGGTTCCTGCTGGTCGACAAGTTTTCCATGTTCTCGCTGGCCGCCGCAATCGACACATTCCGGTCGGCGAACCGGCTGCTCGGCCACGACTTCTATGGCTGGACGACGGTGTCGGCCGACGGCGATGCCGTCATGGCCTCCAACGGCCTGCCTCTCAAGATCGACTATGCTGTCGCCGATCTGCCGCCGGTCGATATCCTTTTCGTCTCGGTCGGGCTGACGACGGAGTTTCCCGGCAAGAGCAAGGTGCTGGCGGCGCTGCGCAGCTGGGGCCGGCGCGGCAACGCGCTCGGCGCACTGTCGGTCGGCTCCTATCTGCTCGCCGAAGCAGGCCAGCTCGAAGGCTATCGCTGCACCATCCACTGGGAAAACCGCGCCGGCTTCGTCGAGCGGTTTCCCGACATCAACTGCACCGGCAATGTCTTTGAGATCGACCGCAAGCGCTACACCTGCGCCGGCGGTACCACCTCCATCGACCTGATGCTGGAGATCGTGCGCGGCGATTTCGGCTCGAGCCTCGCCAACGGCGTCGCCAACCAGTTCCAGCACGAGCGCATCCGCTCCGCCGGCGACCGCCAGCGCGTCGGCCCTGAGCGCGACCTGACCGGCAAATCGGAAAAGCTGCGGCGCATCGTCGAGCTGATGGCCGATCATCTCGACGAGCCGCTGTCGGCGGTGCAGCTCGCCAAGTCGGCGGGCCTATCGGTGCGCCAGGTCGAGCGCCTGTTCCTGCGTCACCTCACGGTGACGCCAGGCCGCTATTACATGCGGCTCAGGCTCGAGCGGGCACGCGAATTGCTGCGCCAGACCAACATGCCGATCCTTGACGTGGCGATCGCCACCGGCTTCACCTCACACTCCTATTTTGCCCAGAGCTATCGGCTGCAATTCGGCCGGCCGCCTTCCGAGGAGCGGCGCACGACATATTGACTTGGTTTGGCTTGTGGCCGGCCCTCCCATGCCCGTCGTCCGGGCTTGTGTCCCGACGCGGCGTCAAATAGCTTCCCCGAACTGGCGGTGACTGACGGGGGAGATTTTCATGGCGGGACTTGCACGGAGCGCCGCCGCAGCGATCCTCCTGTTGTGGATGACGACGCTCGGCCTTGCCGCCGACCGTGTCATCATCGTTCTCGACGCTTCCGGTTCAATGTGGGCGCAGATCGACGGCAAGCCCAGGCTTGAAATCGCCCGCGAATCGCTGCGAACGGTGCTGCAATCGGTCCCCGCCGATAGGGAAATCGGCTTCATGGCCTATGGCCATCGCGAGAAGGGCAGTTGCGAGGACATCGAGCTCATCGTGCCGCCGCAGGCCGGCTCGGCAGATGCTGTTTCCGCTGCCGCCGACAGCCTGAAATTCATCGGCAAGACGCCGCTGACATCAGCCGTCAAGCAGGCGGCCGAGGCGCTGAAATACACCGAGGACAAAGCAACCGTCATCCTGATCACCGACGGGCTCGAGACCTGCGAAGGCGACCCGTGCGCGCTCGGTAAGGAACTGGAGGCTGCCGGTGTCGACTTCACGGTAGACGTCGTCGGCTTCGGCCTGACCGCGGACGAGGGCAAGCAGGTTGCTTGCCTCGCCGACAACACCGGAGGCAAATACATCCAGGCGTCCGACGAGCAAGCCCTACAGGACGCGCTGGTCGAAACCATCGCCGCCGCACCTGCACCGGCGCTCGAACCAGCGCCTGCGCCGCAGCCGGCCCCCGAGCCGGAAAAGCCGGAGTTCAACTTCATGCCGGCCGTGGTGCTCGCCGAGGGCGGCGATCCCGTCACCGACGGCAATTCCTGGGAGATCTACAAGGCGAGCTCCGACGGCACCCGCGGCGATTACGTCACCACCGAATACGGAGCCTACAAAGGCAATCTGGAGCCGGGCGGCTACATAGTCGTCGCACGCTATGGCGAGGCCAGGACCGAACAGAAGATCACGGTCGAGGCGGGCCAGGTCTACAAGCCCCTTGTCACGCTGAATGCCGGCACGCTCATCATTCATCCGCGGCCAAGTGAGGGGGCGGATGTGGCCGATGGCGCGGCTGTCGTGATCGCCTATCCGGGCGTCGATACGCCCGCGACCTATTATGGCGACACGAAGGTCGTGTTGCCGGCCGGCGACCAGAAAGTGACGGTCAGGATCGGGCAGGGCGAAATCACCGAAATCATCCCGCTCACTGCCGGCAGGATCGTCGACAAGGATATCGTCGTCGGCGTCGGCCATGTCGTTGCCAACGCCTACTACATTGCTGGCGGCGACAAGGCCGACGGTTCGGGCATCGGTTTCAAGGTGTTCAAGGCAAGAAAGAAGATCGACGGGACGAGGCAAGAGGTGGCTCATGCCTATGGTCCCGACAGCAAGTTCGATCTGCCGCCCGATGACTATGTGCTGACGGCGACGGTCGACCTTGCCGTCGTCGAGCGGCCGTTCAGCGTCAAGGCCGGTGAGCATCAGGATCTGAAGGTCGCCATCAATGCCGGCGTGCTGGCGATCACCGCGCCAGGGGCCTCGAAGATCGAGATTTTTGATCCGAAGAAGGACATCAACGGCAACCGCAAATCGCTCGGTTACGCCTATGACGAGAAGTATCAGGCGGCGCTGCCGGCCGGCGACTATGCGGTCGTCTCGAAGAAGTCGGACAACAGTTCGAAGGAAGGCACGGTGACGGTCAAGGCCGGCGAGCGGGCCGAACTGACGGTACAGTAGCGACGCAATTCGATGCCGATGTCGATTGCTCGCGACGGCCTTGAAGGCGCAAGGTATCGACGCGATCGACCGATCGTTAGATAAGCAAACGCCCCGCAATTGCCGAGCTTGGCCTTGGAATGCGGCCGGCGCTGTGGTCGTACAGATCGGACTGGCATTCGCTTTTCTACCCTCGCAGGCAGCGTCGACGCGAACTAGTCGAATGTTGCCATTCGTCTCGTGGATCGGAACGAGCAGGTAGCGCCAGGAACGGCCATCCCCGTTATGTCTGTCGAACGACCGGCGTGGGCCGAAACCTGCCCGTCCGCTGTCGGAACGAAGTTGCCGACAAGCAGCCGTTCCGTTGACGACCTCGTTAACGCCCAAACGCGTCGGCGCCAAGGCGCCGACATCCGGTTTCTTTCCTCTACCGGTGTTTGTTGGGCATGGGATCAGCCCTGCGACGGCCTCCAGTCAACCGATGGAATGACGTTGACCATCCACGGGACGCCGAACCTGTCGATCAGGGACCCGAAGCCGGGCGACCAGAAAGTCTCGCCGAATGGCATGACAGCCTTGCCGCCTTAAGACGGTTGATCGAACCAGCGTTGGGCTTCGGACTTGTCCTCGGTGTGCAGGGTGAAGTCGAAGCCGTTCTTGGGTTTGTCGATGTTGGGTGCCCATCCGGTGTCCATGTCGGCACCCATCAGTGCCTGGTCCCCGACGTCGAGCCAGCAGTGCTTCAGCCAAGTCTTGTACTTCTCATCAGTGATCGGCATGCCGGGGGGGCGCATCGCCATAGGGCATGGCGGCGGTGATCTTCCGCCCAGGACCTTGGCATATCGCCGGCCAGCACCTCTGCCCGGCAGCCCTGAAGCGGGCCAAGGAGCGGGCCGAGTGTGCGGGGACATGGCCGCGCCGCGTGCAGGTTATCGCTATCGGACGTGAGGGGGCCGTCGTCATGAGCGATCCTGCTCGATTTGAGGTGGGTGAGTTTTTTACGCCTGGACATGGCTATCTCCGCGCACTCCGGTTGAACGACGCGAAACCGCTGGAACGGTATGCAAAGATATCGCGAGCGACCAAGGCACTCAGCATTCGTGTCGAGCGTTCAGGTCCGTAGTTGTGCAATAAATTCTTCGAGCACCTTGATGGCTTCGGCTCGGCCAGCGTCTTTCAGGAAGGGTACGTCGATCTCGACCCGCAATCCTTCCTGGATGTGGCGGAGCACCGGCACGGGAGTCGGTTGATCGCCCCGAATTCCAAGCACACGATATGACCGAACAGGTTCCGAAAAGCCTTTGATGGTCAGCGGCGTCAACTCCTCTGACTCGATGACGTCCTTGACAAGCGCCCAAGTCTCATGCGCCAGCAGAACGCCGCCAAGATCGGCATGTGCCTGAAGGCGCGAGGCGAGATTCACCTCGCCGCCGATGATGGTGTAGTCCATCCGGTCCTCACTGCCGAAATTGCCGACGGTGCAGTAGCCGGTGTTGATTCCGATACGCAGATGGAAGGGCAGTTTATAGCCTGCGTCCACCCACTCTCTCTGCAGTTCTTTCATGCGCCTCTGCATCGCGATCGCCATCCTGACGCAGGTGAGCGCATCTTCTCTGGTGCCTTTCGTCTCGGGGTCGCCGAAGAAGGCGAGGATGGCATCCCCAACATACTTGTCGATGGTTGCGCCGTGCTCCAAGGCAATCTTCGCCATCTCGGTCAGGTACTGATTGAGCAGTTCGGTCAATTCCTCGGACTCGAGTTTGTCCGTCGTCGCGGTAAAGTCGGCAATGTCGGAAAAGAACACGGTGAGTTTCTTTCTCGATGAAGAAATCTCGACGTTCCGTTTGCCCGAGAAGATCGATGAATAAACCTGCGGCGAGAGATACTTGGACAGCTTGCTGGAAAGCGATTCGAGCATGCGGTTCTGTTCGCCGACGCGATGCTCGCTTCCTCTGCCTCGCGCCTGGCAGCCGCCGTTGCAGTGTGAAGTTGAGCGTTTTCCAGCGCGATCGAGGCGAGCTGTCCAAAGCGCTTCAACAACTCGACCTCTTCCTCGCCGAAGTCGAGCGCCGAGGCGTCGTCGTAAGCAATTCCGAGCACGCCAACGACCGTGTCGCCGGACTTGAGCGGCACCCCCATGATCGCCCGAATAGTGATGTCCATTTGCGCTGCGGCAGCGGCCCGTCCCGGCCAGTTCTGATAGTCGGTGATCACGAGGGGCTCGCCAGTATTCCACACCGTGCCGGCTACCCCTTCGTTTATCGCCAGCCTCTGGCCGATATGCGCGGCGTAGACCCCGACTCCGACCTTGCGCTCGAGAGATTCACCGGCCTCGTCAACTAGGTAGACGTAGCCGTGCTCGGTACCCAGCAACTGCGCTGCTCGACTCGTGAGATCCGACAGAAGCTCGGCAAGATCGAGCCTCGCAATCAACCCGAGCGACGTGTCATGCAAGGCGCCCAGATATTCGCTCTGGCGGCGAAACCGTCTGGCGAGGTTCTCCTGCTCTCTGCGGCGGTTCTCGAGGTCTCCAATGTTCGAAGCCAGTTGCACGGTCATGCTGTTGAAGCTGGCAGCGAGCTTGCCGATTTCATCTCCTGACTCGACCTTCGCGCGGGCCGCGAGGTCGCCTCTGCGCACGCGATCGGCGACACCGGTCAGTCGCTGGATCGGTCCGGCGATACTGTCCCGGAATATCAGGCCAAGCAGCAAGCCCGACAAAACGGCTGCTGCCCCGACGGTCAGGATTATTTGTTGCGCACGTTCGAGCTGGTCCCGGCCACCCGCGAGATCGACTTGAAGCCGCTGCTGCTCTTGAGTGGCGACAGCGTCGAGGAGCGCGAGCATGCGCTCTGCGATCGGCACTGCCTTCGTGCGGAACAGATAAAGGTCCTCGCGTGCGTGTTCGCCCTCCACCGCCTCAAACATCCGCGCGGGCAGCTCGAGGAATGCAGTCCGGCTCTTGGCCATTCTATCGATCAATGCAGTCTGGTTAGCCGCAAGCGTGGTGCCCTCTTTCGCGATGTTGGACCAGGCCCCTTCGTTGATGTTAAGGTTGGCTTGATACTCATATTTGAAGCTCTCCCGTCCAGTGGTGACATAGCCGCGCAGCCCAGCGACCATCGCGTAGAAGGAGCTCTGGAACGAGGCCAGGTCGGCCAGGAGCGCCGTATTCGCAGCCGTCGGATCACGGTTCCGCTGGGCCAGCATCATGGCTTTGGCCGACGCCACCACCGTCGCTATGAGCGGGTTGGCGTCGCTCACAAGGATCTTGAGCGCGGGTTCCCTGCGCAGCTGATCGTTACGCAGTTCGAATAGCTGCTCGGACAGTGGTTGCCATTCAGCCAGCAGTTGACCGATTTCTTGCATGCCGAGCTCGGCATTGCTGCGCCCGGCTGGCGACTCGCCCTTTGCGCGCAGGAGACCCGCGAGCTCGCGCATGTCGGCAAGGAAGGCCTCGTTGGCCAGCCGATAGCCATCCCGATAGGATTCGTCGCCAAGTGCCAGATAACCTCGCACCTCGCCCAGCATGCGGAGCAGATTCGCTTGGGCCCGAGCCGATGCAACCGCGCTTGGCGCGCTGAGATCGGTGGTTCTGTTGATGTTGCGAACGGCCGCTATGCTTCCCAGGTAGTTCAACCCGACGACAAGCAGCATTAAAGCGACCAGGATGCCAAAGCCGACCGTAAGCTTGCCGCCAATGTTGAGCTTGCGCAGCGCGGCCGCGACCCAAGCGGTCAGTTTCCCCAAGGGAGCGGTGTACAACTGCCGAATTTGCCCCGACTTCCCGTCCGCTCGGATGCCTTCTGCGTCCCGGCCGCCTCCGATCACTTCTTGCGATGCCACTTCGCTATGTCCCAGGTTTCAGCGTCCCAAGGGGTAGGATCGTAGCCGGCTATGTCATTGCGCAGGCCCGAAGTATAAGCCCATTCGATGAGCGGAATGACCGCGGCATCGGCGATCAGGAGATCGTTCATCGCCATGAACAGCGCGCTCCGTTTCTCCGGATCGACTTCCGTCGCTGACGCTTGGAACAGCGCATCATACTCGGGATTGCAATAGCGGGCCCAATTCGTTCCCGACCAATTGTTTTTCTTCTGTGCTGCTTCTGCGCAGGTCCAGCCGATCATGTAGCTGCCGGGATCGGGGCCCTTGTTGCCGTAAGCGAACTCCTCGAGGTCCGCATAGAAGTGCCGTCTGGTGTTCGTATTGTCGGGCGACGACCCCAGGAAGATGCTGGAATCGATCAGCTTGTTTTCCACCCGGACTCCGATCGAGCCGAAGTCCGCCTCTATGAAGTCCTGGGTCGCCTCCCGCACCGGGTTGATGCTGGTCTGAAACACCAGCGCCAGCGGGACGCCGTCCTTGTCGCGGACGCCGTCGCTATCGGTGTCGCGCCATCCGGCTTCGTCCAGCAGAGCGCGCGCCTTATCGAGATTGAACTCCCATTTCGTGTTCGGCGAGGCGAAGGCGGCCGGTGCGACAAGGAGATTGGCGGTGGCGCGGCCACTCCTGCCGTGCAGTTCGGCAGCTTTCCGGCGGTCAACGGCGGCCGCCAGCGCCTGCCGGACGCGCCTGTCGGTCAGGATTGGATGCGGGAACTCCACGCTCGCGCGTTCGCCGTCGGCGGTTTCCCGTCTGGGATCGGTGAAATTGAGCATGATGCGTTCGACATAAGATCCCCAATACAAATCGACCCTACCAACGCCCTTGGTTTCAAGCCTTCGAAGGTCAGCCTCGCCGACCTGAAGGTTCCACGCGTAGTCGACGATGCCTTCGCTCACTGCGTTTGCAGCAGTTCTGGCGTCGCCACCGCCCTGAAGCGTGGCCTGCTTGAACGCCAGGCTGTCACGATCACGATACTCGGGATTTGGCTCAAAGATGATCTTGACCGTGTTGACGACGTCCTCGCCGATGAGAAGGACGTCCTCCGTCCGGAACTCCTTGAGGCGGTAAGGACCGGTGCCCACCGGGGCGAGGTTTGCCGGAGCGCTGGCGGCATCTTTGTTGTTGTACTGGCCGAATACGTGTTCCGGAATAACCATTCCCTGCACGCCGACGAAGGGCAGCGACCAGGCGGGATTGACGTCCTTGAACGTGACCTTGATGGTCAAGTTGTCCAGCGCCTCCACCTTCGCGACTGATTTGTACGAGCCCGCGCTCGACGAGCCCACGTCCTCGTTCACTATGTATTGGTAGGTGAAAAGGACATCCTTTGCGGTGAACGGCACGCCGTCGGACCACTTGATGCCCGGCCTAAGCTTCCATGTGACCGATCTGCCATCGGGCGCGACCTGGCCGTTCTCAAGCGATGGAATCTCGGCTGCGAGAAAGGGCACCAGCCGGCCCTCTGCGTCAAAGCTGGCCAGCGGCTCGTAGACGATACGGCTTGCCGTTTGATCCTTGATGCCCGGCGCCTGGTGTGGGTTCAGTGTGCTTGGCGCTTGCCACAGCAACAATCTCAACGTATCGCCATCCGGCTCGGTCGGCTGTGCGGGTTGGGGCAAACCGACAACAAGCGCCGCGACTATGAGCAGGAATAACCTGCACATAGCATTGATGCGGGCCAACGATACACCCTCTCGGCTCCGAGACGCTCGCATCCCTTCCTCCCTGCCCCTGTGATCCTGCGGCCGCAGCTCCCCTTCAGACAGTTGGCTATGCGAGGAGATGTTTATCTCCAGTCCACGAAATTGATCCCAATTGCAGCCGCTGGCAAGACTAATCGGTCCGAGACCATGAACCTGCACCTAGGGCTGCATGATGCATGCGCTGAAATCGCTGATCGTTGGGGAGGAGATCACCGCGATACGGAAGCGGCTGGGCGCTCGGAATCTGCAGCCGCTGTTTAGATGCAAGCGGTTGGCCAAGAATGACAGCTCATCGCTCATGCGAGTCCTTGCCTTAACGATGGAATGGTGTCTTCAGGTCGCCGGAGGATTGCTGCGAACGAAGAGCATAAAATCCTTGGGATTAAGCTATTCGGCGGGCGTCGGCCGGACGTCGGGTTCTGGCGCGACTACGACTTCCAGCATGGTCACCCGGCAATGTCTGCTCTCGGGCAGCGCCAAAGCTGGACTCAATGGCCGACATGCGGCGCTAAGCGGCCATTCGCGGTGGGTCATGGCGTGAATTCGGCCGGGCGGACGAGCTTCCGCTTGGGGTCGGACTTTGCCGTTTCTGGAAGACGCAGAAGCGCTCGATCGCGCTGCATCGGCTACGAATGACCGGTCACGAGATAGGCAATAATGACTCAAAGGTAACATAGTGGTCAAAAGGCAAAATTGCGTGGCAATCGACAGCCGGTGTCAGACGGCCACGAGTCGCCCTTTTTCACTGCAGCGCGAATTCTGCCACGTCGTTCCCGAAGGCGCTGGCGCCATGATCGGCGCGGCCGACCATTTGCCGGAACCCAGCGAAAAGCTCGCGGCCGAAGCCGAATTCATTGGCGATAAGATCGCTGTCCGCCGCCCGTCGCAGCGCGAAATCGCCGGCCGGCACCAGCACTTCCAGCGTTCCGGCCTCGGCATCGAGCCTGATGATGTCGCCATCATGGATCCTGGCGATCGGCCCGTCCTCGACCGCCTCCGGCGTCACGTGGATCGCCGCCGGCACCTTGCCGGACGCGCCCGACATGCGGCCGTCGGTGACCAGCGCCACATGCTGGCCACGATCCTGCAGGACGCCGAGCACGGTGGTCAGTTTGTGCAGCTCCGGCATGCCGTTGGCTTTCGGCCCCTGGAAGCGGATGACTGCAATGAAATCGCCGGTCAGCGAGCCGGCCTTGAACGCTTCGTTGAGCCCTTGCTGGCTGTCGAACACCTTGGCCGGCGCCTCGATGATGCGCCGCTCCGGTTTCACCGCCGATGTCTTGATGACGGCGTGGCCGAGATTGCCTGAGAGCATTTTCAATCCGCCCGTCGGCTGGAACGCCTTCCTGAACGGCGCCAGCACCTTCGCGTCGCCGCTTTCGCGCGGCGAGGCCTCGCGCACCACGCCGCCATCGGCGCCGAGCTTGGCTTCGACCGCATAAGGCCGCAGCCCTTCGCCCCAAACCGTCTGGACGTCCTCGTGCAGGATGCCTTCGTCGAGCAGTTCGCGGATCAGGAAGCCGAGCCCGCCGGCCGCATGGAAATGGTTCACGTCGGCAAGGCCGTTCGGATAGACCCGCGCCAGCAGCGGTACGGCTTCCGAAAGGTCCGAAATGTCCTGCCAGCTAATGGCGATGCCGGCCGCAGCTGCCATGGCGATCAGGTGTATGGTGTGATTGGTCGATCCGCCGGTGGCGTGCAGGCCGACGATGCCGTTGACGATCGAGCGTTCATCGATCATCCGGCCCACCGGCGTATAGGCGTTGCCGAGCGCGGTGATTGCCAGCGCCCGCTTCGTCGCCTCCCGGGTCAGCGCGTCGCGCAACGGCGTACCAGGGTTGACGAAGGAGGTGCCGGGCGTATGCAGGCCCATGATCTCCATCAGCATCTGGTTGGAGTTCGCCGTGCCGTAGAAGGTGCAGGTTCCCGGCCCGTGATAGGATTTGGACTCGGCCTCGAGCAGTTCGGCCCTTCCCGCCTTGCCTTCGGCGTAGAGCTGGCGGACCTTGGCCTTCTCGTCGTTGGGCAGCCCCGTCGTCATCGGCCCGGCCGGGATGAAGACCGCCGGCAGATGGCCAAAGGTCAGCGCCGCGATCACCAGCCCCGGCACGATCTTGTCGCAGACGCCTAGATAGACGGCGGCGTCGAACATGTTGTGCGACAGGCCGATCGCCGCGGCCATGGCGATCACGTCGCGTGAGAACAACGACAGCTCCATACCGGGCTGGCCCTGCGTGACGCCGTCGCACATCGCCGGCACGCCGCCGGCGACCTGGGCAATGCCGCCGGCCTCGCGTGCCGCGTCCTTGATCAGCGCGGGAAATGTCTCGAAAGGCTGATGCGCCGACAGCATGTCGTTATAGGAGGTTATGATGCCGAGGTTCGGCACCCGGTCGCCGCCAAGTGCCACCTTTTCCGAAGGGCCGCAGACGGCAAAGCCATGGGCGAGGTTGCCGCAGGACAGCACGGCCCGGTTGGCGGTGCGGTGCGATGCTTCGGCGATACGGCCGAGATAGGCCTCGCGCCCTGGTCTGGAACGTTGGCGGATGCGCTCGGTGATGGCTTCGATGTCGCGTCTCGCGGTCATGGTGTCTGTCCTTTCAGGCGAGGTCCCGCAGACACCGTCCGGCTATCTGCCGGGACCCCTCGGCAAGTTGAAATCAGGGTGCCCAGAAAACCTCTACGGGCCTCTCGGCTGTGTCGAGCACGGCACGAATGGGTTTTCGCGTTTCCGATCCAATCGCGCTCTCGAATGCGTTGCGCTTGTCTTCGCCTTCGATGTGCAGTGCGACGAAGCCGGCCCTGACGATCCGCGCCAGCGACAGCGTCAGGCGCGGTTCGCCGGCGCTTGCCGCGTGGACCGGGAACACCACCCTTTCCGAGGACGGGTCGAGCAGTTTTTCCAGATTGTCGGCGTCCGGAAAGAACGATGCGGTATGGCCATCGGTTCCCATGCCAAGCACGACCACATCGAGCGGCCAGGGCAGCGACCGCAACATCCTGCTGTCAGCCTCCCACGTATCCTCGATGCTTGCTGCCTCGTGGTAGAGCGGCACGAAACGTGCGGCTGCGGCCGCGTTTTGCAAAAGATTGGCGGCGACCAGCCCGGCGTTGGAGCGCGGAGACGAGGCCGGCACACAACGCTCGTCGACCAGCGTCACGGTGATCTTGTTCCAGGCGATCGGGATATTCGAAAGCGATGCTAAAAATTTCGCCGGCGTCGTGCCGCCCGAAACGGCGAGCAGTGCCGTGCCGCGCTCTGCGATTGCATTGGTAAGGCGGCCTGCGACGTGGCCGGCAAGTGCTGCCGCCAGGTCCTGGCGTTCGGCAAACGCGTGCCAGCTGTAGGCGGCGCCGTTCAATTGCTCTCGTGCCATGTCCGCCCGTCGCGTTCGATCAGCGCAATCGAGGCCGAGGGACCCCATGTGCCGGCCGTATAGCCCTGCGCCTCTTGCCTTGCGCTTTCCCATGCGTCCTGGATCGGGTCGATCCACTTCCACGCCGCCTCGACCTCGTCGCGGCGCATGAACAGCGTCTGGTTGCCACGGATGACGTCCATGATCAGCCGTTCATAGGCATCGGGGGCGCGGCCGTCGAAGGATTGCGCAAAACTCATGTCGAGCGGAATCTGCCGCAGCCGCATGCCGCCAGGCCCCGGATCCTTGATCATGATGAACTGCTTGACGCCTTCGTCGGGCTGCAGCCGGATGACCAGCTGGTTGGCGGAGATCGGCCCGGCGCTTTCGCCGAAGATCGAATGCGGAATTGGCCTGAATTCGATGACGATCTCCGAGACGCGGGTCGCCAGCCGCTTGCCCGTCCTGAGGTAGAACGGCACGCCCGCCCAGCGCCAGTTGCCGATTTCGGCCTTTAGCGCAACGAATGTCTCGGTGTTGCTGTTCCTGCCGAGCTCTTCGACATAGCCTTTCACCGGCCCGCCGGCCGAGGCCCCGGCACGGTATTGGCCGCGCACCGTGTGCTTGGGGGCTTCGTTGCCGTTGATGCGTTTCAGCGCCCGCAGCACCTTCAGCTTCTCGTCGCGCACCGCATCGGCATCCATCGACGACGGCGCCTCCATCGCGACGAGGCAGAGGAGCTGCAGCATGTGGTTCTGCACCATGTCGCGCAGCGCGCCGGCCTTGTCGTAGTAGGTGACGCGATCTTCGAGGCCGACGGTCTCGGCCACGGTGATCTGCACATGATCGACATTGGCGGAATTCCACAGCGGCTCGTAGAGCGCGTTGGCAAAGCGCAACGCCATCAGGTTCTGCACCGTCTCCTTGCCGAGATAGTGGTCGATGCGGAAAATCTGGCTTTCATGGAAATCATCGCCGACCAGATCGTTGAGCTCGCGCGCCGAGGCGAGATCGCGCCCGATCGGCTTCTCCAGCACGATGCGCGAGTTCGGCGTGATCAAACCGTTCTCTTTCAGCTTGTGCGAGATGTCGCCGAACAGCGCCGGCGCCACCGCCAGATAGAAAGCGCGGATGCATTCGCTGTCGCCGATCGCCGTCTTCAATTTGTCGAAGCCCGCGCCATTGGTCGCGTCGGCCGAGACATAGGAAAGCCGGGCAAGAAACGTCTTCAGCTCCGTGGCATCGATATCGGCCGGTTTCACATGGTCGGAAATCGCCTGCCTGGCGAAAGCCTGGAATTCCTCATCGGTCATTTTCGAGCGCGACGTGCCGATGATGCGCGTCGGTTCGGAAAATTGATGGCCGCGCTGGCGATGATAGAGCGACGGCAAAAGCTTGCGTTCCGACAGATCGCCGGTGCCGCCGAAAATGATGAAGTCGAAAGGCTCGACGGGAATGATCTGGCTGGTCATGGTCTGTCCGCTTTAACGCCGGTCGCTGTGACGCGGTCGATATAATCTAATCGATTTAGATTTTCCAGTGCCACGACGTCACATCCCAAGGTCAATGGGTTTTTGCCGATTGGCCTTGAGGTATGCTCTTGACACTGGCGCAACCCGGCGGCTTGTCGGCGAGGTGTTCCGGGTGGCCTTCGCAGTTGCAGCATAGAGCGGGATCGAAGCGAAAGCCAAAGGAGAAATCGAGCGTGTATACTGATCTTTCGGCGGCCATCGCCGGCGGCTGCCCGAGCGATCGTCTTCAATCATGAGTGCAAAAGTCATGCGCCTGGAAAACAAAGTTGCCATCATTACCGGTGCCGCGTCAGGTTTCGGCGAGGGTATCGCCAAGCGCTTTGCCGAGGAGGGCGCCAAGGTCGTTATCGCCGACCTCAACGCCAAGGGCGCCGAACGCGTCGCCAACGAGGTCGGCCGGGCGGCGATCTGGACCCAGACGGACGTCTCGTTGCGTTCCGAGTTCGACGAGATGGTCGATGCCGCAAAGAGCGCCTTCGGCCGCATCGACATCATGGTCAACAATGCCGGCTACACCCATCGCAACGGTGATATGCTCGAGGTCGACGAGACGACCTTCGACCTGATCACGGCCGTCAATATGAAGGCGATCTACCACGCCGCTCTGGCGGTTGTGCCGGTCATGGACCGGCAAGGCGGCGGCGTCATCCTGACCACGGCCTCGACGGCCGGCATCAGGCCGCGGCCCGGCCTCACCTGGTACAATGCATCGAAGGGCTGGGCGATCACCGCGACCAAGTCCATGGCGGTGGAACTCGCGCCGAAGAACATCCGCGTCAACTGCCTCTGCCCCGTCGCCGGCGAGACCGGCATGCTGGAAAAATTCATGGGCGCCGACACACCCGAAATCCGCGAGAAATTCCGCGCGTCCATCCCGCTTGGCCGGCTTTCGACGCCGCTCGACATAGCCAACGCGGCGCTCTGGCTGGCTTCGGACGAGGCGGCTTTTATCACTGGCGTGGCGCTGGAAGTCGACGGTGGACGTTGCGTCTGAGCCGTCCGGCCCTGTCGGTTTCAAGTTTGACTTGACGGTTCATCGCCCTCGCTGGACGCGGCGGCCGACTGTATTACAGAAGCCATCCGAGCCGTGCTGCGACGACGAGGGATCGCCTGACCAGCCCTAATGCATGTCGCGCAAAAGTGCGCAGCGGTTTTGCGATAACGACATGCATAAAAACGAGAACTTAAAGCGCGTCGCCTGAATCCAATTCAAAACGCGACGCGCTTTAGGCGCCGGTCTTGACAAAGCTCTTGTAGATCCAGCCGCGTTTGCCGTTGTAGACGATCTGGCACCATTTCTTGCAGCCCATCACCTGAACAGAGGTCTTGGCGGGAACGGTGACTATAGCGGCCGCATTGTTCTTCGGGCCGGTGCGCATGGTGACGGCCCTGAGGATGCGTCCGGTGTCTGCCGCGCTCGCTTTCTTGGCCTCGACTTTGGCCTGGGTGCCATCGTTCTGTGTCGCCGCCGGCTCTCCCGGCTTCGGGTTGGGAATGGCGGCGGTTGGCGCGCCGTCCGTCGCCGTCTCGTTGGGAGCAGCAACTTTGGCAAGCAATGCTGCCACTTTGGTTTTCGCTGCCGGATCGTCGAATGCCGCCGCAGTGGACGGCTTGTCTGCCGTTTGTTCAGCCTGGCCTGCCATCTGGCGGGATGTGGATCCCGATCCTGTCCAGCGAGGATCATTGGGCGCCAGCGCCGTTATCTCGGCCTTCGCCGCAACCACCACCGGCGAAACCGCATCGGTCTTGCTCGCAGCCTGCTGCAGCGCGGCGACCTTCGAGGCCGCGGCCGGCACGATCCTTGTTGTTTTTACCGGAATGCTTGAAACGATCTGCTCGGGACTCGCGACCGCTTGTCTCTCGTTGGCCGGCAATGCCAGCCATAGCGCCACCGCGGCCACGCCAAGCAGCGCTGCTGTGCCAAACGCGGCGATGACCAGATGCAAGTTCGACCGGATTTGCTGCCAGAACCTGGGCCGCACGTCGTAGCCAAACTGCATCGCAAAGCGCCGTCGTTCCGGCGCGCCGAAACTGAAGGGCTCTCTCACTCTTGCAACCTCCATTTGCGGGCCGACGTTCTTACGACCTGTGCCGGGAAAACCGGCATTCGGTCGGCATCGGTCCCAAACCAACGCGGGCAGGCCCGCAAATCCCCGTTCAACTGCCCTGAGCGGGCATCCTTTGCCGGCGATTGTGGCATCACTGCGCCCTTGCCGGGCGGATTCTGCACCTTTGCGCTAGATTCTGCAACTTGGAAGGGATTTTGCAATCTATGGTTATATCCTGTCCCTCAAGGCATACCAGTTGAGCGCAAGAAAGAGCAGAGGCGCGCGGAAGCGTCGACCACCGGGAAAGGCCGGGATGTTCAGGTCCTCGATCAGCCTCAGCCGGTCCCGGTTGCCGGTAACGGTTTCGGCATAGAGCTTGCCGAAAAAGTTCGACAGCATGACGCCGTGACCGGAATAGCCGCCGACAGAAATCACATTGGGCATCACCTCGCGCACGAAGGGTTTTCTCGGCATCGTGATGCCGACATAGCCGCCCCAGCCGTGAGTGATCTCGACGGCCTTCAGCGCTGGGTAAAGCTCGGCGATCTGCCGGCGGATGTGGACATGGATGTCTTTCGGATCGTTGACGGCATAGATCTCGCGCCCGCCGAACAGCAGCCGCCCATCCGTCGATTTGCGGAAGTAGCGCACGACGAAGCGGGAATCATCGACCGCCTCACCGCCCGGCAGCACGTTTGTGTCAGCCCCCAGCGGCACCGTCGCGCCGATGAAGGAGCCGATCGGCATGATGTGCGCGGCACTGATCGGCTCGAGCGTGCCGCCATGGGCGTTGACGCCGATCAGACATTTCTCGGCTGATATCGTGCCTTTCGGCGTCGTGACCCTGACCTTGCCGCCAAGCGACGCGATGCCGGTCGCCGGCGTCTGCTCGAACAGCTGCGCGCCCGCCTGCGCCGCCACCTTTGCCGTGCCGATCACCAGCTTCAGCGGATGGATATGCCCGGTGCCGGTGTCGCGGGTGCCGCCGAAATAGCGCGTCGAGCCCAACCGCTCCGCCGTCTCCTTCGCGTCCATGAAGGCGATGTGCGGATAGCCGAAGCGGTTCGCCATGATCTCGGCATGCGCCTTGTAATCGTCGACATAGCGCTTCTTATGCGCCACCGACATCTGGCCGGGCATGTAGTCGATCTCGATCTTGTTGACGGCGGCGAATTCGAGGAGATGCGACTTGGCCTCTTCGGCGAGGTCGAACAGCGCCTTGGCGCGGGAAAAGCCGTATTCCGCTTCGAGCTCCTCGGCCCAGGCGCGCTGACCGGTGCCGAGCTGGCCGCCATTGCGGCCCGATGCGCCGTCGCCGAAACGATGCGCTTCGATCAGCACGACATTGCTGCCGGCCTTGGCAAGGTGCGCCGCCGCCGACAGGCCGGTGAAGCCGCCGCCGACGATGACGACGTCGCATGTCCGGTCGCCGTCGAGCTCCGGGTATTCGGGCCGTGGGCCGGCCGTGTCCTCATACCAGGAGCGGCCGGGGGAGATTGGGGATTGGTAGGGCATGATGACCGAGTGGGCAGTAGGGCAGTAGGGCAGTAGGGCAGTAGGGCAGTAGGGCAGTAGGGCAGTAGGGCAGTAGGGCAGTAGGGTGTGTCTATTCAGGCGATAGTTTGCGGATCAGAAGCCGCAGCAATTTCCCGATGCTCTCGCTGCGAGTCATCAACGAGTCGACTGTCTCGCGAGGGGCCATTCCAACCCTTTGTGCAATGAGAAGGTGCGTTTCCAGCTCTTTGAGTGACCCTTGTGCGATTCTAAGAAATTGCTGATAGGAAGCTCGGCTCTCCCGGCCGTAGCCCTCGGCGATGTTGGCCGGCACGGAGGTTGCCGCCCGACGCACCTGAGTCGTCAACCCATAGAGCTCATCCTTCGGCCAAGATCTTGTTGCCTCGTAGATTGAAACTGCCAGGTCCATCCCCTGCTGCCAGACGACCAGATCTCTGTATGAATCAATCCTCGCCGTCATCCCCTATTCCCCTACTGCCTTACTGCCCTATTCCCCTACACTAGACATTCAACAGCAGATACTCCCGCTCCCACGGGCTGATCACTTCCATGAAGGTCTCGAATTCCGCCCGCTTGATCGCCGCATAGGTCGCGGCAAACGACTTGCCGAGCAGCGCGCAGAGTTCCTCGTCGGCTTCGAACAGGTCGACAGCCTCGAGCAGGCTCCGCGGCAGGTCGATCTCTGCCTCGTTGGCGGTGGTGAGAACCGGCGGTTCGGCCTTGATCTTGTTGGTCATGCCGATCAGCCCGCAGGCGAGCGATGCAGCCAGCGCCAGATAGGGATTGGCGTCGGAGGAAGGGATGCGGTTCTCGACGCGCCTGGCTGCCGGGTCGGATCGCGGGACGCGGAAGGCGGTGGTGCGGTTGTCGTAGCCCCATTTGTTGTTGACCGGTGCCGAAGCCGACTGCGTCAGCCGGCGGTAGGAATTGACATAGGGCGCGAACATCACCAGCGCGTTCGGCACATGTTTCTGCATGCCGCCGAGGAAATGGAAGAAGGCTTCGGTTTCCGAGCCGTCCTCGGCCGAAAAGACGTTCCTGCCGGTCTTCTTGTCGATGATCGACTGGTGGATATGCATGGCCGACCCGGGCTGCCCCTGGATCGGCTTGGCCATGAAGGTGGCGTAGATCTCATGCTTCAGCGCCGCCTCGCGGATGGTGCGCTTGAACATGAACACTTGGTCGGCGAGTTCGATCGGATCGCCATGGCGCAGATTGATCTCGAGCTGGCCGGCGCCTTCCTCGTGGATCAGCGTATCGATCTCCAGGCCCTGGCTTTCGGAGAAATGGTAGATGTCGTCGATCAGCTCGTCGAACTCGTTGACGCCGGCGATCGAATAGCCGGCGCCCCCGCCGATCGCCCGTCCCGAACGCCCGACCGGCGGCGTCAGCGGGTAGTCCGGATCGGGATTCTTGCGCACGAGGTAGAACTCGATCTCGGGCGCCACCACCGGCTTCAGCCCGCGCTTGCCGTAAGCGTCAAGCACACGCTTCAGCACGTTGCGCGGCGTGAACTCGACCGAGCGACCGTCCTGGTGGACGAGGTCGCAGATGACCGCCGCCGTCGGGTCCTCTTCCCACGGCACCACGGTCAGTGTCGACAGGTCCGGCATCAGCTTGAGGTCGCCGTCGTCCTCCGGATAGTGAAAGCCGTTGCCGTCTTCCGGGTAGCCGCCGGAGATCGTCGTCATGAACACCGCCGAAGGCAGCGCCAGCGAGGTGTTGGAGGTAAACTTCTTGGACGGCATCATCTTGCCGCGCGCAACTCCGGCCTGGTCGGGCGTGATGCATTCGATATCCTCGATGCCGCGCCACGCCAGCCAGGCGCCGACTTCCTTCCAGTTCTTCACACCACGTTGATTTTTCACGAAGGCAGGCGTGCGGATACGTCCTCCGCGGCTCGACGGACGGACTTCCTTTTTTGCAGGCGGCATCATTCACCAGATTGGGTTGCGGATTTGGGATTATAGCCGGGGCCGGCGAGGGAAGGGAAGGGGAGCGCGGTTGCGTTCGCCTGCGCAGTTGAAAACTGCTCTGGGCGGCTTAGGTTCGACGCAAGTTCAATGACCTCGGTTGAAGACGTCGAATGCAGAACAATCATGAATTGACCACGATCGGCTTCGATGCCGACGACACGCTCTGGCAGAACGAGCAGTTCTTCCGCATGACCGAAAAGCGCTTTGCCGCGCTGCTCGCCGATCATGCCGAGCAGGAGCACATCTCGGCAAGATTGCTGGAGGCCGAGAAGCGCAACCTCGCCGTCTACGGCTTCGGCATCAAGGGGTTTACCCTGTCAATGATCGAAACGGCAATCGAGATTACCGAGGGTCGCGCGCCGGCCTCGGTCATCGCCGAGATTCTTGCCGCGGGCCGCGAGATGCTTGGCCATCCGATCGAGGCGCTGCCTCATGCGCGCGAAACCGTGGAAAAGCTGGCAGATGCGTATCGCCTGGTGTTGATCACCAAGGGCGACCTCTTCGATCAGGAACGCAAGCTGGCGCAATCGGGCCTGGGTGACCTTTTCGATGTCGTCGAGATCGTCAGCGACAAGAGCCCCGCCACTTATATCAATATCTTCAGCCGCCACGGTGATGGCGCCGAAAGAAGCATGATGGTCGGCAATTCGCTCAAGTCGGACGTGGTGCCGGCGATCGAGGCCGGCAGTTGGGGTATCCACGTGCCGCATGAGCTGACCTGGGCGCTGGAACATGTCGAGCCGCCGATCACCGCGCCTCGTTTCCGCCAGATTGCCGATCTCTCGGAATTGCCCCGGCTGATCGAAAGCATCGGGAAAGCCGGCTGATCGCGTGTCGGTGTCGAACCGGACGTGTGCTGCAGCGCATCGACGCCGGACATCAGCGTGTCGCAGTCCTTGTTGTCCGCTCCGTCATAGGGCCGCGCTGTAGCCGACGCCAAATCGCGCGGCCGCACACAATCCACGACGTTAAGCCGTTTTCTACTTGCAAATCAGTCGCAATTGCAGAATATGCGAAAAGCGCGCGCCGCAGTCGCACAATTGGCGGCCAGCGGCGAGACATTAAGGATCGCGACAGGAGAAATTGATGTTCGAGAGATACGGACGACGGGTTGTCGTTGGCTTGATGGCTGCGGTTTTCGCTGCGGCGGTGGCTTCAAGCCCAGCGAAAGCCCAGGAAAAATTCAAGGCGGTGACGACCTTCACCGTCATCGCCGACATGGCGAAGAACGTGGCGGGCGATGCAGCAATCGTGGAATCGATCACCAAGCCTGGAGCGGAGATCCACAATTACGCGCCGACGCCGGGCGATATTCAGCGGGCGCAAGGTGCACAGCTCATTCTGTGGAACGGCCTCAACCTCGAACTCTGGTTCGAAAAATTTTTCCAGAACCTCAGCGATGTGCCCGGCGCTATTGTCTCCGAGGGCGTCCAGCCGATGAGCATCGCCGAGGGACCCTATACGGGCAAACCGAACCCGCATGCCTGGATGTCGCCGACAAACGCGCTGATCTACGTCGACAACATCCGCGACGCCTTCGTCGCGCACGATCCGGCGCATGCCGAGACCTACAAGGCCAATGCAGAAGCCTACAAGGCAAAGATAGAGGCGGCCGTCGCGCCGATCCGCGATAAGCTTGCCTCGATCCCGCAGGACAGGCGCTGGCTGGTGTCGAGCGAAGGCGCTTTCTCCTACCTCGCACGCGATTTCGGGCTGAAGGAGCTTTATTTGTGGCCGATCAACGCTGACCAGCAAGGCACCCCCCAGCAGGTTCGCAAGGTGATCGACGCCGTCAGGGAAAACAAGATCGTCGCCGTCTTCAGCGAAAGCACCGTGTCGGACAAGCCGGCCCGGCAGGTCGCGCGTGAGACAGGAGTGCATTACGGCGGCGTGCTCTACGTCGATTCTCTCAGCGAGGCGGACGGCCTGGTGCCGACCTATATCGACCTGCTGCGTGTGACATCGGATACGGTTCAGAAAGGCCTCGCCGCAGGGCTGTCGCAATGAACGAAGCCGTTCCGCCTCTTGCCCCCGCGTCCGAAGATGCGGGAGGCGGTCTCGCCGTCCGCGGCGCGACTGTCACCTACCGCAACGGCCACACGGCGCTGCGGGATGCGAGCTTTGAAATTCCGACAGGCACGATCACGGCACTTGTCGGTGTCAACGGCTCGGGCAAGTCGACGCTGTTCAAAGCCATCATGGGCTTCGTGCGGGTGGCAAAGGGAGAGATTATTGTTCTCGGACAGCCGGCCGCGGCCGCGCTGAGGAAGAACGTCGTCGCCTATGTGCCGCAGGCCGAGGAGGTCGACTGGAACTTTCCAGTACTGGTCGAGGACGTCGTCATGATGGGTCGCTACGGCCATATGGGCATGATGCGCCTTCCGAAGGCGGCTGATCGCGAGGCGGTTACGGCCGCGCTTGCGCGTGTCGGCATGAGCGATTTCCGCAAGCGCCAGATCGGCGAGCTTTCGGGCGGGCAGAAAAAGCGCGTCTTTCTCGCTCGGGCGCTGGCGCAGGACGGGCGCGTCATCCTGCTCGACGAGCCCTTCACCGGCGTCGACGTCAGGACCGAGGACGCTATCATCGAACTGCTGCGCGCGCTCCGGCACGAAGGCCGAGTGATGCTGGTCTCGACGCATAATCTGGGTAGCGTGCCGGAGTTCTGCGACCGTGCCGTGCTGCTCCGGAATACGGTCCTTGCCTACGGGCCGACAGGCCAGACCTTCACGCAGGCGAACCTGGAAAAGGCTTTCGGTGGCGTCTTGCGTCATTTCGTGCTGGGCGGCGCCGGGCTGCATGAGGACGACGACAGGCGCCGCCTTGCCGTCATCACCGACGACGAACGGCCACTGGTCTTCTACGGAGAGAACGGAGCCATGCAGCAAAAGATGCGGGAACCGGACAAATGAGTGTCCTGCTCGAGCCGTTCGGCTACGAATATATGCTCAATGCCATGTGGGTGTCCGCCTTGGTCGGCGGTGTCTGCGCCTTCCTGTCCTGCTATCTGATGCTAAAAGGCTGGTCGCTGATCGGTGACGCGCTCTCGCATTCGATCGTGCCGGGCGTCGCTGGCGCCTATATGCTGGGCCTTCCCTTCTCGATCGGCGCCTTCTTCTCCGGCGGGCTAGCCGCTGCCGCGATGCTCTTCCTCAACCAGCGCACCAAGCTGAAGGAAGACGCCATCATCGGCCTGATCTTCTCCTCCTTCTTCGGCCTCGGCTTGTTCATGGTGTCGCTGTCACCGACCTCCGTGAATATTCAGACGATCGTGCTCGGCAACATCTTGGCCATCACCCCGGAAGACACGCTTCAGCTCGCCATCATAGGCTTCGTCTCGCTCGCCATCCTGCTGGTGAAATGGAAGGATCTGATGGTGGTTTTCTTCGACGAGAGCCATGCCCGCTCGATCGGCCTCAACCCGAGCGCGCTCAAGATCATGTTCTTCATGCTGCTATCGGCCTCCACGGTCGCCGCGCTTCAGACCGTCGGCGCCTTCCTCGTCATCTGCATGGTGGTGACTCCCGGCGCGACCGCCTATCTTCTGACGGACCGCTTTCCGCGCCTGCTCGTCATCGCGGTCGTCATCGGCGCGGCCACGAGTTTCAGCGGCGCCTATGCCAGTTATTTCCTCGACGGCGCCACCGGCGGCATCATAGTCGTGTTGCAGACGCTGATCTTTCTCGCCGCCTTCTTCTTCGCTCCCAAGCATGGAATGCTGGCAGCCCGCCGCCGCTCGGCGCGGGCCTTGGAGGCCAGCCTATGAACATCCTCGATACGCTGCTTAGCCCCTTCCAGTTCGACTTCATGGTCAATGCCCTGATTGTTTCGGTTCTGGTCGCTATGCCGACGGCGCTGCTCTCCTGCTTTCTCGTTCTCAAGGGCTGGTCGCTGATGGGCGACGCCATCAGCCACGCCGTCTTTCCCGGCGTGGTCATCGCCTACATTGTCGGATTCCCCTATTCGATCGGCGCCTTCGCCGCCGGAATGGTCTGCGCTCTCGCCACCGGCTTCCTCAAGGACAACAGCCGCATCAAACAGGACACGATAATGGGCATCGTCTTCTCCGGCATGTTCGGTCTCGGCCTGGTGCTCTATGTAAAGGTCCAGTCCGACGTGCATCTCGACCACATATTGTTCGGCGATGTGCTGGGCATCGGCTTGCGCGACATCGTCGAAACGGGGCTCATTGCTGCGATCACGGCCGGCATCATCGGGATCAAGTGGCGCGACTTCCTGCTGCACGCCTTCGACCCGGCTCAGGCTCGCGCGGTTGGTCTTCGGGTCAATCTGCTCCACTACGGCCTGCTTTGCCTGATCTCGCTCACTATCGTCGGCGCGCTGAAGGCGGTCGGCATCATCATGGCCATCGCCATGCTGATCGCGCCTGGCGCCATCGCCTTCCTGCTCACAAGGAAGTTTAGCGCCATGCTGATCCTGTCGGTCGCGATCGCGGTCGCCGCGTCGTTTCTCGGCGTCTATCTGTCCTTCTTCATCGACAGCGCACCGGCGCCGACCATCGTTCTCATGCTGTCCGCCGCCTTCATCGCGGCCTTCGCCGTCACCACACTTAGAGTGGGCCGAATGGAGATTGGCGAGGAACGCTAGAAACGGGCGGTCATTCTCCGGATTGACGAGAGCGTCGCGTTTTCTGGATCGGCTTCACGTAGATCTCCAGTCTGTGGCTGATTATCGTGAATCCGTGCTGTCGAGCGATTTCCTCTTGGAGCCGCTCGATCTCCGACGACTGGAATTCGACGACGTCTCCCGTCTCGATATTGATGAGATGATCGTGATGCTCACGGGGGACGGTTTCGTATCTGGCGCGCCGATCGCCAAAGGTGTGCCGCTCCAGAATGCCCTTTTCGCGCAGAAGGCTGACGGTGCGATAGACAGTGGCGAGCGCGATCGTCGGCTCGATGGCGACAACACGGCGATGGAGTTCCACCACATCCGGATGGTCGCTGGATTCGGATAGAACGCGCATGATGACGCGGCGCGGACCGGTGATGCGCAGTCCGAGTTTCCTGCAAAGCGCGGCGATGGTCTGTTCTGAGGACATGTCGTGATCCGCCGATATCGACAGCCATGTCGCGAAGTCGGAACATGCCTGCGGATTTGTTCGAAGGTGCTATCCCAGATGCGTCGCAATTGCAAAAGGAGACGTAGCGGGGCTCATTGTCAGGCGGTACCGAGCGCTCGCATACTAACATAAGTATCCAGATTCGATCGCAAGAAGCGAGGAAAGGCGTGGAAGCCGGATCGGACGTCGGCTAGCTGCGTGCGAGCCCGATCAAATGGTCGATCACTGGCTGCAGCCGTTCGGTCGTGATCGGTTTGACGACAACCGCATCGACGACGCTCGACAGGCCGAGGCTCTCCGGTGTGCCGTTCTTGGTCGAAAGCAGGATCACCGAGGGAAGCGACCTGCCCGAGGTGCGTCGCAGCGCGTCGATACCGGACATCAGCGCGTCGCAGTCCTTGTTGTCCGCTCCGCCATCGAGGACGACAGCTCCGGGAATGAGCGATCGCAAAGTCGTTGCTGCCGTTTCGGGCGATTCCGAGATCGGTTTGAGCCCGGATCGTTCGACGATTTTCGAAACCACCACCCGGTTGACCGGAGACTTTCCGACGACGAGCACACGGGTGAAGTCTGTGAGCATCTCCGGGTCCACGTTGCGGCTCACGAAAGTCAGGTGGTTTACAGTCTTGGTATCGCGATTCATGGGGCGCATGAGCGTGGCGGGCACTCGTCGGGTTTCAATGCAGGGTTGAAACTTAGAGACAATTGCCGTGAGATCTCTCCCTATGTCAAGCTGAAACGACCGATATCCAGAATATCGCAAGAAACGTTAAAATTTAAAGCAAGTTCTGTTCTTGCTCATTATGGCAACTGATCGTGCAAACGCAGATCACCTGCGCAGAGACTGCGCAGGTGATGCCGGATCGACCGACAGGCTTTGGTCGGATTTCGGTCAGTCGAGGCTCCGCTGCGTGACGATCACCGGGATCAGCAGATCGCCCCAGTTGCCGTCGCCGCCGTGGTGCCGTGCCGAGCGCACGAGCTCCACCGACACACCGGCCTCGACCGCCTTCATCACCGATTGGTTGAGCCTGTGCAGGTCGTTGGCCAGCATGCGGATGGTCGCCTGCTGGTCGACACTCATGGTGGTGGCCTGTTCTTCGGCCCGTTCCTTGACGCGACTGATCGATGCCATTGGTCTTCTCCCTTAGCCCTTTAGGGGCGTTTCCTCTGTCTGTTGCGTTCCTGCTATTCTGCGGCCGGTTTGAACTGGGCGTGCTCGGTCGATTCATGCATGGCCGTAGTCGAAGACCGGCCACCGGTGATCGCCATCGACACGGCGTCGAAATAGCCGGTGCCGACTTCGCGCTGGTGCTTGGTCGCGGTGTAGCCGTGGGCTTCCGCCGCGAACTCCGCTTCCTGCAACTCGGAATAGGCCGCCATCTGCCGCGCCTTGTAGCCGCGGGCGAGTTCGAACATGCCGAAATTGAGCTGGTGAAAACCGGCTAGCGTGATGAACTGGAACTTGTAGCCCATGGCGCCGAGTTCCCGCTGAAACCTGGCGATCGTGGCGTCGTCGAGGTTCTTCTTCCAGTTGAAGGACGGCGAGCAATTATAGGCGAGAAGCTTGCCGGCATGGTGCCTGTGCACGCCCTCGGCGAATTTTTTGGCCTGCGCCAGATCGGGCTTGGACGTTTCGCACCAGATCAGGTCGGCGTAAGGCGCGTAGGCGATGGCCCGCGCAATGCACGGCTCGATGCCGTTCCTGACGTGGTAGAAGCCTTCCACCGTGCGGCCGGCGCCATAGTCGACGAACGGCTGGTCGCGCTCGTCGATGTCGGAGGTGAGCAACTTTGCCGCTTCCGCGTCGGTGCGCGCGACGACCAGCGTCGGCGTGCCCATGACGTCGGCAGCAAGTCGCGCGGCGTTGAGGTTGCGGATGTGTGCGGCGGTCGGGATCAGCACCTTGCCGCCGAGATGGCCGCATTTCTTCTCCGACGCCAGCTGGTCCTCGTAGTGGACGCCGGCGGCACCCGCCTCGATGAAGGCCTTCATGATCTCGAAGGCATTGAGCGGTCCGCCGAATCCGGCTTCCGCATCGGCGACAACAGGCGCGAACCATGTGTCGACGGAAAGCCCCTTGCCTTCGGAGGTCTCGATCTGGTCGGCGCGCTGCAGGGTGCGGTTGATGCGCTTGACCAGTTCGGGCGCCGCATTGGCGGGATAAAGCGACTGGTCCGGATACATGGCGGATGCGGTGTTGGCGTCGGCGGCGACCTGCCATCCAGACAGGTAGATCGCCTTCAGCCCGGCCCGGACCTGCTGCATCGCCTGATTGCCAGACATGGCGCCGAGCGCGTTGACGAAGTCCTCCTCGTGGATGAGCTGCCAGAGCCGGTTGGCGCCCATTTCGGCGAGGCTCTGCCGGATCTGGACCGAACCGCGCAGCCGCTTCACGTCCTCTGGCGAGTAGGGCCGCTCGATGCCGTCGAAGCGGCCTTCCGGCGCCGAGGGGACGAAGTTGTAAAAATCGGTCATTGGTCACTCCGAAGGTTGCTGCAGCCTGTCCCGAAGCCAATCGTCTGGATGTCGAGCTATGACTGAATTTACATTGCATGCGAAAAGAGCCCAGAAAAATTAGGAAAACTGGCTCAAAATAAGGGAAAACCTGTGTTGTGTTTGACATCGCGGCGCTGTAAAAGTGTAAATATTGTCAATACCCGGATAGATGGCATGGCCGACAATTCAGTAAAATTATTGACGGAGGGGATGCTTTGATGGTTTGGCTTGTTTTCGCTGCTGGTGCCTCATTCGTGTGCGCAATCAGCGCCTTTCGAAGGCCGCAAGCGATGTTCGTATCCCT
This sequence comes from Mesorhizobium sp. f-mel, assembly GCF_053850215.1. Lineage (NCBI taxonomy): Bacteria > Pseudomonadati > Pseudomonadota > Alphaproteobacteria > Hyphomicrobiales > Phyllobacteriaceae > Mesorhizobium > Mesorhizobium sp. f-mel. The sequence continues at coordinate 265,411 of NZ_JBSPTO010000001.1, forward strand.
CGATGCCGACGCCTCAAGGGTTTCGGGTCCGCCAAGGCTTGATGTCGTGATTTCGTATATTCTCGTTCAGTCAGCGACCATAGCGTTCTTGGCAGTGTTCGCTGTCCGAAGGCCCGAAATGCAACAGACAATGGAAGCTCTCGTTACGCTGACTTCGATGGGTTTGCTGGTTGCTTCTCTCTTCGGGTACTGGAAATCGCGATCCAGATTGGCGATGGCCGGGATAATCTATGGATTGGCTGCTGCTGTGTGCCTTACCGCCTACTGGTTTGGCCGAATCGGAGCCGGGCTTTGAGAGGCCGAATTCGTGGCTGACCAGAAGATCTTCGCCGGGCCGCGCATCCGCCGTATCCGCAGCGCCAAGGGCCTGACCCAGACGGCGATGGCCGAAGGGCTCGGCATCTCGCCGTCCTATCTCAATCTCATCGAGCGCAACCAGAGGCCGCTGACGGTCCAGCTGATCCTGAGGCTTGCGTCTGTCTACAAGGTCGACCCGCATGAATTGCAGGGCGAGGCGAGAGGGTCGGTCGCCGCCCTGAAGGAGGTGTTTTCAGATCCGCTGCTGGTCGGCGAATTGCCTGGTGACCAGGAGCTGATCGAGCTTGCCGAGGCGGCGCCCAACGCTTCCGCCGCGGTGATAAAGCTGTTTCGCGCCTATCGCGAGCAGGCGGAGCGCCTTTCCGACCTCAACGAGCTTCTCGCGCGTGAGGGCAAAGCGACGGCACTCTCCGGCGCCCGCTTGCCGATCGACGAGGTGCACGAGATTTTCGAGCGCCGGCCGAACCATTTTGCCGCGCTCGAAGAGGAGGCCGAGGCATTCACGTCGGTTCTCGATCCAGGCGACGATCTGCTCGGTGCACTGAAGGCCTGGCTGAAGCGCGAATACGGCATCGTCGTCAAGGTGCTGCCGGTCGCCACCATGCCGAACTGGCGCCGCCGCTACGACCGCCACTCGCAGCGCCTGTTTCTGTCCGAGCGCCTGTCGCCGTTCGACCAGTTGCGCGAGGTGGCGATGGAGGCCTGCCTGATCCGCATGACGGTCGCGGTGGCAAGCGAGATCCAGGCACTGAAGCTGACCACGGATGAGGCCCGCCGGCTCGCCCGCTTCGAGCTTGGCCGCTACGCCGCCCACGCTTTGATGATGCCTTATCAATCCTTTCACGCAGCAGCACACCGCGCACGGTACGACGTCGACGTGCTGCGCTCGCGTTTCGGCGTCTCCTTCGAGCAGGCGGCGAACCGCCTGACCATGCTGCAGCGGCCGGGCACGCCGGGCGTGCCGTTCTTCATGCTCGAGGTCGACAATGCCGGAAACCGCTTCCGCAAGGCGGGCAGCCAGGGTTTTCCGCAAAGCCGTTTCGGCGGCGGCTGTCCGAAGCTTCCCGTGCATGCCGCCTTCACCCAGCCCGGCCAGATCTTCGTCGAGGCGGTGGAAATGCCCGACGGCGCCGAGTTCCTCTGCGTCGCCCGCACGCTTGAAGGACCGCAAGGCTCGTTTGCGGAGCGCCCGCGCCGTACCGCACTTCTGCTGGGCTGCGACATCGGCTTTCGTGACGAGATCGTCTATGGCGCGGCACTGCCGGGGCCGGCTGCCGCTGCGACCGGAAAAGCCGGACAGGGCAGCAATCCGGCCACGCCGATAGGCCCCGCCTGCCGGCTGTGCGAACGGATCGGCTGCCTTGCCCGCGCCGAGCCGCCGGTGACGCGCCCGCTCGGTCTCGACGAGATGGTGACCGGACTAAGCGCCTTCGATTTTCAGTGAGGCCTTGGCAGGCGACCTGCCGTCCTTGCCACAACCGTCGCCGTCCGCTGGATCACGCCTGGCAATCGTCTTTGCGTTACGCCAATGAGGCACGTTCTTGTCGTCCGTTGCGCATCGTGCCGCCCCGAAATCGTCGACAGTCGCGCCCATGACCGACACCGCATCATCACCGATCGCCGTTTCGCCTGCCGTCTCGCCGCGTGAGGAGCGTATCGGCTTCCTGTTGATATTCCTGTCGGCGTTGATGTGGAGTTTCGGCGGCGCCATCGCCCGTTTCATCGACGCCGGGGACAGCTGGACGGTGGTGTTCTGGCGCTCGGTCTGGGCCGCCGCCTTCCTGATCTGCTTCATGGCCTGGCGCGACGGCTGGCACGGCACGGTGAGGTTGTTCCGCGGCATGGGCCTGCCCGGCCTTGCCGTGGCGTTCTGCTTCGCCACCGCATCGACCTCTTTCGTAGTGGCGCTTGCCTATACCACTGTCGCCAACATCCTTTTGATGCAGGCCGGCGTGCCGCTCTTGGCGGCGCTGTTTGCCTGGGTGCTGTTTCGCGAACGGGTGGCCTTGGCAACCTGGGTGGCGATTGCAGCCGTTATTGCCGGCGTTGCCATCATGGTATCGGAATCGCTCGATGGCGCTGTTTCGCCCATCGGCGACGGCTTGGCGCTGCTCATCGCTGTGATGTTTTCGATCGCCACCGTCATCACGCGGCGCTTTGCCCATGTGCGCATGACGCCGGCGACCTGCCTCGGCACGATGCTTGCCGCCGCATTCGCGGCGTCCCAGGCATCGCAATTCGGCGTCTCCAGCAGCGACATGGGCTTCCTCTTTGCATTCGGTGTGGTCAATCTAGGTCTCGGCCTTGCCTTCTTCGCCACCGGCGCCCGGCTTGTTCCGGCGGCGGTCGCAGCACTGCTCGGCACTTTCGAGCCGATCCTCGGCCCGATCTGGGTCTGGCTCATCCATTCCGAGGTGCCGTCGGGACGCACCATCCTTGGCGGCACGGTCGTGGTCACGGCGCTGCTCGTCCATATCGGGCTCGAATTCAAGCGTCAGGCGCGGCCCGTGCGGCCGGGTGTCACCGGCATGCCCTCGCCTAATTGATGCAGCGCACGCGCCAAAGCGAGATGAGCCATTGACAATGGCGCAGCCGCGCGGGCAGGCTGCCAATACGGCAACAACAAGACAGGCTCATCTTGCCAAGTCTCCCCTCCGGCCCGACCGAGACCGGACAACATCGTCGTATCCCTGCCCGCGCCGTGGCGAGAGCCTTTGACGGCGCCGGAATGCTACCTGGATCACGACATAGGAACGGGGGGCTTGGCCGCTGCAAATCGAACCACCAAGGTGTCGGCGGTTCGCGCTTGTCGCTTGTCGGAAAGCCCAATAATCTGAAGCAAACGCCCAGCCGCGCAGCCCCGCGACGAGTTGGCGATGGAACACTCATCAAAGGAGAGACGCATGACCCGCAAAGCATTCTGGCTTTCGGCGACCTCGGCATTTCTGACGCTTTTCACCCTCGGCGCTCATGCCCAGGACCGCGTCGTCAATGTCTATAATTGGTCGGATTACATCGACAGCTCGATCATCGAGGACTTCACCAAGGAAACGGGCATCAAGGTCACCTATGACACCTTCGATTCCAACGAACTCCTGGAGACGAAACTGCTTGCCGGCGGCAGCGGCTACGATGTCGTCGTGCCGACCGCCAATTTCCTCGCACGCCAGATCCAGGCAGGTGTGTTCCAGAAGCTCGACAAGTCGAAGCTGCCCAACATTTCCAACATGTGGGACATCGTTTCGGAGCGCACAGCCAAGTACGATCCCGGCAACGAATATTCGATCAACTACATGTGGGGCACGGTCGGCCTCGGCTATAACGTCAAGAAAGTGCAGGAAGCGCTCGGCACCGACAAGATCGATAGCTGGGACGTGTTCTTCAACCCGGAAAAGCTGGCCAAGCTGAAGGATTGCGGCGTCTATGTCCTCGATTCCCCGAGCGACATCCTCCCGAACGCCTTCAAATATCTGGGCATCGATCCCGAGACCACGTCGCCGGACGATTTCGCCAAGGCGGAAGAACTGATGCTGAAGATCAGGCCTTACATCCGCAAGTTCCACTCGTCGGAATATATCAACGCACTGGCCAATGGCGACATCTGCCTGGCCGTCGGCTGGTCGGGCGACGTGTTCCAGGCGCGCGACCGTGCGACGGAGGCCAACCGTGGCGTCGAGATCAGCTATTCCGTGCCGAAGGAAGGTGCCGAAATGTGGTTCGACCAGATGGCGATCCCGGCCGACGCGCCGCATGTCGCCGAGGCGCATGAATTCCTGAATTACATGATGAAGCCGGAAGTGATCGCCAAGTCGAGCAACTACGTCTTCTACGCCAACGGCAACAAGGCATCGCAGCAGTTCATCGACAAGGAGATACTCGAGGATCCGGCGATCTATCCGGACGAGGCGACGCTGGCGAAGTTGTTCACCATCGCCCCCTACGATTCCAAGACCCAGCGCGTCGTCACCCGCACCTGGACCAAGATCGTCACCGGGCAGTAGGCGACAATCAACGACCCCGGCAGGTGCTGCCGGGGTCAAGTCTTCTGGGGATAGAACGCAGGACGGAGTGGGATATGAAATCGCTTGGCAGCATCCGCAGGGATTTCGCGCCGTGGAACGATCCGAACGCCAAGCCATACATCCAGTTCGACAAGGTCACCAAGAAGTTCGGTGACTTCACCGCCGTCAACAATCTGTCGCTGACCATATTCGATCGCGAGTTTTTTGCCCTGCTCGGGGCGTCGGGATGTGGAAAATCGACGCTTTTGCGGATGCTCGCCGGCTTCGAGGAGCCGACCGCCGGCCGCATCCTGCTCGATGGCCAGGATTTGCGCGGCATCCCGCCATACCGGCGGCCGGTCAACATGATGTTCCAGTCCTATGCGCTGTTCCCGCATATGACGGTCGAGAACAACATCGCTTTCGGCCTTAAGCAGGACGGCATGCCGAAGCCCGAGATCGCGGCGCGCGTTGGAGAGATGCTGAAGCTGGTCAAGCTCGAGCAGTTCGCCAAGCGCAAGCCGCACCAACTGTCCGGCGGCCAGCGCCAGCGCGTGGCGCTTGCCCGCTCGGTCGCCAAGCGGCCGAAGGTCCTGCTGCTCGACGAGCCCTTGGGCGCGCTGGACAAGAAGCTGCGCGAGGAAACGCAATTCGAGCTGATGGATCTGCAGCAGTCACTCGGCCTCACCTTCGTCGTCGTCACCCATGACCAGGAAGAGGCGATGACCATGGCCGACCGTATCGCCATCATCGACAAGGGCGAGGTGATGCAGGTGGCGACGCCGGCCGAAGTCTACGAGGCGCCGGGTTCCCGCTTCGTCGCCGGCTTTGTTGGCAACGTCAACATGTTCGAAGGCAAGATTGCGCATGGCGAGGCCGGCGCGGCAAGCATCGATGCCGGCAACGGCATCACCATTCGGACGGAGAATGCCGGCGATGCGGCCACCGGCGCGGCCGTCGCCTTCGCGATCAGGCCGGAGAAGATCAAGATATCGTCGACGAGACCGGCCGGTGCCGTTAACGCCATCGAGGGCGAGGTTTACGATATCGCCTACCTCGGCGACATGACCGTCTATCACGTCAGGCTTGACGACGGCCACGTGGTACGGGCGAGCACGATGAACGCGGCCCGCCTCGCCGAGGATCCGCTGAGCTGGAACGACCGTGCCTGGGTGTCGTTCAGGCCGGACGCCGGCGTCGTGCTGACGCGATAGGGGCGGTCATGTCGAATGCCGCTGTCACCGCTGCAACGAGCTCTCGGGCCGCCGACGCGGGCAAATCCGCCCTGGCCAGACTGGGAGAGGCCCTCGTTGGCCGCCTTGTCATCATCATCCCCTATCTGTGGCTGGTCTTCTTCTTCCTGATTCCGTTCGTCATCGTTTTCAAGATTTCGCTGTCGCAGACGGCGATCGCCATACCGCCCTACACGCCGGTACTTGGCTTCGGCGATGGGCTTTCCGGTTTTTTCGCTCAGCTGAAACAGCTCAGCATCGATAACTACACATGGCTGACGCAGGACGCGCTCTACATCAACGCCTATGTGACGAGCGTCATCGTCGCCGCCATTTCAACGGTGCTGACATTGCTTGTCGGCTACCCGATCGCCTATGGCATGGCCCGTGCGCCGGCGATGCTGCGCCCGACCTTGCTAATGCTGGTGATCCTGCCGTTCTGGACCTCGTTCCTGATCCGCGTCTACGCCTGGATCGGCATCCTCAAGCCCGAGGGGCTGCTCAACCAGCTGCTGCTCGCCACCGGCGTCATCAGCCAGCCGCTGATCATCCTCAACACCTACACGGCAATCTTCATCGGCATCGTCTATTCCTATCTGCCGTTCATGGTGCTGCCGCTTTATTCCGCCCTCGAGAAAATGGACTATTCACTGATCGAGGCGGCCAAGGATCTCGGTTGCCCGCCGACCAGCGCCTTCTGGAAGATCACCTTTCCGCTGTCGCTGCCCGGCGTCATCGCCGGTTGCCTTCTGGTGTTTATTCCCGCCGTTGGCGAGTTCGTCATCCCCGACCTGCTCGGCGGATCGCAGACCCTGATGATCGGCAAGACGCTGTGGAACGAGTTCTTCGCCAATCGCGACTGGCCGGTGTCGTCGGCCGTCGCCGTCATCCTGCTGTTGCTGCTGATCGTGCCGATCATGCTCTTCCAGCGGGCCCAGGCCCGCGCCCAGGAGCAGGACAAATGAACCCGACCTGGAGCCGCTTCAACATCACTTCGATCGTGCTGGGCTTTGCCTTTCTTTACCTGCCGATTGTCCTGCTCGTCGTCTTCTCCTTCAACGAGTCGAAATTGGTCACCGTCTGGGGCGGCTTCTCGACCAAATGGTACGTCTCGCTGTTCCACAACCAGGGCCTCATGGACGCCACCTGGGTAACGGCTCGCGTCGCCGTCATCTCGGCCACCGTGGCGACCGTGCTCGGCACGCTGGCGGCTCTCACCCTGACGCGCTACACGCGCTTCAAGGGCCGGACGCTGTTTTCCGGCATGGTCTTTGCGCCGTTGGTCATGCCGGAAGTCATCACCGGCCTGTCGCTGCTGCTGCTCTTCGTCGCCGTCGGTCTCGACCGCGGCTTTCTCACCGTCACGCTTGCCCACATCACCCTGACCATGTGCTTCGTCGCGGTCGTCGTGCAGTCGCGCCTGATCACGTTCGACCGCTCGCTTGAAGAGGCCGCGATGGATCTTGGCGCGCCGCCGGTGAAGACCTTCTTCCAGATCACGCTGCCGGTCATCATGCCGGCGATCGTGTCTGGCTGGATGCTGGCGTTCACATTGTCGCTCGACGATCTGGTCATCGCCAGCTTCACCTCAGGGCCCGGCGCCACCACGCTGCCGATGAAGATCTACAGCCAGGTTCGTCTCGGTGTGACGCCGGAGATCAACGCCGCCTGCACCATCCTGATCGCGGTCGTGGCGGTCGGCGTCATCATCGCTTCGCTCGCCAACAAGCGTCGCGAGGTGCAGCGCCAGCGCGATGAACAGGCCGCACAGCGTGGGTGACGAAAGGGCGGCGGCAATACCCTCGTTGCCTACTCTCCGGAAACCCCGCGGCTTATCGGCGAAATGAACGGCGTGCTCCACGTTCCGCCGACGAAGAACGAAGACTGGTTGGGACCCTGGTTATTTGTCTGCGTGGCTGGCTGGTCCGCCTGAATGATGCCGCCGGACAGCGCCAGCCCGCGCCCGGCATAGGAGGCGATGCCGGAAAGCCAGATCTTGTACTTCGCCGAATTCGCTTCGGCCTTGTCGATCTTCGCCACACCGTTCGAAATGCTCGCCTTGAGTTCGGCCCCGTCGATCGGCAGCGTTCCGTCGGAGACATCGTCGAGCGCGAAGAACCCGCCCTGTTCGTTGTGTTTGAGAAACGCCGGCAAATTGAACCGGCTCAATGCGCCCTGGCCGAATTTCGCCGAAACCGAGCCGTCGGCGTTCTCGAAAATGGAATCCCAGGTTCTGCCCGGCCCCTTGAGGATGACCGAAATGGTTCCCGTGCCGATCGGGACCAGTCGCGTCATTCCGGCTGCGGTGCCAAAAGCCCCACCATCGATGTCGGAGGCGAGCAGCCTGATCTCGACCTGCGTGCCTCCCGGCTTGCGGTCGAAACGAAGACTGCTCTGGATGTTGCCGCCAAAGGCCGATGCATCGGAAATATCGAAGACGGCAAGACCGTTCTTGACCTGGGCGGCGGCGGCGACGTCGGCAAGCTGGATGGCGCCTGCGGTGGCCTGCGCTGCCGACAGTCTGAGATCGAGATCGATCCGGTCGGCGACGCTTATGTCGATTTCGCCTGGGCCAGCGCCGTCCGTAGGCGCCAGGGGTGTGAAGGCGGAGAGAAACGACCGCAAGTCGAGCGTCTCGAAGGCGAGCGTACCGGCGATCACCGGCCGCGCCTCGCCAAAGGAGAAGTCCAGCGCACCCATTCCCGGATTGTCGTCCAGAGCGATCTCGGTGTTTTCGAATTTAATGCGGCCGGAGGTCGCCGTGACCTTGCTGGAAACGGAAACCGAGCCGATTGCCGCGCCCGGCGCGATGCCGGCCCGCGACCATTCGAGCACGCGCCTGAGCGAGGGTGCGGCAAATTTCGCCTGGCCGTCGAAATAGGCATTCTCGGACATGCTGGCCACGCCGTCGAAGGAAAAACTGGCAGGGGCCGCCTTGAAGGAAAGCGTCATCGGCGCCGCACCGCCCCCAAACAGCACCAGCGGGTTCGACGATGCGGCATCCACGGCGACGCTTTCGCCACGCCAGATCCCGGTCGCCGACAGCGTCGCATTGCTGTTCATGGCGGCCCAGTTCGCCTGTCCGCTCAGGCTGCTCAGTATCTCAGCGTCCTTACCATCGACGGAGGTCACCACGCGGCCGTTCCTGAACTCTACGGTGCCGAACGGATCAGCCGGCAGCTTGCTCAGGTCCGGCTTGGCTGGATTGGCGCTGACCACGGCGCGGGCGATGTCGATGGAACGGGTGATGCGCCCGCCTGAAGGCAAGGCGGGCAGGAAAAGCCCATGTGCTGCGCGTTGAACCCTGATCGTCGGCCGGATCAGCCGCGCCGTCGAGAACACCACATCGCCGCGCAACGCTGCCATGGCGGAGAGATTGACCTCGACCCGTTCGGCCTCGATCACCGGCGGGGCGTCGGTTTCTGTCCATTGCGAAAGCGTCACGTCGGTCAGGATGGCCCGGAAATTCGGCCAGACCTCGATCCGCGGGGCGCCGTCGATCGTGACCCTGAAACCGCTCCACGCACTCATTTCCCAGGCGATGCGGTCGCGCACGATGCGGGTCGAGGCGACGAGCGGCAGGGCGGCAACGGCCAGCGCGATGACGAGCACGGCAACGCCGATCGCCCATATTCCGCGCCGGATCAAAGGTGATGACATGTCGCCCGTATGCTTCCGTTCCGACCAAAATCGCCCGACGGGTGTAACCCCAGTCGTCACTACGACTTAGGGCTGACGCATTTCAAGTCTTTATGGCCCGGCGATGGCATTTGCGCACATCCGCGTCGCGCGGCCGAACAAAATCTTGCTCTGCTGCGACGCGATATGCATAAGCGATCCCAATGCCTGTCGCCAAAATGCGCAACCTTTTGGGATAACGACATACATAAAAACAAAAGTCGAAAGCGCGTCGCGTGAACTCTTCAAACGTGACGTGCTTTAAGGAGGAACGATCATGGCTGGCGACGCACCGCTCTGGGCACCGACGAAAGACCAGGTCGACGCGGCGCCGATGACTGCCTTCATGCAGGCCGCCGCGGCCGCAACCGGCAAGTTTTTTTCCTCCTATGCCGAACTACACCGTTGGTCGATCGACGATCGCGAGGCATTCTGGAGCCTGGTCTGGGACTTTTGCGGGATCGTGGGCGACAAGGGCGCCAGTGGCGGCGAGCGCGTGCTTGTCGATGGCGAGAAAATGCCCGGCGCCGCGTTTTTTCCCGACGCGAAGCTGAACTTCGCCGAGAACCTGTTGAAGAAAACCGGGCTCGGTGACGCCATCGTCTTTCGCGGCGAAGACAAGGTCGAGCGCCGGCTTTCCTGGAATGAGCTGCATGCGCTGACCTCGCGGCTGCAGCAGCTTTTCCTGTCGCTTGGGGTGAAAAAGGGCGACCGTATCGCCGCCATGATGCCCAACATGCCGGAGACCGTCGCGGCAATGCTGGCGACAGCCTCGATCGGCGCCGTCTGGTCGTCCTGCTCTCCCGATTTCGGCGAACAGGGCGTGCTGGACCGGTTCGGGCAGATCGAGCCTGTCATCTTCATCGTGCCCGACGGTTACTGGTACAATGGCAAGGCGATCGAGGTCGCCGACAAGATCGCGGCCGTTGCGGCAAAGCTCGTCACCGTCCGCAAGATCCTGATCGTCGACTATCTCGGCACGTCGACCGATGTGGCGGCGACCATCGAGAAGGCGACTGCGCTGGACGAGGCCCTCTCATCCTTTGCCACCAAGCCCGTCACCTTCGAACGGTTACCGTTCGCGCATCCGCTCTACATCCTGTTTTCTTCCGGAACGACCGGCATTCCCAAATGCATCGTCCATTCGGCCGGCGGAACGCTGATCCAGCATGTCAAGGAAGAACGGCTCCACGCCGGCCTGCTCGACGGCGACCGCTTCTTTTATTTCACCACTTGCGGCTGGATGATGTGGAACTGGCTGGTGTCCGGCCTGGCGTCGGGCGCAACCCTTCTGCTTTATGACGGGTCGCCCTTCTATCCCGACGGCAACGTGCTGTTCGACTTCGCCGACGCCGAGAAGATGACCTATTTCGGCACCTCGGCCAAATTCATCGATTCCGTGCGCAAGGCCGGCCTCAGACCGATCAAAACGCATGATCTTTCGTGCGTGCGCACGATCTCCTCCACCGGCTCGCCACTGTCGCCCGAGGACTTCCGCTTCGTCTATAACGGCATCAAGAAGGACGTGCATCTCGCCTCGATTTCCGGCGGCACCGATATCGTCTCCTGCTTCGTGCTCGGCGTACCGACCGAACCGGTATGGACCGGAGAGATACAGGGGCCTGGCCTCGGCCTCGCCGTCGATGTCTGGGACGACGACGGCCACACGCTCAGGCAGGAAAAGGGTGAGCTCGTCTGCACCAAGGCGTTTCCGGCGATGCCGATCGGCTTCTGGAACGATCCCGAAGGCAAGAAATACCACGCAGCCTATTTCGAGCGCTTCGACAATGTCTGGTGCCACGGGGACTTCGCCGAATGGACCGCTCATGGCGGCCTGATCATCCATGGCCGCTCCGACGCGACGCTCAACCCGGGCGGGGTGCGGATCGGCACGGCGGAGATCTACAACCAGGTCGAGCAGATGCCGGAAATCTTGGAGGCACTGTGCATCGGCCAGGATTTCGACAACGACGTGCGGGTTGTGCTGTTCGTGCGGCTGGCTGAGGGGATGCAACTCGACGCGGAGCTGGAAAAACGCATCCGCGCGAAAATCCGCAGCGGCGCGAGCCCCCGCCACGTGCCGGCTAAAATCGTCGCCGTCGCCGACATTCCACGCACCAAATCGGGCAAGATCACCGAGCTTGCGGTGCGCGACGTGGTGCATGGCCGCGCCGTCAAGAACAAGGAGGCGCTGGCCAATCCCGAAGCGCTGGAGCTGTTCCGCGACCTGCCGGAACTGGCCGACTGAGCAAACAGGCCGGCGGTGCCATGCGACTTGATAGGCCGGGCCGAGCATGGTTAACGAAATATCTCGCCCGAATTTACCTAGAATTCATGAGTGGTACACATTGGTAAATTTTTCGCGGCGCCGGTAAGGTTTTGTTAAGGGCCGGCATCGATAGTCGTGCGTAACTTGAGGGAGAAATCCCGTTCCTCTCCAGAGGATCTGAATTCGCTCAAGCCCCGTGTAACAGCAATCCAATCATTCAAGGCGTCCTTTGGACGCCTTTTCTTTTGGAGCATCCGACCTAAAAGTGGGGACGGGTTTTGGGAAAATCCGATGCTCAAACAAAAAGATAGAGCATCGGACCCAAAAGTGGGCACCGGTTTTGGGAAACTCCGATGCTCAAACAAAAAGATAGAGCGGCGACACGGACGACTGAAAGTCCGCCGCTCTAATCCGCGAGCACGCGGGTCGACGGGAAAGCGACTTCGACCAGGGTGCCCTCTCCGGGCGTCGAGTTGATGGTGAACCGGGCCCGGTTCGCCTCGACCATGGCCTTGGTCAGCGGCAGCCCGAGACCGGTACCGTCGCCGCGCCCGCGCTTCAGCGCGTTGATCTGCTTGAACGGCTTGAGCGCCTGCTCGATCTCGGACTGGCTCATGCCGATACCGGTGTCGCGCACGCGCATGACGACGTCGCCGGAGATCTCGTAAGCTGTCGATACGATCACCTGGCCGCCGGCCTGCGTGTAGCGAATGGCATTCGACAGGATGTTCAGTGCGATCTGGCGCACGCTGCGCAGATCGGCCACCACTTCCGGCAGCCGAGAGGCGAAGCTGGAGCGGATGATGACACGTTCGCGGTTGGCTTGCGGCTGCATCATCGCCACCGTCTCGGACAGCGTGTCGTTAAGCGACACCGCCTCGTAGGCCATCTCCTGCTGGCCGGCCTCGATTTTCGAAATGTCGAGCAGATCGTTGACCAGGTCGAGCACATGATTACCCGACCGGTTAATGTCGCGTAGATAGTCGCGGTAACGGTCATTGGCGACCGGCCCGAATTTCTCGTCGACCATCAGCTCGGAAAACCCGATGATGGCATTGAGCGGCGTGCGGATTTCGTGGCTGATGCGGGCGAGGAAGTCGGTCTTTTGCGAGGAGGCACGCTCGGCCACGGCGCGCGCCTGGGTCAGATCCTCTTCGGCCCGCTTCCATTGGGTGATGTCGCGCACCACCGCGCAGAAGCCGCTATCGTTGGGCAGGCTGCCGATGGTCATGAACAGCGGAATGAAGCGCCCCTGCGCCTCGCGTCCAATCACCTCGCGGCCGTCGTTGAGCACGCTCGCCACGCCGGGCTCGGACAATCCGTCGAGATAGTCTCGCGCGGCGCGCTGGCTTTCGATCGCGAACAGCGAGACGAAGGGCTTGCCGCTCACCTCGTCGCTGTCGAAACCGAAAAGCGCTTCGGCCGGGCGGCTGATCGAGCGGATCGTTCCGTCTCGGCTGATCAGCACGACGCCGTCGGTCGCGGTGTCGATGATGGTGCGCATCTCGGCGATGCGTGCCTTGAGCTCGGAAGTGTCCGGCTGCGTCTGGTCGTCGGCGGTACCATGCAGAATGGCTGCTGCCTCGTCGTCGCCGGAACGGCGCACGACCAGCATCAGCGCCTTGCCGCCACGCCACGGAACCGAACGCAGAATGGCCTCGATCGGGAACTCCTGACCGTCATGCGTCTTTAACCGGAGCGCGTGATCGGTTCCGTCGGAGGCGCTGTCGTCGTAAGGATCGGCAAACAGCGCGCCGAGGCCACCGGCATCCTCCAGATCGTCGAGCGTGTCATAGCCGGTCAGGCTGAGGAATTCCTCGTTCGCATAGTGGAGATCGTCGCCGGAATGGATGAGCAGCGGCACCGGCAGTTTGCCGAGGATCGAAGTGTCCGGAGCCTTGCTGCCATCTGCGGTCAAAAAAGCCGATGGCACGAACCCTTCAAGCTTGAGCGGCGGCACCTGCAGGCGCGGACGCTCAATCGGCGCCGCCTCCACGTCGCCGACATCGCCGATGTGATCGGTTGACGAACGGGTTTCGTCGTCACCGGACGGCGCCCAATCCTCGCTGTCTTCTGCATCACGGAAATCGGCAGCCGTCATGCTGTCGTCGTCTTCGGCGGCGGTCGATCGACTGCCCGTGTCGGTGGGTTTGACTACCTCTTGCGTCGCCTTGTCCGGCTCCGAAACCGGGGCACCGTCGCTATTGTCGGCGACATAGTCCCGGTCGGCGTAGTCGAGCAGCGAGCCTGAGATGCCGGACACGGTTGCTTCCCGCTGCTCGGCGTCGAGCCTCGCGATATCCTTCTCGTCTTCGACATCGGTTTCGGACGGTTCCGCCGCAGCCGGTTCTGCCGACATTGCAGCATCGGGCTGTTCGGTTGGGGGATTGTCCTTCTTGAGCCGCTCGCCGATTTCACGGAATGCACTGCGTTCCAGCGTCGACAGGCCTTTGTCGTTGGCCGGCTGCCTGTGTTCCGCCAACCGGATCACCTTGTCGGCAAAGCGTCGCTCCGGCTTCGGCACGATGGTCAGCGCCGGCACCTCGCCCTGGAACGGGTCGGTTTCGTCAGGCGTTTCGGCGACTTCCGGCTCGACGGCAGCGGGAGCCCCGGCATTAGGGACAAGCGCCATACCGATCGCTTCCGGATCGACCACTGCATCGCCGGTGCGGGCAACGCCGAAGCCGCGAAAACCTTCGAAGGCACGGCTTCGGCCGTAGACAGGCAGCGCCGCTAGGTCGACGGGAATCTTGAACTCGGTGCCGGCAACCGGCCACAGCACCGAGCGGCCGGACCAGGTGTCGCGTCGGTCGAGCAGGCCGGCGATCTCGCCGGACGCATCGAGGTCGAAGGTAGCCGCGACGTCCCTGAAACGCCGGCCGATCACATCGGCGGCAGGCTTGCCGACGAGTTCTGCGAATTCCGGCGACAGCGCACTGAACCTGCCTTCGGCGTCGGTGCGCCAGACGAAACGCAGGGGCGGCGCCGCGCGGTCGATCGAGGGGTTGGCACGCTCAGTCGGGGAGCCGGCCCCGATGGCATCCTGTGCGGAACTTTCGGCCGAAGCATCCGCCTCGACATGTCCGGACGCATCCGGTCGGCTCGGCTTTTGCGCCTCATCCTCGCTGGCGCTGAAATACCAATGGTCATGCTGTGGAGGCATTCCGCCGGCCGCTTCCGGACCCTGCTCGGTCGAATCGGGCGCGGTTGAATCAGGTCTGGTTGAATCTGGCCCGGTCGAATCGGGAACCTCGTGCTCCGCCGACACGGAAATGTCTTCGCCGGCTGCCGGGACGGTCTGCCCTGCCACATCCAACTTCGCGACTGTTGCGGGCGCTTTGTCCTGTTCTGCTTTTGGCGGGACTGCGGCATCGGCCGCCGCCGCACCGATAGCGGTTTCTCCTCCCGCGCTGCGCTCGCCAGCAGAGCCTGCTTCGGAGTCAAGCCGGTTCTCGTCGATCACCACCAGCAGGTGCCGCTCGTCCGTCAGCCGGGCGAGGCCGGCCGGATAGGAAGTGGTGCCGCCTGGAACGAGGCGTTTGACGATGCGGTCGCTCTCGCTCGCCACATCGCTCACAAGCGCTGCCAGCGTTTCGGGCAAGATGCCGAGCGCCGAAAAACCGTCGGAAGCTGCCTCGATGTTGCCCTTGGCATCGACGAAGGCGATGAAATGACCGTCTTCGGTAAAGCCGCTGATGGCCTGAGCGGCGATCTCGGCGCTGCGCGAGCCGGTCTGTGCCGCCGGCACCGCAAGCATGATCGCTTTTTCGCCGTCAGGCATTGTCACCGCGCTGGCCAGAAAGCCAACCGCGCGGCTGGTCAGGCCGGTTGCCAGCCGCACCGTGATGGCGCGGTCGCGGCCGATCTGTGGAAAACCGCTTGTCGCCATGATCTGGCGCCTGGCGATCAGCGGCAAGCCTGTCGAGGCGCCGATGATGGCCTCGATGTCGGGGTAGCCGAACACCGCTGCCCCTGGTCCGTTGGCCCAGATCACCTGTTCGAGGTCTGCCGACAGAAGGGCGATCGCGTCGCCGGCGGCAAAGCGCTGGCGGACCGCGTCGAGCACGGCGACGTCGAGGAAGGAGTAGTTTTCGGACGGCATGCGCTTTGGGAACCCTCACAGAGCGGCAGTTTGCGGTTAACGCTTTGTTAATAAAAGCCGACGGCGCGAAGGTCCACAAGCCATAGCGTGCAACCGCCGGAATCTCTGGGCTCGTGGTTAACGTTGGGAGAGAAATTCTATGGTGCGCTGCAACAAAGTTATTGCAATGCACAAAAATTGCCTTTATATTGCCATCATACATGAACGAGACGGCTTTCTGTCGAAGCCGCTGCCGCTGCAAAGGATGGAAAATGTCCAGGACCAAGACCGCTGAAAATGTCGAATTCCCTAGCTTCGACGCTTCCAAAGCCACCGACCAGATCCGCGCTTTCGCGGAAAAGGGCGTTGAGCAGTCGAAAGAGGCCTATGCCAAGCTGAAGACCGGCGCCGAAGAGACCCAGAAGGCTCTGGAGTCGACCTTTGAGACCGCCAAAACCGTTTCCAACGACCTGTCGCTCAAGACCATCGCCGCTCTGCGCGCCAATACGGAAGCCGGCTTTTCGCATTTCGAAGCACTGATCGGCGCCAAGTCGCTGTCGGAGGTCGTCGAACTGCAGACCGCATTCCTGCGTAAGCGCGTCGAGATGACCGTCGAGCAGGCAAAGGATTTCCAGACCGTCGCCTCCAAGGCGGCCGAGGACGTCTCCAAGCCGATCAAGACCGCCTTCGAGAAGGCGATGAGCGAAATCAAGGCCGCCTAATATTTGCGCATATTTCGAAGATGCAACAAAAGGTCGCATTTCTTCGAACAGGATTATGTGAGATATAGTGGTCAAGCGAATACCCGGCGGGTGGAACCTCCTCCCTCTGCTCTCCGGGCTGACCAGCCAGCACCTCCTCCCGCTGGCTCGTAACAGGAAAAGGCCGGCACCTCCTCCCGCCGGCCTTTTTCTTTGCCCGGCGAAAATATGATGTCGATGCCGGAGCACTCTTTGCCGACAGCGCCGCGCGTCCTCTTGCACGCGCAAAGGACACTGTAGAACTTTGGATTTGCGCATGACCCTTTCCGAAAATCGATTCTGATTTTCGGGGCCATGCGCGGCCAAAAGCCTTGAATTAAACTCCGATAGCCCGTATTGACGCATCGCCGAACGACAGAGCGGGTCCCGGAGAATGAACGTTCCACCCGCTCCCGCTCAGGGAAACGTGCCGTTGTAGCTCAGATGGTTAGAGCGCCGGATTGTGGATCCGGAGGTCGCTGGTTCGATCCCAGCCAACGGTACCACTACTTTCCTCAATAAATTCAACCTGCTGGCGGATGGGGTAGGGGCCGCCACGCCTCGACGGCGGCATCCGGAAATGGCTGACCCACTGCCGGGCATTCTACACAGCGGAATTACCGCCACGTACTTCGTTTGCATGTTTCGATTCAATTAGCTTGAGCGCATGTATTCGCCAGCCAGGCGCCCACTCCCCAGTGCTCGCTGGTCAGGCCCAGCGGCCTCTAGCTGCCAGTCCCCCCACGCAACCAAGCCGCTGGGCCGCTAATCCGGCGGAAAGCGCGCTAGACCCGAACGCCAAAACGCGCGGTTAGCGCGTCCGGCGCTGGCCTTCGTTCCAAACAAAAAGCCGCCGCGCACTTCGGCACGGCGGGCGTCAGTTCGAAGTGTTCGTGTCAGTCGTAGACCTTCACAATCTTGCGCGTACCTGGATCGACCAGGACGGTTCGGCCATCGACGACGACGTAGCGGTATTGAACGTCCGGCACCTCGTAAAGCTCGACCGTTTCGGGCAGAGCTGTGCCGATGTTGAGCTCCACGCCGAGAAGGCTGACGGATGCCATCGGTTTCTTTTTCACGTATTCCCTAATCACAGTATCCTGCTCGGGTTGAATGATGACGTCCTGAGCGGCGGCGGCGCTGACGCCAACGAGCAGAAGGATGCCTGCCGCGGCCGAGGAAAGTTGCTTTCTCATATTACCTCCAAGCAAACTCCGCTGTGGCGCTTCATTGCTGCCGCGACGGATTGCTCAGCTTGAACGGTGTGGAGCAATTCTTGTTCCAATGGCAGTGTGCAAATCCGCTTACACAAACGCGCGCCCGCTCAAGGCGGCGAGCCATCCTGACAGGTATTTCGGGAACGATTGTCGAGACAGGGCGGGCGGGCACCGGGGTAACACAATGGCCAATCAACGGCTGCACTCGGATTGTGGATCCGGAGGTAGGCGGCCGCGCTGCCTATGTGTCAGCCGCAAATCGTCGCCTGCAACCATTGTGTGATGGCATCGAAAGCGATCGGTTTGGTCGTGTCGACGTCAAACAGCGGTCCGCGCCGCAGCGGCTCGGCGCGCTTGGCCAGTTCGATCAGTTCGGGGATGTAGGCCGCGCCGGGATGGCCGGTCGGACGTTGATCGAGCCGTGCGCGATAGCGCTCGGCAAGAACCTCGCCGGGAGCATGACACCAGATTTCGGCGGTCTGCTCGACGCCGGCCCTTCGCAGGTGATCCTCGAGCACCTGGCGCGGCTGGAAGCCGAACCAGGCGTCGACGACAAATATGGTGCCCGCCGGAGCCTCGCCGACGACCGACCAGATGGCTTGGTAACTGGCGCGGCCGAGCGTGCGGTTGAATTCGCGATCGCCGCCGCCGAGCACTTCGAGGAACGGGTTCTTGACCGTGTCGAGCGCGAGCAATGGCCAACCCATGCGCTCGGCGATACCGCGCGAGACGGTGCTTTTGCCGCTGGCGGGGATGCCGTTGACGAGCACGGCGCGCCGGCTGGGCACGGCGCGCCTGGCGGGCACAGCACGCCGGCCGGGGTTGAGCCGGGCAGATGGCAAGGACACGGGCGCGACTGCCGCCTTCTTCGCGAGCGCTTGCAGACCGGCGCCGATGACGCCTGCGTCGTCGCCCAGTTGCGCCGGTTCCACCGGGCATTGGTACCACGGAGCCAAGGCGGGAGCCCTGGCAAGCGCCCGGTGAGCCGCCAGGCCAAGTCCGCCGCCGAGCAGCACCAGATCGGGATCGAACATGGCGACGGTCGTATCGATTGCCGCACGCAGCGGCCCGGCCCAGGCTTCCAGTATGCCGCGCGCCAGCGTGTCGCCGCCCGCATCGCGGGCAAAAAGCTGATCGACTGAAACATCCGGACCGAGGCCTGCCCGCGCGATGTGACGGCCAAGCGCCGTGCCTGAGCTGGTGGTTTCAACGCAGCCGCGCCGGCCGCAGACGCACGCTTCGCCCGACATGTCGACGGTGATGTGGCCGAGCTGCCCCGCCGTCCCCTTGCCGCGGACGATCCGCCGGTCTTGGACCACGGCACCGCCAATGCCGGTCCCGATCGTGAACATGACGATGCTTTCATGGCCTTTGGCGGCGCCGAGAGCCGTTTCCGCGATCAGTGCCATGTTGCAATCATTGTCGATCACCACGGGCTTGCCCGCCAGGCTTTCCAGTCGTTGCGCCAGGGAGATCGAGGCGAGGTTGACATAGCCTCCGGACAAGACCGCGCCAAGCTGCGTATCGACGCGTCCGGGGACGCCGATGCCGATGGCCGCAACTTCGGGGGAGTCGAGCCGGCGCACCATTTCGGCGATCCGGGAGAGCACAAGCTCCGGGTCCGGCGCGCTTTTCTCGGAAATGCGGTCGAGGATTTCGCCCGTGCCGGAAATACGGGCGGCGCGCAGATTGGTGCCGCCGATATCGATTCCTATGGCCATCGAACTAGAGCCTGTTCCATTTCGACTAGATCGAAATGGGGCTCTATCTTGCTGTTTGACCATGATCTTCTCCGAAAACCGGTCCCCACTTTTCGGGATCATGGCTAGAGGCATGACGTCCCGTGCGTGCCTGGTGTGAACGTCGGATAGCTACAGCGCGGCGCATCCTGGTGCGCAAAGGACGCTGTAGTATTTTGATTTGCGCATGATCCATTCCGAAAATCGATTACGATTTTTGCTTTCGCTGACCTTCGGTTCGGGGTCGTGCGCTAAGCGGCTTTCTGCCTGTAGTTTCCGATCACCGCCTGAAGCTCGCGCAATCTCGACACCGCGATGGTCTTAAGCCTTTCCCGCTGAATGTCACGGTCAAGCGAGATGCAGTCCTTCCACAGCGACCGGCCGGCGATGACGCCTGACGCGCCGTTCCTCATCGCGATCTCGACTTGGCCCAGGAAGGTTGCGTGGTTGACGCCGGCAGAGAGGACCGCCCATGGCACCTCGCCAGCCATGCTGCTGATCCTGGCGCAGGCTTCCGGCGTTCCGGGATAAGGAAGCTTGAGCACCTTCGCCCCGCATTCCAGCGAAATCCGGGTCCCCTCTTCGACAAGCCAGGGGATCTTGGCTGTATAATCTTCAAGGCTTTCCCCTTCGACCTGATAGGTCAGGAACTCGACGACGAGCAGGAGGTCCTCTTGCGCGAAGTCGGCGATGCATTGGCGCAGAATGGCGACATTGTGCTCATTCGCCTCAGGCCTATCAGCCCTGAGATAGACCATGATCTTGCCGCCGGTGCCGCCGAGCTCCCGGACGCGGCGCGCGCCGATGCCGGGAACGAGGCGCGACAGGCGGTAGCCGGCGGGCGACACGTCGAAGCCCGAGGCATCGAGGCCGATGAGCAGGGCCGTATCGCGGCTCAGCACCCCTTCATCGACAACTCGCGGCACTGCGCAGAGCGGGTCGAGCAGCACGCAGGATGCCTGGCTGGCGAGGTATCGCGTGATGTCCGACTTGGTGTCGCCGAGCATGTCGTTGGTGATCTTGGCTTGTTCTGCAGGGTCCGCCGCAAGCAACGTCCGCATGCCGCCGCGCTGGTCACAGGCGATGGCCATGATGGCCCCGTCTTGGCCGCATATCTGCTGGTAGCCGCGCAACTCTGCGGTCGTCATCTTTGTCATGGTCTTTTGTCCGATGTTGGCGCCCGTTCAGCAGGGCGCAGATCCGTGGAACAAGAAAGGCTTAGTTCTTTACCTGCCCGTTGGCAGGAGGTTTGCCGCTTTGGTGCGCTATCGAACCGAGAAAAATTGGCCTTAGCCCGCTATTCGTCGTGGAAACGAGCCCACGTTGCGAGTCAGCCGAATTTGCGCGATAACTCCCATCGGTTGCCGGGTCTGTAACACATTGCTGAAAGGAATTGCAACTGCCTGTCCCTCCCGCACAAGATGCAGCCGCATCGCGGACGATGCTGCATACGGTCGCCAAACTGCACTACGAGGCTGAGATGTCGCAGGTCGATATCGCGCGGCGGCTTGGTGTCTCAACCGCGACCATATCGCGCCTCCTGCAGCGGGCGAGAGCAGAGGGCATCGTGAGGATCGAGGTTCTCGACCTTGCAACCCCCGAAGGCATCACCACGCAACTGATCGAGGGACTCGGACTTCGGGACGCGGCGGTCATCGAAGCGCCGGCAGCCGGTGCGCTGACGGCCCTCGCTGCGCCGCTCGGCGCCTTGATCAAGCAAGCGGAGCTGACGGCCGGCTCGGTGGTCGCCATTGGCTGGGGGCGAGCCATTCGCGAGGTGATCCAGGCAGGCCTGCCGCGCATTCCCGGCGTTCTGACCGTCGCTGCCACCGGCGGTATGCAGCAGCAAGCGCCGCATTTTCAGATCAACGAGTTTGTGCGGCTCGCCGCCGAAGAATTCGGCGGGACGCCGCATTTCATCCATGCGCCCTATCTGCCGTCCTCCGAATTGCGTGAGGTCTTCCTCGGCGATGCGACCATCCGCGACAGCGTCGCGCTTTGGGACCGGACCGATGTTGCGATCGTCGGGATCGGCCTGCCCCATGCCATCAATCCGCCTGAGGCGAGCGCGGCCACGCTGAGCGAACAGGCCCTGTTTCATGCGGCTGGAGACGTCATTCGCCATTACTTCGACGCCGAAGGCACGCTTATCCCGTGGGAGGGGGAGGGCCGGATGATCGCAATGTCGCCTGCCCAGCTTCGAGCCGTCCCTCTGGTGATCGGCGTTGCCGCCTCGCCGGAGAAGGCGACGGCCATTATCGGTGCCGTCCGCGCCAGGCTGATCAACGCTCTGGTAACGGAGACGAAGACGGCCCAGGCCATCCTCGAGGCCCTCTTGCCCCGATAGTTGTGGGCACGCCGATGCGTGACCTCGGCACCCCGATCGATCCAAACTGATTGACACCAACGCGGCTCGCGAGCCCGCCGTGAAATCATCAGTTGTGTCGCCAAAGAGTTGGGGCAATAGTCTGCGTGAGGGCCCGGCGGGGCTGACAGATGGTGACAGGTTTGAAAGCGTTTCGATCCCGGAAATACCCAGTTGCAATTTCTTTCAGCAAAGTGTTACAACCTTGCGGCTAGGCACGCATGCGCGTCGAGCGGCGCTGTTCCCTGCATCTTGCGGAGGCCAGGAATGGGACTGCGCATCAGGCCGGTCGGTTTCGACTGGCTGATCTAACGACTGGGGGGCGCTCGGGAGGAAAGCTGCCCATAACAGCAAGCAGGCGAAACCCGTCTCTCGCCGCCAGCACTTCACATAGCCGGAACGAATTGACAGCCATTTCAATGTCGATCGCAACGGCAAATCTGCCCACACCATGAGGAGGATGTTATGAAGAAGATTGTTGCCGCCCTGGCGGCTCTCGCCATCTGCGCAACGGCGCTGATCACGCCCGCTCTGGCGCAGGACAAGAAGTTCACCGTTGCGCTCATTCCGGGTCTCACCACCGACGGCTTTTACATCACCATGCGCAAGGGAGCCCAGGCGGCAGCCGATGCTCTTGGTGTGACCCTGGTTTTCCAGGGTGCCCCGGATTTCAATCCGGTAACGCAAGTCCCCGTGCTTGACGCGGTCATCGCCAAGAAGCCGGACGCCATCCTGATCGCGCCGACCGACAAGGTTCAATTGGTCGAACCGCTGCGCAAGGCCAATGATGCCGGCATTCCGGTGATCACTGTCGACACCTTCATCGGCAGCGGCGTCTACCAGACCGGCGCCGGGGAGGCGGATTTCCCACTGTCCTATATTGCCTCGGACAACATTCTGGGCGGCGAGATCGCCGCGCGGGCATTGGCCAAGGCCATAGGCGACAAGGGCAAGGTCTACGTTTCGAACGTCAAGCCCGGCATTTCGACCACCGACCAGCGTGAAGAGGGCTTCAAGAAGGAGATGGCGGCCAACCATCCCGGCATCACCGTTCTCGAAACCCAGTTCAACGACAACGACGCCAACAAGGCCGCCTCGCAACTGCAGGCTGTGTTCGCGCGCAATCCCGATCTCGTTGGGGTGTTCGGCGCAAACCTCTTCTCGGCGCTTGGCGCGGCCAATGGCGTCCAGCAGGCCGGGCAGACCGGCACCGTCAAGGTCGTGGCGTTCGACGCGCCGACCAGCATTGTCGACAACATCAACACTGGCCTTGTCGACGTAGCGATTGCTCAGCATCCCGCGGAAATCGGCTATTTCGGCGTCGTGTCGGCCTATGCCCATCTGACCGGCCAGTCGCTTCCGGTTGCGATCGGCACCGGCTTTACGATCATGGACAAGTCCAACATCGCCGACCCCAACATCTCGAAGTACCTCTATTCCGAATAAGTCCAGCAGGTCTCCTTCCGGCCTGCCGGAAGGAGACCTGCGCCGGGTCCATTTGACCCTGTTTGACGGAGACCGCGCTGCGGATCGGAACCATTCATGACTTCAACATCACCAACCGAAATGCATGTCGCTCCTCAGGCGGATCACGGTGACCCGGCCAGGAGCTGGCTCGCACGCATCGCCGAGGGACGCGCCTGGCTGTTCCTCGCCGGCCTGATCATCTGTTTCGAGGTTTGGTCGAGGCTCTCCTTCGGCGCGACCTTCGTGCTCAACCCGTTCAACGTGCAGTCCATTGCGATATTTGCCGTGGCGCCGTTGCTGCTGGCGACCGGGCAGACCTTCGTCATCATTTCGGGAGGCATCGACCTCTCGCTGGGCTTCATCATGGGTCTCGCGGCCGTCGTCGCGGCCCACGCCACGAATATGGCTGGTGTCGCCATGCCGGTGCCTCTGGCCATGATGTTGGGCATTCTGGCGGCCGTGCTTGTCGCCGGCGTGCCTGGCCTAATCAACGGCTTGCTGATCTCGCGCCTCAGAATTCCACCCTTCATCGGCACGCTTGGCATGTTCGGCGTGGCGCGCGGCGCTGCGTTCCTGCTGGCCGGCGGCACGACAGTGCCGGTCCAGAATTCCTGGTTCGCGCTGCTTGGCAACGGCAGGCTCTACGGTGTCCCCTATCTCGTCATCATCGCCGCCGCCTTCGTCGTCGTGATGCACTACATCCTGAGCCAGACCCGGTTCGGCCAGCACAACTACGCTATCGGTGCCAATGTGCAGGCGGCGCGTCGCGCCGGCATCGACGTCAGGGGCCACATCCTGCGCCTCTACGTGCTTTCGGCGATGTGCGCCGGCCTCGGGGGCGCGCTCTATGCAGCGCGCTTCACCGCGGGCGCCGCCCAGGCCGGCGAACCCTTGCTGCTCGACAGCGTCGCAGCCGTGGTGATCGGCGGCGCCAGCCTGTTCGGTGGCTCCGGCACCATCTTCGGGACGGTGGCCGGCGCCTTGGTGATCGCGGTCATTCAATACGGGCTGGTTTTCGTCAATGTCGAGCCGTTCTGGCAGTTCATCGCAGTTGGCCTCGTCATCATTATCTCCGTCCTTATCGACCAGGCGCAGCGCCGGTTCAGTGGAGCTCGCCAGGATGAATAGTTCCGAACAAACCACCCCCCTTCTCGAAGTCCGACACCTTTCCAAGCATTTCGGTGCGGTGCAGGCGCTGAATGATTTCTCCATGGCCGTGCGGCCGGGCGAAGTGGTGGCGCTGGCGGGCGACAACGGCGCCGGCAAGACGACGCTGATCAAGGCGATATCGGGCGTCTTTCAGCCGACCGGCGGTGAAATTCTGCTCAGGGGTCAGCCGGTCACCTTCGCGACGCCGCAGGAGGCGCGCGAAAAAGGCATCGAGACCATTTACCAGGATCTCGCTCTCGCCGACAATTTGTCCATCGGCGCCAATATCTTCCTCGGCCGTGAACCCATGCGCAAGGCCTTCGGCTTCCTGCCGGTGCTCGATCGCAAGGCCATGGCCGTCGCCGCCAAGCAGACCATGGGACGGCTGGACTTCCATGTCAGCCGGCTCGACGCCCCGGTCAGCAATTTCTCCGGCGGTCAACGGCAGGCTGTAGCCATCGGCCGGGCCGTCTATTGGGACGCGCAGATCCTGATCATGGACGAACCGACCGCGGCCCTCGGCGTACCGGAGCAGCGCAAGGTCATTTCGCTCACCCACCAACTCAAGGCACAAGGGCGGGGCGTGATCTTCATCTCGCACAATCTGCAGGATATTTTCGCCGTTTCCGACCGCATCGTCGTGCTGCGCCGCGGCATTCAGGCCGGCGAGCGCAAGATCTCGGAAACCAACCATGACGAAGTCGTCAAGCTCATGGTTGGCGGATAGGCCGAACTTTTCTATTATTGAAACCACGCACTTGCCGAGGAAATCAGCTTCCCGGGTGGCGAGCCGGCAACTCTTTGGCGAGAAGCGACCCGCGGCAAGATCGCAGGCATAGGCTATCGCGCCTAGCTGCTCAGCACCTCGAAGCGCTCGGTCGATTCCCGGTGAAGTATGCTCGCCCCGATGATGATAATACGCCATACAGATGCGCTCGGCGCAGCGGAGACAAGCAGGATGGCGAGCAGAGTCGACATTGCCTGAGGATGTCACTATATAGCGGCGGCTTTGGCCGCGTGCCCCAGGAGTGCGCAGCGAATGGCGCCGCAAACGTGCCACGTATTGTGACACCTATTGTCATACAAATTGACTGGAATACCGGAAAAAAACAAGTAGAAACAATGGAGCGATCCGGGACATGATCCCAGCTAACGGTGCCAGTCTCCTCAGAAAATAGAATCGCCTCAACAATTAGAATGTGCTCCTTGAACCTTCGATTCACGTCAGCTCTGTGGAGCTTGGGCAAGATCGGCTTGCCGGACGGCGACGACTCGGTTGGAATGGGATCGTGCATCTTTTCGGGGATACCGGCGTTTATGATTACCAACCGGCGCAGCCGCCAGGGAACAGCAGCATGAGCGAACACGCGATCGAGTTCTTGCAAGGGTGGATCGGCGAAAAGGTCCACTGCCAGCCCTCGCTGGACAGGATCGAGGAGCAGGCCGAGACCCTCGCCAGGGAATGCGCCGCCAGGGCGGCTGAAGCCGGCATACCGCTGGAGGATATCCAGGAAGAGGTCGGCGACATTCAGGAGCTTATAGCGTCGAAGCTGGAAGAGGCGGCTGAGGCCGACCAGGACGAAAAGAATTCGGACAAGTCTGCCGAGTGACATGCCGACCCGGCGAAAGGCCGGGAAAGGCATCTGTTTACCAGGCTCAACCATTTCCAAGACCCGGGCGACGTGTGACACGCCACAGTCCTACTTTCCCTGACTTGCCCCGAAGTTGCCCTTGAGCCATGCCTTCGGCAGCGCCGGCACGAAATTGCCGTCGCGCCCGGTCATGTTGTCATTGGCGACCAGCGCATTGAGGATCGCCTCCTCCACGCTCTCGATCACGGCGTCGAAGAACGGATCGATGTCGGTATCCGGGATAAAATCGGCGCTGGCGATGCGGGCTGACGGCGCCAGTGCCGCCTCGCGGTTGGCGGTCGAAAAGGCCAGGAAAATATCGCCCGAGCTATGATAGCCGAAGCCGCCGGTCATGGCGACGCCGAGCGGCGCCCGGCGGGCCAGCCGCTTCATCTGATGCGGCATGAACGGCGCATCGGTGGCGACGATCCCGATGATTGAGCCCTTTTCGGCGTGCGGCGTGCTTTCGCGGATAGCCGGTTCCACGAGATCGGGCCCGGCACGCAAGCCGCGAATGACAAAATTGCTCCGCTTGCCGAAATTCGCCTGCACGAACGCGCCGACCGTGTAGCGCCGGCCGTGCCATTCGACGAGGCGCGATGCCGTGCCGGAGCCTGCCTTGAAACCGAAGGCGATCATGCCGGTGCCGCCGCCGACGCTGCCTTCCACGATCGATGCTCTGGTCGCGCCATCGAGTGCCGCGGCGACATGCTTGAACCTGAGATGGTGGCCGTTGATGTCGTTCAGGAAACCGTCATAGGTTTCCGCCGCCACCGGCAGGCCCCAGCCGCTGTCGAGCGCGGCCGGCAGCACGCGCTGCATCCAGCGCAGCGTTGCGTCGCGTGAAACGCCGCAGGAATGCGTGTTGGTGATGGTGATCGGGAAATTGAAGGCACCGGTTTCCTCGATGATGTGCGAGCCGGTCAATTCGCCATTGCCGTTCTGGCTGAAGATGCCGGCAAAAACCGGCGTGGCGAGATCGGCGCGCGGTCTCGGCAGGATAGCGGTCACGCCGGTGCGCACCGGTCCCTTGCCGACCACCAGCGCACCATCGCCCGAAATCAGCGTCGAATAACCGACCGCAACGCCAGCCACATCGGTGATGGCGTTGAACGGCCCAGGCGTGCCGTCAAAACTTATGCCGAAGGCTCGCGCGCGTGGCCTGCCGGAAGGCGTCGTCTGGTGATGATTGTCGGTCATGCGGGCTCAGAAATCATAGGCACTCAGAAATCATTGCCACTCAGAACAGGGAGCCTTGATTGCCACGCTCCTTGGCTTTGGCGGCCGGCTTAGCAGTTGTTTTCGGCCGCGCGGCACCGCTGGTCGCAACCGCATCGGCGGTCCCGTCGGCAAACTCCAGCGAAAGTGCCATACCCGGCACCACTTCCGCCGCTTGCTTGATCACCGCGCCGTCGGCGTCTTTCACCAAGGCGAAGCCACGCGCCAACACCGCCTTGTGCGACAGCGTCGCCAGCAGCCGGTCGGCCTGGGTCAATTTCCCGCGCAAGCGCTCGAGCCGTACGGAAATCACCCGGTCCTGTCGCCGCGACAGCGCCGCCAGGCCATCTGCCTGCAATTTCTGCCGCCTTGCGATCGGCGCCGGCGACAGCCGCGCCGCGGTGCGCGAAAACCGCGTTCGCCGGTCGCGCACGATGGCGAAGAACGCCGCTTGCGCGCGGGCGAGGTCGCGGCCGGCCAGCGTGCGGGCCTCGTTCATGCGTCGCGACAGGGTGGCCGGCGTCAGCCGCTGCGCCTGAAGCCTAGCTCGCTTGCGCTGGACGCTGACGGACAGCGCCCGGCCCAGCCGGCTGGTCGCCTCGTCGAAACGCCGGCGCGGCAGCGCCAGCAACTGGTCGGGCGAGGGCAGCGCCCGGGCAGCGGCACGGACCGCCTGGCGCTTGCGCTCGAAATTGCGCGATGCCGCGGTCTTCAGCCGCGCGCCAAGACCGGCAAGCGTCGCTTCGAGGTCGACTTTGACCGGCACGGCGATCTCAGCAGCCCCCGTCGGTGTCGGCGCCCGCACATCCGCCGCCAGGTCGATCAGCGTCCAGTCCGTTTCATGGCCGACAGCGGAGATCACCGGAATGCGCGAGGCGGCGACGGCGCGGGCCAGCCCCTCGTCATTGAACCCCCAAAGGTCCTCCAGGCTGCCGCCGCCGCGCGCCACGATCAACACGTCGGGGTGCGGAATAATGCCATCCTGCGCCAGTGCGTTGAAGCCGTTGACGGCGGCGGTCACTTCGGCGCCTGCCGTCTCGCCCTGCACCCGCACCGGCCAGACAAGCACGTGCAGCGGAAACCGGTCCTTGATCCGGTGGATGATGTCGCGAATGACGGAGCCTGTCGGCGAAGTGACGACGCCGATGACGCGCGGCATGAATGGCAGCAAGCGCTTGCGGCCGGCATCGAACAGGCCTTCGGCCTGCAGCCGGCGCTTGCGCTCGTCCAGCAGCGCCATCAGCGCTCCGGCGCCGGCCGGCTCCAGATTGTCGATGACGATCTGGTAGTTGGACTTTCCAGGATAGGTGGTGAGCCGGCCGGTGACGATCACCTCCATGCCCTCTTCGGGGCGGAACTTCAGCCGGCTCATCGTGGTCTTCCAGACCACGGCGTCGAGCCGTGCGCGGTCGTCCTTCAGGCAGAAATAGGCGTGGCCGGAGGAATGCGGCCCGCGATAGCCTGATATTTCGCCGCGCACCCGCACATTGCCGAAGACGTCCTCGACCGTGCGCTTCAGCGCGCCGGAAATCTCGCTCACCGTGTATTCGGTGGCGTTGGTGCGTGATTCGGATACTGCGTCGCTCATTGGCCGATTGGGGGGCGGTTGTCCGTCCGCGTCAAGACGGGTGTGTCCGGTGCCGGCCAATTGCGGGGGTTTTTCACCAGCCCGGCGAGATCTGGTTCGGCTTGGTCCGCTTCGTCTTAGAGAAGGCAAATGCCGGGAAGTCGAAGCTTCCCGTATCTTCGCCGAGCGGCACGGAAATATTGTCGAGGCTTTCCGAAATGTGGCGGGCCAGCGCGTCGACGATCTCCGGCCGCGACGTCTGGCCGCGCATGATGCCGATGCGGCAATCGGGCAGGGCGCCGAACCCGTCGGCGTCGCCCAGAACCCGCATGCCGGGCCGCAGCGCACATTCCGGCAGCACCGAGATGGCCAGGCCGGAAAGCACCGCGGCGGTGATGACGGTTGCCGAGAAGCTGGTGAACAGGATGCGGTAGTCGCGGTTCTGCCGGTCGAGCACGTCGACGGCAGCCCGCCGCCAGATGCAGTTCGGGCGGCCGAAAGCCATCGGCAATGTGTCCTGCTCATGTGTCGCGTGGTTGGCCGAAGTGACCCACAGCAGCGGTTCGCGCCGCACCACTTCCGACTGACCGTGCGCGTCATTATGCGTCACCAGCGCCAGATCGAGATTGCCGCGCTTGATATGCTCGACCAGCCCCGGCGTCGGCTCGCAGATGACGGTCAGCTCGACACGTGGATTGGAACGGGCGAAGCGGGCCATGATCTCGGGCAGGAAGCGATCGGCATAGTCGTCCGGTGTGCCGATGCGGATCGTGCCTTCGAGCCGCCGGTCATCGAAGGCGGCCAGCGTTTCGCGATTGAGGAACAGCAGCCGTCTTGCGTAGGAGAGCAGCCTGTCGCCGTCCTCGGTCAGCCTGTTGGTACGCCCGTCCTTTTCGAACAGCGGCTTGCCGATCCGCTCCTCCAGCCGGCGCATCTGCATGGACACCGCCGACTGAGTCCGATGCACCTCTTCTGCCGCGCGGGTAAAGCTGCCGGTGTCGACAATCGTGACGAAGGTCTGCAACTGATCGAGATCGAGTGGCGCTTTCATCGGTCCAATCCATCACTGCTGTTGATGCTAAAGATTAGAAACATTCGTTGGATTAATCAATCGAACGATGGCAAATTTACGATCGTCCACATCAAGGCAATGCATGTCACCTAAAAGTGGTCACCGGTTTTAGGACGACGACATGCATCTTGTAAGTGAATCGGGACCGGAACGGCCGCTGTTGCCAGCGCCGATCACCTGTCTTCGTCCGTCCGAATGAAGGAGACTGACATGGCTACGTTTGATTTCGCCACCGAGACTTCGCGCATTACGTCGCGTCCGGCTATTGCGACGCGCGTAGTCAACACCATCTCCAACGTCTATCGCGCCTGGAAAAACCGCCGCGCCTTCTATCGCCTTGGCGAGATGTCGGACTCCGAACTCGCCGACATCGGCTTGACACGCGCCGATCTCCACGTCGCCATCGAGGTGCCGTTCGGCCGCGATCCAACCGAGAGGCTTCGCATCATCGCGGCCGATCGCACAGACACGATAGAGGGTATTGCCCGCAAGGTGGCATGATCGCGTTGTTGCGTGCCCTTTCGCGTGCTTTGCGCGTCTAAAGGGCGCACGGCGCTTGGATTTCGCAGGCTCCCACTCCCTGCCGGTCCCCCCGCCGGCCCGCCTGCACACTGCCCGGTTCTCACAAGGACCGGGCATTTTCTTTGATCAACGCTGAAGATCAGATGCCGGCAGCCTCGTCGGGTTACCGGCGATCCATTCCTCGCTTGAACTGGTCGAAGATCGATTCGACGCCCTTCAGGTAATCGTCGCGCTGCTGCGCGCCCGTCTCGAACATCTTGCCGAACAAATCGTCGAACGGATTCCTTGGCCTGCCGCTCGGATTGGCCGGCGGCTGTGGCGCCGGGCGCTGCTGGGGCGCCTGACGCGGCTGCGGCTGAGGCTGCTGCGGCTGTTGCGCACCACCGCCGAACATATCCTGCAGCACCTTGCCGAGCGGATTGTCACCATACGGGTTCTGCGTTTGTTGGGGCTGCGGCTGGCTTTGCGGCTGTTGCGCACCGCCGCCGAACATATCCTGCAGCACCTTGCCGAGCGGATTGTCGCCGTAGGGACTGGGCGCCTGCTGCGGCTGGGTTTGCGGCTGCTGCTGCGCGCCGCCGCCGAACATGTCCTGCAGCACCTTGCCGAGTGGGTTGTCCATCGGGCCGGGCGCCTGGCGCTGCTGTGGTGCCGGCGCTTGCGCGGCTCCGCCGGCCTGCCGCATCATCTGCTCGATAATCTCGCCGAGCGGATTGCTGCCGCCGCCGAATCCGCCTGCCGCTTGCATCTGATTTGTGGTCTGCTTGAACAGTCCGCCCATCATCATCGAGGCCACGGCCGGCAGCATCTGCTGCAAAACCTGCTGGCTGACACCGCTTGCCTGCGCAGCCTGGCTGGCAACGGCGCGGGACAGCTCTTTCGAGCCGAACAGATGGCCAAGAATGCCGTTGCCTTCATCGACGCCCTGCGGCGAGAAAGCCCGGCTTGCGTCCTCGAAATATTTGGCGTGCTGGCCGCTGGCCATTGCCGTCATGAATGCGCCGAGCCCGTAAGGATCGGACGTGTTGCGCTTCAGCCCCTGTGAAAAAGCCGGCAGCAGCGCCTCGACCGCCGATTGCGTTTGCTGCAGCGACAGCCCGAACTGTTGGGCCAGGACCTGCATGCCGTTGCCGTTCTGAGCCTGCGCCAGAATGTCGAACAAGGAAGGCATTGGTTTTCTCCTCCGGGAAAATCCTCGCAGGAAAGCCTACCGCATCGGCCCGAAAATCGGAATCGATTTTCGGAAAGCACGATGCGGTAGCTTAAAAGAGAGTCAGGGCGTCCTTTGCGCGTCCACCAGGGCGCGTGGCGCTCTAATTCGTTTCCATTACTAACTGAGGCGACTATTCCTGAGCTGTCGGCCAACCGGATAGCAAACGGCTAGTACGCATATTCCATGAACACCGGCTCGATCGAGCCGCCCCAGCGCGTATGATAGGCGGAGAGCAGCTCTTCGGCGCTTGTCGTGCCACGCGCGACCACTTCGTCCAGCGTGCTGAGGAACGACGTTTCATCATAGCCGTCGCGGTTCTTGCGGCCGCGGTTCTTCAGCCCCATGCGCGAGATGACAAGCACGTCGCGGGCGATCTCGCGCAGTGTCGTGTTGCGGAACGGCGCCGAAATGCCCTGTTCCGGCACGGCGTTGCGCATCGCCAGCACCTCTTCATAGCTCCAGCTCGAGGTCAGCGCCTCGGCCGCGTCGAGCGCCGCCGCGTCATAGAGCAGCCCGACCCAGAAGGCCGGCAGCGCGCAGATGCGCCGCCACGGTCCGCCATCGGCGCCGCGCATTTCAAGGAAACGCTTCAATCGCACGTCGGGGAACAGCGTCGACAGATGGTTCGCCCAATCGCCCATCGTCGGCAGCCCGTCGGGTATCTCGTTGCGGGCCGCACCTGCCATGAACTGGCGGAAGGTGACGTGTGTCATGTCGTGGTACTGGCCGTCGCGGATGACGAAATACATCGGCACGTCGAGCGCCCATTCGACATAGTCGGCGAAGCCGAAATCGGGCGAGAAGCAGAATTCGAGCAGGCCCGAGCGCTGGTTGTCGGTGTCGCGCCAGATGTCGCCGCGCCAGCTCTGAAATCCGTTGGGCCGGCCTTCGGTGAAGGGCGAGTTGGCGAACAGCGCCGTCGACAGTGGCTGCAGCTTCAGCGACACCTGCATCTTGCGGCGCATGTCGGCCTCGCTCTCGAAGTCGAGATTCACCTGGATGGTGCAGGTGCGGTACATCATGTCGAGTCCTTTGGTGCCGACCTTGGGCATGTAGCGCGTCATGATCTCGTAACGCGATTTCGGCATTTTCGGTGTCTCGGCCAGTGACCATTTCGGGCTGCCGCCGAGGCCGAGGAAGCGTATGCCCATCGGCTCGGCGATCTCGCGCACCTGCGCCAGATGCGCATTGCCTTCGCGGCAGGTCTGGTGGATCGTCTCCAGCGGCGCGCCGGACAGTTCGAACTGGCCGCCGGGCTCCAGCGAGATCGCGCCCTGGCCGGTCGGCTCGACCAGGCCGATAATGCGGCCGGCATCCATGATCGGATCCCAGCCGAGTTTTTCCTGCATGCCCTCGAGAATGGCGCGGATGCCGTGCTCGCCGCCATAGGGCACCGGCGCATTGCCGTCGACATAGAACGGGAATTTCTCGTGTTCGGTGCCGATGCGCCATTTGTCGCGCGGCTTGTTGCCTTCAGCCAGATGCTCGACAAGCTCGTCGACGCCTTCGATCGGCCGGAAATCGGTTGTGTCGCGCGCCATTACAAGTCCTCTGCAGGCGGTCGGACGACCGCCGGCGCTAGATGGACGAAATGTCAGTAGCCGATCAAGCGAAAAATCCTGAGCCACAGGGTAACTGGAATTGATTGACGCTGCTTCTTTCTTCTCCCGCAAGGGCCCCGCTGGGGGAGAAGGGGAGAATCTTCACCAGTCCCCGACCGTCGCCTGTATCACCGCCAGTGCCGCCACCGCAGCCGTGTCGGCGCGCAGGATGCGCGGACCGAGCGGAATGGCGGTTACGAAAGGCAGCACCCTCAGCATCCTTCGTTCCTCGTCGGAAAACCCGCCCTCGGGCCCGACCAGCAGCCCGAACTTCTTCTCCCGCACCGCTTGCAGCGCGGGCAGGGGATTGTTGGTCGAGGCATCCTCGTCGCAGAAGATCAACCGCCGCTCCTTGTCCCAGCCGGCCAGCAGGCGCTCGAACTTTTCCGCTTCGCGCACCTCCGGAACCGCCAGGATGCCGCATTGTTCGGCGGCCTCGACGACATTGGCGCGCAGGCGTGCGATGCCGGGCTTTGCCACTTGCGTGTGCTGGGTGATCACCGGCTGCAGGACGCCGGCGCCCATCTCGACCGCCTTCTGCACCAGATAATCGAGCCGACCCTGCTTCAATGGCGCAAAGCAGTAGACGAGATCGGGCAGCGGCGGCTGCGGCCGCTGCAAGGCCAGCACCTTCAGACGTACCGCCTTCTTGGATTTGGCGGCGATTGCCGCAGACCATTCGCCGTCGCGGCCGTTGAACAACAGGATTTCGGCGCCTTCGCCGAGCCGCAGCACATGCATCAGGTAATGACCCTGCTGCGGGCTCGCCTCGAACTCGGCTTCCGGTCCGAGGTCGTTCGGCACGAACAGCCGCTGCATCTTGTAATTGGCGCGCATCGCCGAGGAATGGGCGAGCCAAACCTTGGCGTCAAGTCTCAGCCGAGGGATGCCAGACCGGTTCGTAGCCTTGCCGCAGCACGGAAACGGTGGTTGCCGGCGTGAGCAGGCGGATTGGACGGACGGCAAAACCACCGAACCCCACCGGATCGCCATAGCCTGCGAACGACCAGCGCAGCGCCTTGCCGCCGCGCATCGCATAGGCGTTGCCCCCTTCCGCAATCATGGCGCCGTCCGGCAACCCGGCAAGCTCTTCGGCGAATACGACCGGTGCCCGCCCACCTGCCGCCAGCCGCTCCTTATGCAGCCGCTTGTCGACCTGCGGTGCGCGCGGCTCGGCAATGCCGTAGGCCACGCCGAAGCGCTGGACGAAGTCGCTCGCCCGCTCGCGCCGGCAGAAGAAGCAAGGCCGATGTCCGGCCGAGAGCGCGGTGACCTCGTCCAGGAAAAACAGCTCGGTCCAGCCGGTCTTGCCACCGTTCCTGTTTCGGCCCATCGGCTCGCGCCGTACATCGCGGAATTCACAGACGCAGATGATCCAGGCCTGCAGTGCCCAGCGCTTTTTCAGCAGCGTCTTCGTTTCGGGGTCATGGATGATACCGCGATTGCCCATCAACAGGCCACGCTCCGGCACGGCGCGGAGAACGCCGAACGGGTCTACGCGGTTCTGCAGTGGCATAGCTTTCTCCCCGAATACGCATCTTGGCCGAAATGACGGCGGCATGATATCGCTCGACGCATCATTTTCATGTCAGCAGGTTTTTCAATGCGGGTGCTGGTGGTCCAGAATTTCGACAGTGAGGGCCTTGGCCAGATCGGCGCAGCGCTAGTCGAGGCGGGCGCCGATATCGACCTGCGCCGGCCCTATTGTGGCGAGATGCTGCCGCAGGACAGCGATGCGCACGACGCCATGGTCGTGCTCGGCGGCGCCCAGAATGCCCTGGACGACGAGATTTGCCCGTATTTCCCTGAACTGCTCGACCTGACGCGCGATTTTGCGAACAAGGATCGCGCCGTGCTCGGTATCTGCCTTGGCAGCCAACTGGTCGCGCGCGCCTTCGGCGGCGAGAACCGGATCGGCGGCGCCTCGGAATTCGGCTGGCACAAGGTCTCTCTCACTCCGGCGGCGAAGGCCGATCCGGTACTCGCCGCGCTGCCTGAAAATTTCCCCATCTTCGAATGGCACGACGACACTTTTGTCTTGCCTGAAGGTGCCGTGCGGCTCGCCGGCAACGAAGTCGCCGAGAACCAGGCGTTTCGCATGGGCCGCGCCGTCTATGGCTTTCAGTTCCATTTCGAGGCGGACCGGCCGATGGTCCGCGACTGGAGCTCATCCTTCGCATCGCTCATTGCCGAACGGTACCCGGACTGGAGCATTCGGCTCGACGACGAAATGGCCCATCACGGACCGGATGCCGATGCCGCCGGGCTGGCCATTGCCCGCGCCTGGGTGGCGACGATCTGACGGCTGTCGGTCCCGACGTTGCATATTTGGCACGTTGGCAAAAATCCGCTGTGGACAGCTTGTTTCGTCCTTGGCTTGTGGCCGCCCGCCACCCTAGAAGGCACGCGCTCTGCATCTTCCGTGCAACGCGATGAACCCTTTGTCTCACTCGCGCGACACATCGCCGATACAGAAACTGCCTAGAAACGCGAAATCGTCGAAATTTTGAGACGTATTTCCGTTTCAACCCATTGGTAACCCGCCTCGTGCACAGATGCAGAGAGCTCAACAAGAGATGACGTCCGTGAAAGCAGCGCTTCTGTCCTTTGTCATGTTGTCGGCCATAGTGTTGTGCGGCTTCGGCACTTATGCCGGCGACGCAGCCAACAACCACAACGCCGTCGATGGCTACGGCGTCACCGCCGCGCTTCGCTAAAACACAGACTTGAAACGCGACGCGCTTTAGGCCCTCTCACCTGACACCACCAGGATACGCTTGTCCGCGCCGTCGACGACGAGCGCGCTGAGGTTTCCCGTCTGGTAGGCGAGCGTGTCGATGTTGACGCGGTTGACCATTACCTCCGCCTCCGGAACCGGCGTGTGGCCATGCACCACGATCTTCGGATGCAGGCCGGAATGATTGTGGAAGACATCGCGGATCCAGATCAGGTCCTGCGTGCTCTGACTTTCCAGCGCAATGCCTGGCCGGATGCCGGCATGGCAAAAGAAGAAGTCGCCAAAGGTCAGTGAAAACGCTAGCGACTGCAGGAAGTCGACATGGCTTTTCGGCACGGCCTCGACCAGCGCCGCATGGCCTTGCCGCAGTGCCGCCTCGGACCTGCCAAACCACGCACCGCCGCCTTCATTGAGCACCACGCCATAGGACTGCGCGGTCTGGATGCCGCCATAGCGCATGAAAAGCCCGTCCGCATCGGGTGCATCGAGGAAGTCGAGGAAGCCGATGTCGTGGTTGCCGGCGAGCATCAGGTGGCGCGGGTCGCGTTTTCGCACTTCGATCAGGAAATCGATGACGCCCTTGGAGTCCGGGCCGCGGTCCACATAGTCGCCGAGATGGATGACACGCCAGTCGGCCGGCCGCGCCTGGCGGATCTCGGCCGCAATCCGGCGGTACATGGCGACGAGCAGGTCGAGCCGGCCATGCACGTCGCCGACCGCATAGATGCGCATGCCTTCCGGTCCGCGCGCGTCGAGAAAGTGGATGCCGGGGGCAATCAATGCGTCCATCTCCGTGATCATGCCGTCACGGGAGTCTAACGCCGAAGCTGATCCTTGCCCATGTCGGTTACCAGACGCTTTCCGCACAGTGCCAGCGTTATGTCCATCTCCTTGCGGATGATTTCCAAGGCTTTGGTGACCCCATCCTTGCCGAGCGCGCCAAGGCCGTAAAGGAAAGGCCGGCCGATATAGGTGCCCTTGGCGCCAAGACACAGCGCCTTTAGCACGTCCTGGCCCGAGCGGATGCCGCCATCCATATGCACCTCGATCGTGTCACCGACAGCGTCGGCGATCTCTTCCAGCACCTCGATCGACGACGGCGCACCGTCGAGCTGGCGCCCGCCATGATTGGAGACGATGATCGCGTCGGCGCCGGTCTTGGCCGCCATCAGCGCGTCTTCCTTGTCGAGGATGCCTTTCAGGATCAGCTTGCCGCCCCAGCGTTCCTTGATCCAGGCAACGTCCTTCCACGACAGATGCGGATCGAATTGCTCCGTCGTCCATGAGGACAGCGAGGTGAGGTCGCCGACGCCCTTGGCGTGGCCGACGATGTTGCGGAAAGTCCGGCGCTGAGTACCGGCCATGCCGATGCACCAGCCCGGCCTGGTCGCCATCTGCCAGATGTGTTTCGGCGTGAAGCGCGGCGGCGCCGACAGCCCGTTGCGGATATCCTTATGGCGCTGGCCGAGGATCTGCAGATCGAGCGTCAGCACCAGCGCCGAGCATTTCGCCGCCTTCGCCCTGTCGATGAGATTGAGGACGAAATCCTTATCGCGAAGCACATAGAGCTGGAACCAGAACGGCTTCTTGGTCACTGATGCGACATCCTCGATCGAGCAGATGCTCATCGTCGAAAGCGTGAAGGGCACGCCGAATTCCTCCGCCGCCTGCGCCGCCAGCATCTCGCCGTCGGGATGCTGCATGCCGGTCATACCGGTCGGCGCCAGCGCCACCGGCATCGCCACCTTCTCGCCGATCATGGTCGATTCCAGCGAGCGGTTGCTCATGTCGACCAGCACGCGCTGGCGGAACTTGATCTTTTGGAAATCCTCCTCATTGGCGCGGTAGGTGCTTTCGGTCCATCCACCTGAATCGGCATAGTCGAAGAACATCTTCGGCACGCGGCGGCGCGCCAGGTCCTTGAGATCGGCGATGGTGAGGATCATGCCCATGGGTTTTCCGCTGGTTGTTCGCTAATTCGTCGTTGATTTTCTTGGCCGGCGCTCAGAGGCTGTTTGGAAAGTCGCTCCGGCGAGTCATATGGTGGTGGTTTCGAGAACCGGAGCGGAGCGGACATTTGGGGTCTGTGAGCCCGCGCATGACCCCGAAAAT
Source organism: Mesorhizobium sp. f-mel (assembly GCF_053850215.1). Classification (NCBI taxonomy): domain Bacteria; kingdom Pseudomonadati; phylum Pseudomonadota; class Alphaproteobacteria; order Hyphomicrobiales; family Phyllobacteriaceae; genus Mesorhizobium; species Mesorhizobium sp. f-mel. Next base: position 303,340 of record NZ_JBSPTO010000001.1, read on the forward strand.
TGGAAAGATTTTCGGAAAGGATCATGCGCAAAATCAAAAGTGCTATAGCGTCCTTTGCGCGTCCAAAGGACGCGCGGCGCTGTAGGTAAGCGCAGAAAACGCCATCAGATGGCCGCCGCGGTAGAGTTTCCAGACAGTCTCTCACGAGCGTTTTCTTGCCGGCTCGCTGTCGCCGGCCTCTGAGCGCTGAATCAGCCTCAGCCGCGACACACGCTGCCAGTCGCCGCTGCGCTCGGCCTCGGCCATGGTGCGTTCGACATGGGTGATGTGGTCCATCGCCGCCTGCCGTGCGGCCGCCGGATCGCCGGCCTTGACCGCCGCGTAGATCGCCCGGTGCTGCGAAAGCAGCGCTTCGCGCGCGCCCGGCACGTTGAACACCAAGAGCCGGTTCTGGAAGACGCCCTCCGACAGCAGCCGGTAGCACGAGCGCAGCGTGTGCAGGAGGATGATGTTGTGCGCGCATTCGCAGATTGCGTGGTGGAACTCGACGTCGATTTCCGCCTCGTCGTCGAAATTGCCGGTCCGGTGCGCCTCGTCCATGCGCGCCATGATGCGGTCGAGCAACGCCAGATCGTCCGATGTTGCGCGCCGCGCCGCGTACTCGGCCGCCACCGCTTCGATCTCGCGGCGGTATTCCAGATAGTCGGTCGCCGCCTTGCGGTGCATGGAGATCAGGTCCGTCACCGGCTTGGTGAACAGCTGGCCGATGACGTCGGCGACATGGGTGCCGCCGCCGGGCCGCGTCGTCAAAAGCCCGCGCCCCTCCAGCGCCTTCAGCGCATCGCGCAGGATCGGCCGCGACACCTCGAACTGGCGTGCCAGCTCGCGCTCGCCCGGCAGCCTGTCGCCGGTGCGCAGAACGCCTTCGAGGATCAGGCTCTCGATCTGCTGCACCACCTCGTCGGCGGTGCGGGGATGCTCGATCCTGGAGAAAATATCGCTCAACGGGGATGGCCTGGGGATTGAACCGGTGTCGCGCAGGATAAAGCCAGTGTCGCCAACTGGTCAAATTATTTATCCAATTCGTCGGTTTGGCCGGGTCCAACGTCGTCGCGGCATATCGATTTCGGCTAACTTGTCGTTTGCGTCCCCCGGCAATTGGCTCTAGAGGGACGCGATTGCACCAGGCCCGGGGGACCAGCCGTGGCAGATGACCCGTCCAATCTCAAATTTCAGCCGCGCGTCGAGGGCAGCGTCATGGGCTTTCCCGCGCATAAGGGACGGCCTGGCGCGCTCGGCGAGGTTCACGCCCGTCCGCATCCGCTGGTCGAGAAACCGCGCGTGCTGGTGCAGCTTTCCTTCATGACCGAAGCTGGGTCCGGCGTCGACCAGGCCGTGCTTTCCGAATTGTCGCGGCGGCTCGGCATCGCCGCGCCTGACCCTCATGCCCGCCACCACGCGATGAAGTGGGGCAAGGGCTCGCTGCGCTGGGAACGGCACACGGAATTCTCCACCTATCTGTGGGAAGGGCCGCTATCCGAGAGCGGCCAGCGCCACGACGAGTCGCCTTTCGGCAACGGCTTTTCGCCGCCGGGAACGGTGATTTCCGGCATCAGGCTCGAAATCCGCAAATGGACGCAGGCGAGCGAAAAGCTGATCGCCAGCTTCGACCCAACCAGCCTGTGCTATTCGCTGGTCGAGCGCGGCAACGCCGCCATCGTCACCGATTTCCGCCAGGACGGTGACGGCATGACCCGCATCCTGGTGCTCGATCGCGGCCTGACGCCGGCACGCACCGGCGCGCTGGCGCAGCGGCTGATCGATATCGAAACCTACCGCACGCTGGCCATGCTTGGCCTGCCGCTGGCGCTGATGCAGTCCGGTCGCGCGCGCCGCATCGAAGACAGGCTGGCGCAGACCACACTGGAAATGAAAGTCGCCGAAACCCGCGACAGCCAGACGCTGCTTGCCGACCTGACCGAGCTTGCCGCCGAGCTGGAGGCCGATGCAGCCTCCAGCCTCTATCGCTTCGGCGCCAGCCGCGCCTATGACGGCATCGTCCGCGAACGGCTGGAGGCGCTGGAGGAGGAGGCGGTGCCCGGCTACGAAACCTGGGGCGGGTTCCTGCAGCGTCGCGTCGCCCCCGCCATGCGCACCTGCCGCTCGGTCGAGGAGCGTCAGGCCAATCTGTCGACGAAGCTCACCCGCGCCACCACGCTGCTGCGCACCTGGGTCGACGTCGAAGTCGAGAAGCAGAACCGCGATCTGCTGGCGTCGATGAACAACCGCGCCCGCCTGCAACTGCGGCTGCAGCAGACGGTGGAAGGGCTGTCGGTGGCCGCCGTCTCCTACTACGTCGTCGGCCTCATCGGCTACGTCGCCAAGGGCGCCTCGATCTTCGGCCATGCCTTCGCGCCCGAGCTCGTCACCGCCGCCTCGGTGCCGCTCGCCATCCTGCTGGTCTGGTGGGGCGTGCGCCGTGTGCGCCGCTTGCACTCCGAACCCGCCAAGCAGGCGGGCGAGTAGGACCGGGTCACCCTCCAAACAACCCACAAGGGGAGGATGAAATCTCAGCGGCAGATTGCCGCTGCGGAAGCCCGTCCCGGTGTCGGCGCTCGATTCCGGCCAAAGCAGGATTTGCAACAGACGCCTGCCGCTGGTAAAAGATTTTTACCAGTCGATCGAAGGAGACTGTCGATGCCCGGCCTGCTGATGCCGAAGCCAGACGACGCCACGATGCGCCGGCGCGACGAGATCGTCGCCGATATGCGCATCATCGTGCCGGGCGAAGGCGTCGTCGACGCTGCCAATTCGATGCGTGCGTTCGAGAGCGACGGCCTCACCGCCTATCGGCAATTGCCGCTGGTCGTGGTGCTGCCCGAAACGGTGGCGCAGGTCTCGCGCGTGCTGAAATATTGCAACGACCGCAACATCCGCGTCGTGCCGCGCGGCTCCGGCACCTCGCTGTCCGGCGGCGCGCTGCCGCTCGAAGATGCCGTGCTGCTGGTGATGAGCAGGTTCAACCACATTCTCGAGATCGATTTTCCCAACCGCATCGTCGTCGCCCAGCCGGGCGTCACCAATCTCGGCATCACCACCGCCGTCGAGCAGGAGGGCTTTTACTACGCCCCCGATCCATCCTCCCAGATCGCCTGCTCGATCGGCGGCAATGTCGCGGAGAATTCCGGCGGCGTGCATTGCCTGAAGTACGGTCTTACCGCCAACAATGTGCTCGGTATCGAGATGGTGCTGATGAACGGCGAGGTGGTGCGGCTCGGCGGCAAGCATCTCGACGCGGAAGGCTACGACCTGCTCGGGGTCATGACCGGTTCCGAAGGGCTTCTCGGCGTCGTCACCGAGGTCACTGTGCGCATCCTGAAGAAGCCGGAGACGGCGCGCGCGCTGCTGATCGGCTTCCCGACCAGCGAGCAGGGTGGCCAATGCGTCGCCGACATCATCGGCGCCGGCATCATCCCGGGCGGCATGGAGATGATGGACCGCCCGGCGATCCACGCGGCCGAGGATTTCGTCCATGCCGGCTATCCCTTGGATGTCGAGGCGTTGCTGATCGTCGAGCTCGACGGGCCGGGCGTCGAGGTCGATCACCTGATCGGCCTTGTCGAAGCCATCGCCTATAGGAACGGCTCGACCACATGCCGCATCTCGCAGTCGGAGCAGGAGAGGCTGAGCTTCTGGGCCGGCCGCAAAGCTGCCTTTCCGGCGGTCGGCCGCATCTCGCCCGACTACTACTGCATGGACGGCACCATCCCGCGCAAGGAACTGCCGCGCGTGCTGCACGGGATGCGCGAACTGTCGGAGAAATACGGCCTCGGGGTCGCCAATGTCTTCCATGCCGGCGACGGCAACCTGCATCCGCTGATCCTTTATGACGCCAATGTGCCGGGCGAGCTCGACAAGGCGGAAAGTTTCGGCGCCGACATCCTGCGGCTCTGCGTCAAAGTCGGCGGCGTGCTGACCGGCGAGCACGGGGTGGGGGTGGAGAAGCGCGACCTGATGCCGGAAATGTTCAACCAGATCGACCTCGACCAGCAGATGCGGGTCAAATGCGCTTTCGATCCCAACCATCTGCTCAACCCGGGCAAGGTGTTCCCCCAGTTGCGCCGCTGCGCCGAGCTCGGACGCATGCACGTGCATCGCGGGCAGACAGCGTTTCCGGACATTCCGAGGTTTTGATGATGGGATCTCAGAACGGGGGTTCCTCGCCCCGCGAAGCGGGGGAGAGGTGGCTAGGGCAAAGCCCGAGAAGGAGAGGGGGTCTGCGGCCGACGTGCCAAGTCGCCGCTCGCATGAAAGGATCGCGCGTGCTCGTGAGCTTCGGCATGGCGACAATCCGATGGAAGCAACCCTGTGGAACGAACTGAAAGCCAAAAGGCTTGGCGGATATAAATTCGTGCGACAGATGCCGATCGGGCCGTATTTCGCCGACTTCGCCTGCCGAAGCGAAAAGCTGGTCGTTGAACTGGACGGAAGTCACCATGCCGAGAGTACCTATGACAGACGACGCGACGAATTCATGCGTGGCGAAGGGTTCTCGGTAGTGCGGTTCTGGAACGTCGACGTACTCAAGAGCCGGACAAGCGTTTGCGAGACCGTTCTTGCGGCGCTGGAAGGGCGGTTGGCCGAAGACGTGATCGCCTCGGACCTGAGGTTCGTTTTTGCGGCCAAGAAGATTGGAGGTGGCGTTCTATGATTGCCCCCTCTCCGTCTCGGGCTTCGCCCGAGCCACCTCTCCCCCGCGTTGCGGGAGCGAGGAACCAGAGATAGCCATGACCACCTTCACTCCCTCCACCGCAGCCGAAACCCTCTCCACCGTTGCCTGGGCCGCCGCCGAAGACTCGCCGCTCGAAATCCTCGGCCATGGTTCCAAGCGCGGTATCGGCCGTCCGCTGCAGACCGAGCATACGCTCGACCTGTCGAAACTGTCCGGCGTGACGCTCTACGAGCCGGCCGAACTGGTGCTGTCGGCCAAAGCCGGCACGCCGCTCGCCGACATCGAAAGCCTGCTTGCCGAAAACGGCCAGCAGCTGGCCTTCGAGCCGCTGGATTATGGCCCGCTGCTCGGCGGTGAGTTAGGGCGAAGCACGATCGGCGGCGTGCTGGCTGCGAACCTTTGCGGCCCGCGCCGGCTGAAGGCGGGGGCGGCGCGCGACCATATTCTCGGCGTAGCGGCGGTTTCCGGTCGCGGCGAGGCCTTCAAGTCCGGCGGCCGCGTCGTCAAGAACGTCACCGGCTACGACCTGTCGAAACTCATGGCCAACAGCTGGGGCACGCTTGCCGTCCTCACCGACGTCACCTTCAAGGTGCTGCCATCAGCCGAGACCGAAGTCACGCTCGCTCTGCGCGGCCTGCTCGACGATCATGCCGCCGCCGCCATGGCGCTGGCGCTCGGCTCCAGCGCCGAAGTGTCGAGTGCGGCCCATCTTCCCGAACGCGTCGCCGCGCGGGTCGCCGGCGGCAGCCTCGGCAATGCCGCGGCGACATTGCTGCGCGTCGAGGGGTTCGGCCCGTCGGTCGCCTACCGCATCGCCGCGCTGAAAGACCTGCTCGGAAATGCCGGCCCGCTCGAGGAGATTTCGGGCGATATCTCGCATTCCGTCTGGCGCGACATCAGAGATTGCGCGCCGTTTGCCGACGGCCTGGAAAAGCCGGTGTGGCGCGTGTCGATGGCGCCGGCGCAAGGTCACCAGATGGTGCTGGCGCTGCGCATGCAGGCGGCGGCCGATGCCTTCTATGACTGGCAGGGCGGACTGATCTGGCTGCGCATGGAGCATGGCGATCCCGAAGCCGATCTTCTGCGCGGCCTGGTGAGACAGTATGGCGGCGGCCATGCGACGCTGGTGCGCGCGGCGCCTTCGCATCGCGCCGCTGTGCCGGTGTTTGAGCCGCAGGCGCCGCAACTGGCAGCGTTGTCGGCGCGGCTCAAAGCCGAATTCGATCCTAAGAATATCCTCAATCCCGGCCGTATGGCGCCGGCTGCAAGCTCTGCTACTCTTGGCACGGCAACCGAGGGAGCAGCATTATGAGCGACATCAATCCAGGCCCGACCGATTCAGGTAAACCCGCGCCGCGCCAGACCGACCGCTGGTTGGAGCCGGGTTCGACCAACGCGCTGGTCATCTACATCCTCTATCTCGCCAGCCTCGTTATCGGCGTAACCGCTATTGTCGGCATCGTGCTGGCCTATATCAACCGCGGCAAAGCAGGCGGCTTCGTCGAGAGCCACTATACATTCCTGATCCGCACCTTCTGGATCGGTCTGCTTTATGCGCTGATCTCGGTTGTGCTGATGATGGTGGCGATAGGCGTCGTGCTGATGTTCGCCGTCGCCGTCTGGTTCATTGCCCGCTGCATTCTCGGCCTGCAGGCGCTGCAGCGCGGCGAGCCGGTCAAAGACCCGGAAAGCTGGTTCTTGGGATTATAGGATTTTTGCGTGCAGACCAATTTTTCGCTTGCCCAGCTTGCCGATCCGCACGTCGCGGAATCGGAGAAGATCCTGCGCAAATGCGTGCATTGCGGCTTCTGCACAGCCACCTGCCCGACCTATGTGACGCTTGGCAACGAGTTGGATTCGCCGCGCGGGCGGATCTACCTGATCAAGGACATGCTGGAGAACGGTCGCCCCGCTGACAAGCAGATCGTCACCCATATCGACCGCTGCCTGTCCTGCCTCGCCTGCATGACAACCTGCCCGTCGGGCGTCAATTACATGCATCTGGTCGACCACGCCCGCGTCCATATCGAGGAGACCTACAGGCGCTCGCCGCTCGATCGGCTGACGCGCGCCATGCTGGCCTTTGTCCTGCCTTATCCCTTGCGCTTTCGCGCTGCGCTCAAGCTGGCGAGGCTCGCGCAGCCATTCGCCGGTGTGTTCGAAAAGATCCCGGCGCTGAAGCCGCTGGGCGCGATGCTCAAGCTTGCCCCGGCGTCGGTTCCTGCGGCCTCGCCAATGGCTTCGCCGGGCATCCATGCTGGCCAGGGCGCAGCAAAAAACGGCCGCGTCGCCATTCTCACCGGCTGCGCACAATCCGTGCTCGATCCCGGCATCAACGACACGACGATCGCGCTGCTGACGCGGTTGGGCGTCGAGGTCGTGGTTCCCGAGGGTGAGGGCTGCTGCGGCGCGCTGGTGCATCACATGGGCCGCGAGGGGGCAGCGCTTGCCTCGGCCAGGCGCAATGTCGACGCCTGGATGCGCGCCATCGACCAGGGCGGGCTGGATGCCATCGTCATCACCGCGTCGGGCTGCGGCACCACCATCAAGGACTACGGCTTCATGCTGCGCCTCGATCCGGCCTATGCCGACAAGGCGGCGCGCGTATCGGCGCTGGCCAAGGACATCACGGAATATCTGGTGGGTCTCGACCTGCCCGAGCCGGTGCGCAAGCCCGGCACCATCGTTGCCTATCACTCTGCCTGCTCGATGCAGCACGGCCAGAAGATCACCCGCCAGCCCAAGGAGCTTTTGGCCAAGGCAGGCTTCATCGTGCGCGAGCCGCGCGAGGGGCATCTGTGCTGCGGCTCGGCCGGCACTTACAACATCCTGCAATCCGAGATTTCGGTTCAGCTGCGTGATCGCAAGGTCAGGAATATCGAGGCGACAGGTGCTGAAATCGTCGCCACCGGCAACATTGGCTGCATCACCCAGATTGCGTCAGCGGCGAAGCTGCCGGTGGTGCACACGGTAAAACTGCTCGACTGGGCCTATGGCGGACCGAGGCCGGAAGGCGTTCCGGACAACAGGGCAGTCGTGGCAGCGGAGTGACGGGACAGTTCTGAGGCGAGCCCCTTCAGCCGGCCGCGGAGCCTGTCCTCGGGCTTGCCGGAGGCAAGACTGCCACCTTCTCCCCGTTGGGGACAAGAGACTGGTGCCTTGAAAGCCTCCTCTCCCCTCGGGGAGATGTCAGCCGAGCGAAGCGGAGGCTGGGTGAGGGGGCCTGCCGGTACGTGCCTATTCCGCCGCGAGCTTGTCCACCACACCGTAGGTCGCCTGGTAGCGTGCGCGTTGGCGGCTGAGCGCCACCATTGTGTTGCGCAAAAGAATCGCCACGGTGATCGGGCCGACGCCGCCCGGCACCGGCGTGATCCAGGACGCGACATGCTTGACGCTCTCGGCGTCGACGTCGCCAACGATGCGGCTCTCGCCGTCCGGTCCTGTCTCGGCATTGATGCCGATGTCGATGACGGCTGCACCCGGCTTGACCATGTCGGCCTTGATCAGCCGCGGCTTGCCGACGGCGACGAACAGCGCATCGGCACGGCGCGCGTGCGCTGCCACCGAGCGCGTCATGTGATGGCAGACCGTCACCGTCGCGCCCTTGCTCATCAAGAGGAAGGCGATCGGCTTGCCGACGATCTCGGAGTGGCCGACGATGACGACCTCGAGCCCCTTCAGATCGAGGCCGGTCTCCTTGAGCAGTTCGACCGAAGCGGCCGCCGTGCACGGTGCAAGGTCGAGCTGGTTGTATACGATGTTGCCGATCGAGGCCGGGTGCATGCCCTCGACGTCCTTGAGCGGATGCACCGCCGCCTGAAGCGTCTTGATCGGGATATGCACCGGCACCGGCCGCTGGATGATGATACCGGTGACGCGCGGATCGGCATTAAGACCGTGGATCGCTGCTTCGAGTTCGCCGGCGGTGATGTCGGCGGCAAACCGTCTTTCCTCGAAACCGATGCCGGCCAATGCCGCCTTGGCGCGCTGGTTGCGCACATAGACGTCGACCGCAGCGGTGTCGCCGACGGTGATCGATATCAGTTTGGGCGGAAAACCTTCTGCGGTGGCGATCGCTGCATCCTCGCGCACCGAGGCGATGATGCGCTGGGCGACCGGGCCGCCTTTGAGATAGCGGCTGTCATCGGACAGGGGCATGTAGATTGGCCTTTGTCTGGGAACGTTGCAGCCGACATAGCAAAATAACGAGAAGAATGGCAGCGAGAATGCGAACCGCCATACCCCGGGCGCGACCTACCGGTCAAAGCTGACCCTGCCAGACGTGATCCTGTCGCGTCCTAGAAACAGAAAGGGCAGCGCGGTTTGCCGCGCCGCCCTTTCTTGACTGGCCGCATCCCCACACGGCCCGTCCCCCGTATCCGATGATCCAGAGTCTTCTGGACAGAATCGGCAACAAAATCAACTGCAGATTACATCACCACAACCGTCGTGCCAACATCGACCCGCTCATAGAGGTCGACGACGTCCTCGTTGCGCATGCGAATGCAGCCCGACGACACGGCGCCGCCAATCGTCCAGGGCTGGTTGGTGCCGTGGATGCGGTAGAGCGTCGAGCCGAGATAGAGAGCGCGCGCGCCGAGCGGGTTCTCGACGCCGCCGGCGACATAGGTCGGCAGATAACGGCCGTTGGCAGCCTCGCGCGAGATCATCTGCGCCGGCGGTCGCCATTCGGGCCAGACCTTCTTCTGCGAGATCTTGTGCTTGCCGGCCCATTCGAAGCCCGGCTTGCCGGTGCCGACGCCATAGCGCCGCGCCTTGCCGTTGTTCTCGACCAGATAAAGGAAATTCTCCCTCGTATCGATGACGATCGTGCCCGGCTTCTCCGGACCGTCATAGGCCACCTCCTGCGGCAGGTAGATCGGGTTGATCTGCGGCCGCGCGAGCAGGCGCTTCTTGGTCGGCGCCTGCATCGCCGCCGTATGCAGCTGAGCCGGTTGCGCCTGCCTTTGAGAACGGCGCTGCGGCTTTTGCATCTCTTGCCGGTTCTGGCGGACGATGCCCGGCGCGCGGCCAAGCTGCAGCACCCAGGGCGCCGAAAGGTCGGGGCTCACCATCACTGGCGGCCTGTCGGCATAGCGGTCATTGGCGCTGGAGGATGTAGTGGCAGCGGCCAGTACGGCCGCGGCGCCGAGCAGCGGGAACAAAAGTGTCTTCATCGGAACGCACCTTGATCATCGAACACGCCGGGGCCCAAAAGCGTCCCCGATTTCGCGGACATTGGGCGCGGAGCGGCAACCGAAACGTGAATCGGAATGCGTAAAATGCTCCATTGTCAGTAAACCTTTCGGTGTGGTTACCGGCCGGTTCAGGAATCTGGTAAAGCCGCGGTAAAGGCAGCGCTGAGACGCATTAACGAATGGAATTCTGCCATGGATGAGAAGACAGGCCTGCTCTCCGGACCCGACGGTGTCGCGCGCTGCTTCTGGCACGGCAATCTGCCGGATTATTTGCACTACCACGATCATGAATGGGGCCGCCCGGTCACCGACGACCGCAGGCTGTTCGAAAAGATCTGCCTCGAAGGCTTTCAGTCGGGCCTGTCCTGGCTGACCATATTGCGCAAGCGCGAGAATTTCCGCGAGGCGTTCGCCGGCTTCGATATCGACAAGATCGCCGCCTTCACCGACGAGGACGTCGAGCGCCTGCTCGGCAATGCCGGCATCATCCGCCACCGCGGCAAGATCGTCTCGACCATCAACAACGCCAAGCGCGCCCGTGAAATGGCCGACGAGGCCGGCTCGCTGGCTGCCTGGTTCTGGAAGTTCGAACCCGGCCCGGACCAGCGGCCCGAAATCGTCGATCTCGCGCATCTGCGCGCCAACCCGACTACGGCGGTCTCTGTGCGGATTTCAAAGGAGCTGAAAAAACGCGGCTGGAGCTTTGTCGGCCCGACCACCGTCTACGCCTTCATGCAGGCCATGGGGCTGGTCAACGACCATCTCGAGGGCTGTGTCTGCCGCGAGCAGGTCGAGGCGGAGCGCAAGGCGTTCAAGCGGCCGAAGTGAGCTTCCTTTTTGCCTTCTCCCACACAGGGGAGAAGGCAGGGCGCTCAAAAACTCAAGCGCCGCTGGCGCCGGCCAGAAAAAGCCCGGCGACGATGGCCGCCACCGTGGCAAGGGCTGGGTAGATCACCAGCAGGCCGGTCACCAGCGCATCGCGCATGGTCGGTCCTGTACGCTCGTCCGCGGCAACCTCGAACGGTCCCGCCATTTGGGTTGCAGGCCTCGGTGCATGATGATCGGCTGGCCGCAGCCGGGGCCGCTCGCGGGCGCCGCTGTCGATGATGTCGAATTGCCGTGCCGTGGTCATGGCTCGAACCCCTTGTTTCGGCGCGCTTTATCGGCTGCGATTGTGTCGGCACGATGCCGCGCTCATGGCGGAATTGTTTCGTTTTGGCCCGGTGTGTTTCAGGAAAGGTGCAAACCCTTGCCGCTCCCGGCTGCATCGGTTAGGACACCCGCGCTGTGGAAATTCAGTAATTTTGCCGATCCACGGAACGCTAGGAAACACCGAGTACCCATACGATGGCCGACAAATCGGAAAAGATGAAAGCGCGGCTGCCGCGCGGGCTTGTCGACCGCGGCGCCTACGATATCCGCGCCGTCGAGAAGATGATGGCGACGATCCGCTCGGTCTATGAGCTTTACGGCTTCGAGCCGGTCGACCAGCCGATGATCGAATACACCGATGCGCTGGGCAAATTCCTGCCCGATCAGGATCGGCCGAACGAGGGCGTATTCTCCTTCCAGGACGACGATGACCAGTGGCTGTCGCTGCGCTACGATTTGACCGCGCCGATGGCCCGCTTCGTCGCCGAGAACTTTGAGCGTCTGCCGAAACCCTATCGCAGCTACCGCTCCGGCTGGGTGTTCCGCAATGAGAAGCCCGGCCCCGGCCGCTTCCGCCAGTTCATGCAGTTCGATGCCGACACGGTCGGCACGCCGGGTGTGGCGGCGGACGCCGAAATGGCGATGATGATGGCCGACGTGATGGAGGCGCTGGGCATCAAACGCGGCGACTATGTCATTAGGGTCAACAATCGCAAGGTGCTCGACGGCGTGCTCGAGGCGATCGGCCTCGGTGGCGACGAGAACGTCGGCCGCCGGCTGACGGTGCTGCGGGCGATCGACAAGCTGGATAAGTTTGGGCCGGAAGGTGTGAAGCTATTGCTCGGCAAGGGTCGCTGGGATGGCGGCAAAGAAGGTGAGGGCGATTTCACCAAGGGAGCGGGATTGGATGAGAAGCAGATCGAGCCGCTTGTTGAACTCGCGCGCTTCAAAGAGATCCTGGTAGGCATTCGTTACAGCAATGCACTCGACGCGAAGTTAAATGGCCTTCCCCTGCCATTCAGAGTTCCGCCGGCTGATTGGTCCATCGACGCTACAGACAAAGAAACCTTTGAAAAGCAGACAAGGAAAGCTCAGTCCCTAGCAAATTTGGTTACCCTGCCTGAAGCGTTTAATGATACTTGGAACATCGACAATCTGAGTATTTTCGCCCTTATCTTCGATGCAAATGACAAGATCGTAGAAGGTCTGAACGAACTTGCTCAGATAGCAACCTTGGCAGCAACGGCAGGATACGATTCGGATCGTATTCTGATCGATCCCTCCGTCGTCCGTGGCCTCGAATACTACACCGGTCCGGTCTTCGAGGCCGAGCTTCTGGCCGAGATCCCCAACGAGGACGGCCAGATCGTGCGCTTCGGCTCGGTCGGCGGCGGCGGGCGTTATGACGGCCTTGTCTCGCGCTTTCGCGGTGAGCCGGTGCCGGCAACCGGCTTTTCCATCGGCGTCTCCAGGCTGATGACCGCGCTGAAGAACCTCGGCAAACTCGACACGTCGGATGTCATCGCGCCGGTCGTCGTGCTGACCATGGACAAGGACACCGAAAGCCTCGGCCGCTACCAGAAGATGGTGGCCGAGTTGCGTGCCGCCGGCATCCGCTCCGAAATGTATCTCGGCGGCGCCGGCATGAAGGCGCAGCTCAAATATGCTGACCGCCGCGGCAGCCCGGTCGCCATCATCCAGGGCGGCGACGAGCGGGCCAAGGCTGAGGTGCAGATCAAGGACCTGATCGAGGGCGCCCGCATGTCGGCGGAGATTGCGGACAACGCCGAATGGCGCGCCGCACGCCCGGCGCAGGTGACGGTGGCGGAAAGCGAGCTGGTTGGCGAGGTCAGGAAGATACTCGCGGCGCAGGCCGAGGAGCGAGCGCGTGGCAAGTAGAGGTCGCGTTTCGTCGCGCCCCCCTCTGTCCTGCCGGACATCTCCCCCACATGGGGGGAGATCGCCAGTTTCACCGGCGGCTCCATCCGTTCAGTGTCGGCGATTGGCGAAAGCGGCGACGACAGCCGATCTCCCCCCAAGTGGGGGAGATGTCCGGCAGGACAGAGGGGGGCGCCATAGAACGCTAACCTCCGCACTCCGTCCAGCACCCGCTGCGCGCCAATCCACCTTCTCCCACAGGGGGAGAAGGGAAGGGCGCCTGCCATGACGTCCCGCTACCCCGCCATCGCATCAGACATCACAAAACTCTTCGCCGCGCGAAACACCCATGCGGTCGAGGTGGCGGTGCTGCAGCCGGCCGACCCATTCCTCGACATGGCGGGAGAGGATCTGCGCCGCCGCATTTTCCTCACCGAAAGCGAGACCGGCCTCACACTTTGCCTGCGGCCCGAGTTCACCATCCCGGTCTGCCTCGACCACATCGCCAGCCAGGCCGGCACGCCGCGCCGTTATTCCTATCTCGGCGAGGTGTTTCGCCAGCGCCGCGAGGGCGGCAATGAGTTCTTCCAGGCCGGCATCGAGGATCTCGGCGACCGCGACACGCCGCAGGCCGATGCCCGTTCGCTGGCCGATGCGCATGCGCTGCTTTCGCTGGTGCTGCCGGACCAGGCACTGGCGATCACGCTCGGCGATCAGACCATATTCGAAGCGGTGCTCGCCGCGCTCGGCCTGCCGCGCGGCTGGCGCATGCGGCTGGCCCGGGCTTTCGGTTCGGCGGCGATGCTGGAGGCAGCGCTTGCCGACCTCGCCAACCCGCCACGCAACGGCCAGCTCGCCGGCCCAGTCGCTGCCCTTGTCCTCAATGGCGACCTGGAAGGGCTTTCGTCCCACATCGCCGGCGGCATGGAGCAAGCGGGGCTGTCGGCGTCGGCCGGGCGCTCGCCGGCCGACATTGCTAGGCGGCTCATCGAAAAGGCCGAACTGCGCAGCGTGCGGCTGTCGAACGAGGCGTTTTCGGCGCTGAAGGATTTTCTGGCGATCGACGTAGCGCTTGACGGCGCCGCACAGGCGCTCGAAACGTTCGCGGCCGGCGCCGGGCTTTCGCTGGGCGCGGCGCTGGACAATTTTTCCGCACGTGCAAAGTCGATCGAAGCTCTTGGCCTGCCCACGGCAAAAATCCGCTACGACGCCGCCTTCGGTCGTCCGCTCGACTATTACACCGGTCTGGTCTTCGAGATCGCGGCGGAAAACGGCGACCGGCCGCTGGCCGGCGGCGGCCGCTATGACCGGCTGCTGACGCTGCTCGGCGCGAAAACGCCGATCCCCGGCGTCGGCTTTTCCGTCTGGCTCGACCGCATCGAGGGGTTGCGGGAGAAGGTACAATGATCACCCTGGCGATCCCATCGAAGGGCCGACTCAAGGAGCAGGCGCTGGAGGTGCTGGCCAAGGCCGGGCTTGCCGTCAGCCTGCCCGGCGACGAGCGTAAATACCGCGCCCGCATCGAAGGCGTGGGAGCGGTCGAGGTGGCGTTCCTGTCGGCGTCCGAAATATCGAGCGAGATCGGCCAGGGCTCGGTCGACCTCGGCATCACCGGCGAGGATCTGTTGCGCGAAAGCCTCGCCGATTGGGAGGCGCGCGCGGAGATCGTCGCCCGCCTCGGCTTTGGCAACGCCGACGTCGTGGTCGCGGTGCCCGACATATGGCTCGATGTCGATACGATGGCCGATCTCGACGATGTCGCCGCCGATTTCCGACAGCGCCACGGCAGGCGGCTCAGGATCGCCACCAAATACTGGCGGCTGACGCAGCAGTTCTTTTCGCAAAAGCACGGCATCCAGGTCTATCGCATCGTCGAGAGCCTGGGCGCTACCGAGGGCGCGCCGGCGGCAGGATTGGCCGATGTCGTCGTCGACATCACCACGTCAGGCTCGACGCTGCGCGCCAACCATCTGAAGGTGCTGGCCGACGGCGTCATTCTGCGCTCGCAGGCCTGCCTTGTCGCATCGCGGAAGCTGCGTACGGCGGCGGACGAGGCAATCTTGCGCGACATCGCGGCGAAGGTGGCAGGCGCAATCCCTCCCCCTTGAGGGGAGGGTGCCTCGCGGAGCGAGGCGGGTGGGGTCCTCTCACGTCGAGCGCTGCCGCAACGACCCCACCCGTCCATCCGTCTTCGGCGGCTGTCCACCCTCCCCTCAAGGGGGAGGGATTGCGCTCCAGTACCATCAACGGGATTTCCACCACCCCGGCAGGCTGATAGACTCGGCCTCGTCTGCGGAGGAGACGGCGATGCCGATCAATCTCGACGAGTTGAAGAATGCCACCAGTCTGCGCGGCGGCCGTCCGCGCAACGGCGGTACGTTTGTCGCGCCGGTCGACGGCCGGGCGCATGTGTCGGGCGAGCGCACCGTTCCGCTGCTGCAGCAGACCATCCCGGCGCTGCTTTCGGACACCGTCAGCAAATACGGCACGCTCGATGCCGCGGTCTTCGTCGAACAGGACAAGCGCTTCACCTGGAGCGAACTTTCAGACACGGTGGATGCCCTGGCCGCAGGCTTCCTGGCGCTCGGCCTCGAAAAGGGAGACCGCGTCGGCATCTGGTCGCCGAACCGCTGGGAATGGCTGGTGACGCAATTCGCCACCGCGCGCATCGGCCTGATCCTGGTCAACATCAATCCGGCCTACCGGCTGACCGAGCTGGATTATGCGTTGAACAAGGTCGCTTGCCGAGCGCTGGTCACGGCCGCCAAATTCAAGACGTCCGACTATCTCGGCATGATCGAGACGCTCGCGCCGGAGATCGCGACTGCGACGCCCGGCAAACTTGAGGCGAAAAAATTGCCGGCGCTGAAGATCGTCATCCGCATGGGCGAGGAGAATTCTCCCGGCATGTTCAATTTCGCCGACGTGCTGGCGATGGCAGGACGCGACGAGCATGACAGCCTCGACCGGATCTCCGAGGGGCTGAAGCCCGGCGACGCCATCAACATCCAGTTCACCTCAGGCACGACAGGCGCGCCAAAGGGCGCGACGCTGACCCACAACAACATCGTCAACAACGGCAATTTCGTCACATCGGCGATCAGGCTGACCGTCGAGGACCGGTTGTGCATCCCGGTCCCGCTCTATCACTGCTTCGGCATGTCGATGGGCACGATCGGCTGCGTCACCAAGGGCGCAACCATGGTCTTCCCGGGCGAGGGCTTCGATGCCGGCGCCACGCTGAAGGCAGTGGCGGGCGAGCGCTGCACCGGCCTCTACGGCGTGCCGACTATGTTCGTCGGCCTGCTCGACCATCCGGATTTTGACACCTTCGATCTCACCAGCTTGCGCACCGGCATCATGGCCGGCTCGCCGTGCCCGATCGAGGTGATGAAGAGGGTGGTGTCGCTGATGCACATGGCAGAGGTGACCATCGCCTATGGCATGACCGAGACCAGCCCGGTGTCGTTCCAGAGCAGCGTCGACGACCCACTGGAAAAGCGCGTCTCGACGGTCGGCCGCGTCCACCCCCATGTCGAGGTCAAGGCGATCGATGCCGATGGCGCCACCGTTGCGGTCGGCGCGCCGGGCGAACTCTGCACGCGCGGCTATTCGGTGATGAAGGGCTATTGGGACGACGAGGAAAAAACCCGCGAGGCAATCGATCCCGACGGCTGGATGCACACCGGCGACCTCGCCACCATCGACGCCGAGGGCTATTGCAACATCGTCGGCCGGGTCAAGGACATGGTCATTCGCGGCGGCGAGAACGTCTATCCGCGCGAGGTCGAGGAGTTCCTCTATCGCCATCCCAAGGTCAGGGAAGTGCAGGTGTTCGGCATTCCCGACCCGAAATATGGCGAGGAGCTTTGCGCGTGGATTGTGCTCAAGCCGGGCCAGATCGCCACCGAGCAGGAGATCAAGGCCTTTTGCGCCGGCCAGATCGCCCATTACAAGATCCCGCGCCACATCCGCTTTCGCACCGAATTGCCGATGACGGTGACCGGCAAGCCGCAGAAGTTTCTCATGCGCGAGGCGATGGTTGACGAACTGGGGCTGGTGACGCCGAAGACCGCCTGAGGGGCGGACCGGCGGAGCATCGTAGTCCTGTTGTCGTCTGGTTAGGCGTCGCAATGTTGGTCCGCCTTGCGGACGCTCCGAACATTCCCGACGCATTTCAGGAGCGGACCTTCGCTTATCGTCCGGAACCCGGGCCAAAGCGGACAGCGATGTTAAGGTAAGCTGCCCCTTTGCGATCACCCCGTGCGAGACGGACTCTTCCGGGGGTGGAGAAAAGCGGTTGGCTACCTATTTCGGAAGAGAGCGGATGGGGAAACAAGGCCGAAATCTCGGCCCCAAAGCGAAAGGAACCCGCAATGGCAAAGAATACGATTTGCCTCTGGTACGATAAGGACGCCGAGGCTGCCGCCCGCTTCTACTCCGAGATATTTCCTGACAGCGTGGTGAGTGCGGTGCACCGTGCACCCAGTGATTACCCGGCCGGCAAAGAGGGCGACGTGTTGACGGTCGAATTCACAGTCGCGGGCCTTCCTTGTATCGGCCTCAACGGGGGTCCCGAGTTCAAGCACAACGAAGCGTTCTCTTTCCAGATCGCCACCGATGATCAGGAGGAGACCGACCGCTATTGGAATGCCATTGTCGGCAACGGTGGCCAGGAGAGCGTGTGCGGCTGGTGCAAAGACAAATGGGGGATTTCCTGGCAAATCACGCCGCGCGTGCTGACTGACGCGATGGCGGCTGGCGGCGACGAGGCAAAGCGCGCGTTTGATGCCATGATGACCATGGTGAAAATCGACGTCGCCGCGATCGAGGCGGCGCGGCGCGGTTGATGCTCCATCGCGATTTGCGGCCAATTGCTGCCAGAGCTTGTCCGCTCGCCGCCCAAGTGCGGCCGTCCAGCCACCAGCTTGCGCAGCGCGGCAGCCTTCGCATCAAGCTGGGCGATCGGGTGAAAGTCGGCGATGTCATTGGCTTGCTCTGCAATACGGGCAACTCGACCGCTCCGCACCTTCATTTCCCTGGTGATGGCTGTCGCAGTCGGAGCCAGCGGGCTGTCGGTAGACGAAGGTTCGCTGAGCGTCAGGATCCTTATCGGAGCGCTTTCGAGTGCGATTATGTCCATCACCATTTTCGTGGTGCTCGACCATGCCGAGGCGGTGGCTCGGCGTGTAGGCGAGCCGTACGGCACGCTGGTGCTGACTCTTTGCGGACAACGCGGCCTTTTGTTGCCGGCTGCCGGAGCGGCCCTCGCAACCTACTTCAGAACTGCAGCGAGTTCGATCAAGTCATTTGTCATGTATTCCCAACCGTCGCGCGGCTTGACAACGGCAGCCTTCGACAGGTCAGGCGCATTTGCGCGAACGATATACGCCGTCTTCAATCCGCATCGACGCGCGGCGTCCAGATCGTAGTCGTGGGCGGCAACCAGCATCGCCCTGTCCGGCTCCACGCCCAGCAGCTCGCAGGGACGAAGATACACCTGTGGCATCGGCTTATAGGCCTCGGAGACATCAGCGCCGAGGATCGTATCCCATGGCAGCCCGGCGTGTTTTGCCATGTCCACCAGAAGTCGGGTGTTCCCATCGGACAGCGGTGCGACGATAAAGCGTTCCTTCAATCTGGAAAGACCCTCCACCGAGTCCGGCCACGGCTTGAGGCGGTGCCAAGCCAGATTGAGATTTTCCAGTTCGGCGCTCGGTACAGCCGATGGCATCAACCCGTAACCTTTCAGACAGGCTTCCAGGTTCTCCATGTTGAGCAGATCGAGCGGGACAAAGGGCCGCCGACCGCAGCGAACGGCTTCAACCGATGCGTCATAGCGTCCGACCCAAGCATCGGCAAAAGCACTAGCGTCGATATGCAAAGCATCGTGGCCCTTCAGAAAAGAACTTGCCTCCGCCGCTATGCTGCCGCGCCAATCGACAACGGTCCCCAGGACGTCGAAGAACAATACCTCAACTTTCGTCACTTTAGCTCTCCATGCTCGTCGATTGGGGTCCGTCAGTCGCGGTAAGAGGGGTCGATCTTGTCGAGCTGCCGCTTGAGATAGTCGAAAACCTGATCGTTGTAGGGCAGCCAGCCATCCGCTTTCTACGCCAGATCGTTGGACATGACATTGAGCGGTTGCCCGTCGATCGGCCCCAGGTGCTGACTCGATCTCGTCGGCCGCTGCGAATACTTGGGCGCGTCGGAAACATCGGCGGCTATGGCGAGAGCCTCGCCGCCCTCACCTTCGATTTCCACTGTCAGCTGGCTCAGAGCGGGCTTGTCGCGGGCGATCAAAGCGACCTTCGCACCCTCCCGCGCGAGGCGCAGCACAATAGCGCGCCCAATGCCAGCAGAAGCGCCGGTGATCTCCGGCGTCCTTCCGCTTTCAATCCGACGGCGCCAGGTCGGTGTTGGCAAAGGCTAAACCGGCGGTCCTTCGAGCCCGCTTCTCTCGTGCGATTTCCACAGGAACCAGCCGAGGACGGTACCAAAGAAGAATGTGTGGGCAACGAACTGCACGACCGGGCTTGCTTGCAGAAACCAGGGGAATGCGATCGGCGCGATCACATAGAAATTGACGAGCCACAAGGCGAGGCCAAAGACGCTGCCGAGAACAATGAAGGTGGCTTGCCCTCGCAACATTGCGGCAATCTCTCCGAACACGATCCCATAGATGATAGCCAGGATCAAATGCACGATCACGCCGGCGATGCTGGCCGTCAGGAGCGGGTAGCCGGGATCGAGAGCTTCCGGTCCAAGCGCGATGGCCCCGATCATGCGCAGGGGCATGAAGAACGCTTCCGCCCCCATCATGAACGCACTCGCGGTCATTTCAAACGCCGCAAAAACGAGGCCTGCGACAATGCCCGCAACGGCACCCTGCTGGAGTCCCCATCGGATGTCGCGCGGCGTCACCGGCGTGTGGATGTAATCACGGTAAGCCATAACACTGCTCCTTCTTCTGGGCGCAGACTCATCCGCAAAACCAATGCCGGGCACGCGTCGGCGGTTCCGGGCGTTCGGCACAATTCACGAGGATTTGATTGAAGTTGATTTTCTCACGCCGAGCGGACGGTTCGGCCTTCGCCCGCATCGACGCTGCAGCCATGCAGCTTCCCCGCGACCGCCCAATCCAGCTATTACCTCGCGCGAGACCTCAGCTGGCTCCATAGATCGTACCCCGCAAGGAGGACGCCGATCCCGACCGCAACGCCTAGATCTGGATGCGGGACGAACCGGATTACGACGCCGAAAAACGCCAGAAAGACAACAAACGCAAAGACGGCCAGGAAGCGGCTCAAATTCATCTATTGTCCTCCACTCGCCGCGGCATCCCCGTCTCAGCCTCCGTAGATCAGGTTGGGCAGCCCGTACACGATCTGCGGGAAGATGTAGATGATGACCATGCACAGGATAACGATCAGCATATAGGGCATCATTCCGCGGAAAATATCCGAAAGCTGAACATGCGGCGGCGAAATGCCCTTGAGGTAGTAGGCCGACATCGCCATGGGCGGCGACAGAAAGGCCGTCTGAAGGTTGACCGCGACGAGCACGCCGAAAAACAGCGGGTCGATCTCGAAATGCGCCAACAGAGGCAGGAAGATCGGAACGAAGATAACGATAATCTCGGTCCATTCCAGCGGCCAGCCCAGGATGAAGATGATGATCTGGGCGACGATCAGAAACATCAGCGGCGACATGTCGAGGCCGGTGACGAAATCGCTGATCAGTTGCTGGCCTCCCAGATAGGCAAAGACCGAGGCGAAGGTCGCGGAGCCGACGAACAGCCAGCACACCATCGCGGTCGTGCGCGCCGTCAGATAGACGGACTCCTTCAGGCGTTGCCACGTCAAGGCGCGGTAGGCGGCGGCCAGCACCACGCCGCCGAGCGCGCCGATGGCGGCAGCCTCCGAAGGCGTGGCGAGGCCGAAGAGAATAGCGCCGAGCACCGCGAGGATCAGGACCGCCAGAGGGACGAAGGACGTCAGCAGCATCCAGCTGATTTGCAGGACCGAATAGTGGCCTACCTCGTCTCGGGTCGGCTTCGGCGCCACCTGCGGCTGCAGCACCGCCTTCACCACCACATAGATCAGATAGAGGCCGGCAAGCAGCAGTCCTGGAAGCAGGGCTGCCGCATACATACGAACCACCGACACACCCGCCGTCGCGCCATAGACGATGAGCAGAATGGACGGCGGAATGAGGATGCCGAGGGTTCCTCCCGCGCAGATCACTCCCGAGGCATAGCTGATGTCGTAACGCGCCTTCAGCATGGCGGGAAACGCCAGCAGGCCCATGAGTGTCACGACCGCGCCGACGATGCCTGTGGCCGTTGCGAAAAGGGTGCAGGTGATGAGGGCGGCGACCGCCATGGAGCCAGGAATGTGCCGGGTGGCGATATAGAGAGTGCCGAAAAGGCGCTCGATGATATTGGCCCGCTCGACGATGTAGCCCATGAACAGGAACAGCGGGATAGCGGTCAGCACGTCGTTCGAGATCACTGAATAGGTCTGATTCACGAACAGATCGAAAATGCGGTTGTTGAAGAAGCCGCCGATCCAATGCTCCGTAAGCGTCCAGCCGTCGGCACCATCCTCAACCGCCCGTTCGTAGGCGCGCCACATGCGTCCCGGATTTAAATAAGCGTAGTAGCCAAAGGCGACCCCGAGCGCCATCAAAGTGAACGCAACCGGGAAGCCAAGGAAGATCGCCAGAAGCAGAATGAGCAGCATCGCGACGGCGACCTGAGGATCGCTCATCTGTCTTCTCCGTCGCGGTCGGGTTCATTGTCGGGGTGGAGTAATGGAAGGTCGACTGCTTCCGACCCGTGATGCAGAACATCGAGCGTCTTGGCTTCCATCAGCACCTTCTCGGTCTCTTCCACGTCTTCAGCAGCGCGCGGCCATGTTCCGGTTCGCAGACAGACGGCGCAGCGGAACACCTGAGCAATCCCCTGCACGAAGAGCAGGATGCCTGCCGCCACGATGACGGCCTTGAACTGGAAGATCGGAATCCCGGCCGGACTGTTCGAGCTTACCTCGAGATAGCGGAAGCTGCGTGCGGCATACTTCGATCCGGCCAGAACCAACGCCGTCACGCCTGGGAAGAAGAAGATGAAGTACAGGACAAGTTCGACCGCCGCTTGCACGCGCGGCCTCCACAGACGGTAGACGAAATCGCCGCGCACATGGCCGTCTCGCGACAAGGTGTAAGCGCCGGCCATCATGAACATGGTGCCATAGAGCATGTAGCTGAGGTCGAATGCCCACGCGGTCGGCGCGCTGAACAGGTATCGCACGACAACTTCGTAACTCACGCCGAGCGTCATGACGACGACGCTCCACGCGAACACCTTTCCAAACCATGCCGAAAGTTCATCGGCGAATGCAATGTAGCGGAGCATGTGCAGGGTTCCGTCTGGTGCAAATCGGCGGTCCGCAAGACCGCCGATTTGCCGAAGCGGAGGCGCGAATTAGAGCTTCAGCTTGCCTGGGAAATAATGTTCGTATGCCAGTGTCAGGTCGGCTGAATTCATAAGCTCGTAGTAGACAACGCGTTCGACCCATTGGCGCTGGCTATCGAGCACCCGCTTCATGAACTCGTCCGCCTCCAGCGTCGGGATGATCTTGTCCCAAGCCTGGAGTTGTGCGTCGAGAATCTCCTTAGAGGTGCGGTGCACGGTGACACCGTGCTCGGTCTGCAGTTTCTGCAGGTCGGCCGAATAGTTGTCGAGGGCGACTGCGGTGGTCGCGGTGCTGGCCGCCTCCACGCCATATTCGAGAATGGCCTTCAAATCGTCGTCGAGGTCGTCGAATACGTCCTTGTTGAACAGGAATTCGAACGACTCGCTCGCCTGATGGTAGGACGACAAGATATAGTTCTTGGCGACGTCCTGCGAACCGAAGCGAAGGTCGGATGACGGATTGTTGAATTCGAAGGCGTCGATAACCCCGCGCTCCATGGCCGGCACGATTTCACCGCCGGGCAGCTGCGCCACGCTGAGGCCAAGGTTCTGCATGAGATCGGCGGCAAGACCCACCGTCCGATATTTGAATCCCTGCAGTTCGGCGGTGGTCGTGACAGGCTTCTTGAACCAGCCGAACGGCTGCGCCGGCATCGGGAAGCCATAGAAGCCGACCACGTTGAGGCCCATGATGTCCTGCGTCAGCTCGCGGTAGAGATCCTTGCCGCCGCCCTGGTGGAACCAGGCGAGCATGGTGGTGGCGCTGCCGCCAAACACAGGGCCAGTTCCGAAAAGCGACGCGGCCTTGTGCTTGCCGTACCAGTAGACGGGAACCGTATGCGCGGCGTCGATGACGCCGTCATTGACGCCATCCAGCACCTGGAACGCGCCTACGACCGCACCCGCGGGCAGGAGCTCGAACTTCAGCCGGCCGCCCGACATCTTTTCGACGCGCTCTATGTATAGCCGCGCGAAATCCATCCAGATGTCCGACGCAGGCCAGGAGGTCTGCATCTTGATGGTTACCGGCGCCTGCGCCAGTACGGCCGGGGCCGAGAGCGTCGTTGCTGCAGCCGCACCGGCCGTGATGGCGGTGGACTTTTCCAGGAACCCGCGACGCGAGATTTTGTTGCCGGACATTTACTCCTCCCACTGTTGTAAACTCTTCTGCCACAACCAGAATATGCAAACTCGCCCTTCACGCAACCAATTTCGCTGCCGGTGACATCGGACCTCGGGCATTTGGTCCGGCACAAGCGCCACTGTGTTTCCGCATCCGACTTTTTAGCAGTCGGCGCAAATCGTTCATCTGGCTCCCATGACGAATGTAGGACTGCTGCGCAGGCTGCCAAGGCGGTCGTAACGATCCCCAGTGTTGGACGTCCCGAAAAGACCCTGTTTATGGAAGCATAGGCCCCTTGCTCGCAGCTTGGAAACGAGATTGAGGTCAATCGGACCCTCTGATCCTCCACCTCACGCCGCCAGCACCGCCTGATCCAGCCCGCGGACAATCTTGGCCAGTTCGACACATTCGTCGTGCCGGACCTTGTTGCGCCGCCAGGCGAGGCAGATCGTGCGCTGCGGCATCGGTTCCTGGAACGGCACGATCTTCAAATCGCGCATGGCGCTGGCCGGCCCTGCGGCCATTTCCGGGATGAGTGTGACGCCGAGGCCGTGCGCCACCATCTGCAGCAGCGTCGTCAGGCTGGTCGCGCCATAACTTGCCATTGCCACCGGTCGCACGCTGCCGCAGACGGCAAGCGCCTGTTCGCGCAGGCAATGGCCTTCCTCCAGCAGCATCAGCCTTTCCAATGCCGGGCTTTCCGGCGGAACCGGCGGCGAGGCGAAGGCGGGATCGCCGGCCGGCACGGCAAGGAAGAACCGGTCGGAAAAAAGCGCCTCGGTGATCAGCCCGGGCTGATCGAGGGGAAGGGCCGCTATGAAGGCGTCGAGCTTTCCCAGGGCGGTGTCCTCGACCAGCGACGCAGTCACCGCTTCACGCAATTCGAGCTGCAAGGCCGGGAAATGCCGTTTCAGCTCCGGCAGCACATGCGGCAGGAGATAGGGCGCCACCGTCGGAATGATGCCGAGCCGGAAGCGTCCTTCCATGGCGGGGCGGCCGCGCCGGGCCGTGGTCTCGATCTCGCGGATGTCAGCAAGAATACGCTCGATGCGCGGCAGCATGGCCAGTGCCTCGTCAGTCATCCGAACCGATTTGCCGCCGCGCTCGAACAGCCGGCAATTGAGGCGCAGCTCCATCTCCGCGATCTGCGAGGATAGCGCCGGCTGGCTGACGCCGGCGAGCTTCGCGGCGCGGCCGAAATGCAGCGTCTGTGCCAGCGCCTCGAAATATTGCATCTGCCGGACGGTGAGACCTATCATAAGGAAAACCTATCGCAACAAACAGGAAAGGCAATTTGTTTTTATCGGCAATGCGGCCTAGTCTGGAACCGTTCCAGAATGGCGTGGCTCAAGGCCCGTCCGGAAAATCAACAAAAATCAACAAATCGGAGAGAACGATGGACGCAAAGACCGATGACAACAGCGCCGGCAAATGCCCGGTCGCGCATGGGTCGGCCGGCAGGACCAACCGTGACTGGTGGCCAAACCAGCTTGACCTTGCCGTTCTCCACCAGCAGTCGAGCCTCTCGGACCCGATGGGCGAGGACTTCGACTACGCCAAGGAATTCAAGAGCCTCGATCTCGATGCGGTGATCAAGGACCTGCACCAGGTGATGACCGATTCGCAGGATTGGTGGCCGGCCGATTTCGGCCATTACGGCCCGCTGTTCATCCGCATGGCCTGGCACAGCGCCGGCACCTATCGCATCGGCGATGGCCGTGGCGGCGCCGGCGCCGGCCAGCAGCGTTTCGCGCCGCTCAACAGCTGGCCGGACAACGCCAATCTCGACAAGGCACGCCGGCTGCTATGGCCGATCAAGCAGAAATACGGCAGGAAGATCTCCTGGGCCGACCTGTTGATCCTCACCGGCAACGTCGCGCTGGAATCGATGGGCTTCAAGACGTTCGGCTTCGCTGGCGGGCGCGCCGATGTCTGGGAGCCCGAGCAGGACGTGGATTGGGGGTCGGAAACCAAGTGGCTCGGCGACGAGCGCTATTCCGGCGACCGCGAACTTCGGGGCCATCTCGGCGCGGTGCAGATGGGGCTGATCTACGTCAACCCGGAAGGGCCGAATGGCAAGCCCGATCCGTTGGCCTCGGCACGCGACATCCGTGAAACCTTCGCACGCATGGCCATGAACGACGAGGAAACCGTGGCGCTCATCGCCGGCGGTCACACCTTCGGCAAGACCCACGGCGCCGGCGATGCATCGCTGGTGGGGGCGGAGCCGGAAGGCGCCGGCATCGAGGCGCAGGGCCTCGGCTGGTCGAGCAAGCATGCCACCGGCATTGCCGGCGACGCCATCACCTCGGGCCTCGAGGTGACCTGGACCACGACGCCGACCAAGTGGAGCAACAACTTCTTCGATAATCTGTTCAACTACGAATGGGAACTGACCAAGAGCCCGGCCGGCGCCCATCAGTGGACGCCGAAGGGCGGCGCCGGTGCAGGCTCCGTGCCGGACGCGCACGATCCGTCGAAGCGCCGCGCGCCGGCGATGCTGACCACCGACCTCGCCCTGCGGGTCGACCCGGCCTATGAGAAGATCTCGCGGCGTTTCCATGAGAATCCGGATCACTTCGCCGATGCCTTCGCTCGCGCCTGGTTCAAGCTGACCCATCGCGACATGGGTCCGGTTGTCCGCTATCTCGGCCCGCTCGTGCCGAAGGAAGAGCTGATCTGGCAGGACCCTGTCCCGGCCATCGATCACGAACTGATCAGCGAGCAGGACATCGCCTCGCTGAAGGCGAAGATCCTGGCCTCTGGCCTGTCTGTTTCCGAACTGGTCTCGACCGCCTGGGCCTCGGCCTCGACTTTCCGCGGCTCCGACAAGCGCGGCGGCGCCAACGGCGCACGCATCCGCCTGGCGCCGCAGAAGGACTGGGACGTCAATCAGCCGACCGAACTGTCGAAGGTACTTGCGCAGCTCGAAGGCATCCAGAGCGAGTTCAACGCCGGGCAGACAGGCGACAAGAAGGTCTCGCTTGCCGACCTGATCGTTCTCGGCGGCGTCGCCGCGGTCGAGAAGGCCGCCAGGGACGGCGGCCATGACGTGGAGGTGCCTTTCACGCCAGGCCGCATGGACGCCTCGCAGGAGCAGACGGACGTCCAGTCCTTCGCCGCGCTCGAGCCAAAAGTCGATGGGTTCCGCAATTATGTCCGGGGCAAGCAGCCGATGTCGGTCGAAGCGATGCTGGTCGATCGGGCGCAGCTGCTGACCTTGACGGCGCCGGAGATGACGGTGCTCGTCGGCGGCCTGCGGGTGCTCGGCGCCAAAGCCGGCAAGTCGAAGCATGGCGTGTTCACCGACAGGCCGGGCACGCTGACCAACGACTTCTTCGTTAACCTGCTCAGCATGAACACGATCTGGGACCCGGCCGCAGGCTCCGATGAGGTGTACGAAGCGCGCGACCGCAAGACCAGGGAGGTCAAGTGGACCGGCACCCGTGCCGACCTGATCTTTGGCTCGCACGCGCAGCTGCGTGCGCTTGCCGAGGTCTATGGGTCGGCGGACGCCGGGCAGAAGTTCGTTAGGGATTTCGTCGCTGCCTGGACCAAGGTGATGAACGCCGACCGCTTCGATCTTGCCCGATCCTGAGGCGGCAAGTGATTCTCTAACGAAAAAGCGCGGGCCTTGACCCGCGCCTTTTTGTATTGAGGTTTCCTTCGGCCGTCAGTCCTTCTCGAAGATGCGGGTCTTGGCAACCACGCCGGCGATGGCGCCGCCGATCAGCGGTGCGACGATGAACAGCCAGAGCTGGCCGATCGCGGCACTGCCCGAAAACAGCGCCGGGCCGATCGAGCGGGCCGGGTTGAGCGACGTGCCGGTCACCGGAATGATGGCAAAATGCAGTCCGGCCAGCGTCAGGCCGATGACGAGGCCTGCAAAGGCCGTCGTGTGGCTGCCGCTGGTGACGCCGAGGATCACCGTCACGAAGGTGAAGGTTCCGATCAACTCCCACAGGAACGCCGAGCTGACGCCCCATTTCGTCGCATCCCAGCCATTGGCGCCAAAGCCGCCGGTGTGGCCGCCGACCTGTCCGGAGACGATGATCCACAGCGCCAGCGACGCAATGATGGCGCCGATGATCTGCGCGATCCAGTAGGGGATGACGTCCTTGGCCTCCATTCGGCCGGCAAGGAACACGCCGAGCGTCACCGCCGGGTTGAGATGCGCGCCCGAGATCGGGCCGATCGCATAGGCCGCCGCAATCAGGCCGATGCCGAATGCAAGACCGATTCCTTCCTGGCCGAGCGGCAGCGCGCCGCCGAAGCCGCCCGTCACCACCGAAGCCGTGCCGATGAACACTAGTAGAAATGTGCCTAGAACTTCCGCCAGATAAGTCTTCATTGCCCTCTCCTCGCAATTTCCCGTCGATCCGCTTGCAGTTCTTTGCGAATCACGCAGCGGGAAACTATCGCAACTTCAAAAGTTTGAAAGCACAAGCAATGCGAGGGTCAAAGTCTCGGATGCCGACGGGGCATTCGATCTGATATCCAAAACTCTCCCCGCTTGTGTGCGCCAGTCGCGCGCTTTAGAGCAGGGCCGGAATTAATTTGCTGAGTAACGGAAGACAAAGATGAGACGGGGCGGACGACTGGCGGCGGCCATCGAAGTGCTGGAGGATATCGGCCGGCGTCACCGGCCGGTCGCTGATGCGCTGAAGGATTGGGGCCTGTCGCACCGCTTCGCCGGCGGTGGCGATCGGGCCGCAATCGGCAACATCGTCTATGACGGGCTGCGCCGGAAGCGCTCGGCCGGCTTTTTGCTGGACGACGATACGCCGCGCGCCGTCGCTTTCGGCGCGCTGCTGCTCGAATGGAACCAGACAGCCCAATCTCTGAATGAAGCGCTCGATGGCGACAAATTCGCGCCGCCGCTGCTCAACGACAATGAGTTGAAGGCGGTTGCCGGCCGCCGGCTTGACGATGCACCGCCAGCGGTGCGCGCCGACATTCCCGACTGGTGCGAACCGCTTTTCGAACGGGCCTTCGGCGCCAGCTGGGTCGAAGAAGGTGCGGCGCTGGCGACCCGCCCGCCGCTCGACCTCAGGGTCAACACGCTGCAGGCCGATCGCAGCAAGGTTCTTGCCGAGCTGGCCGAGACCGGCGCCAGGGCCGCACGGATCGCACCGCACGGCATCCGCATCCCGCCGATCGCGGGCAACGGCAGGCACCCGAACGTGCAGGCGGAACCGGCCTTCCAGAAAGGCTGGTTCGAGGTTCAGGACGAAGGCTCGCAGATCGCCGCCACGCTGGCTGGCGCGGAGGCCGGGATGCAGGTTCTCGACTTTTGCGCCGGAGCCGGCGGCAAGACGCTGGCACTGTCGGCGGCGATGGACAATCGCGGCCAGGTGTTTGCCCATGATGCCGAAAAGGCGCGGTTGGCGCCGATCTTCGATCGCATCCGCCGCTCGGAAAACCGCAACGTGCAAATCGTCACCAAGCCGGCGGAACTCAGCCCCCTCTCGGCCCACATGGATATCGTCGTGGTCGATGCGCCCTGCACCGGCAGCGGCACCTGGCGGCGCCGGCCCGATGCCAAATGGCGGCTGACGCAGAAGCAGCTCGATGCACGCAAGGGCGAGCAATCGGCGATCCTCGACGCGGCCAAAACCTTCGTCAAACCGGGCGGGCTGCTGGTCTACATCACCTGCTCGGTGTTCGACGAGGAGAATACCGAGCAGGTCGCTGCTTTCCTGGATCGCAACGGCGGCTTTGTCCCGATCGATCACCGCCAGCTCTGGGACAGCCGTTTTCCGGGCCACGAGGCGGCCGCGCGTATCGGCGCCGCAGGCGGCATTTCGCTGTCGCCGGCGCTGAGCGGTACCGATGGGTTTTATGTCTGTGCGCTGCGCAAGGGCGGCTGAACTTGCCGGCGGACTTGATTGCTGCAGTGCAGCAATAGCGATTGCCTGCCGCTCATGCCTCTGCAATAAGCTTTTCTGACAGGAGCGTGACAAGCCATGGCAGCAAAGATCGTACCCGCCCCCGACTATGAGGATCGCGTCCGGACGTCCTTCGCGCGCCAGAACGCCATGATGACGATCGGCGCCGAGCTGACGCTGGTGACGCCCGGCATCATCGAGATCGAGATGCCCTATTCGGCGGCGCTGACCCAGCAGCATGGCTTTCTCCATGCCGGCGTCATTTCGACGGCGCTGGACTCGGCCTGCGGCTATGCGGCTTTCTCGCTGATGCCCGAGAATTCGGGCGTGCTCACTATTGAGTTCAAGGTCAATCTACTAGCGCCGGGACGGGGCGAACGCTTCCTGTTCCGCGGCTCGGTGACGAAGCCCGGCCGCACCATCATCGTCGCCGACGGCCAGGCCTATGCCTTCGCCGTCGACGGCGAGGCCAAGCTGATCGCCACCATGACTGGAACGATGATGACGGTGGTCGGTCGCGATGGCATTGAAGGCTGATCCGATGCGCAAGGCCGTCAGAATTGCGGGTAGGGACGTGCTCTTCGTGATGGCGGCGCAGGCCGAATACGGCCCTCATCTGCAGCGGCTGTTCACGCCTGTCATGACCGGCGTTGGACCGGTCGAGGCGGGCGTGAGGCTGGGCGCGGAACTGTCATGGCTGAAGTCTGAAAAGGCGCTGCCGGATCTCGTCGTGTCGCTCGGTTCGGCGGGTAGCCGGACACTGGAACAGACGGAAATCTACCAGGCCGTTTCGGTCGCCTACCGTGACATCGACGCCTCGCCTTTGGGCTTCGAGAAGGGCGCGACGCCGTTTCTCGACCTGCCGGTGACCGTGCCGCTGCCGTTCAGGATTCCTGATATAAGGGAGGCGACGCTGTCGACCGGCGCAGCCATCATTTCCGGCAGCGCTTATGATGCGATTGCCGAGGATATGGTCGACATGGAGACCTTCGCCTGCCTGCGAGCCTGCCAATTGTTCGGCGTGCCGCTCGTCGGCCTGCGCGGCATTTCCGACGGGGCTGCCGATCTCAGGCATGTCGGCGACTGGAAGGAGTATCTCCACGTTATCGACGAGAAGCTGGCGGATGCGGTCACGCGGCTGGAACGGGCGATCGGGTCCGGCGCCCTGGAATTTGGACCGTCGCATGAAGACGCTGAATCGGATTGAGGGAGGCACCTCGCAACCCATTGCGCCGACTCGTTTCTTTCTCTAAACGCTCGCCATGAAGATAGCCAATCATCCCGACACCGTCCTGATTGTCGATTTCGGCAGCCAGTTCACGCAGCTCATCGCCAGGCGCATCCGCGAGGCCGGCGTCTTTTCCGAGATCGTGCCGTTCCAGTCGGCCGAAGCGGCGTTCAAGCGCATCAGTCCGAAGGCGGTGATCCTGTCCGGCGGCCCGGCCTCGACCGGCGACATCGGCAGCCCGCGCGCGCCGCAGATCGTCTTCGACGCCGGCGTGCCGGTTCTCGGCATCTGCTATGGCCAGATGGCCATGTGCGTGCAGATGGGCGGCGTCGCCGAAAGCTCCGACCATCGCGAATTCGGCCGTGCCTTCGTCGAGATCCAGAAGGACAGCCCGCTGTTTGAGGGCCTGTGGGCGCCCGGCCAGCGCCACCAGGTGTGGATGAGCCATGGCGACCGCGTCATCTCCCTGCCCAAGGGATTTGAGGTGTTCGGAAAATCGGAAGGCTCGCCCTTCGCCATCTTCGGCAATGTCGAGCGCAAGATGTACGGCATCATGTTTCACCCCGAAGTGGTGCACACGCCGGACGGCGCCCGGCTGCTGCAAAACTTTGTCCACAAGATCGCCGGCATCGAGGGCGACTGGACGATGCGCGCCTACCGCGAGCACGCGGTCGAGACGATCCGCAAACAGGTCGGCAAGGGCAAGGTCATCTGCGCGCTTTCGGGCGGCGTCGATTCCTCGGTCGCCGCGCTGCTGATCCATGAGGCGGTCGGCGACCAGCTCACCTGCATTCTTGTCGACCACGGGCTGATGCGCAAGGACGAGGCATCTGGTGTGGTGGAGATGTTTCGCCAGCACTACAATCTGCCGCTCATCCTGGTCGACGCCTCGGACCGTTTTATCGGCGCGCTCGAGGGCGAGTCGGACCCGGAAAAGAAGCGCAAGACCATCGGCCGGCTGTTCATCGAGGTGTTCGAGGAAGAGGCCGAGAAACTTGGCGGCGCCGATTTCCTGGCGCAGGGCACGCTCTATCCCGACGTTATCGAAAGCGTTTCCTTCACCGGCGGCCCGTCGGTGACGATCAAGTCGCACCACAATGTCGGCGGCCTGCCCGAGCGCATGAACATGCAACTGGTCGAGCCGCTGCGCGAATTGTTCAAGGACGAGGTGAGGGCGCTCGGCAGGGAGCTCGGCCTGCCCGACACCTTCATCGGTCGGCATCCGTTTCCGGGCCCCGGTCTCGCCATCCGCTGCCCAGGCAGCATCACCCGCGAAAAGCTGGAGATCCTGCGCGAGGCCGACGCCATCTATCTCGACGAAATCCGCAAGGCCGGCCTCTACGACGCCATCTGGCAGGCCTTCGCCGTGCTGCTGCCGGTGCAGACTGTTGGTGTGATGGGCGATGGCCGCACCTATGAATTCGTCTGCGCGCTACGCGCAGTCACCTCGGTCGACGGCATGACGGCGGATTTCTACCACTACGACATGGCGTTCCTCGGTGCCGCCGCCACCCGCATCATCAACGAGGTGCGCGGCATCAACCGCGTCGTTTACGACGTGACGAGCAAGCCGCCGGGTACAATCGAGTGGGAGTGACGGGAAAGACCTAATAAATTCGGCGAAGCGGTTGTTTTTGAGTAGATTAGCGTAGGATCTTCGGCGGTCCGGAAGATCATCTGCCGCACATGATCAATGACGATCCTGATCTTCTTGCCACAGTAACGCCCGCCATAGTGATTCCACTGCTCACTCGATCGACCCGGATGTTTACCACGAAGGTTTCGCGTCCGACGCTGTGATGTCGCCCGGCATATTCTTCTGTTTCGAGGGCCAGCCCTGGGGCAGGCGCTGAACAAATGAAAGAGCGCCAGATTCATCACCTTTCAGTGCTCAACCGGTAGAAGCAGACGACGGGCCTCACCTCGCTGAGTGGTATCGCTCTGAAGAGCGAAAGTTCGATCCTCGCGCCGCTTACCAAAATCGTCGCACGCGACGCTGAACGGCACCTGCGCGCCGCCTGGGGTTCAGGGACGCCTGCAAGAAATAGACGAGAGCGGCATGCGTTTAGAGGGAAGCAGGCATGCGCCCCTGAGCCCGACGGAATTGGCTTCCGCGGAATCCGTGACGGCGCTCTCGGCTGATCAATGAGCATCGGCGACGGCACGGCGACCCCTTGTAGCAGGCGGCGGTATGTGTGAGCCAATCATGAAGGCCTACCGCCAGGAAGCACGTGGCCTGGGCGCGCAAGTCGGACTTGAAATATCAAGGCGCGCGGCGCACGATGGGGCAGAAAATGCACCGAGAGGGAGACGGGGCGTAAGGCTGGAGCGTAGTAGCGCTTGGAGGAAGCCATGAACGTCAAAGCGATTCTCGAGGACAAGGGTCGAGCCGTCGAGACGATCGGCCCGAACGAGACGCTCACCGTGGCGATCAACAGGCTCGCTGAGCACAGGATCGGCGCACTGGTCGTTACCAATGGCGATCGCAAGGTGGTCGGCATCGTGTCCGAGCGCGACATCGTCTGCGCCATGAACAAGCATGGGGCTGCGGCCCTGGAGCAGAGTGTCCATCACGCAATGACCGCCAAGGTCAACCTCTGCACCGAGAACCACACGATCAACCAAGTCATGGAGATCATGACCACAGGCCGCTTCCGCCACCTGCCCGTGGTGAAGAACGGCCAACTCGACGGCATTGTCTCGATCGGCGACGTGGTGAAGAAGCGCATCGAGGAGGTCGAGCGCGAGGCCGAAGAGATTATTCACTACATCTGGGCCGGGTAAGCTCGCCAAAGGCGATGTCCTTTTTTCTGAATTTCTGAACCCGTGCCGGACCTCCTTCGGCAGCCTGAACAACGGATAAGCAGGCTGCGGGATCGCACACCGTATCAGATGCTGAGACTTGGGCATAACGTAGCGCCAAACCATGTAATCTTGAGAAAAATCCGATACTAGGGCACAATTTGTAGACGCATCTGAAGTGCGCAGCTATCTCAAATCCGGCCGTCTTGCGCCGAGTGACAGATCGCGGCGGAGGGCCGGCGTCGATGGATCAGGCGTTCTTTCTTCTGTTCGCTGCGGCGTCCGTGATCACGGCACTGACCGTGGTCCTGGCGCGGAATCCGGTTCACAGCGCATTGGCGCTGATGGCGTGTTTTCTGCAGATCTCGGCAATCTTCGTCTTGCTCGAGGCGCCGTTGCTCGCTGTCATCCAGATCTTCGTCTATGTCGGCGCAATCATGGTCCTGTTCCTGTTCGTGATCATGATGATCGATGTGCGCGAAGCGGTGTTGCAGCGGTTCTTGCCGGGCGGCAACCTGCCGGCTCTGGTGCTGCTTGTCCTGCTTGGGGTGGAGATGCTTGTGCTGGTGCTCTGGAGCGACCGCTTTTCGGTCACGGAGCCCGTCGTTGTGCGCGGCGGCGATCAGATCAGGCAACTCAGCACGACACTTTTCGCCGACTATCTCCTGCCGTTTGAAGCCGCCTCTGTCATCCTGCTGGCCGCCCTGGTCGGCGCCATCGTGCTGGCGCGGAAGGAGCAGGGGTGATGGTTCCGCTCTGGTGGTACATTTTGCTCGGAGTGGTCCTGTTCGTGATCGGAGCAGCAGGCGTACTGCTTAGACGCAATATCCTGGTCGTGCTGATGTCGCTGGAGCTCCTGCTCAACTCGGTCAACATTAATTTCATCGCTTTCGGGCATTACTACGACGATTTCCGCGGGCAGATATTCGCGATCTTCGTCATCGCAATCACCGCGGCGGAGGTTGCCGTCGCCCTCGGCATCTTGGTTGCCCTCGTAAGGAACAAGTCCACTCTCAAGGTCGACGACGTGACCATGATGAAAGGATAGCGGCTTGGAACCGGTGATATCGATCCGGCCGCTGCTTGCCGTCGCCGTTGCAGGCCTGGCGGCCCTTGCCGTTCTCCTTCTGAACAACCGCGAGAAACTCCGCGATGTCGTCTCGCCGTTGGCCGCGATCGCCATGTTCGCAATTGTCGCCTCGATGGCGCCCACGGTGCTGGCGGGCGGCACGGTAGATTTTCGCCTGTTCGAGATTCTGCCTGGGATCGACTTCGCTTTCCGGGTCGATGCGCTCGGCATGGTGTTTGCCACCGTCTCGTCGCTGCTGTGGATTGTGGCGGCGATCTATTCCATCGGCTACATGCGGCACTTGAACGAGCACGCGCAGACCCGGTTCTTCGCCTGCTTTGCGACCAGCCTCGCGGCGGCCGTCGGGGGCGCCTTCGCCGCCAATCTATTCACGCTGGTGATCTTCTACGAGGTGCTCAGCCTCGTCACCTATCCGCTCGTCTATCACCACGAGGACGAAGAGGGATGGACGGGTAGCCGCAAGTACCTCGTCTATTTGATGGGCGCGTCGAAAAGCTTGCTTCTTGCCGCGCTGGCACTGACCTACCACATTGCCGGGTCGCTCGACTTTGTGGCGGGGGGGCTGCTGGCGGGGGTCGACGCCGCGGCGCCGCTGCTGACGGTCGTCTATTTCTGCTATCTCTTCGGTTTCGCCAAGGCTGCGGTGATGCCGATGCACGCCTGGCTACCTGCCGCGATGGTGGCGCCGACACCGGTCAGCGCGCTTTTGCATGCGGTGGCCGTGGTCAAGATGGGCGTGTTCTGCGTGCTGCGGGTGGTGTTCCATGTCTTCGGCGCGGGGCTGGTGGACGGGCTGGGGCTCGGCATTGCAACGGCCTATCTGGTCTCGTTCACGATTCTGATGGCGTCCATCTACGCCCTGACGCGGGACGACCTGAAGGCGCGGCTCGCCTATTCGACGGTCAGCCAGCTCTCCTACATCGTGCTGGGCGCGGTCCTACTTTCGCCGGTCGCGATGGTCGGCGGGATCATCCACATTGCGGCGCATGCCTTCTCCAAGATCACGCTCTTTTTCTGCGCCGGATCGATCTATTGCGCGTCTGGCAAGCGGAACATCAGCGACATGGCCGGCATCGGCCGCAGGCTGCCCTGGACGATGGGGGCGTTCTTCGTGGCCTCACTCAGCATGATCGGGGTACCGCCGACCGCGGGCTTCGTCAGCAAGTGGTATCTGGCGCTGGGCTCGGTGGAGGCGGGGGAGATTGCGTTCCTGATCGTGCTCTTGGTGAGTTCGGTGCTGAACGCCGCCTACTTCCTGCCGGTCAGCTATGTCGCTTTTTTCGGGACGGAGACACAGGAAAGTCCCGCGACGGTCCGTGAAATTCCAATGGTGACGATCCCGCTGGTCGCGACCGCGATCCTGTCGGTGTCGATGGGTATTTTCCCCAGCTATTTTCTCACCCTGGCGGAAGGAGTGGTCAGATGATCAGGCGTGTCGTCGATTTCTTTGGTGAGGCGAGATACGCGGAGCAACGCCGCCGGCTGTTTTATTCGGCGCTCGTTCTGATCGTCATCGCCGATTTTCTGGTCCCCCGCGAACACGCTG
This sequence comes from Mesorhizobium sp. f-mel, assembly GCF_053850215.1. Classification (NCBI taxonomy): domain Bacteria; kingdom Pseudomonadati; phylum Pseudomonadota; class Alphaproteobacteria; order Hyphomicrobiales; family Phyllobacteriaceae; genus Mesorhizobium; species Mesorhizobium sp. f-mel. The sequence continues at coordinate 339,392 of NZ_JBSPTO010000001.1, forward strand.
AATACCTGTGGGACCGCTTGCCGGGCTGGTCGGCCGTCTATGGCTTCTTGTCCTGCGTCCTGCTGATCTTCGTCTCCAAGTTCCTCGGCCATCAGGGCGGGCTGATGCGGCATGAGGATTACTATGATTGACTTCGTCCATCCCGCCCTGCTGTTCATTCTTGGCGCCCTGCCGATCCCTTTCCTGAAAGGATCAATCCGCAAGGCCTATCTGATGCTGATCCCCGCGGTGGCGATCTTCGCCGTGCTCACCGTGCAGCCAGGCAGCTACGGCGCGGCGGAGTTCATCGGGCAGGAAATCCTGATCGCCAAGGTCGACAGACTGAGCATCGTCTTCGCCACCGTTTTCACCATCATGGCGCTGATCGGCATGGTCTACGCGCTGCACCTGACGGGCGCCGGAGAGCATGTGGCGGCGTTCGTCTATGTTGGCAGCGCGCTCGGCGTGGTGTTTGCAGGCGACTACCTGACCCTGTTCCTGTTCTGGGAAGGTATGGCGTTTGCCTCTGCCTATCTGGTCTTTGCCCAGCGCGGCAAGCAGGCGATCCGTGCGGGGTTCCGGTATCTCATGGTCCATATCACCGGCGGCGTCGCCCTGCTGGGTGGCGTCATTCTCCACGGGCTCGCCACAGGTTCGCTGCTCTTCGGCCCGATCGAGGGGGGGATGGGCGTCGCCGCCTACCTGATCCTTGCCGGGTTCATGCTCAACGCCGCGGTGCCGCCTCTCAACGCCTGGCTGACAGACGCCTACCCGGAGGCGACCGTCACCGGAGCGGTGTTCATGAGCGCCTTCACCACCAAGACCGCAGTCTATGTGCTGGCCCGGGCGTTTCCGGGCACCGAGCTTCTCGTTTGGCTCGGCACGGCAATGGCGCTTTACGGCGTCATCTACGCGGTGCTGGAGAACGACTGCCGTCGGCTCCTGGCCTATCACATCGTCAGCCAGGTGGGCTACATGGTGGCGGGCGTCGGCATCGGTACCGAGATGGCGGTGAACGGGGCCTCCAGCCACGCCTTTGCGCATATCCTCTACAAGGCGCTCCTGTTCATGGGTGCTGGGGCGGTGATCCACGTCACCGGGCGGCGCAAGCTCACCGAGCTCGGTGGGCTCTACAGGACCATGCCGCTGACCGTGGCGCTCTACATGGTCGGCGCCTTCGCGATCTCGGCATTTCCGTTCTTCTCGGGCTTCGTGACCAAATCGATGGTGGTGGCCGCCGCCGGACAGGATCACCGCGCGCTGGTGGTGCTGGTGCTGACGATGGCATCATCTGGGACCTTCCTGCACACTGGGCTCAAGCTCCCGTACTACATGTTCTTCGGCATGGACCGGAAGCTGGAGGCGCGGGAGCCGCCCCGCAATATGCTGGTTGCGATGGCAATGGCGGCGGTGCTGTGCATCGCGATCGGGGTGTTCCCCCAACCACTTTACGCGCTGCTGCCCCATCCAGTCGACTTCGAACCCTACACCGGCGTCCATATCACCGAGAGCCTCGGCATACTGATGTTCACCGCATTGGGCTTCGTGCTGTTCCTCAGGGCGCTCGACCCCGACAACACGATCAGCATCGACACCGACTGGTTCTACCGCAAAGGCGCGCGGCATTTCATGTGGCTCGCCGAAAAACCGCTGGCGCGCTACGAGAAGGCGGTGAGCGACGTGTCCGAGACCGCGGTGCTGCCCTTCCTGCACGGAACCGCACGGGCCGGACTGCGGATCGATCTCAACGGTGTGGACGCCGTCGTGAACGGCGTCGCCCGCTCAATCCTGCGCGGTGGCGGTGCGCTGCGCAAGCTGCAGACCGGCGTCGTGACCCATTACGCGCTGGCGATGATCGTCGGTGTGATCGCAGCCATCGCCGTCTTCGCTGTGGTGTGGCGGTAGGGGTGCGATGGCGGTCCCGCTGCTTAGCCTCATCGTGTTCATGCCCGCCGCCGGGGCAGCGGTTCTGATGTTTCTCCGCAGCGACGATGCGGTGCGGTGGACGGCGCTAGGTGTCACCGTCCTCGACCTCGCTCTCTGCATCGCTATGCTGGCCGGCTTTGACACCACTACCCACGAGATGCAGTTCACCGAGACGCGCCCGTGGGTGCCCGCGCTCGGAATCACTTACGCGCTCGGCATCGACGGAATCAGCGCGCTCTTTGTATTCCTGACTGCGTTACTGGGCTGGATCTGCGTGCTCGCCTCGTGGGTCGCGATCGACCGCAAGGTGAAGGAGTTCATGGTCAGCCTGCTGGCCATGCAGGCGCTGATGCTGGGGGTGTTCTGCGCGCTCGACCTGTTCCTGTTCTACGTCTTCTGGGAGGCGATGCTGATCCCGATGTACGTGATCATCGGCGTCTGGGGTGGCGACGGCCGGGTCTATGCGGCGTTCAAATTCTTCCTCTACACGCTGGCGGGCAGCCTTCTGTTCCTGATCGGTGTCATCGTGCTCTATTTCCACGGCGGCGAGACTTTCGACATCCTCGCCCTGACGGCGCAGGATTTGCCGTTCCGGGTTCAGTCCTGGCTGTTCTTTGCCTTCCTGGCCGCCTTCGCAGTCAAGGTGCCGATGGTCCCGGTCCATACCTGGCTACCGGACGCCCATGTGCAGGCGCCGACGGCGGGCAGCATCATCCTCGCCGGAGTGCTCCTGAAGATGGGCGCCTACGGGTTCCTGCGATTCTCGCTACCGATGCTGCCGGAGGCGTCGCTGCATTATTCGACGCTAATGCTGGCCCTTTCGGCGCTTGCGATCGTCTATGGCGGGTTGCTTGCCTTGGCGCAGGATGACCTCAAGAAGCTGGTTGCCTATTCCAGCATCAGCCACATGGGCTTCGTGACGCTGGGAATTTTCACGTTGAACCTCCGTGGGCTCGAGGGCGGCATCCTGCAAATGTTCAATCATGGCGTAACGACGGGCGCGTTGTTCCTGTTCGTCGGTCTGATCTACGAGCGGACCCATACCCGCAGCATCGCGGATTATGGCGGGCTGATGAAGGCGGCGCCGGTCTATACCGCGTTTCTTGCGCTGTTCACCCTGTCGTCGATGGCGCTGCCGGGAACGAATTCGTTCGTGGGCGAGTTGCTGGTGCTGTCGGGCGCGTTTGCGGCCAATCTGGCTGTCGGCGCCGCCGCCGTTGTGGGTGCTCTGCTGGGCGCGGCCTACCTGCTTGGCATGTACAGGAAAGTCGCGCTCGGTCCGGCCAGCGTCGGCGCGCGGTTCAAGATACGCGACGTGAACGCCCGCGAGATGGTGGCGATCCTGCCACTGGCCGCCTTTGTGCTCTGGGTCGGGCTCTATCCGAAACCCTTTCTCGACATCATCGACGCATCGGCGAAGCATCTGCTGGCGCAGGTGCACGGCAGGGGGGACGGCCCATGACCGACGCCGCGCTCTACCAGTCGATCCTTGCGAGCCTGCCCGAGATCGTCGTGGTCACCGGCGCCTGCAGCCTCCTGATCCTGGGTCAGATTGTGCCAAAGGGGCCGGGGCATTTCCTCGTCTGGGCTTCCGCTGCAACCGTGCTGGTTGCGGCCCTGGCGACACTGTTACTGGCGGGCGAGGTGCGGCCGGCCTATTCGGGCATGTTTATCGCCGACCGCTTCGCGGTCTTCTTCAAGATGGTGTTCTACCTTTCGACCATCCTGACGTTCCTCCTGTCGCGAAAATATGCCGAGATCGAGGAGATCGCGTTGAGCGAATACTATGTCCTGCTGCTCTTTGCGCTTTCCGGCATGATGATCATGGCCTCGGCAACCGATCTTCTGTCGATCTATGTCGGCCTTGAGCTGATGGCGCTCTCGACCTATGTGCTTACCGGCTTCCTCAGGAAGGAGCGGCGGTCGAACGAGGCGGCGCTGAAATACGTGGTTCTCGGCGGGGTCTCGACAGGAATCTTCCTCTACGGCGTCTCACTGATCTATGGGATCACCGGTACGACGCAGCTGGACGGGATGGCTGCGGCGGTGATCGGCGACCCGCTCGATCCCGGATTGCTCCTGGCGGTGGTCTTCATCGTCGCGGGGCTGGTCTTCAAGGTCGGCGCGGTGCCGTTCCACATGTGGGTGCCGGACGTCTATGAAGGCGCGCCGACGACAATCACGGCCTTCATGTCGGTCGCCCCCAAGGCGGCGGGGTTCGCGGTGATCCTGCGCGTGTTCCTCAACCCGCTGGTCGCCGCTTCCGACGCCTGGATCATCGTCGCGGTGATCGCGGTGGTGACGATGGCGCTCGGCAGCTTCGTGGCGCTGGTGCAGGACAATTTCAAGCGCCTGCTCGCCTATTCCAGCATCGCCCATGCGGGCTTCGCGCTCTTCGGCGTGGTGGCGGGTGGCGCCGACGGGATTGCCGGCGTGATGCTCTACCTGCTGATCTACGCCTTCATGAATCTCGGTATCTTCGGCATCGTCATCATGATGCGGAATGGCGATTTCTCCGGCGAGGTCATCGAGGACTACGCCGGCTTCGCCAAGTCGCATCGCGGGTTGGCGCTTCTGATGCTGCTCTACCTGTTCTCGCTCGCCGGCATTCCGCCGACAGCCGGGTTCTTCGCCAAGTTCTACGTGCTGGTGGCGCTCGTCGAGCGGGGTTTCGTCACGCTGGCGGTGATCGCGGTGCTGCTGAGCGCCGTCGCCGCCTACTTCTACATCCGCATCGTCATGGTGATCTACATGCGCGAGCCGGAGCGCGCGTTCGAGCCTGCCCTGACGCCGTCCGTCCGCGCCACGCTCGCCTTGACCGCCGCCGGCACCATCGGCATCGGACTGTTTCCGGCGTGGTTTCTGAGGCTTGCCCAGAGTTCCGTGTTCGGCGGTTGACTACGATTGGATTTGCAATGAACCGGCCAACCGAATACTCTTGGCGCTACGAAAGGATGCCCTAGTCGCTGCACGAGGGCCGCACCGCCGGCCAGAAGATTGGTCGGTCGCAGCTTGAGCAAGCCCTCGGTGGGTGACCGGGGCAGCGCGACATGACTGGAATGGAATTCCTGCCGGTTCTCTTCATGGTCGCCGGAATTGTCCTGGTGGCCGTGGCGACGCTGTTCGTCTCCTCGCTCCTGCGCCCGTCCAACCCCTATCCCGCGAAGAACATGCCCTATGAGTGCGGTATGGACCCGGCCGGCGAGGCCGCCGGGGGCCGCTTTAGGGTGCAGTTCTTCATCCTAGCAATCCTGCTGGTGGTGTTCGACGTCGAGGCGATGTTCCTGTTTCCCTGGGCCGTCGTGCTGAAGGAGATCGGGCTCGTCGGCTATGTCGAGATGTTTGTCTTCATGCTGCTGCTTATCGTGGGCTTCGCCTACGCCTGGCTGAAAGGAGCGCTGGAATGGGAGGAGTAGGCGAAACGATTCGCGACAGCGTGCTGTTCACCACCGCCGACAGCGTCATCAGCTGGAGCCGGCGGTCGGCGCTCTGGCCCGAGACCTTCGGGATTGCCTGCTGCGCCATCGAGATGATTTCGGCCGGCTGCGCCCGCTACGACCTCGACCGCTTCGGCGTGGTGTTTCGGCCTTCGCCGCGCCAGTCCGACGTGATGATCATCGCCGGCACGGTGACGCGGAAGTTCGCTCCGGTCGTGCGCCGGCTCTTCGACCAGATGCCGGAGCCACGCTGGGTCATCGCCATGGGCACCTGCGCGATCTCGGGCGGGGTCTACAACACTTACGCCGTGGTGCAGGGGGCGGAGACTTTCGTGCCGGTGGACGTGCATGTGCCCGGCTGCCCGCCGCGGCCCGAGGCACTGATGCATGGCATCCTTCTGCTCCAAGAGAAGATCAAGAGGTCCCGCGCGCTGGCCGGGACGCCTCTGGATCGGGTTGCAGCCTCATGAGCGTGGAGACGTCCCTCATCCGCACCCTGATCGCGGAACGTTTCGGGGGGGAAATCGAGGAGCTTGGCTTCTCGCATGGGGTTCACGCTTTCGCCTCACCGCCTGACATGATCGTCGAGCTTTGCCAATTCCTGAAGGGCCATCGGGCGCTGCGGTTCGATTTCCTGTCCGACATCTGCGGGGTCGACCATTATCCCGAAACGCTGCGCTACGAGGCGGTGTACCACCTCTATTCGCTGCCGAACAAATGGCGCGTTCGGATCAAATGCCGCCTCGGCGATCCGCCGCGGGTCCCGTCGGTGACGGGGGTCTGGCGGACCGCCAACTGGCACGAGCGCGAGGCCTGGGACATGTATGGCATCCAGTTCGAGGGCCATCCCGACCTGCGCCGGATCTACATGTGGGAAGGCTTCGAGGGCTTTCCGCAGCGCAAGGACTTTCCGCTCCGGGGCTACAAGGATACGCTGAACCCGTTTGGCGCGGAAGGCCCGCCGCCGACGCAGCCCGATCTCGCCACCAAGGACATTCCATAGGGAGGCCGTTCGACGCCGGGAAGTGAGATGACCGAAGTCACGGAACTGAGCAGGCCGGCAGGTGAAGCGCTCGACACAAAGGAGGTGCTTCTCAACCTCGGCCCGCAGCATCCCAGCACGCATGGGGTGCTGCGGCTCGTCCTTGAGCTGGACGGCGAGTATGTCGCGCGCGTGGACCCACACATCGGCTACCTCCACCGCGGCACCGAAAAGCTGGCCGAGAGCTTCACTTACACCCAGATTTTTCCGCTAACCGACCGGCTCGACTACCTCTGCCCGCCCTCGAACAACCTCGCTTTCGCTCTAGCGGTGGAGAAGCTCCTGGGCATCGAAGCGCCGATCCGCGCGCAATATATCCGCGTGCTGATGGCCGAACTCGCGCGGATCTCCGGTCACCTCCTGATCACCGGTGCGTTGCCGATGGACCTGGGCGCCATGACCGCGTTGGTTTACGCCATGCGCGAGCGTGAAATGATCATGGACCTGTTGGAGATGATCAGCGGGGCGCGGATGCACACCTCCTTCTGCCGCGTCGGGGGTGTGCGCGAGGACCTGCCCGGCGGGTTCTTCCCCAAGATCAGGGAGTTCTGCGGCATCTTCCCGAACCGGATCCGCGACTATGAACGGCTGGTCGAGAACAACCGGGTGTTCCTGAAGCGCACGCAGGGGATCGGCGTGATCTCAGCCGAGGACGGTATCGACCTTGGCCTGAGTGGCCCGAACCTGCGGGCCTCGGGCGTCGACTGGGACATCCGCCGCGACGAGCCTTACGAGATTTACGACCGGCTGGCTTTCAACGTCATTACCCGCGATGAGGGTGATTGCTACGCGCGCTGGCGATGCCGCGTCGAGGAGATGCGCGAGAGCGTCCGGATCATCGAACAGTGCCTCGACCAGATGCCCGAGGGGCCGTTCCAGATCGACATGCCGACAATCGCTTTCCCGGTGGACAAGGACAAAGTGCACTGCTCGATGGAGGCGCTGATCCAGCATTTCGACCTCTCGGCCTATGGCTTCAAGGTGCCGAAGGGCGAGGTCTATTCGGCGATCGAGGCGCCAAAGGGCGAACTCGGGTTCTACATCATCAGCGACGGGTCGCAAAAACCGTTCCGGATGAAAGTGCGGGCGCCGTCATTCGTCAACCTTCAGGGACTGTTCGGGGTCAGCAATGCCCGCTACCTGGCGGACATGATCGCCGTGCTGGGCAGCTTCGACCCTGTGATGGCCGAGGTAGACAAGTAGCAGGGGATTTGACGCGATGAACATGCGCGAAAAGATCGAGGCGGCGGCGGCGCGGTATCCCGACCGGCGCTCGGCGATCATGCCCGCGCTTCTGATCGCGCAGAAGGAACATGGCCACCTGCCCGGCCCGGTGTTGGAAGAGGTCTCCGACATCCTCGGTGTCGAGCGGGTCTGGGTCTACGAATTGGCGACCTTCTACACCCTCTTCCACACCGAGCCGGTGGGCCTGTTCCACCTGCAACTCTGCGACAACCTCTCCTGCATGCTGTGCCGATCCGAGGACCTGCTGAGGCATCTGGAGACTGTGCTGGGGATCGAAAAGGGCGGCACGACCCCGGACGGGCTGTTCACGCTTTCGACCGTCGAATGCCTCGGCGCTTGCGAGATGGCCCCGGTGATGCAGGTCGGCGACGACTATCACGGCGACCTCGACATTGCGCGGATCGACGCGCTCTTGGACAGGCTGCGCGCGGCGGCGGGGCAAACGACTGGCGCCGAACTCGCCGCCGCAGGACCGCCGGGTGAGTAGCCGCCATGTTCGAACCGGTCCTTCTCAGAAACATGGACGTGCCGGATGGCCATCTGCTTTCGAGCTATGAGGCCGGCGGCGGCTACCAGGCGCTGGCGAAGGCGCTGCGCGAGCACACGCCCGACGAGATCATCGACCTCGTCAAGCAATCGAACCTGCGCGGTCGCGGCGGCGCCGGATTCCCGACCGGGTTGAAATGGAGCTTCGTGCCGAAACGGGCCGACAAGCCGAAATACCTGTGCTGCAACGCCGATGAGGGCGAGCCCGGCACGTTCAAGGACCGGATCATCATGGAGCGTGATCCGCACCAACTGATCGAGGGCATGGTGATCAGCGCCTACGCGATCGGGGCGGAAACCGCCTATGTCTACATCCGCGGGGAATACGTGCTGGCGATCCACCGGCTGAAGCAGGCGATCGCCGAGGCCCATGCGAAGGGTTATCTGGGAACACGGATTCTGGGCTCGGATTTTAATTTCGTCGTGCACATCCATTGCGGCGCCGGCGCATATATCTGCGGCGAGGAGACGGCGATGCTCGACTCGCTCGAAGGCAAGCGGGCGCAGCCCCGTCTGAAACCGCCATTTCCGGCGGTCGCGGGGCTCTACGCCAGCCCGACCGTGATCAACAATGTCGAGACGCTGGTCTGCGTGCCGCATATCGTGGCGCGGGGGCCGGACTGGTTTCGCAGCATCGGCCCTGACAAGAGCCCCGGTCCGAAGCTTTATTGCCTCAGCGGGCACGTGCGGAACCCGGGCCTTTACGAACTGCCGATGGGCATATCGCTGCGTGAACTGGTCGAGGACCGCGCCGGCGGGCCGCCGCCGGGGCGCAGGATCAAGGCGGTGATCCCCGGCGGGGTCTCGGCGCCGCTGATCCCGGAGCGCGGGCTGGATGTCGGGATGGACTTCGACTCGCTGGCTGCGGTCGGCTCGATGCTTGGCTCGGCTGGAGTGATCGTGATCGACGACTCGACCTGCATGGTCAAGGTCGCCACCCGGATCATCGAGTTCTTCCACCACGAGTCCTGCGGGAAATGCACGCCTTGCCGCGAAGGGCTGAACTGGGTGGTGAAAGTGCTGCGCCGGGTCGAGGCAGGGCAGGGCGCGCCGGACGATCTGGAACAGCTGGAAGCGCTCTGCAAGGGCATTTTCGGCAACACGTTCTGCGCTCTGGGCGACGGCGCGGCTATGGGGCTGCGGGCGGCACTGGCGCATTTCGAGCATGAATTCGTCGCCCATATCGAGGAGGGCAGGTGCTCGTTTCACTAAGGAGCGCGCAGGGAGAAGGCCGCAAGAAGTCATGGTTAGCGTCACGATCGATGAACAAACGCTGGAAGTGGACGCAGGCTCTACGGTGCTGCAGGCTGCCGAGCGTTTGGGCATCGAAATCCCGACCTTCTGCTATCTGAAGCGGCTGCCGGCGCTGGCCTCCTGCCGCATGTGCCTAGTGGAGATCGAAGGGCAGCGGCGGCTGCAGCCTTCCTGCGCCACCGCGGTCACCGACGGCATGGTGGTGCGGACTAACACGCCGCTGATCGACGAAACGCGCTCTTCCATGCTCGACATGCTGCTTGCCAACCACCCCCTCGACTGCCCGATCTGTGACAAGGGCGGCGAGTGCGAGCTTCAGGACATGGTGATGGCATACGGGCCCCGGGAAAGCCGATTCCGCGATGCCAAACGTGTGTTCCACTCCGAGGACATCCGTCTCAGCCCCGTCATCATCATGAACGTCAACCGCTGCATCCAGTGCCAGCGCTGCGTCCGGATGTGCGAGGACGTGGTCGGAGCGGTCGCCTTGGGCACCATCGAAAAAGGCATGGATACCGCCGTCACCGGCTTCGAGGGCAGTCTCGCGAGTTGCGACCAGTGCGGCAATTGCGTCGAGGTCTGCCCGGTCGGCGCGCTGATGAGCTTCCCCTATCGCTACAAGGCACGGCCCTGGGATCTGGTCGAGACCGACACGGTCTGCCCGCATTGCGGCACCGGCTGCCAGCTCACCGTCGGCGCGCGCAAGGGCGAGTTCATGCGGGTCCGCTCGAAGTGGGAGCATGGCGTCAATCGCGAAACGCTCTGCGTGCGGGGGCGCTTCGGCCTCGACTTCGTCGGGAGCCGGGACCGGATCAAGCGGCCGATGATCCGTCGTGACGGCGCACTGGTTCCGGTTTCCTGGGACGAAGCCGGGGACTACCTGCGCCGGCGCCTGTCGGCCGTCGAGAGCAAGGCTGCGGGCGGGCTGGCCTCGCCGCGCCTGCCCAACGAGGTGCTTTATCAGTTCCAGAAGCTGATGCGGACGGTATTCCGGACCAACAACATCGACTGCTCGTCGCGCTGGTCCACGCCCTTCGAGACGCTCGGCCCGTTGGTGGCGGGCTTCTACAGCCGCGCGCCGCTGGAGGAGGTGATCGGCAACGACTGCGTGCTTGTCGTCGGTGGCAACGTGACCGACGAGAACCCGGTCACTGAATACCTGCTGCGAGACGCGGCGCGGCGGAGGCAGACCAGGTTGCTCATGCTCTCGGCGAGGCCATCCCGGCTGGACACCGATGCCCGAGCGGTCGTTCGTGTTGCTCCGGGCGCTGAGGCTGCGGCCCTTGCCGCAGTGGTGGCCGGTCTCGTGGCGGCGGCCGGCCAAGCCTTGCCGAGCGAGGTTCTTGCGGGCGTCGGCGCGGCAACCGGCTGGGCACCAGCGACTACCGGCAGCGACGGGCCGGACCGTCTAGCCGCTGCGCTGCTGGACGGCGGGAGCGTCGCTGTGCTTGTCAGCGCCGACCTCCTGAGGCTTTCCGAAGCGCGCGCAACGCTGCAGCAGCTCACCAACCTGCTGCGGGTTCTCCGCGTGCTCGGCAAGGGCCCGGCGATGCAGTTCCTCTTCGACCGAGCCAACCAGCTGGGCGCCTGGGACATGGGGGTTCTGCCGGCGGCCCTGCCGGGGCTGCGCCCGGTCGGCGATCACACGGCGCGCACAGCTCTCATACGGGCCTGGGGCGCCGAAATTCCGCCTGAGCCGGGCGCGGATCTCGACGCAATGCTGGCGCTTTGTGACAAGGGGCGGGTAGGCGCGCTTTATATCGTCGGAAGCGACCCCCTGATGACCTATCCCGACCGGGGATTCGTCAAGCGGGCGCTTGATGCCACCGATCTCCTGATCGTGCAGGACACCTTCCTCACCGATACCGTGGGTCTGGCCGATGTCGTCCTGCCTGCGGCGGGTTATGGAGAGGAATCCGGCACCTTCACCAACAACGAGGGCCGGATCCAGGCGGTCCGCAAGTTCCGCGAACCCGCCTTCGAGGCGCGGGGCAATCTGGCGATCTTGGACTTCGTCGCAGCGCTCCGCAACCAGGCAATGCAACCGTCGATGCAAGGCGAAATCTTCCGCGAGATTGCCCGGCTGGTTCCGGCCTACCAAGGGCTGACGCAGGACGGGCTTGGCGCTGACGGAGCATTCACCACGGCGGACCCGACGCCGCCGGCTGGCGAGTTCTTCGCCCCTCCGCCTAACCCGAATGCGGCCGACCGGCTCATGTTGGTCACCGGCAACTGCCTGTTCCACAATGGATATCTTTCCGAACGCTCGGAGATCCTAAATACGGTGGCGGATGACCCGTATGTTGAGATGAGCGCGTGGGACGCCGCGCAGCTTGGCCTTTCGGATCGCGATCAGGTGATCGTACGATCCACCCAGGGCGAACTGAGGGCGCAGCTCAAGGTCAATAGGCATTTTCCCGGGGGGCTCGTGTTCGTGCCGGAAAACTATAGAGACCTGCGTCTCAACAGCCTTATGCGGCGGGGCGAATACCCTTGTCCGGTGGAGGTTCAAAAGGCGCACGCTGCCTTCGCCACCGGAGTCGAGGCGCGCCCTGAAAGTCGCGGCCGAGGCATTGCCGAGCTTCCGGGCAGTTCACCCTAATCGGCTCCCCCGGGTTTGTATCCTCAGTGATAAGGGGTCCCGGCAATGTAATCGCTCAACGCTTGCTCGGTACGGAGCAATTCGTCGAGCCGGTGCTTGACCACGTCGCCGATGCTCACCACGCCGACAGAAGCGTCGCCGTCCATGACCAACACATGGCGCGTGCGTCGGTCGGTCATGAGCGACATCACAAAGGGCAGCAAATCCTGTGTCGAACAGGTCACCACACTGCGGTTCATGATGTCGGCGACCCGCATTGTGGGCGCCTCGATTCCGTATTCAGCCACCGCATAGCAGCAGTCCCGCTCCGACAGCGTGCCCAGGCATTCCCCGGGCGAACTGCTGACGACCACGAATCCGATGTTGTTGTCCCGAAACAGCCGCAGGACTTCTACGACCGTCTGATCTGGTGTGACCGAGATGAGCTCGGGAGATTTGGTCTTCAAGATTTGGCAGACAAGCATCTGAGCCTCCTGTGCTCCGGCTTGACGGCTACCGCGCGTTCACGTTCGGCGGATATTCCGCCACCAGTTGTATCCCTGCGGCTCACTCGTCTCGACCAGCACGTCCTGTTCGGTGTTCAGACGCGCCGCGACCACACCGCCGCCGGTCGTCGCCTTGCCCGGTTTGCCGAGCAGATCGTCACGTCCGACCACCAGGTCACGCGAGGAAAAACTCGAGAATTCGTACTCTTGGCCAAGCGCGATCGCGTCGGCCGGGCAGGCGTCCTCGCACAGCCCGCAGAACAGGCAGCGGGCCATGTCGATCTCGAATTTTGCTGGATGCCGGTTGCCCTTCTCGTCCTCGTAGGGAATGACTTCGATACAGTCGCAGGGACAAATCCGCGCGCAGAGCTCGCAGGCCACGCACTTGATCTCGCCCTCTTCGTCGCGCGTCAGGAAGTGATGCCCGCGGTAACGCGAATAGGGCAACCATTTTTCCTTGTCAGGATACTGCATGGTCACGGATCTGGAGAACATGTAGCCGAAGGTCAGCGCCAAGGCGCCCGCTAGATCGGCGAAGAATGCCCAGCCGATCCATGTTCCACGTATGTGCAGTGCGCGCGACATCGCCGCCTCGCTTGGAGTGGCCCTCAAAGGAAAGCAACTCCTGTTACTATTATGTTCGCCAGTGACAGTGGAAGCAAGACTTTCCACCCGATCGCCATCAGTTGGTCGTATCGATAGCGCGGGAAGGTGAAGCGGAACCACATAAACACATAGAGAAAGAACGCGACCTTGAGCGCAAACCAGAGGAGCGGCGGCAACGGGATCAGCACGCCGTTCCAGCCGCCGAAGAACAGGATGACCGACAGGACCGACACCAGCAGCATGACGGCGTATTCGCTGACCATGAAGAACGCAAAGCGGATGCCGCTGTATTCGGTATGGAACCCGGCCCCCAGATCGCCTTCCGCCTCCGCCAGGTCGAATGGAATGCGCTGCGCTTCGGCCAGCCCGGCGACGAAGAATACGAAAAACCCGACCGGTTGGTAGACGATGTTCCAGACATCGGCCTGCGCCCGTACGATCTCGAGCAGGCTCATGGATTGCGCCAGCATTACCACGCCGATGACCGCGAACCCCATGGGGATCTCGTAGCTGATCATCTGCGCGCAAGTCCTGAGGCTGCCCAGGACCGCGTATTTGCTGTTCGCGGCCCAGCCGCCGAAGATGACGCCATAGACCTCGATCCCGATCACCGCGAAGACGAAAAGGAGCGCCACGTTCATGTTGGAGACGTAGAGCGTGATCTCGGCGCCGAGGACCGAGACGCTTTCGCCGAAGGGGATCGCGACGAACACCACGAAGGGCGGGGCGAGCGCCAGGATCGGCGCCAGTTTGAACAGGAAGCGGTCGGCTTCGGCCGGGATGTGGTCCTCTTTGGTCAAGAGCTTGATGCCGTCCGCCACCGGCTGCAGCAGCCCGTGCCACCCCACGCGCATCGGCCCCATCCGCTGCTGGATGTGCCCGGCGATCTTGCGTTCCACCCAGGTCAGCGGCAAAGGCAGCAGCAGCAGGATCGCAATCAGCAACGCGACCTTGAAGGCGATCAGGCCAAGGGCGACGACAAGTTCCATAATCCGCGGCTACTTGTTCATCGGGTTGAGACTTACGATACTGAGCACTGCGCTTGTCCGGCTTCGCGGAAACGACAGTCTGCCGGCGGCGACGCAACTTGTGCAATGGTATCACAGTCTTACCGTTGCTGGCCATGGTGTGTGTCGCTTGGCGCTCAAACGGGCCCGCACATCGAGCAATGGCACGCAACGACGGGACCAGATGGCCCCAGCGCCTAATACTGAACGCCTCCACAAACAGCCCCCTTCTTACCGTTCAACAACGGCATTCGGCACGAGACACATTCCTAAGGGCCAGAACGCAGGGCACTGAACCGCTTAATCGGTGCAGGTGACGCTCCCCCACTAAAGGGCAATCCGAACGAGTTGCCGCCCGCCCGGCCAAAAAGAGACCGACAACGCAGACGAGAAATGGGGAAATCTCGGCAGCGCCATCGGTCCAACGGACCAAAGGCGAGGAGGGTTTGGTGCATTGTCGATGCTATCGGTCATTTCCTGACTGACGACCCGCTTCCTCAGCCGCGATGGGAACAAAAGCCGCGCTACAGCCCATCGACCCGTCAGAGCACAAAAACCCGGTTGGCAAGCAGCACGATCCCGAGCTAACGATCTGACAGGCATCCCTACAGCAGAGGCCAACAGAAAGATGGTATCTCAGGACACTGCACGGCCGTGCGGCGATCGGCGGTGTTTCGGATACTGCGAGGTGCTCCGTCGCAGATTTGGATTTAAGCCATTTTGTGACGGTATTGTTGACGGTATTCGAAGGAACGCCAATTAGAATTCTATCGCATAATCAATAAGCTATGAGGGCAGTAGACAATCGAGTGGGAGTAGGGGCAAACGGCGGCGATAGCGCAGATTCGGCGCCCAGTTGGTCTCCGTTCGATGTTGGCTGCTCTTACGGCTCTCATCTTCCTGTCCAGCGACTAGACTATCTCGAGCCCGGTCGGAGCCGGGTGTAAAGAGGCATTACCGTCGTGGGGGAGCTACGGCGTACTCTGGCGTGCAAATCGGCTGATTTGGTCTGCGCCAAAGCCGCTTGGCGAGTCCTGCTTGAGGTCTCGACATGACCCGCTCCGGACCTTTGTGTCGATTCGTCGGAAGGGCTGCAATAAAGTGGATAGCGGACTTGCAGGCAGGTAACCGCGAGGTCCCTGGCACCGTGAAGGATGCATAATGCAGTCAGGCTGCTTGCCGTCCCATTTGCGGTCGCCGCCTGAGGCGGAAGACGCCTTCTGACGCACCACCAATCTCCAACGGGGTTGATCCGGACCTGGTGCCGCGACATGTTTGGTGTGAGATCGGAGCGGCGTTTGCTTCAAAAGCCGCCGCCTTCGTTCTCGACGTCGTGGGCCAGGAGAGGTTCATGAGTGCTCTAGCCCAGTGCCGAGCGTTGCTGGCCGCGTTTCTCGCGAGTGTCGCCGCCTTCGTTTCGACATCGGCGCCCGCCCAGGACCGCGCAGCCGAGCGTGCGGCCATGATCGAGACGATAAAGGGACACGCCCGCTCCGCGGCATACAGTATCGATCCGGCGGTGCTCAAGACAATGGGAACCGTGCCGCGCGACCGTTTCGTACCCGAGGCGCAGCGCGGCGCGGCCTATCATGACCGGCCCCTGCCGATCGGGCACGGTCAGACGATCTCGCAGCCCTTTATCGTCGCGCTTATGACCGACCTGATCAATGTCCGGCCTGGCGACACCGTCCTCGAGATCGGCACCGGCTCAGGCTATCAGGCAGCCGTCCTGTCGCCCCTCGCCGCCAAGGTTTACTCGATCGAAATTATCCCGGAACTGGGCAAGAGGGCAGCGGCACGACTTGCGGTGCCCCGCTTCGACAACGTTCAGGTGAAGGTGGACGACGGCTATTACGGCTGGCCTGAGCACGCGCCCTTCGACGGCATCGTAGTGACCGCGGCTGCCAGCCATATCCCGCCGCCGCTTGTCGAGCAGCTCGCTGAAGGAGGTCGGATGGTCATCCCCGTGGGAGGCCCCTTTGCAACCCAGTTTCTCATGCTCGTCGAGAAGCGACTAGGCGGAGGCATCACGACCCGGCAGCTTCTGCCGGTGAGCTTCGTTCCGCTGCGGGGAGGTCCCTCCCGGTGAGAGCGGGCCGCATGCTACCAGTCGGTCTCATTTCGGCAGCGGTTCTCGGTTACGAATTGCTGCTGATGCGATTGTTTTCGATCGTTCAATGGCACCATTTTGCCTACATGATCATCAGCATCGCGCTCTTGGGCTTCGGCGCGAGCGGTACGTTCATTGCGCTCGCCCAGCGCTGGCTAGTGGAGCGGTACCCGGCTGCTTTCGCGGCGTCGGCAGCGCTGTTCGGCATGACCGCGGTAGCCAGCTTCGCCATCGCCGAACGTCTGCCGTTCAACGCGCTCGAGATCATCTGGGATCCGCGGCAGCTCGGTTGGCTCGCGGCCAGCTATGCGCTTCTGATCCTGCCGTTCTTCTTTGGCGCGACCTGCGTCGGCCTTGCTTTCTGCCGCCATCCCGGACAGATCGGACGCGTCTACGCCTTCGACTTGGCCGGCGCAGGGATCGGTGCGCTGGGTATCGTCGGGCTCCTGTTCCTGGTCTTCCCATCTACGGCGCTGCGTTTCGTTGCAGCACTGGCATTCGCGGCGGCTGCCCTTGCCGCGTTCGGCATGGTCCGCCATCGGTGGCTCGCAGCGGGCGGCCTTGGATTGGCAGCGGCGTTCGTTGCAGTATCGCTACCGCCGTCCTGGGTGGCCCCCGAGCCGCATATGTCGCAGTATAAGGGCCTCCGCATGGCCCTGGAGGTTCCGAACGCGCGGGTGATCGAGGAGCGGTCGAGCCCGCTCGGGTTGCTGACGGTTGTCGAGAGTCCGACCGTCCCCTTCCGTTACGCGCCTGGCCTCAGCCTAGCCAACACCCAAGAGCCGCCTGCGCAACTCGCCGTCTTCACCGATGGCGACAGTATTGCGGCGATTACCGCCTATGGAGGCGATCCGGCGAAGGTCGCCTATCTCGACCGGACAACGGCGGCGCTGCCGTACCGCATCCTCGAGCGGCCGCGGGTACTAATCCTCGGCGCCGGGGGCGGCGAGCAGGTGCTGCTGGCGCTGCGCGCCGGGGCCGATACGGTGGATGCGGTAGAGGTCAACCCGCAAATGATCGACTTGGCTCGGAATCGCTTCGCCGACTTCGCTGGCGGTATCTTCAGCCGACCGAACCTGCGCTTGCATTTGGCCGAGGCGCGCGCTTTCGCTGCGACTGCCGGCGAGCGCTATGACCTGATCCAGATGCCGCTCCTTGACTCCTTCAGCGCGGCCGCGGCCGGCGTGCAGAGCTTGCATGAAAACTACACCTATACCGTGGAGGCAATGCGGGATTACCTCGCAATTCTCAGACCAGATGGTGTCGTCGCTATCACACGATGGCTGCGCGTGCCGCCGCGTGACAGCCTTAAGCTGTTCGCCACCGCCATAGCAGCGCTCGAGGCGGAAGGCGTGGCCGAGCCGGGCCGGCACCTGGCGCTGATCCGGAGCTGGAATACCGCTACTTTGCTCGTCGCCAAGTCGCCCGTCAAAGGCGAAGACATTGCGGCCATTCGCAGCTTCGCGGCCGAGAACTTCTTCGACATCTCTTGGATGCCAGGCATCTCCGCGAGCGATGTGAACCACTTCAACCAGCTCGATCAGGAATATCTCTACGAGGGAGCCCTCGCCCTCCTCGGCCCTGAGTGCGCCGACTTCATCGAGCGCTACAAGTTCGCCATCGCACCGGCCACCGACAATCGGCCCTATTTCTTCGACTTCTTCCGCTGGCGCGCCCTGCCTGAACTCCTAGCCCTGCGCACCCAGGGCGGGGCAGCGATGCTCGACTGGAGCTACCTGATCCTCGTGACGACTCTGGTCCAGGCTGCCATCCTCAGCGCCGTCCTGATCCTCCTGCCGCTATGGATTCGCAGACACGCGCTCGGGAAAGCTTTGCACCGGCTGCGTTTCGGGCTCTACTTCCTTGTTTTGGGGCTAGCCTTCCTCTTCATCGAAATCGCCTTCATCCAGCGCTTTGTGCTGTTCCTCGGTCATCCGTTCTACGCTGTCGCTGTCGTGCTTGCGGGCTTCCTCGCCTTCGCCGGTCTCGGTAGCGCCGTTGCCGCACGCTGGGCAGCGGCTGTCGGGCGCGGATCGGCGGTGCGCGGCATCGCCCTCGCTGTCGGGGTTATCGCGGTCCTGGCTGCCACCTACCTTCTCGCGCTACCCTCAGTATTCGAAAGGCTGCTGGCGTTCCCGGACGCCGCGAAGATCGCGATCGCGCTCCTTCTCATAGCGCCGCTCGCTCTTTTTATGGGCATGCCGTTTCCACTCGGCCTCGGGCATGTCGGCGCGCGTTCGGAAACATTCATTCCCTGGGCGTGGGGAATCAACGGCTGTGCGTCCGTGCTGAGCGCGATTCTCGCCACGCTGCTTGCAATGCATATCGGGTTCTCCGGCGTCGTGATGATCGCCATGGTCCTTTATCTTGTCGCCCCAGCCTTGCTTGCAAATCGGTTCCGAACCACGATCCCTTTCCGGTCGTGAAGTTCTTCACGCCTAACCGGGGCGCCATCGACGATCTACGCACTTGACCCCGAATTGGTTGCCGAGGTGCTCGCCTTCGTCCCGACGGCATAACGCTGGTCACTCAATGCAATGCGTTTCGCCAGCCGCGCCGTCCTTCATGAAGGCCGCATCCACGAGATCGGCCCGCCCGGCAAGGTCTTCGCCAGCTCTAACACGCCCGAGCGCCGCCCACTTCCTCGGCGTCAATTAACCCGGTTCACTCAAGCAGGGCAGGGCTTGACCCAACCCCAGTTGTTACTCGATTTCGACCTCAATATCGCAACAGGTGGCGGAAGCGGATCTTGACCGGGCTGGATGCGTGTCGTCTATCTGGCCCGCTCGATACGCTGAGCCTGGCGCTACCTTCCCGGCAGGCTCAAAACAAGGGTGGGGCCTATTCGGAGCTCGCCACGGGTGCGACCAGCGGCGTGATGCGGCGGATCGCGACGCGCCGGTTCTCGCGTTCGGGCTCCTGGGTTTCAACCTTCAGGTACTGCTCGCCATAGCCCTGCGTCTCCATGTTCTCGGGCGCTATGTCGAAGACGTTGGTCAGCGCGGTCGCCACCGCCTCGGCCCGCTGGTCCGACAGCGCCAGGTTCGCCACCTCCGCCCCGACCGCATCGGTGTGACCCTCGATCAGGAAGGTCTCGCCCGGGTTCTCCTTGAGCAGGCGCTGCATGGCCTCGGCGACGCCTTCGAGCTTGCCGATCTCGCTCTCCGGGATCTGGGCCGAGCCGAACTCGAAATTGATGATATCGAGATCGATGCGCCTGACCTTGTCGCGGATGCGCGCCGAACGCCGGACCTCGTCAAGCGAGTAGGTGCGCTCCACCTGCTCGACCGGCGGCTGGTCGAGGAATGTATAGTAGTCTTCGGGGTCCTCAACCCATTCCGCGTCCAGTATGTAGTCGCGAACCGGAATGTCGAGGTCGAGGGGCGGCAGGTCGAGGCCGGGATCGCGCCATTCCAGCACCTCGTCGTAATAGTCGTCTTCGACATAGACGAGGACGATCTCGCGATCGTCGGGCAGGATCTTCACACGGCGGACGACATCTCCCCAGCGGTTGCGGATCGTGACGATCCGCGTCCCGTCGGGACGGACCACAACCTCGCGCTGCCGGCTGCGCGGCAGTTCCTCGTAGTAGACCTCGCGCGCGTCGATGATGAAGCGCTCCTCGCGGGGCCGCTCTATGAAATAGGTGTTGTCGGTTCGGAAGATGAAGCGGTTGTTGACCTCGCGCACGAGTTCCGCGCTCTGCGGAACCTCGGGACGCTCCCTGCGCGGGCGTTCGATGCGGCGGCCTTCCTCGGAGATGACGGAGCCGATTTGCACTGGATCTCTCAAGGCTCGCGCCTGCGCCGCGGCGTCGCTTTCGGGCAGCCGCTCGGCCCTGGCCCGAGCGGGCTGATCCGGCTCGGCGCCGCCCGGCTTGCGCCTCACCGGCTTTTCCTTGGCGCTGTCGAAGAGCCTGGCGGCGTTTTCGGGACGACGCATCGCCGCTTCGCGCTCCTTGCGCCGCTTCACGCGCTCCTCGGTGATCGCCGGCTCGGGTTCGGCGTTGCGTTGTCTGGCGGCTTCGCGCTCCTTGCGCCGCTTCTGGCGTTCCGTGGTGATCGCCGGCTCGGGTTCGGCGGCACGCTGTCTGGCGGCCTCGCGCTCCTTGCGCCGCTTCTGGCGTTCCTCGGTGATCGCCGGCTCGGGTTCGGCGGCAGGCCGTCTGGCGGCCTCGCGATCCTTGCGCCGCTTCTGGCGTTCCTCGGTGATCGCGGGCTCGGGTTCGGCGGCACGCCGTTTGACGGCTTCGCGCTCCTTGCGCCGCTTCTGGCGTTCCTCGGTGATCGCCGGCTCGGGTTCGGCGGCACGCCGTTTGACGGTTTCGCGCTCCTTGCGCCGCTTCTGGCGTTCCTCGGTGATCGCGGGCTCAGGTTCGGCGGCACGCCGTTTGACGGTTTCGCGCTCCTTGCGCCGCTTCTGGCGTTCCTCGGTGATCGCGGGCTCAGGTTCGGCGGCACGCCGTTTGATGGCTTCGCGCTCCCGCGCCGCAGGTCGCTTGGCCCGCTCGCGCTGCGCCGGCCTTTCTGCCTGGGGAGTCCGCTGCTCGTCGCGTTTGGCCCCCTTTCTCTTCTTCCTGCGCAGCAGCTCTTCCTCTTCGGACGACTGGGCTTGGGCCAGAATGACGGGTGCCGCGAGCGGCTGGGCGTCGCGCGAAAGTGCGGGAAGCGGAGCAGGTGTCAATGTGAGGCCGACCGTGGCACCGACAAGAATCCGAAAATGGCGTTTCATCTGGACAATGATTCCGTAGAACAGTCCCTTGCGCATCCCCAACCTTGAAACAGGTAAGATTGTTCCCAATCGGTCGGTTGCCGGGCGCTTCGAGGCGTTTTTCCGTCGAGAATATGTCCAGGGCGCGGCGCTTCATCGGCCGCAGCCGGGAATGGCGAGAAGCGCGACACTTTTGATGAGTTTCACGGGACCGCTGTCGATGATCATCGATCGTCAAGAACGAAAAACAATGTTGGACCTCTGCGTACGGCATCGCGGGCGACACTGGAAAATGCCAATCTCGCACCCACGTCCAAGCGACCTTTGTATTTCAGGAAGCTCGATGACGGTCAGATCTTTGATAATGATCGGCCGACCCCGTTCTATTATGTTCGCCCGCAGCGACGTCGAACCGCTAACCCCTGTGTGGTCCTTGCAGCGAAGCAACACGAAGGCCTGCCAACGGGTCGGAGAGGCGACCGACAGGGTCACCCCGATGTTGGTCCGGAATTGGCGCTCGTTGCTCTTTCCGATTGACCTCCTAAAAATCGGCGCGGGAAGGTCGCAGAAGAGTGGATAGCTGCAGTCCGCTTAGGCCGGCTATGTATCGTCTGAGGTCAGCTGGAAGGCGGACCTTAGTCTCTTAGACCGAAACGCCAAGAGTTATCGAATGAGGGCAACAGCCGCGTTCAGGCGAGGTTGAGGATGTCATCGCGGTGCGGCAAGCGTGCGGCTCTCATGTACAACTTCAGGGCTCCGAATCCGGGTTAACGGCGTAGTTCGCCGAGGATTGCGGCGAGGTAGTCAGTGCTCCACCCTGCCTTTTTGCGTCTGAGTTTGATGGAGCGCTTGTCGCTGACGGCTCTGACCAGGTTGAGAGCGAAATGGCGCACGATCGCCATGTTGAGAGCGCCGTAGCCTTTTCTGAGACGCGACTGGTCGTCGTTGAAGACGACGTCGAGGGTCCAGTGCAAAGCGTTCTCGACCAGCCAGTGGCCGCGCACGGCATGAGCGGCCCGTTCGGCCGTCAGTTCGGCGGAGGCGATACAGTATCGCGTGTCGAAGCGGCTTTTGTCCTTCAGCCCGATGCGCGAGCTGACGCGCACGATGGTTGTGGCGCCTGGCAGGCGCAGTTCGCCGGGAAAGCGGCGCTGGCCTTCGAGTCAGCCAGTCTCGCGCGAGACGGTGACGGTGCGCTCCTCGATGTCGCCATGGCCATTGTCGAGATCGACGAAGCCCCATGGAATCAGATCAACCGCAATCCCTAAAGCCCGTTAACCCGAGTTCGCAGCCCTGTGTCCAACTTCCCCGAGATTGCTCCCAGCGGTTGTCGGTGCTAAATTTGGTAGAAGCAGCCGCACTGATGTGTCCGAGTGCGCCGCCCGCCGCCGCCGATGTGTTCTTGGAGTGGCCTAAAGAGTGGCAGGGTTTGGAGACCGGGACGATGAGCTTGACGCGCCGCGATGTCTTGATCGCCGGGAGTGTAGGGTTTGCCGGGGTTTCGCTCTTCTCGCTGCAGAGCGCGCGTGCGAACGATGAAGCGCTGGATCTCGTCGAACAGCTCACCGGACGGACGGCCACGGTGTCGGATCGCCTGCACCTGATAATGCCGACGGACTTCCCGACCGGCTATACCGTGCCCATGAGCCTTTACATCGACAGCCCAATGACTGAGGCCGACCATGTGAGGCAAATGCGCGTGTTCGCGCCGCGGAACCCGCTTATCGAAGTCGCCAGTTTCCATTTCGTCCCCCAGCGCAGTCTACCTCGCGTGTCGACACGCATCCGTCTTGCCAGACCGCAACATGTCGTCGCTGTTGCCGAAATGAATGACGGCAATTTGCTGATGACCACGACGTGGGTCCGTGTCGCCACGGATGGATGTGCCTGAGATCGGAGAGAGACAGTGACCACCCCGACACCACGCGTGATCGTGCCGAGCGCCGCGGCGAAGGGAGAGATTTTTCAGGTCAAGACCATCATCAGCCATGAGATGGAAACGGGGCTACGCCATGATGATCAAGGCAATGTAATCCCGCGCAGGATCATCAACAAGTTTGTCTGCCGCTACAACGAAACCGTGGTGTTCAGTGTCGATCTTCACGAGGCGATTTCGGCCAACCCATTCTTCGAATTTTCCTTGCGCGCGACGGAGAGCGGCCGGCTCGATTTTGTCTGGGAAGAAGACGGCGGTGCCGTCTATATGTTGTCGCACCAGTTCACGGTCGGTTGAGGTGGCGACGCAATCGAGCTGCGCGAATTATGGCGTGACAAGTTGAGTGGGAGCGTGACCGGAAAACTGCGAAACAGACGGGTATTCAGCATGCGCCCCGTCGCGAGATCTGCGATTGCCACGGGCCTCGTGCTGCTCTTCAGCCAATCCGACGCGGCGGCGGGGGCCGATCAAGGCGCTCAACTCGCCGCGACCTGTGCGTCCTGCCATCGCCTCGATGGCGGCGGCACAGGCATTCCCAGCATCATCGGGCTTGGTGAGGAGAGGCTCACCAACGCCCTGCTTGCCTACCGGGCGAGCGAGAGTCCAAATCATATCATGCACGCTATCGCGCTGTCGCTCAACGACGAGGAGATCGCGAGCGTCGCGCGCTATGTCGCAGCGCAGGGAAAGTAACGCGCCATGAAATCCTGGACGCGTCGCGAGTTCGGCCGCCTCACCGGAGCAGCGTTGCTAACGGCGCTCAACCAGCCGAAGGCGCGGGGCCAGGCCAAGGCACGTGTCGTCGTGATCGGCGGCGGCATCGGCGGCGCAACGGTCGCCAAATATCTCGCCGCCAGCGCCACGGCTATCGAAGTGACCCTGGTTGAACCGCGGCAGAGCTACGCGACCTGTTTCTTCAGCAATCTCTATCTCGCCGGGCTGCGCCCGTTCGAATCGCTCAGTCATGGTTATGAAGCGCTGGCAAGACAATATGGCATCACCGTCATTCATGAGTCCGCCGCGGCGATTCACCCGGCGGCGAAAACCGTTGCGCTGAACAACGGTTCGAAGCTCAGCTACGACCGTCTCGTTGTTGCGCCAGGCATCGCATTCAGGGATCGGGCGCTTAAGGGCTATGACGAAGCGGCGATGGAGATCATGCCGCACGCCTGGAATGCAGGGCAGCAAACCAGGCTGTTGCGCCAGCAACTGGAAAGCATGGAGGACGGCGGGCTATTCGTCATCGTCGTTCCGCCAAACCCGTTTCGCTGTCCGCCCGCCCCCTATGAACGCGCTTCGCTCGTCGCATCATATTTCCGGCTGAGCAAACCCAAAGCCAAAATCCTGATCCTCGATGCGAAAGACAGCTTCAATGCGCAGGACCTGTTCCAAGACGCTTGGAACCGCCACTATCCGGGAATGATCGAATGGCTGCCGGCCCAGTTCACTGGCGGGGTCACGGCGGTCGACGCGAAGACCCGGTCGGTGATCACCGCGGGAGCAATATTCAAGGCCGCGGTGGCCAATGTCATCCCGGCGCAAATGGCCGGGCGCTTGGCGCAGCAGGCAGGGCTCGCCAATCAGTCGGGCTGGTGTCCGGTCGATCCGGTCACCTTCGAATCGGCGCTGCAGCCCGGCGTCCATCTGGTCGGCGACGCGATCATCGGCGGGGATATGCCGAAATCCGCCTTCTGCGCCAACAGCCAGGCCAAAGCCTGCGCCTTTGCCATCGCGGCCGATCTCACCGGATCAGCGCGTTTCCCGGCGCATTTGTTCAACACCTGCTACACCTATCTCGCCCCCGACGATGCGTTCAGCAACGCCATCAGCTTCAAGCCCGTCGACGGGAAGCTCAAGAGCGTCATCAGCTTCGTCAGCAAGGTCGAGGAAAGCGCCGAGGTCCGCCGGCAGGCTGCGCGCGCGGCGGAAGGCTGGTATGACGCGTTCACGCACGACGTGTTTGGCTGAAACGAAACTCAACTCCGCTCGACGGCCGGGCCGGCCATTGCGGAAATGCCGGCACCATTCTGGGTACGCTCCGCCTTGGCGCCGTATCGTTGCTCCGGGATCAGCGCTGGAACAGGATCGGGCAGCCGCTCCAGCCGCAGCGAATTCACCACCACGAGGATGCTCGAGCCGGCCATGACCGCCGCCGCAAGGATTGGCTGCAGAAGTCCGAATGCTGCGAACGTCAGCGCGACGAGGTTGTAGCCGAACGCCCACATAAGGTTGGTCAAGATGGTCCTGCGGACCGCGCGGGCCACGTCGACGATCCAGGGTAGCATCCACAATCCGTCCGCAGGCAGCACGAGCCCCGCAGTCTCGCGGGCGAGATCGGTGGCGGAGCCGACGGCGATACCGACATCTGCGGCGGCCAGGACCGGCCCGTCATTCAGTCCATCGCCGACCATCGCCACCGAACCGTGGTCTTGGCGGAGCCGATCCAGGGCCAGCCGTTTGGCCTCCGGCGAATGGCCCGCTTGGACGTCCTTGATCCCAACCAGGGCCGCGATCCGCTCCGCCGCTTGCGCCAAGTCGCCGGTCAACAGCGTGGCGTCGAACCCGCGCTCACGCAGGGCCGCGATCGCGGCCTGCGCCTCGGGAAGCGGTGAATCATCGAGCGACAGCACGGCGTGAACCTGCTCGCCCCAACCGACATAGACTACTGAATGACCGCTCGCCTCCAGCGACCGCGCACGCTCGGCCAGCGACGGGGGAAGCGGCCAGCCCAGATCATTCATCAATCTGCCGTTCCCTGCCGCCACGGGCCGGCCTTCGGCGCTGCCGCGGACGCCACGGCCGGGAACCGTTCGGACATCGCGGGTGACGAGCGGCGTGATGCCCCGCTGAGCGGCGGCTGCCGCGATGGCCCGCGCCAGACCATGCTCGGAAAGGCGCTCCAGACCGGCGGCGCGCGCCAGTACTTCGTCGATGCCGACCTTCTCGCAGTCGACGCCGACGAGACGCGCTTTGCCCGCCGTCAGAGTGCCGGTCTTGTCGAAGGCGAGCAGCCGGACACGCGCGAGGGTCTCGAGCACGCCGGGGTCGCGGACGAGGCAGCCGTGCCGCGCCAGCCGGCCGATGCCGAGTGATGTCGCCATCGGAGCAGCGAGGCCGACGGCACAAGGACAGGCAACCACCAGTACCGAGAGGCCAATCAGCAACGCCCGATCGAACGGCAACGACTGCGCCCAGTAAACGATCGTCAGCCCGCCGAGGGCGAGGACGAGCGGCACGGACACGCCAACGACACGATCGGCAAGGCGCTGGGTTGGACTGCGACGGCCCAGCGCTTCGCGCACCGACCGGCAAATCCGCGCCCAGCGGGTTGCGGTTCCGTCACCGCTGCTTTGGATCAGGAGCGGGCCGTCGATATTGATGCTGCCGGCGATCACCTTGGAGCCGGCGCCCTTTGTCACTTGCCGGCTTTCTCCGGTAATCACGGCTTCATCGGTGTTCGATTCGCCCTCGACAACCACGCCGTCGACCGGAATGCGCTCGCCTGGCCGCACCCGCACCAGCATGCCGGCCGATACCTCCCGCACCGGACGGCGGATCTCTGCCGCGCCATCGACCACGGTCGCGCTCTCGCTTTCTGCGGCCAGAAGAGGTTCGAGGTCGCGCGCCGCCCTGGCGCGGCCAACAGCCTCAAGATAGCGGCCAACGGTGAATAGCATCAGCACCATCACGGCGGTGTCGAAATAGACATGCGTGCTGCCCTCGAACACGGCAAATGCCGAATAGAGGTAAGCGGCAGCGACGCCAAGCACGATGAGTGCCGACGACGTCACTCGTCCCTGAATGCCATTGAGCCACATTTCGCGCAGATAGGGTCCGCCGAGAATCACCACCGCCGGCGTCGCGAAGATCCAGAGCAAAAGGTGAATCCACGGCAGCACGCCCGCATCGACGCCGGTGAACGCGTCCGAATAGAGGAGGAGGCTGAACATCATGATATTCATGGAGAGAAATCCTCCCACGCCGAGCTGGATCAGAAGCCAGGCGGCTTCCCACTCTTCGTGTCTGCCGCTCTTCACCTGAAAGGCGATGCAACAGCCGTAGCAGCAGAACGCGCAAGCCTCACCGTTGAGCCTGCGCTCCATCGGGCGCAGGCCGACGGGCAGCGAACAATGGCTACAGAGGATATCGCCATGCGCAGTCATGCGGGATGTCCGCCCAGCCAGGCGAGGCCGATATGCGCGTCGGAAGGCAGGAGACCACGGCCGAGCGTGATGAGACCGAACAAAAGAATAAAGCCGCCGGCCAGCCGCACGCCACGCCGCCGCCAGGCTGGCCCGAGTATCCGGCCGACGCCGCCCATCATCAACATCGCGGGAAAGGTTCCCAGTCCGAACGAGGCCATGATGAGAAACCCGGGAAGCGCTCCGGCGGTGCTCGCCGCCTGGGCGGCGAAGGCATAGACCAGGGGACATGGCAGGAAGCCGTTGAAAACGCCAAAGGCGAGCGGTGCGGCGCTGCTCGGTGCCGTCAACAGAGCGCGCAGGGACAATGCAAATGTGCTGCCGCCAAATCCGATCGCAAGGCGATGAAAGACCTGCAGCAAACCGAAGAACTGCAACGCCATGGCGATCATGAGCAGGCCCGCGACGATCGCGAGAATTCGTTGGGCGATGTCGAGGGAGCCGTTCAAGAGCGGCGCCGCCGTTAGACCTTGCGTGGTGCAGATAACCTGACCGATCGCACCAGCGAGCCCGCCCAGAAAGCAATAGGTTGTCAATCGGCCGGTATTATAGAGCAGGTGGCGAAGGGCGGTTGCGCCTCCGCCTCGCTGATCGCGGCCCAGCGCGCAGGCGAAGCCGCCGCACATGCCGATGCAATGAAAGCTGCCTGCAAATCCAGCGGCGAAGATCACGAGGTAGTAGATCATTGGCGTTTTCGCAGCGCCGCGTCCGCGCCGCTATTGCCGCACAAGATAGACAAGATAGATGATAAAGCCGACGGTGCAGCCGCCATAGATGAGGAAGCCGAGCATCTGCGGCAAGCCGGCGTCAGCGAGCTTGAAGATGGTGTCCTGTAGCATCCGCTGCTCCTATGTCAGCCGAAATAAAGACGAAGCACGTTTGTCGCCATCTCGAAGGCCAGGAAAAGGAGGTTCAATGCGGCGACTCCAAGAAGAATTCTGGCTACCAACATCTCCATCACTCCTGCCTTACCAGCCTTGCGACAGTCTTCTTAGAACAGACGGCCGGGACCGAGCCCGCCCCAATAGACATACATGTAATACAGCCCCCAGGCGAACAGCAGGCAGTAGACGACGAGAAGCCATATGGGAATGAATCCCACACGCGCCTGTATCAGGCCGCCGGCATAGTCCTCCAGTTCAGGATGCGAGCTTTGACGCACTTCCAGTTCCGGATGCGTCGGGCTCTCCGGATCGCTGCTCTGCAGATCGCTCATTTTCCATTTCCCTTTCAAAAAACCCGTTGGCGGCTTTGTCGGTGCCGCTCAACGCGCCGGATAGGACGCCCCAGATGAACAAGAACAGGGCCGCCAGGCTCATCATCATGGCGCCCGCATAGGGTCCGGTGACTTCAAAACCGAGCATGGCTATCCTCCTGCGGGTGCCTGTTCCTCGCCAGGTGGCGCTGGCGGGCCGGACGCCGGCACCGACGGATCGGGCACATAGGCTCGCTCAGGCTTGTCAGCGACCAGTTCCAAATCGTTCAGCGCCGCGCGGGCCTCCTTCTTGATCGAGAGCGGCTGCAGCGAGAGCGGGTCTTTATAGGCGGAAAGCGCCACCACGAAATAGGAAAGCGCCCACCGGTCCTCGTCCGGAAAGGAATCCCGATAGGACGGCATCGGCGTGCCGCTGAGGCCGGTAGTTATCGTCCGGAAGATGTCTTCGACGGCCGGGCCAGACTTGAACTGGCCGCTGGTGAGGTCGGCCGGCACGATGGCGAACCCGGTATCATCCTTGAGGCCGGCAGCCTTCTCGCCGTCGCCCTTGCCACCTTGGCCGTGGCACTCCCAGCACTTCGCCACCTGCCAAACCTCCTTGCCACGGTCCAGCATCGTCTGCGACGGGGTCGGCGGGCGCCCGATATACAACGGTGGGCCAGGCGGTTCCTCGACGAAGAAAGCGTAAGGACTGGCGGGATCGGAACGGTCAACCGCTAGCTCATACTTGATGTACTGGATCACCGCCAGCCGATCGTTGAGCGGCAGTTCGTACCAAGGGGGCATTGCCGTGCCGCGAATGCCGCGAGTAATGGTGCGCAGCATGTCGCCGTCCGTGGGCAGGGGCTCCTTTGTCAACCTGAACTTGAAGACTGCTGAGGTGAAGTCCCTGGGCCGCTGGTTAAACATAAAGGTGGCGGCCGGCCCGTTGCCGTCGCCTTTGGCACCGTGGCAACCGATGCAGCGGCGCTCATAGACTTCCTTGCCATAAGCAATCCATTCCTCGGAGCGCGGCATCGTCGCATCCATGACCTCCAGGCTTTGCGGCTCGAAAAGATCGCGCCATTTACCCCGGTTCGTGCCGAGCTTCTGGACGTAGGAAACGAGCGCCGCCACCGATTCCGTCTCCGCCGCGATGCTGACGGTTTCTCCTGTGTATTCGTCGTTCGGCGTCAGGATGATCGGCTTTCTTTCGCGCGCCTTCAGCGGCACGAACAGCAACCCGTACGCATTCGGCGTCAGCTGGATCGCTTGCTGGCTGTCGAAGTCGAACAGGTCTTTGGTGACCTCTGTCCTTTCCAGGGTCCGATTGCCAGCGCCGTCGTCAACGATACGGACGGCTGCATCGGGTTCGTGGAAGAGGCCGCGATACGGCGCCATTATCGAGTCCGGCACCAGCATCCGCGGATTGTAGAAGTGCGCCAGGTGCCATTCGTCGCTGTATTTCAGGCCGACGCGCGTCAGGTCCGGTCCAATCCGGCGTGTGCCTAACAGGTGCGGCACGTCATAGGCGTATTCGCCCGCCTCGCTGACCGGTCCCCAGCGGCGGATCTCGCCGGTCACTGGCCGCACGAATTGCGAATGGCAGTACCAGCAGCCTTCGCGCAGGTAAATGCTGCGGCCGCGACGCTGCTGCTCGGTGTAGTCCGTCGCCTCTGAAACCGTCCATTTCAGCTGGCCAAAATCCGTGCGCACCACCGAGGTCACGCGCGTAGTTCGCGAGGACGGCTCCACGAAGGGCAGCACGCCCTGCGTGATCACCGCAAGGGTGATGCAGAAGACGCCGGCGAACAGCGCGAAGAAGCGAACGTTCACTGCGCGGGCCCTCCCGCCGGGGCCGGGATAGGCGCCTCCACCGGCCCGCGGACGCGTCGCGCCTCAGCCGCCGGGCTGGTCAGTGCGGTCAGCATCAGATTCACCACCAGCAGCGACATACCGATATCCATGCTGATGCCTGCCAGGGTCCGCGCCAGCCAGTAGGGCTTCACCCAGACGAGCGAGTCGAGCCATTCGACCCCATTCATCCATTGATAACCCTGCTGCAGCCCGCCCGCTGTGAGGACCAGGCCCATGGTCGCGATGCCGACGGTGATCAGCCAGAACGACCAGTTGCCGAGCTTGAAGGACCAGAGTTCGCGCCCGAACAGCCGCGGCCAAGTATAGACGAGGCCCCCCATCGCCCAGACGACGAAGGTGCCGAACACGGTGAGATGCGAATGCGAGATGACGAAATCGGTGAAATGGGTCGGCTGCTGCAGCTGCCGCAGCGCCTCGGTCGAGCCCTGGAAGCAGCCGACGAGATACATGAGCGAGCCCATGATCAGGAACTTCGCCGGCAAGTTCCTGCCGAACTCATGCCACTTGCCCATCATGGTGCCGAAGAAGTTCACCAGCACCGTCCACACCGGAATGATCAGCAGCATCGACGTGACGACGGCCAAGGTCTCGGCCCAGTCCGCGATCGGGCTGTAGAGGTAATGGTGGATGCCGACGAACGGGTAGAACAGTGCCAGGGACCAGAAGCCTACCAGCGAGAGCTTATGGGCATAGAGCGGATTTCGCGCGCTGATCGGCAGGAAATAGTAGATGATCACGTAGCCCGCGGGCGTTAGCCATAGCCCGACGATGTAGTGGAGATAGAGGCCATGGAAGGCGGCGCTGTTGATGCCCGAGATCGTGTACGGCAGGATGAAGCTTCCAAGCACGAAGTTCATCGTCGTCCACACGAAAGTAGCGATCAAGTACCATAGCGCGACATAGATCGCCGGCTCGAGTCTTCGACTGATCGTGATCAGGAACTGCGCGGTAGCAACAGCCACCACGATGAAGAATGCGACCTTCGCGTAGAGCGGAAGCTCTCCGGCTTCCAAACCGTCACTGTCGCCGATCAGCAAGCCGATCAAACCGGCGAGGGTTGCGACGTTCCAGACCCATGCGAGAAGAACCGACCACTCCGACCATATCACCCGCACCCCCGACAGACGCGGCACGAGATAGTAGCAAAGGCCGATGAAAAGCGTCGAGAAGGCGCCGAAGATGACACCGTTGACGTGGACCGGGCGCAGCCGGCCGAAGGTGAGCTCGAGGTTTCCCGATCCAAGATAGTCGGGATAGTTGAAGGTGCTCGAGATCAGCACGCCGACGGATGGCGTCACCGTCAGCCAGAACATGCCGAAATAAAGCCAGGTCCGCACGACCCGGTTGTCGACCAGCGCATCCAGGTCCACATTCGCGAAGTTGCCGCGCAGCTTCATCCCCGTCTCTGGCAACGCATAGACCTCCCCGCGCGGTTCCCGGGCCGCACGACTGCTTCAACCCCACCCATCGAGGTGTCATCCCGATGGACGCGCTCCCGTGAAGCCGATGCCCCGGCTATCGACGAGACTAGTACTTGCCTGGCACCAACACCGAGCCGGTGTTCGACCAGGTGATGTACGCCTCGAGCGCCTTCATCGCCTCCGATTCGGGATCGATCTTCTCGCCCTGGTTCGGTTTCTCGATGCACCAGTTGATCATGTCGCGCAGTGTCGCGAACTTGGCCATCGACTGCTGGAACTTCGGGAACGCCTGCGGGTGGGTATTGGAGGCCATCGGATGGCACATGGCGCAGGCCCACCCGGTGGTCGATAGCTTGACGCCCAACTGCTCCGCCATCGCCGCATCACCGTGGAACAGGAGGTCTCCCTTCCTGACCTCCTCCATGAACGCTTCTTGATAGAGTTTCAGCTGCTTTGGCGTCACCGGGTCCTTGTTGGCACTGGCCGGCCCGACGACGACGGCAGCTGCGACGGCTGCTCCGGCGACGGTGGAACGCCTCAGAATGCACAGGAATGTCGATGTGTTTATCATAGCCACCACCCTTTATGGATTTGCCCACGGGTATTGATTGTCGGCGATGCGTGGCCGTATGACCTCCTCAATGCTCTTGTCGTGGTCCTCCGGCGACTGGACGAACACCTCCTTGCGCCCCCACATGATGTACTCGACATCGACCTTGTCGTCGGCGTTGACGTTCACGGTTTCCCAACCGACCCCGTCGAACGGATCGCCCGGATCGACACGGATCATCGGCTTGGTCAGCTTTGGCACGCCTTCCGGCGCATACGGCCAGGGCCAGGAGGTCGCCAGCATGCCGATCGAGCGCATGCTGCCGATCTCGTTGTAGAGCACCTGGTGCACGTGACCGTGGATGTTGGTGACCTTTGTATAAGGCTTCAGCACGTCATTCACTTCGCGCCAGTCGCGTACCCAGAAATTCCAGGGCGGGTAGTACTCGTACAGCGGATTGTGGCTGAAGATGACGATCGGCTTGGACTTATCCCAGTCGGCGAGTGTCTTCTGCATCCAGTCGAGTTGCTCGCGGCCGACACCGGCCCACGCGCCGGCAACCGTGCCGTCGAGGGTAGCCATGTGGCCCATGCGCTCCTCTGGCGTCATCTTCTTCGCTGTCCAGTAGTCCGGTCCCCGGCTGACCGTATCGAGCCCGATGAAGCGCACGCCTTTGTGATCGAAGGTCCAGTTGGGTTGGCCGAACAACTCGCCCCACTTCTTGCCCATATCCAGATACCAGTCATGCTCGCCCGGGATGTAGTACTTCTTGATCTTCAGATCCTTGAGGAGCTCAACGCCAAGCTCAAGTTCCTCGATCTTTCCGAGCTGGGCCAGGTCGCCGCCGAAGATCAGGAAGTCGGCCGGCGGATCCATGGCCTGGACCTCTTGCACCGCGCGCACCACCTTGTCGACGAAGCGCGTGTTGAGGGATCTTTCATAGAGATGGGTGTCCGAAATCCAGGCAAACTTGAAGGGCGCTTCGGCGGCGTGAGCGACGTCGATAGTGTTGAGCAGCGGCCACCACGCGAAGGTCTGGCCGACGGAAGCAGCGCCGAACAGCAGCGATCTGTGAATGAAGGTGCGGCGGGTGATTTGGAGCGAGTCGTCGGGGCGAACTCCAGGCGGCTGCAGCACCGCATGCATTTCGCGCCGAATGCGGTCAAGCTCGTCAGACATCACGGTTCCTCCTCAGTGCAGACCGTTTCTTAAAGCGTCGGTCTTCTCGCAGGAGCGCGACCCTGTTGAATCAGTGGGTCGCAAATTTTCTTTATTTTTTCAGTTCAACCGTCAGACTGGTGGCCTTATTCTCCTCTACCTTTACGGGCTGCTCGATGGGCCCGGTGAAGGGGTGGATCGCCACGAGTTTGTAGTCGCCCGGCGGAACATCGGTTATGCTGAACTTGCCATCGGCGCCGGTGACCGCGTAATAGGGATTGTCCACCACATAGACCCAGCCTTCCATCCAGCCATGCGCGTCGCAGTCGACGCGGACAGTGCCGGCCCGCTTCAGTTCGACGGGTATCCGCTGGCCCTTATTGGGTAGCGCCAGGTTGAAGGCGGTTCGCTTGCCATAATAGCCGTGGGTGTTGTGGAGCGTTGGGTCGCTGTTGATCACCTCCAGCGAACCGGCGGGTATCATCTGAACCGCGGGCTCAAAGCGACATTTGAGGTTGTTAAGCTCAGGCGGCTTTCCGGGTTCCGGCCAGGCCTTTCCCTGTGCCACGTCGACCAGCTGCACCGCCGCGTTCAGCACGGCCTGATCGCTGCCGACTTCGATCAGCGGCTCTTCGCGGGGGTCGCCGCACACCTCGATATCCTTGGTGGGGATGATCTTTGTTGTCGGCACGTCGCCGCGGTAGACGATCGTACCCTCGATCGTTCCGCCTCCCGTGACCGGACCCACTTCGTAGGCTTGCGCAGGCGCGGACATCATCGCAACGACAGCGATCGCCGCCAGCCCGCTCATCAATTCGCGAATGGTCATAGACGCCACCTCCTTCATTAGGTTGAGGGGCAACTTTTAAAAATAGGGCCAAACCAGCACCATGTCTAGCCATTCAGCAAAAAAATATGATATGGTTCGGCAGTTTAGGCGAGTTTGCTAGTTGCAAACGTCGCGGGGTTTGGAGCGTCTTTCTCGAGGTACCGGAGGTACTTGATGAGCCGACGGCATGAACTCCTCGCTCCGGGCCTACGGTCCCCGATATCCCGGTTCTGCATCATATTCGCAGCGGCCCTGTCGATCTGCCAACCGCTCGCGCGGAGTGACACGCCCGTGACGGTCGGCGGCTCATTCACGCTTACGGCGCCGGACGGAACGACGGTCACCGATGAGACTTATCGCGGCAAATGGCTGCTGGTTTTCTTCGGCTATACTTCTTGTCCCGACATCTGTCCGACGACGCTGTCATCAATCGCCGCCGCGATTGAGGAACTCGGCCCCGACGCCGCAAAACTGCAACCGCTCTTCATCACTGTCGATCCCGAACGCGACACGCCTGAGGTGATGGGAAGCTTTACCGCGGCTTTCGATCCGCGCATCGTGGGACTGACCGGCAGCCCGCAACAGATCGCTGCGGTTTCGGAGGCATATGGCGCCTACGGTGTGGCGCGCCAGGACGAGGCGGGCGGTGACGACTACCTAATGGATCACGGCACCCACATCTACATCATGAACCCACAGGGGCAATTCGTGGAGGGGCTAGACTCTGACACACCAAGCAGCGGCATTGCCGCTACGTTGGGTGAACTGGTGCGATGACACCAGCCCTGGGATGACGGAGATCATGGTTATGCAGTTGATCGATCCATAGAAAGTTGTCATCCGGAAGGAGAGCGACCATGCAAAGACATACAAAGGAAGCTTCGGAGCTTAAGGCATTGATCCTCGGGGATCTTCATAAGGAGCCGGGATGCGAGCACGTCACTGATTTTGTGATTCAGCGGCTCGAAACCAAGGAGAACGGGGCAAACTGGACTGTCAAATATCTGGATCCTAATCAAGATAAGGTCTGTGAGACGATTCTGATAAACATAGCGCGAATGTTGCAGCTCAACTTCGACCTTCCTGAACGCGGGTCGTGAGGAACGATGCGAGCGGGATCGGCGCGCATCGCGCTTTGAAGTAATTCGTATGCAAGCAGGGGAATCGGGCGATGGCGGAACTCACAGCGTTGCACACCGGCAAACTTGGCGGCGTAAAGAACGTCATTGCGTCGCGGCGATTTGGACCTCCGATGACCGGAGATGCCGGCGATATGGCCGATGGGCAAGGCCGTATCTTGGAGCCAGGCAATATGAGGTATGACGGTTTCTTTGCAGATGCGATCGCGCGTCTGCAGGAGGAACGGCGCTACCGTGTGTTCGCGGACCTTGAGCGCCTCGCCGGACGCTTTCCCCATGCCGTGTGGCATTCCCCGCATGGACCGAAGGACGTCGTGATCTGGTGCTCCAACGACTATCTCGGGATGGGACAACACCCAAAAGTGGTCGCCGCCATGGTGGAGACTGCTACCCGCCTGGGAACGGGGGCCGGCGGGACGCGCAATATCTCCGGTACCAGCCATCCGCTCCTAGAGCTCGAGAGCGAGCTTGCCGATCTTCACGGCAAGGAGGCGGCGCTGGTCTTTACGTCCGGCTATGTTTCGAATCAGACTGGCATCTCGACCATCGCCAAGCTGATCCCCGGTTGTCTGATCCTGTCCGATGCGCTCAACCACAATTCGATGATCGAGGGCATCCGCCAGTCCGGTACGGAGAAGAGCATCTTCCGCCACAACGACGTCGATCATCTCGAGGAATTGTTGAAGGCGGCGGGTCCGGACCGGCCAAAACTCATCGTCTTCGAAAGTCTCTATTCGATGGGCGGCGACGTCGCGCCAATCAATCGCATTTGCGAAATCGCCGATCGTTACGGCGCAATGACCTATCTCGACGAAGTCCATGCTGTGGGCATGTACGGCCCTCGCGGCGCCGGCATCGCCGCGCGCGAGGGCGCCATGAACCGGATCGATGTGATCGAAGGCACGCTCGCCAAGGCCTTCGGCTGCCTCGGCGGCTATATCACGGGAAGTGCTGTGCTGATCGATGCGGTTCGTTCCTATGCTCCGGGTTTCATCTTCACCACCGCGTTGCCGCCGGCGATCTGCGCCGCGGCCACAGCGGCGATCCGGCATCTGAAAACCTCGCAGTGGGAGCGCAAGCGCCAGCAGGACCGCGTCCGGCGGGTCAAGGCGGCGCTGGGTGCCGCTGCGCTGCCGGTCATCCTGAGCGACACCCATATCGTTCCTGTGGCAGTCGGCGATCCGGCGCATTGCAAAGCGGCGAGCGACCTGCTGCTGAGCGATCACGACATCTATATCCAGCCGATCAATTATCCGACCGTGGCGAAGGGTACTGAGCGGCTGCGCATCACGCCGACACCTTGTCATGAGGACATCATGATTGATCGGCTCGCGGCAGCTTTGTTCGATGTCTGGAATCGGCTCGGGCTGCCACGGGGCAATCTCGCCTGAGCGGCCGAATGAAGCTTCGCCGTTCCCCGAAGATTAGGTCTTAAGGATCAAGGAAATGGCTGCCAAGGAGATCATGTTTTCGTTCGAGGCTCGCGACAGAATGCTGCGCGGCATTGACACCCTGGCGAATGCGGTGAGCGTCACGCTTGGCCCGCGGGGGCGCAACGTCGCGATCGGCAGGGAGCACGGCGCGCCGCGGGTCACGAAGGACGGCGTGACCGTCGCCAGGGAAATCGAACTCGACAACAAGTTCGAGAACATGGGCGCCCAGATGGTGCGCGAGATTGCAACAAAAACCTCCTATCAGGCCGGCGACGGCACGACCACCGCCGTCGTGCTCGCGCATGCGATCGCCCGGGAGGGCGCCAAGGCGGTGGCCGCTGGCATGAATCCCATGGACCTGAAGCGCGGCATCGATCTCGCGGTCGAAGCCGTCGTCGCGGAACTCAAAAACAATGCCACGAAGGTCACCTCGAACGTCGAGATTGCGCAAGTCGGCACCATCTCGGCCAACGGCGACAGGGAGATCGGCCGCTGCCTCGCCGACGCCATGAAGAGGGTCGGCAATGACGGCGTGATCACTGTCGAGGACGGGACGTCGCTCGAAACCGAACTCGAATTCGTCGAGGGCATGCAGTTCGACCGCGGCTATATCTCGCCCCATTTCATCACCAATCGCGCAAAGATGCGGGTCGAGATGCAGGATGCCTATGTCCTCATCAGCGAGAAGAAACTGTCCAGTCTGATCGAAATACTGCCGCTGCTGGAGAAGGTGGTGCAGGCCGGCAAGCCGCTGCTCATCATCGCCGAGGATGTCGAGAGTGAGGTGATGGCGGCGCTGGTGGTCAACAAGTTGCGCGGCGCTCTCAAGGTTGCAGCCGTGAAGGCGCCGGCCTACGGAGACCGCCGCAAGGCGATGCTGCAGGATCTCGCGCTGATGACCGGCGCAACGGTGATCTCGGAGGATTTGGGCATCAAGCTCGAGCATGCTTCCCTCGATATGCTCGGGCGCACCAAGAAGGTGATGATCGACAAGGCAAACACCACGATCGTCGGCGGCGCCGGCAAGCGGGAAAGGATCGAGGCCCGCATCGCCGAGATCAAGCTCGAGCTTGCGGAAACCACCTCCGATTTCGACCGCGAGAAGCTCCAGGAGCGGCTGGCCAGGCTCGCCGGTGGCGTCGCCGTTATCTGGGTCGGCGGTGCAACCGAAGTCGAGGTCAGAGAGAAGAAGGATCGCATCGATGACGCGATGAACGCGACAAGAGCCGCGGTTGCAGAGGGCATTCTCCCCGGCGGTGGGGTCGCCTTGCTGCGCGCCGGCAGGGCGCTCAAGAAGCTCAAGGGCAGCAACGAGGACCAGCAGGTCGGCATCGCGATCGTCAGGAAGGCGATCACCTGGCCGGCTCGGCAAATCGCGATCAATGCCGGCCTGGAAGGCTCGGTCGTCATCGCCGGGATCCTCGAAAACGACGATAACGCCTATGGCTACGATGCCCAATCGGGCGTGTACGGGGATCTGGTGTCAAAGGGCATCATCGACCCGGCCAAAGTGGTGCGAACGGCGCTCCAGGGCGCAGCCTCGGTGGCAGGCCTCCTCATCATGACGGAGGCCATGGTGGCCGAAGTGCCTGGCCCGCCGCCGCCGGAGCTTCCCGGTCACGAGCATCATCATCACGATATGGATTTGGATTTTTGACCGCTTCGCGGTCGTAATCTGGGCTCGCGGCAATCAACAATGATCTCGTCCGCTATCGAGGTGAGACAAATCGTCGAGGATCACGGTATCCAAGGTCGGCTCATGGCGCGAAGTTGCCGACCGAGATGGGTCAAAGTGGCACAATTTGCCATCTGGAGCCGGAGCGAAGTCAACAGAAATGCGGCCATTGAGAGGAATATCTCTAGGTCGCAACCACCGTGACAACTTATATCATTTCTCGGTGATGCGGCCTTATATCCGAGGTTTTGTAACAATTTGCCCGTCTCCCAACAATCGGAGCCAATTGCAGATCTGTCTCGTTGGCCAAACTCAGTTAATGCCCGAGACTATCGCGCTTGAACATGACGCGATAGCTTCTGGCTGCCTTTACTAAATATCCGGCTGCTGCGCTTTCACCGGCCGGACTTTCCGCTGACGGAGGTCAGGGCCATGAGCAAGCTTCGCGCGTCCGGCCAGATATGTCTGTCGGCGCTGCTCGGCAATTCACCTCGTTTCTCCATCTCATAGATCGTGCTGTCAGCGAATGGGACGATCAACCTGAGTTCATGCCGCCTTATGGTCCGTGGCAGGCCCGTCAGAACCGTTGCGGGACCGGAGCAGCCCACCGGATCGCTGTCCTCATCCTCGTGATTGGGCATCAATCGAGTGGGAGTAAGGGGCAATCGGTCGGCGCTATTCGGCGAGCAAGGCCAGATCATTGCAGTCGGCTGTTGTGTCGCAGCACGAGGCCGACTGCGCCCAGCAATGCGTCGTTCTCTGTGTGCTTGCCCACAATTATCCGCGTGCGCAGGGCGGGCGCGACATCGCGGGACTTGATGAGCGTGTGGCGTTCATATGACGCGATCAGCGGTGCCAGGAGAATATCGCCCGCCAAAGCCATGCGGCCCCCGATAATGATGAGTGGCGGATTGATCACCGAGCCGATCAAGCCAAGACCACGGCCGGCGAACTCGGCGGTGTCCTCGATCATCCGCAGCGCCCCGACGTCGCCCTGTTCGGCCATCATGATCACCTCGTCCATCGTGACCGGCCGCCGCACGATGCGCGAAATCTGCTCGAGCGGCCGGGCAAAGCTCGCATAAAGCTCGAGGCATCCGCGATTGCCGCACCGGCAAAGATCGCCGCTGGGATCAACGCTGATGTGCCCGAATTCACCGGCGCCGCCGGCGATGCCAGTCACCAGCCGGCCATGCTGGACAATGGCCCCGCCGACGCCCAGATCGATCTTGAACAGCACGAAATCATCTTGGCCGACAGCCGCGCCCCACATCAGCTCCGCAATGGCCGAGCAGTTGCTCTCGTTATCGGCGAAAATCGGCTGTTCGAGAACCGGCCCGAACACATCGCGGATGTTGACCCCGGCCCAGGTCGGAACAATACTCGCACGCTGCACCACTCCTTCGCGGCTGACAGGGCCCGAGACGGAAACCCCAACCCCCAGGAGCCCCGCCATCGGCAGACCGTTCTCTTCGTAGCATTGGGCAATTGCTGACTTGGCGAGCTGGGCCGCCTGTTGCGGTTGGTAGTCCAGACCCATGGGGATAGTTTGTTCGGTAATGACAGAATGCGAGACGTCGGCGACGACGCACCGCATCTCATCGAGGCCTAGGTGGATCCCGATGCAGGTGCCCGCAGCGGGATTGAGTGTCAATGTCGTCGCAGGCCTGCCGATACCCCTGATCCCATCATGGTGGGTCGAGGATTCGATCACCATTCCGGACTTTCTCAAGCCATTGAGCGCGGTTGAAACCGTCGACCGCGCCAAACCGGTGATGCGGGTAATTTGCGACGCAGAAAGCACGCCGCGCTCACGTAGACATAGAACGATCAGGCTCTCCGGTGATGCGGAGGGTCTGTCGATCAGCCAACTTCTAAGCGAAGGTTTGTTCATGATGAGCACAAAGGACGTTGACTGATAGCTCAAATATGTCATCTTGGAAAGAACGGAGATTACTGCATCTCCGTCTGCGACGAGCTCAAATTGCGTCCACAGGCGGTCGATACGAACCGTAACATCACATGGGAGTGAAACGATGGAATACCTGAGGACGGCCCTTGCGGCCGCTACGGCGTACACCTTTGTTGCGGGAGCCGCGTTCGCAGAGCCCAAGACCAACCTGTTGCATCAATGGGCGACCGGATCGGACGCCCAGGCTATCGCCAAGCTCGGCGAGATGTTTACCGCCAAGGGTGGCACCTGGCAGCAGACCTCCATCGCGGGCCACACGGCCAACACGCTGGCGAAATTGCGCGCCGACGTGATCGCCGGCAATGCACCCCCCGCGGTGCAGCTCAAGGGACCCGAGATCGCCGAATGGAACGAGACCGGCATCACAGCCAATCTCGACGAACTGGCGACAGCGGAAAATTGGGAGAAGGTCGTCGCTCCCGAATTGCTGCCGGTGATGAAGCCGACCGGCAGCTGGGTAGCGGCGCCGATGAACATCCATCGCATCAACTGGCTGTGGGCATCGCCGAAGGTCATGCAGGAAGCAGGCGTCGCCGAAGTGCCGAAGACATGGACAGACTTCAACGCCGCCTGCGACAAGATCGTGGCGTCAGGCAAAATCTGCATCTCGCACTCGACCGCCGACTGGACCGATTCGACGGTCTTCGAGGTCGTGGTCTACGGAATGGATCTCGATCTCTTCAAGAAGGCCTTCGTCGAGGGTGACGTCGAGGCAATGCGCAGCGACGGCATGGTCAAGGCCTTCGAGCAGTTCCGCACGATGACGACGAAATATATGGACCCCGGCATGAACGGGCGCGACTGGGATACCATGTCGCATCTGGTCGGCCGCGGCGAGGCCGCTTTTCACATCATGGGCGACTGGACGCTCGGCCTGCTCACGGCCGGCGGCTTCAAGGAGGGCACCGACTATGTCTGCGCCCAGGCGCCGACTGATTGGGGCAAGCCGGGCTTCATCCTGAATTCCGACTCGGTCGTGTTCTTCCAGCAGAAGGATCCGGACTATGTCGAGGGGCAGAAACTGCTCGCCAGCACCATCCTATCGCCCGAGTTCCAGACGATTTTCAATCAGACCAAGGGCTCGATCCCGGCCCGTCTCGACGTCGATCTTTCGAACGGCTTCAACCCCTGCCAGCAGCTCTCCCAGAAGGACCTGCAGGCATCGATCGATGGCGGCACGCTTGTCCGTTCGATGGCGCATAACATGACGATCCCGCAGAAGGTGCGCGGTGCGATCATGGATACCGTCACTGAATTCGTCGCGACGCCGGATATGACCGCGCAGGACGCAGCTAGTGCCATGGCTGATGCGGCCGAAGCGCAGATGTGAAGAAGCTGCCGATGATGGCCGGGCGCCGGCGCGCCCGGCCTGACTTCGCCGGAGCAGCCGATGTCCACACATGACCTGACTGTACCGGTTGCGTCTCCCGCAACCCCGTGGCGGGAGCGCCTGGGCACGATGGTGCCCATTCTGGTGCTGGCGCCGTCGCTTGCGGCGAGTTTCATCTACGTCTTCGTCTTCACGATTTGGACGCTGTATCTCTCGCTCTCCAACTCGTCGCTGATGCCGACCTATTTGTTCGTCGGTCTGGACAATTATGCTTCGCTCTGGGCGAACCGGCGCTGGAACATCGCCTATACCAACCTCTTCCTGTTCAGCGGCTTCTATATTGTCGGCTCGATGGCCATCGGACTGCTTCTGGCGATCCTGATCGACCAGCGCGTTCGCGGCGAGGCGGTTTGGCGTACCATCTTCCTCTACCCGCTGGCGGTGTCCTTCATCGTCACCGGTACGGTGTGGAGCTGGCTCTACAATCCCGTCGACGGCATCCAAGCCTTCGTGCGGGGGCTCGGCTGGACCGACTTCAGCTTCGCCCTGACGGCCAACCGCAACACCGCGATCTATGCGGTGATCATAACCGGTATCTGGCAGTCGTCCGGCTTCGCAATGGCGCTTTTCCTGGCTGGCCTGCGGTCGGTCGATCCGGATCTCGTCAAAGCAGCCCAGATCGACGGTGCGTCGGTTTCCCGAACCTATCGGAAGGTCATCCTGCCGACGATCGCCCCGATTTTTTTGGCGGTGGCGGTCATTCAAATCCAGTTCGCCATCAAAACATTCGACCTGGTGGCGGCGTTGACGCGGGGCGGGCCAGGTGTGTCCACTACATTCCCGGCGATCTACGTCTACGACCTGATGTTCCAGCGCGGGCAGATCGGCGAGGGTGCCGCTGCGGCGATGATGATGCTCGCCGCCCTTGCGGTTGTGCTGGTGCCCTATTCCTTGTGGATCGTTTGGCGCAGGCGGGCGGAGGGCCGCAATGGCTGAAATTGCCCCCAACCCCCGGCATGATCCCGAAGCGGCCGCGGCTACGCGGCGATATTTCTGGAACCGCTTTCTTACCTATGCGGTGCTGACGCTTTTCGCTGTCATCTACCTGGCACCGCTGCTGGTCGTGGTCTTCAACTCGTTGCGGGAGCAGTCGGAGATTGCCCGCAACGGCCTCATCTCGCTGCCGCGCAGCTTCCGCCTCGACGCGTGGGCGGAGGCTTGGGGTACCTACTGCGTCAGCGGCACCTGCGAAGGCATGAAGCGCAATTTCTTCAACTCGCTCTGGATGACGATTCCCGCGACGGTCATCTCCACGCTTCTCGGCGCCATGAACGGCTATGTGCTGTCGAAATGGCGCTTCAAGGGCTCGGAAATTCTGTTCAATCTGATGCTGCTCGGCGTCTTCATGCCCGGCCAGATCTCGCTGATGCCGTGGGCGTTCCTGCTCGGCAAACTCGGCCTAACCAATTCGACATACGGGCTGGTCTTGATTCACGTCGTCCAGGGCATTTCGTTCACGACCCTGTTCTGCCGCAATTTCTACGTCAGCATACCGGACGACCTCATCAAGGCGGCACGCATCGACGGCGCCGGCTTCTGGCGGATTTTCCGCAAGATCATCCTGCCCCTGTCGCCGCCGATTTTGATCGTCACCGTCATCTGGCAATTCACGGGCATCTGGAACGAGTATCTGTTCGGGGTCGTCTTCACCTCCGGCCAGCAGCAGCCGATTACGGCGGCATTGGTCGCGCTCACTGCCGGCGGCACGACCGCCCGTGCTTACGATGTGATGAGCGCAGCCGTGCTGATCGGCGCGCTGCCGCCGTTGCTGATCTACCTGTTCGGTGGAAAATACTTCGTGCGCGGCCTGACGCAGGGCGCCATCAAATGAGGCATCGCCCATGTCCGCGCTGATGATCCGCGACCTTCACAAGAGCTATGGCGGCCTCGAGATTCTGGCCGGGATCAATCTCGAGGCGCGGACCGGGGAATTCATCGCCCTTGTCGGTCCCTCCGGCTGCGGCAAGTCAACCTTGCTCGCCATGATCGCCGGCCTGGAAACCGTCACGTCGGGTGAGATCTGGATTGGCGACCGGCTGGTGAACTCCGTGCAGCCCAAGGACCGCGACATAGCGATGGTGTTCCAGTCATACGCCCTATATCCCACCATGACGGTGCGCCAGAACATCACCTTCGGCATGGAAAGCCGAGGCGTGCCCAAAGCGGAGCAGGCAGAAGCGGTAAAGCGGGTTGCCGCACTCCTGCAGATCGAGCAGTTGCTCAACCGCAAGCCCGGGCAATTGTCGGGTGGCCAGCGGCAGCGCGTTGCGATGGGGCGCGCCCTGGTACGCGACCCGAAGCTGTTTTTGTTTGATGAGCCCTTGTCCAACCTCGACGCCAAGCTGCGCGTGGACATGCGCACCGAAATCAAGAAGCTTCACCACCGCGTCGGCAAGACGACTGTGTACGTCACCCACGATCAGGTCGAGGCGATGACGCTCGCGTCCCGCATTGCGGTGATGAACCAGGGCTCGGTGCAGCAGTTCGACACGCCGAAGCGGATCTATGACCGGCCGACCAACA
Source organism: Mesorhizobium sp. f-mel (assembly GCF_053850215.1). Classification (NCBI taxonomy): domain Bacteria; kingdom Pseudomonadati; phylum Pseudomonadota; class Alphaproteobacteria; order Hyphomicrobiales; family Phyllobacteriaceae; genus Mesorhizobium; species Mesorhizobium sp. f-mel. The sequence continues at coordinate 383,642 of NZ_JBSPTO010000001.1, forward strand.
TGTTCGTAGCCGGGTTCATGGGATCGCCGGCGATGAATTTCATCCCCGCCCGGCTTACCGGCACAACCAGCATCGCGGTGCGCGCTGCTGACGGCAGCGACGCCACTCTTGCCCTTGCCGCTCCGCTGCCTGTCGGTGCGCCAAAGGACGTGGTGCTGGGTGTTCGGCCCGAACACATCTACCGCTTCACGACCGACTTGAAGTCGCGCAAACCGGCTGTGCAGTCGATGCAGGCGCCCGTCGAACTGGTCGAACCGACCGGGGCCGAGACACTTGCCGTCCTCAGGCTAGGCGACCTGGAGATCACTGGCCGTTTCGAGCCGGATGACGCTCCCATCATGGGCGAGACGATAACGCTCGGCATCGACATGTCGCGCGCCTGTCTGTTCGATCCAACAACCAAGGCGCTTCTGTGATCTGATGTCCAAACAATTCGCGACTTATCCGAGCTTGACCGATCGCGTCGTGCTGATCTCCGGCGGTGCCTCCGGGATCGGGGCCGATATGGTCCGTGCTTTCGTGGCGAATGGCGCCCGCGTGGGCTTTCTCGATGTGCAGGATGAACCCGCGGAGGCATTGGTGCGTGAGCTCAGCGGTGCCGGCGGGCGAGCTCCGGTGTACCTCCATTGCGATGTGACAGACGTCGCTGCGCTGCAGGCGTCGGTAGAAGGCGTGCGCGCGCGGCTTGGTCCGGTCGCCGTTCTGGTAAACAACGCTGCCGATGATCAGCGCCATGCTGTTAACGCGGTGACAGCCGAATATTGGGATCGCAGCTTCGACGTCAATCTCCGGCATCACTTCTTCGCCGCGCAGGCGGTGCATTCGCATATGAAGGAACTCGGCTTCGGCTCGATCATAAATTTCTCTTCCATCGCATGGCGTTTCGGGGCGGACCAGATGGTGGCTTATGCCACCGCCAAGGGCGCTGTGGTGGCGCTGACGCGCGCGCTGGCGCGGTCGTTCGGATCCGACAACATCCGCGTCAATGCAGTCGAGCCCGGCGCTGTCATCACCGAGCGGCAGCGGGAGTTGTGGTTCAAGACGCAGGACGCGATCGACCAGACGGTGCAGCGGCAATTGATCCGCCGCGTACTGCTGGGCGAAGAGATTGCACGGACCGTGCTCTTCCTTGCCGCCGATGACAGCCGCATGATCACGAAGCAGTCCATCGCAGTGGATGCGGGTCTGCGCTGATGCGATCGCTTCCACATCTTTCAAAGGGACTACCAAATTGATTCTTCGTCTCGGCCTCAATCCTTACGGACTGACCTACCATCTCGGCTTGCAGGGCCGCGGTACGCCGCGGCACAATCCGGATGGGGCGGGGCTGGAAGGCTTCATAGCGCTCGCGCAGGAACTCGGCGCACGCACGCTCGAGATCTACGAACCGTGGTTGACCGATTTGCCGGACGCCGAGGTCGTCGAACTGCGCAGGCGTCTGACCGCGCTAGACATCGTCCCGGTGGTAAGTGGCGGACTTCTCGTGGCAGGTCCGTTGGACAACGCATTTCGGGCTGCGCGCCTGCTCGAGGCGACAACGATCCGTATCGCACTGACCCCAGTCCTGTGCGGCGACCGCAACGTCTGGGGCGCGAAATGGAGCGAGTTCAACGCGACGATCCGCGCTGCCTTGACGGAATGGGGACCGCGTGCGGCGGCTGAGGGCCGCGTGCTCGGCATCGAGAACCATCAGGATTTCGGCAGCGACGAACTGGTCGCGTTCTGCGAACTCGGCGGGCCCGGTGTGGGCATCACCTACGATACAGGCAACGCGTTCCCTGTCGGCGAGGCACCGCTTTCCTTCACCCGGCGGATCGCGCCGCATGTCCGCCACGTTCACCTCAAGGACTATCGCGTGCAGTTCACGGATGAGGGCTACCGTCTGGTCCGCTGCGCGATCGGCGATGGCGCCGTGCCATTCGCCGAACTGGCAGCCATCCTCGCCGAGCACCATGATACGCTGACGGCCGTGCTCGAGCCAGGCGCGCTGGAGGCCCGTCACGTTCGCTGTCTCACCGACGACTGGTGGAACGGATATGCGCCGAAGACCGCGCGCGAGTTCGCGGCCTGCCTGAGTGCTGCGCGCGTGAACCGTCTTGCGGACGACGCCGACTACCGGACGCCATGGGAGCGCGACGATGACGGCGCGCTCGTTTCGTATGAGCTCGACATGATCCGGCGCAGCGCCGCCAACATGAAGAAGTTCGATTTCATTGCAATGGAGAAATCAGCATGACTGCCCGAGAACTCAGCGGCCTGACTGCCTTCGTGACTGGCTCGGGACGCGGCCTCGGCCGTGTGATGGCCGAACGCTTGGCCGAACTTGGCGCAAACGTCGCGATTCACGATCTCGATTGGACCCGGCCATCCCAATATGGCGAATTCGCAGACCTCGGCGAATCCGCCAGGGGTTTGGAAAAGCATGGGACACGAGTGACCGCGGTCACAGGCAACATCGGCGACAAGCAAGCCGTCGCCGAAATGAAGAGGAAGATCGAGGCGGACCTCGGCGATGTGCATGTTCTGGTCAACTGCGCCGGCGGCGACATCGGCGCCAAGGGGGTAAAGCCCAGTCCCAACAACGCGCTCGACATCGACTATGATGACATCAAGGTTCTGACCGAGAACAATCTTATCGGTACGATGCTGGTCTGCCAGGCGTTCATTCCGCCTATGGTCAAGCGCGGCTCAGGCTCGGTGATCAACATTGCCTCGGCGGCAGCGCATATCGGATGCTCGCCGGAGGTGGTCTACTCCACGCTTAAGGCTGCCGTCGTCCATTATACGCGCTGCCTCGCCAAGGAATTGATCGACGATGGCGTGCGCATCAATGCGGTGAGCCCCGGCGCCACCAAGACGGCACGCTTCCAGGCGAGCCGCGTCGTCGATCCGGAGCGTATGGACTCAAGCAAGAAATCGCTGAACCGATATGCCGAGCCCGAAGAGATCGCCGAAGCGGTCGCCTTCCTCGCCGGTCCGCGCGCGCGCTTCATCAATGGGCAGGTCATTCGCGTCGATGGCGGTTTCACCATCTTCCCAGGTTAAAGCGCGGCCGTTCACACCGCGAACTGTCGGGCTGAGCGCACCCCAATGAACAGGGCCACGACGGCCCATTGCCGACCTTACTTCGCCGCTGGGTTGCGACGTGCTCGCGGAGCCCAGGGATCGACGGTGAATTTCGGCAACACGACAATTCTCTTGGCGACACGCTGACGTTACAGCCCGCCTGTATGCACCCACGCAATGGCTCAGATTTGTCTGGGTTCGGTCTACTCGGCGCCCTGAGAAGGCGAAGATTTCCGGATCGAGGCGCTTGGGCCACCGTGCGCCTGGGCAGAGCGAACCGGTGCGGTCTTTAAGCTCAAGAGGCGCAACATTAGAGGTTGGGGGAACAGATGAGGCAAGAGAACGACATTCAGAAGTTGGTGCGCACGCTGCGTGCTCGAGCACCTGATGATGCGGCTGAATTGCTTGCCGGAGAGCCTCCCGAGTTCATCCGGGACGCACTAAGGTTGTTGCCGGATGGGCACGCCCGGAAGGTGGCGGAGCATTTGCCACCGCAAATGAGGCCTATCAAACCCCATACCGACGGAAAGGATCTCGCGATCCCCGAGGCCATCGTCGAGCTGATGGACCCGATCCCCGCCAGCGTTGCTGTCGGGACGACGGTAGCCGCCGCGGTCGAGGCCGTCAGGCGCGCGCAGGTGCCGACCGAGTTGACTTACCTCTACATCACGGACGAGGGCGATAAATTGGTTGGCCTGGTGGTCTTGCGCGATCTGATGCTGAGCGAGGCCGACGCGACGGTGGATCAGATCATGCTGGCAAGTCCGTTCGCCCTTCACGTCGATATGCCTTTGAGCGAAGCCTGCAAGGCGGCGGTACGCCGTCACTACCCTGTCTATCCTGTGGTGGACGCGGAGAACCGGCTGCTCGGGCAGGTTCGCGGCTGGCGGCTGTTCGAGCAGCAAATCATCGAGATTTCTGCCCAGCCTGGCCAGATGGTGGGTGTCCAGAAGGAGGAGCGTTCTTTCACGCCGCTGTTTTCAGCCTTCTTGAAACGTCATCCGTGGCTGCAGCTCAACCTGCTGACGGCCTTCATGGCGGCTTTCGTGGTCAGTTCGTTCACAGGCACGATCGAGAAGATCGTCGCATTGGCGGCGTTCCTCCCGGTGCTGGCCGGGCAGAGCGGAAACACCGGCTGCCAGGCGCTGGCTATTACGCTGCGTGGTCTCGCCCTGGGGGATGTGGACAAACGACCGAAGCTGCACTTGATTCTGAGGGAGGGGGTGCTCGGGATCGCCAACGGCTTGCTCGTCGGTCTGGTGGCGGCTGCGGCCATGTGGTTCTACGCCTCGCAGCAACCGGAGTCGGCATCCCAGGCGCCGATGCTGGCACTTGTGATCCTGCTCGCCATGTCCGGATCGTGCCTCATGTCCGGGATCTCCGGCGTGCTGATCCCGTTGGGCCTGCGGCGGATCGGCGCCGATCCGGCCGTGGCTTCCGCGATCTTCCTTACCACGGTGACCGATATTGTAGGCATGGGCCTGATGCTGGGGCTGGCCACTACGCTCGTGCTGTAGTGGGTCGCGCCCGCGGACGCGTGCCGACATGAAGGATGGCGTTGGCGGGATCACCGCCGTGAGGTTGTAGGGGCTTTGAATGGTGGTTGAGCAGGTTGGGACACAGACGGATTTTGCGCGCCGCTTGAGCGCCGGGCTGGGCGTTCTGGCCCAGGAACTGACCGCAGGTGTGACGACGGCTGGCGTAGCGCTGCCAATGTGCATCTCCTCCGGCGTCCTTGCCCTTTCGCCGCTCGGCGAGGATCGGGTGGCGGAAGGCGCGCTTGCCGGCGTCATCGCGGCCATTGTCGGCGGCATCGTCGCTTCCGTGTTTCAACGGTCGTCCTTCGTGACGACCATGCCCAGCAACTCACTGATCCAGGCCAGCCTGCTGGGATCCCTGCTCGTCGCTCTCGACGGCAACACGACCCAGGCGCTGCTTGCCTTCGTCGGATGCGTGATGCTGGCCGGCTTCTGGATGATCTTCATCGGGGCGACCGGACTCGCCCGAATCGTCAAGCTTGCCCCCCACCCGGTTGTCGCCGGGTTCATCTCGGGCGTTGGCATCCTGATCATCAAGAGTCAGACCCCGGTGCTTCTCGCGGTCTCGTCCTGGAGTGGGGTCGCAGCGGCAGATTTCAGCCTCGCCACTCTGACAAGACTTCCCTTCGGTCTTGCGCTGATCGCGACCATGGTGGTGATCACGCGACATGCACCTAGGATTCCGGCGCTGCTTGCCGGCCTGCTGATCGGCTATCTGATCTACCATGCTGCCCGTCTGTGGGCGCCCGGCATTGAGCTCGGCCCCGTTGTCGGCACGATCGATCTGGGCGGTTGGGCGCCGATAGGCCTACACGACGCTGCCATCGCACTCCGGCTCGGGTTCGGAGATGTCTGGTGGACCCTGATCGCCGGCTCGTTGACCCTGGCGATCGTGGGAACGCTTGACACGGTCTTCACCCTGCGCACGGCGCGCAATCTGGCTGACATTCAGATCGGTCCGGACCGCGCCCTTGTCGGGCTGGGCATCGCCAACCTTGTCTCCCCTATTATGGGCGGGCTGTTCGTCTCCACGTCAGCCTCGCTGACTGCCGCCAACCATCGTGCCGGTGGGCGCACGCGCGCCTCGACATTTGCGAGCCGGGCGGTGCTGCTTGCGGCCATCCTTGCGTTCCCGGGTCTGATCTTCTCGATGCCGCTGGTTGTGCTGGCCGCCATTCTGGTTTTCGTTGGCATCAATACCATAGACCGTTGGGCGCTGCGGACCGCGCGCCAGGCACTCTTCGGCAAGGATGCGACGGGCCGCATCCAGGCACAGCGCAATATCGGCGTAGTCGCTACGGTGGCGCTCGCCACAGTGCTTGGCCAACCCGTTGTCGGCGCCGTGGTCGGCGTGGCGCTGGCCTGCATCGTCTTCATGATCGAAATGAACCGGCCCGTGGTGCGGCGAAAGGAGATAGTCGGCAAGACGCGCTCCAGGCGCATCCGTTCCACAGCTCAGAACGAGTTGCTGGCGGCCCACGAGCGGGAGCTTGCAGTCTTCGAGCTGCAGGGGGTGCTATTCTTTGGCAATGCCGATGAGCTCGCGGAGGAGATCGACCGGCTGCCCATCGCCGTGCGGGTGATCATTCTCGATTTCCGCGCCGTCAGCGACATCGACGCCTCCGGCGCATTGACATTGCAGCAGATCGCCGCTCGGTGCGCCAGGCGTGGTCAGCGGTTGTTCTTCAGTGACCTCAAGGATGCCCAGGTTCTGGAGGAGTGCACGTCGCAACCTAATGGACCGAATATCTACCCCGACCTCGAAACAGCGCTGGAGCGCTTCGAAGAGGAAATCGTGCAGCGGACCGACAGTGCAGCCCGCTCCGTGATAGAGGTGCCACTCGAACGCACCGATTTCGGCATGACCACGCAGCCGGAAGATTTGAAGGTGCTGATGAGCTATCTCGACCACGTCGAATTCCCGAAGGGCGCAGTGCTGTGCCGCGCTGGCGATCCGGCGGACCGACTATGGATGCTGACGCGCGGCTGTATCAGCGTCTGGGTAATTACGCCTGGCGGGCGGCGCCGGCTGGCGAGCATCGGGGCTGGATGCACAGTGGGCGAAATGGGTTTCCTGACCGAGCGACCACGCTCGACGGACGTGATCGCCGACGAGGATGTTGTTGCCTATAAGCTGACCTCGTCGGCGTTCAACAAGATAACAAAGGCTAGGCCGCACATTGCGCAGGCCGTCCTGAGAAGCATCGCCCGCCAGCTCTCCGACCGCTTGCGCAACGCGACGGAAGACCTTCGGATGAGCTACATGTGACACTTGATGCGTCAGGCGGCGACCAGATATGCGCAGAATCGCGCAAACAATATTGATCTTGTCGGCTGCGCGATCCACGGCTGATTATGATTTGGCTTAGTTGCCGTTTGTAGCGAATACTTGCTCGAAGTCCAGCAACGCTGAGAAGATGCTTGGCCAACCAGGGTAGCCGAAATGCGAATGAACCCGATAGTTTGTTGCGCAGCTGCAACAGCTGCTGAAGACTCGGAAGGTTTTGTGACAGTTCTGTCGCTTTTTTTCGTGCAGGCGTGCTAGATCGCTGCACTAGTCGGGTTGGGGTGGGTTTCTCGGCATGCATTCCTCGTTTTCAATGATCTTCGGCTTCGCCGCGGCGCTGCTTTGCACCGGCATATCGCCGGCCGGCGCACAAGGTCTCTATCCGGCCTATGACGATGCTTTTTCAGCCCGCATCGCCAGTCCGGCCGACAACGGAACGCTCGCCCAGTTCGTCACGGTTGCCGTCAACGCCGGGCAGTACGATCAGGCGATCTCGTCGGTCGAGCAGTATCTCATCAAATATCCCCGCGATGCCCGCGCCCGGCTTGCGGCCAGCCGGTTGTACTATCATGTCGGCTCCTATGAATTGGCCCGGCGGCAGGTGCAGTACGGCATCGAGGTCGGGGGCCTGTCCGCGGCTGAGCAGCAGGAAGCTGTTCGCCTGCTTGCCCGCATCGAGCGCGCGTTGCGTGGCGTCACCTGGGAACTCGCCCTGACCGGCGGCGTGTTCAGCGCATTCACCGATTTTGAGCCCGGCGGGGCCCAGGACGACGACAGCTTCGTCTCGCCCTATGGGCGGGCGGAAGGCTTTGTGCGATGGGACCTCGGCACGCCAAGTGCCGACGCTCTCGTTCTTTCAGGGTCGTTGACGGCGACACAGCGTTTTTTCACGCCAGACCTGTCGGTTCCGGGTAGCAAGGAGACTTTCATCCACGGCAACGCCGCGATCACCTGGGACAAGGGGCTGCCCAACAGTGGGATCGATTCGCTGCGCCTGCTGCTTTCGGCCTTTACCGTTACAGATCGTTTCGACAGCGATATCCACGAAACCGGCATCGGCCTCAGTGGACGCTTTCTTGTGCGCCCGACCGTCGAGACGACGCTTTTTGCAGGCGGCGGCTACATCGATCTAAGCGCCTCGCAAGGCATTTTCGCCGATAGCAGGGTCTTCTATGAGGCAGGCGGCAGCTACCGCTTCCGCAATGGCCAGGCGCTCGGATTGCGCCTGGTCGGCTCGAATGACTTCGCCTCCGGATCTGGCGAAATCGGCCACAGCTACATGGGCGAGATCCGCTACGGCGGCCTGTTGATGAACGTACCGGATCTTTTCGCATGGTCGCACCAGGTCGCCTTCTCGGCCGGCCACAGCGACACTCCCGATCTGTCCGTTGGCATCGGCACAAATATCAAGAGCGACTTCTGGCGCATTGCCTCGGAAAGCGATTTTCAGCTCACGGAGTCGCAGAAGATCAGCGTCGATCTCGCCTATCGCGAAATCAACTTCGACATTGCCAGCCGCGACCGAAAATCGTTCGAAATGCTCATGAGCTACACGTTGACGCTCAATTGAAAGAGGCCGCGATGAGGACCCCGTACCGTCAGATCGCCATTTTTGTCGCCTGCCTTGGCTTTGCGGCACCATCCGCCGCTGAAACGATCGGGTCGATGACGGCCTACCAGACCAACATCGTCCGTAATGACAGCGGGACGATGAGTGTCGGTGCCGGCGTCGAACTCGGCGATCAGTTGCGCAGCAATCCCACTGGTCTTGGAATGTTGGTGTTCCGGGACGAATCGAGCGCCAAGATTGGTCCGAACACCAGCCTGACGATCGATGAATTCGTCTACAATCCGGGCTCCGGATCGGGAAAGATCGACGTCGGGATGAACAGCGGCCTGGCCCGTTTTTATGGCGGCCAGATTTCCAAAGGCGGCGTCATGCAGGTTGCGACGCCGCATATGGTGCTCGGGGCCAGAGGCGGCATCATCGAAGTGCTGGTGGCAGCCGGCCAGACCGTCGGCATACTGCGCGCCGGCCGCATGACCTGCACGATGAATGGCAAACGGCTGGTCATCACCAACCCGGGCTACGCCTGCACATCGGAAAATGGCAAGCTGCTGACCGGCTACGGCGGAATCGACACGTTCCCGATATTGGACAGCATCGACCGGATAGCCGGCACCGGTCTGCCAGGCGCACCGGGTCCTGGATTGGACGTAAGCGCGATTTGTGCGTCGGCACTCGGCGGCTCGCTCAAAGCCTGCGAGTCCACTAACGGCGCATTGCCAGGCGTGGTCATGGAGTTCCCCGACAGCCTAACGCCACCCGTGGGCGGCGGCGGGGATAACGGTGGGTGTGAGGGTGAGGGTTGCTGCTATCCAGACTGCAGGTAGACCCGCCCGACCGGCATGAGCCCCGTGTTCGATTGGCGGCAAGCTGCCAGGCGCAAAATATCCGGTCTCGTGGTCGTGCTCTTGCTGCTCGCTTGCCATTTGGCTTTCGACGGGCCGCTGTCGCGCCTGCGCGAACGCACGTACGACTTCTACCAGTTTCTCGCCCCGCGCCAGGCGACGAGCAATCCTGTCGTGATCGTCTCGATAGACGACGCCAGCCTCAAGGCACATGGGCGATGGCCTTGGAACCGTGGCCTTTTGGCTGATCTGGTCGATGGCATCAGCGGGTCTGGTGCCGCGGTGATCGGGCTTGCGCTGGTGCTGCCCGAGGCCGACACCTCGCCTGACGGTATCGCCGGAGACAAGCGCCTGGCAACGGCGCTGTCGAAAAACCGGACGGCGCTTGCCGTCAGCCTGGGCAACGAGGCGACGGTTTCAGAAGCAGTGCCCAAAGCCGGCTGGTCGATTGTCGGGCAAGTACCCGACACACTTCCCGGCTTCACCGGCCTGACCGGCTCGCTTGCCGAATTCTCGAGCGCCGCTGCGGGTCTCGGCGTAATTCGCACCTTGCCCGATACCGACGGCGTACTACGCCATGTGCCGCTGCTCTGGCTCCGAAATACGGCTCAAGGCGTTCAGCTCTGGCCGTCCTTCGCGCTCGAACTCCTGCGCCTCTACGCCGGAGAGAACGGCTACGTAGCCCGGATGAATGCCGCCGGGTTTGACGCGCTCAGGATGGCCGGGACCATCGTGCCACTCGAGCCGCAGGGCAGCATCCGCCTCTGGGAAACCGACACCAATACGCCGCGCATATCTGCCGGTAGTATTCTTTCGGGCCGCGGCGATCCGCTGCTGCGGAACGCCATCGCCATTGTCGACCTGTCGGCCGTGGGATTGACGCAGTACCTGCCAACCCCGACGCGTCCGGCGCGACCAGGCGTGGACATCCACGCTGATGCAATCGGCCAGATGCTTGCCGCGCGCTTTCTTGCAGAGCCAACGCAAGCGCGTACGCTGGAGCGGCTGTGGTTGGTCCTCAGTGGCATCGTTTTCATCGGACTTTCGGGAGTTCTCGCCCAGCGTGTCATGCTTGGCGCCCTCGCTCTGGCGCTCCTTGTTGCTATGCCCTTCGCGTTCGGCGCTCTCGAATTCAGCCTGCAGGGTAAGCTCTACGACCCACTACAGCCGGCGCTTGCGACGATCCTCTTAGCAGGCTTCGAAGGCTATGTCCTCTACAGGCGCAGCGAGCAGCGCCGGTCCACCCTGGCTCGGCAGTTTTCCCAATATCTGTCGCCCTCCGTGGTGCAGCGCCTCGCAAATTCGGATACCGAAGCGATCCTGTCCGGAGAGAAGCGCGAGATCACAATCCTGCTGAGTGACATACGCGGCTTCACGGCGATGAGCGAACAACTCGATGCACAAGAAATCGCAAAGGTGGTCAATCACTTCCTCGGCCTCGCGACCGATGAGATACTCAAGCGCGACGGGACCATCGATAAGTTCATGGGCGATGCCGTGCTAGCCTTCTGGAACGCGCCGCTTGACCAGCCAGATCATCGCGAGCGTGCGCTCGAAGCGGGGCTTGCCCTGATCGAACGGGTGAAGCGCGAAAACGCCGCGTTCACCGCGCGCGGGCACCCCTCTATCCAAATCGGCGTCGCCATCGAGACTGGCATCTGCTCCGTAGGGAATTTCGGCTCCGAACGGCGCTTCGATTACACCGCGATCGGCTCGCCGGTGAACCGCGCGGCACGGCTCGAGTCAACCACCAAAAAGCTGAGGATCCCTCTGGTGCTTGGTCCCGGATTTGCGCAAGGAGCATCGATGCCGGTTGTGCAGGCAGGCGCCTTTGAACTCCAAGGCTTCAAGGGCGAGGTGTCGATTTTCACCGTTCCGGAGATACACCCCTCGTCACAATCCGCCAAGGAAGTCGTGTGATGTTTGGCACCGGTTCAACTCGCCATCTCATTGGCCGGCGAGCGAAAGCCAAGGGCGGCGGAAATACGATGGGCGGCCCGGGCTACCATATCGCCCAGTTCGCTTATGCGCTCTTCCGGCACCCGGTTTTCCGGGGCAGCGATGTTCAGCGCCGCGATTATCTTGCCCGGTGCCACGAACACCGGTGCGGTGATCGAAATCAGATCGTCGTTGATCTCGCCGCGACTGACGAAAAACTTCGCCTTGCGGATTTGCTCGAGCCCGCCCCTTAGAAGCCGAGGATCGGTCACAGTTTTCTTGGTGAAGCGCTTCAACGGGCCGGAAAGAATAGCCTCGCGCTCCTCATCATCCATATGGGCCAGGAACGCCTTGCTCGAACCGGCATGTAGCGGACGCCGGCGGCCGACAATCGCATTGACGCGAAGGTCCCGCTTCGGCTCCCATTTGGCGACGCAAAGGCTTTCCTGGTCATCGCGGATTCGCAGCTGGGTGGTTTCGCCGATCTCCTGACCGAGTTCTTCCAGAACAGGGTTTGCAATGCGGATCAGGTCCATCTGTTCGCTGGCGGCGTGGCCGAGCATCAGCGCGGCGAGGCCGAGACGATAGCCTTTTCCATCCGATGACCGCGCCAGCAGACCGCGTCGCACCAGCGTCTGCAAAAGCCGGAAAGCACGTGCCTTGCTGTCGCCGGAACGCCGCGCGATTTCGGAAACGCCAAGATCGGCCTCTCCGGCCACAGTCTGCAGCAAGCTGATCGCGCGATCGACGGAATCGACTGTGTACCGGGTGTCTGCCTGATCGGTCATTTCTCGTTTCCTCGCCAAAACTCTCATGCTGAAGCCTAAACGAGAAAATTTGTCTCGTCTAGTGAAACAACGGTTTATCTGTATTGACAAGCGGAGGAGCTTTAGTTTCAACTCGCCGTCAGGAAGGAGGCCGGCACCGTCAGCGGATCCTAGGCTGGGCTCGATGATGGCAAGCGGCAGCAGAAAAGAACTCCTCCGACGGACCTATCCAGAGTGGACACGGAGAGAACCAATGATGAACCGGACAATATCGCGCCGTGCGCTGATGCAATGGGCGCTCGGGGGTGCCGCTGTCTTGCAAGGCATTAGCTGGACGGGGCTTGCCCAGGCCGCGGCAAATGGCCAGCTGCGGATCGGCATGGCTGCTCCGCCGACGACGCTAGACCCGCATCTGAAGAGCAATGCGCCGAACAACGCGCTTGCCACCCACATCTACGACACGCTTGTCATCAACGACGAAAAATCGATCTCCAGACCGGGGCTCGCGACGGCCTGGCGCGTGGTCGACGACACCCATTGGGAGTTCGACCTGCGGCCCGACGTGCGCTTCAGCGACGGCGAGCCGCTCACCGTAGACGACATCGTCGTCTCATTCGACCGGGCCAACACCATCGAAAGCACGGCGTCGTTCCGGACCTACACGCGCAACATCAACTCGATCACCTCGCCCCAACCCGGCAAGCTTCTCATCGAAACCAAACAGCCGGAGCCGCTTCTGCCCAACTCCCTCAGTCGCATTCGCATCATCCGCGCCAAGTTCAAGGATACCCCTAGCGATCAGTTCAACAACGGCACCGCGGCGATCGGCACGGGCCCGTATGTGCTGAAGGAATATGTTTCCGGCAACCGTGTCGCGCTTTCCGCCAATCCAAACTACTGGGGACCGAAGCCTGCTTTGCCGGACGTCGAGCTCCGCATCGTCACCGATGCCGGCGCGCGGCTTGCCAACCTGCTCGCCGGCGATCTCGACCTCGTTGAACAGGTGCCCTACGAGGGTGTTGCTCGCGTCGAAAAAGACGAGCGCTTTCACATCATTCGCGGCGTCTCGAGCCGGGTCGTCTTCTTCTCGTTGGACACGTTCCGGGACGTCACGCCCTTCATCACTGGCAAGGACGGCAAGCCGCTCGACCGCAACCCGCTGAAGGATCTGCGCGTGCGGCAGGCGCTGTCCATGGCGATCGACCGCAGCGCCATTGTGGAGCGCTTGATGCAGGGCAATGCCATTGTCGCTTCGCAGTTTCTGCCTGCCGGAGCCCCGGGCACCTCGGCTGCTATCAAACCCGTTCCATTCGACGCTGCAAAAGCCAAGGCCCTGCTCGCCGAGGCTGGCTACCCCGAGGGCTTCCGACTGACGATCCACGGGCCCAATGATCGTATCGTCAACGATTCGAAGATCGTGCAGGCCGTGGCCCAGATGTTCTCCCGCATCGGCCTGGAAGTCAGCGTCGAGGTCATGCCCTGGTCGGTTTATGCCGACAAGGCGGATGCCCATGAGTTCAGCATCAATCTGGACTCCTGGGGCGTCAACACGGGCGAAACCTCTAACCCGATGACAGCGCTGGTCGCGACGCAGAACCCGGATGCCGGTATGGGTATTGCCAATTCGGGCCGCTACTCCAACCCCGATCTCGATGCCAAACTGGCTGTGGCGAAGCGGACGCTGGACGATGCCAAACGCGAAAAGATGCTCTCGGAGCTCAGCGAGATCGTCTTCAACGACGTCGCTGTGATTCCGATGCACCACGAGGTCCTCGTCGTGGCTGCCCGGAAGGACCTTCAGTTCACGACGCGGGCCGACCAGTATACGCTGGCGATGAATGCCAAGACTGTCTGAGGAGTTGTAGACTTGACGAGCATCGCCACGGGATCCGTCGCGGATCGCGGTCGCGCTACATACGATCTTGGCGCGACCGCCATCTTTGCTTCCAAATCAGACCCACGCTTCCACTATTGCCTTTATGTACCGCCCGCGGTTGGGGAAGGCGCCCAAGTCGACCTGCTGGTGGCCGTCCATGGCACTGGCCGCACCTCGTTCCTGGGTTTCCGCGACGCGTTCGCCGAGTTCGGACGCTGGAACGACTGCGCCATCTTGTGCCCGGTGTTTCCAATGGGCGTTCTCGGCGACGACGCCCGCAGCGGATACAAATACATGATCGAGGGCGACATCCGCTACGATCAGGTGCTGCTCGCCATAGTCGAGGAAGTTGTCGCGAAATACCGTCAGGACTGGACCCGCTTCGCCATGTTCGGATTTTCCGGCGGCGGGCACTTCACCCATCGCTTCGCCATCCTCCATCCCGACAGGCTCTGGGCGGCGTCGATCGGTGCGCCAGGCTCGGTGACCTTGCTCGATCCCACGCGGGACTGGTGGGTGGGCATTCGCGACCTGGCGGAGAAGTTCGGCATTACCTTCGACGCCGCAGCGCTGGCAAAAGTGCCGGTCCAGATGATCGTCGGTGATGCCGACCTGGAGACCTGGGAAATCACGCATGTCCAAGGCAGCACCCATTGGATGCCGGGCGCCAACGATGCAGGACAAACGAGGCCGGAACGCCTCAGGACGTTGTGTCGATCGTTCGAGGAAGCCGGTGTGCGCGTACGCTTTGATTTGTTGCCCGGGGTATCCCACGAACGCGACGCGGTTCTCGATCCGGTCAAGGATTTCCTGGCCCAGGCGCTCAAGGAACGACGGAACGCCTCAAGATGAACGCAATGATCGTTGCGCCGCAGCCGGAGGCGGTCGAGGCGGGCGCGCTGGTGCTCAAACGCGGCGGCAACGCCGTCGATGCGGCGATCGCCTGCGCTTTCATGCAAGGCGTCGTCGACCCTCAAATGGCCGGCATCGGGGGGTTTGGCTCGATGCAGGTCTACATGCCGCGACGCGGCGTGCATGAGGTGCTTGAATTTTACGCCAGGGCGCCGCTCAAAGCATCGCCCGAAATGTGGAGCGACCTCCTGGTCGGCCAGTCTCGCGATGGCTTCGCCTTTCTGCTGGAAGGCGGCATCAGCGAGATCGGCTACCTCGCCGTCTGCACGCCGGGCAGTATCAAGGGTTATGCCGAGGCGCTGGGGAGATATGGCACTTTTGAATGGGCCGACGTCGTCGCACCCGCCGCCACGCAGGCCAGGCGAGGCTTCATGGTCCGCCCGCATGTCCACTGGTATTGGTCGCAGGACGGCGTCGATACCGGCGAAGTGCGGACACTTGACAAGCTGCGCTTCAGCAACACGGGGCGCGCAATCTATTTTCGCTCTGACGGCACGGTGAAGCTGCCAGGTGACGTCGTCGTCAACACCGATCTCGCTCAAACGCTCGAGCGCATCGCGGCGGCCGGTCCGGACATTTTCTACAAGGGCGAGATCGCCGAAGAAATCGCCGCCGACATGGCCGCCAACCGAGGCCTCATCGGGACGGATGATCTGGCGTGCTACGAGCTCTCTACCGCGCAACCGCTCTGGGGCGAGTATCGCGGCTACGATATCGCGACCAGCCCGCCGCCCGCCAGCGGCATATCCATGCTGCAATTGCTCCACATCCTCACACATTTTGATGTTGGAGCCATGGAGCATGGCGGTGCCGAGCACATCGTCCTGCTGGCAGAGGCGATGAAGCGCATGACCATCGACAAGGACCGCCACCTCGGCGATCCTGCCTATGTTGACGTGCCGGTCGGGCGGTTGCTGTCCCGCGATTATTGCGGCGGGCTTGCCGCCGAGATTAAGGCTGGGCTGCGCGCCAGGATCGAGCGCGTCGACGACCGGTCGCCGCGCGAGACGACTCATATTTCGGTAGTCGACCGGGAGGGCAACGCCGTCGCCTTGACCCACACGCTGGGCAGTCCTTCGGGGGCGATCACCGATGGCTTGGGTTTCATGTACAACGGAACGATGAGCCGCTTCGACCCAAGGCCGGGCAGGGCCGGATCGCTGGCTCCCGGCAAGCGGCGGGCCAGCTCTGCGGCGCCCACCATCGTCTTCAAGGACGACCGGCCCGTGATCGTCATGGGAGCGCCCGGCGGCAGCTATATCGCGCCGTCCATGGCGCAGGGCCTGATGAACCTCATTGATTTCGATATGAGCATGCCGGAAGCGGTGGCCGCCCCGAGGATCGTGGCGGTGTCGAATACAATCGACGTCTCCAATCGCATTCCGCGCTATGTCACTGAAGAAATCGAGGGCAGGGGCTACGAGGTGAAGCGCTCCTGGCAAAGTTACGCTTTTGCCGCCCTTCACGGCATCCAGATCGAAGACGGAGTTTGCCGCGGCGGTGCCGATCCGCAGCGCGACGGCATGGCGATGGCGGTGCCGGCGTGATGTGCCGCGCACAGACGACCGACGAGCCTTTCCGGCAATCAGGCTGGAGAGCGATGCCATGACCGCAGCCGTCGTGCGCCGGCTGCTCCAGGCCGTGATGGTCATGTTCGCCATGACGGTCATCGTCTTCATCGCGATCAACGTCATCGGCGACCCCGTCGACATTCTGATCTCTCCCGACGCCGACCAGATCGAGCGCGCGCGCGTCGTCCAGGCCCTCGGGCTCGACCTGCCGCTTTGGCAGCAGTATCTCCGCTTCCTCTGGGCGGCGCTGCATGGCGACCTTGGCGAGAGCTACGTCTACAACGAGCCGGCGATCAGGGTGATCCTGGAGCGACTGCCGGCGACGCTTGAGCTGGCCGTCGCTGCCATCCTCATCGCCATCGTCGTCGGCGTGCCGCTCGGGCTTTATGCCGGGCTGCGGCCGGACGGCATCTTGAGCCGCGTCATCATGACCGTCAGCATCCTCGGCTTCTCGCTGCCGACCTTCTGGGTCGGGCTGGTGCTGATCATGTTTTTCGGCGTGCAACTCGGCTGGTTGCCGAGTGGTGGGCGCGGCCAGACCGCCGAACTGTTCGGCGTCCAATGGGCGTTCCTGACCAAAGACGGCCTTGCCCACCTGATCCTACCGGCGGTGAACCTCGCCTTGTTCGACGCCTGCCTCATTCTACGCCTGACGCGCGCCGGCGTCGCCGAAGTCCTGCCGCTCGATTTCGTCAAGTTCGCACGGGCCAAGGGCCTCAAAGAAACGCGCGTGATCGGCGTCCACGTCTCGAAGAACATCATGATCCCGGTGGTGACCATCATCGGCCTGGAGTTCGGCTCTATCGTCGCCTTCTCGGTTGTCACCGAAAGCGTCTTCAGCTGGCCGGGCATGGGCAAGTTGATCATCGACAGCATCAACGTGCTGGACCGTCCGATCATCACTGCTTACCTGATGGCGATCGTCGCCTTCTTCGTCATCATCAATCTCGTCGTCGACCTGACCTATACGGCACTCGACCCGCGGGTGCGGCTCCAGGGCGAGGGATCGTGAGATGAGCATCGACACCTTGCCGCCGCCGATGCCGGTCGAGGCCGAAAAGGGTGACGAGGCGCCGTTTCAAGTGCTCGTGCGGGCATTCTTCCGCTCGCCCGCCGCCGTTACCGGTTTCGTGCTGCTGACCGCGATCATCGGGCTGGCGCTGCTTGCGCCGCTTATAGCGCCGCAAAATCCCTACGACCTGAACCAGCTCGACATCATGGACAGTCGCCTGCCGCCCGGCTCGCAATCGATGACGGGCATGACGTTCTGGCTCGGCACCGACGACCAGGGTCGTGACATGCTTTCCGGCATCATCTATGGCCTGCGCATATCGCTCGGCGTCGGCGTCAGCTCGGCGCTTTTCGCAGCGCTGTTCGGCGCCTCGTTGGGCCTGCTCGCCGCCTATGTCGGCGGTCGGACCGAGACGGCGATCATGCGCATCGTCGATCTGCAACTCTCCTTCCCCTCCGTTCTCGTTGCGCTGATGATCCTCGCCTTTCTCGGCAAAGGAATCCTCAACGTTGTACTCGCTCTGGTGATCGTCGAATGGGCGACCTACGCGCGTGCCGCGCGCGGCACGGCGCTGGTGGAGCGGCGCAAGGAATACATGGAAGCAGCGGAGTCGCTCGCTATTCCACGATGGCGCATTCTGTTCGTCCATCTGCTGCCCAACTGCCTGCCGCCGCTGATCGTGATCGCGACGGTGCAGGTGGCGCGCGCCATCTCGCTGGAGGCGACCTTGTCCTTCCTTGGCCTGGGTGTGCCGATCACCGAGCCCAGTCTCGGCCTGCTGGTCGCCAACGGCTACCAGTACATGCTCTCCGGCATGACCTGGATCAGCTTCTATCCGGGCGTAGCGCTGCTGATTACCGTGGTTGCGATCAACCTCGTCGGTGATCGGCTGCGCGACGTGCTCAACCCGCGGGGGCGCGAATGAATGAGACCGTACTCGAAGTCCGCGATCTCAGGACCCATTTCGGACAAGCAAAAGCCGTCGACGGCGTCTCGTTCAGCGTCGCGCGCGGCGAGGTTCTGGGTCTCGTTGGCGAAAGCGGGTCCGGCAAGTCGGTCACTGGCTTTTCCATCATCGGCCTGGTCGATCCGCCCGGGATGATCGTCGGCGGTCAGATCTTCTTCAACGGCCGCGACCTCACCCGCTCCAGCCGCGAGGAGATGCGAGCGCTGCGCGGCCGCCGCATGGCCATGATCTTCCAGGATCCGATGATGACGTTGAACCCGGTCCTGCGCATCGATACGCAGATGATCGAGGCGGTGCAGGCGCATGAAAACGTCTCGCGCACCGAGGCCAGGGCGCGGGCGCGCGACGCGCTCGGTATGGTCGGGATTCCGAGCCCGGACGAGCGGCTGCAGGCCTATCCGCATCAGTTTTCCGGCGGCATGCGCCAGCGCGTCGTTATCGCTATCGCGCTGCTGCACCAGCCGGACTTCATCATTGCCGACGAGCCGACCACCGCGCTCGATGTGACGATCCAGGCGCAGATTCTCGCCGAGATGCAAAAGCTCGTGGCGCAGAACAACACGTCGCTGATCTGGATCACGCATGATCTCGCCGTCGTCTCGCGGCTCGCCGACCGGATCGCCGTGATGTATGCGGGCCGCATCGTCGAATCCGGTCCGGTGTCGGACGTTCTCGCCCGTCCGCTGCACCCTTATACCGCAGGTCTGATCGACTCCATTCCCAGCCGCAACCAGCGCGGCGAGCGGCTTCGGCAGATCCCCGGAATGGCGCCCAGTGTTGCGCGGCTGCCGACCGGATGCGCTTTCGCCCCGCGCTGCGCACGTGCCGATGCGGTGTGTGCCCAGGCGGTGCCGCTGTTCGCTGCTGGCCCGCGCGAGCACCGTTGCGTCCATCCCTTGCCGGAGCTCCGCGTATGATCTCCTCGACTCCGGTTGCGGCAAACATTCAAAGCTCCTCACCGGGTTCTGGCGGGATGGCGCCGCTGATCGAACTGAACGAGATTTCTCACAGCTTCGGCACGCGGCCCGATCTCGCTGCTCGTTTGGCGATCTCGCTCAAACTTGCCAAACCGGCGGCAAGGGTGCAGGCGATCGACGGTGTCAGTCTCGCCGTTCGCAGGGGTGAGGTTCTGGGCCTCGTTGGCGAGTCGGGATGCGGCAAGTCCACGCTGGGGCGGATCGTCGCCGGCATTGTGTCGCCTACCAGGGGATCGGTATCGTGGCGCGGCAAGGATATGAAGGCGCTCCCGCCGTCCGAGCGGCGTGAAGCCAAGCTGCGCGTGCAGATGATATTCCAGAACCCCTATGCCTCGCTCAATCCGCGCCGCAAAGCGGCCGATATCGTCGGCGAGGCCCCGCGCGTTCACGGGCTGGTCGGCGGCGATCTCGGCACCTTTGTCGATGAACAGTTCCGACGTGCCGGCCTCGATCCGGCGTTGAAGCACCGCTTTCCGCATCAGTTTTCCGGCGGTCAGCGCCAGCGGATCGGCATTGCGCGCGCGCTCGCCGTGCAGCCGGAATTTCTCGTCTGCGATGAGGCCGTTGCCGCTCTGGACGTCTCGATCCAAGCGCAAATCCTCAATCTCTTCATGGACCTGCGCGAGAGGCTGAACCTCACCTACCTGTTCATCAGCCACGATCTCGGGGTGGTCGAGCACATCTCCGATCGGGTGGCGATCATGTATCTCGGCCGCATCGTCGAAGAGGCCCCGTCCGAGGAGATATTTGCCCGGGCCAACCATCCCTACACGCAGGCGCTTCTCGCCGAGGTGCCGCGGATCGAAACCACCAAACGCGGCTTTGCCGCGATCAAGGGTGAATTGCCGAGCCCGCTCTCGCCGCCGAGCGGCTGTCATTTCCACCCGCGCTGCCCGCACGCGATGCCTCGTTGCCGGACCGAAGCGCCGCGACTGAAGGTGGTTGCTGCCGGACACAAGAGCGCATGCCACCTCAATGACGCTGCCGTCTGAACGCCTTGGAATTTTTAGAGATGACCGACCTCCAGGCGTTCCAGTCCGTGACCGATGACATGGTCCTCTGCCGCGACGTCATGGTGACGATGCGCGATGGGGTAAGACTGGCGACCGACATCTACCGACCGGCAAGGGGAGGCCGCGCGCTGGACCGGCCAGCTCCCGTCATCATTGAGCGGACGCCTTATGGCAAGGCGATGGCGTCGCGCGCCGAGCTCGAGGTCGGTATGACCGAACCGATGGATCGCGCGACGGTCGCCGAGCATTTCGTGCGCCATGGTTACATCGTCGTTTATCAGGACTGCCGCGGCCGCTACGGCTCGGAAGGCGAGTTCGTCAAATATCGCTCCGAAGGTCCGGACGGCTACGACACGCTTGCATGGATCGCAGCCCAGCCCTGGTGCAACGGCCGGATCGGCACGATGGGCCTTTCCTATGCCGCACATACCCAAATGGCGGCGGCGTGCCTTGCGCCACCGGCTCTTGCTACCATGATCCTCGATTCCGGCGGGTTCTCAAATGCCTTCACCTGCGGCATCCGCCAAGGCGGTGCGTTCGAGCTGAAACAGGCGACCTGGGCCTACCGGGAAGCCCGCGAGAGCGCCGTTGCCGCCGGCGACGAGTTGGGCCAAAAGGCGCTCGAAGCGGAAAACCTGCATCGCTGGTTCGGCAAAATGCCGTGGTCGGAGGGACGTTCGCCGCTCCGCTGGGCTCCGCAATACGAGGCCTATCTGCTCGAGCAGTGGCGGCACGAGACCTTCGACGATTTCTGGAAGCAGGTCGGCATTCATGCGGCGGGCTTCTACGATGCCATTCCCAACATTCCGATCGCTCTGATGTCGAGCTGGTTCGACGTCTATGTCCCGACGACGTTCGAAAATCTGGCTGGCCTTGCCAGCAATGGCAAACGGCCGCTCGCCTTGATCATGGGTCCGGGCTTGCACGGCGACCGCAATCTGACCTTTGCCGGCGACGTCGATTTCGGACCGACCGCTCCGCTCGGCGGCAATGTGGCGGCGAGCTGGCTGGAGTTTCGTCGCCGCTGGTTCGATCGCTGGCTGAAGAGCGGGCCGGAGGGCGATCTCGACGAGGAGCCGATCCGCCTTTTTGTCATGGGCGGGGGAAAGGGCACGAAAAATGAAACGGGCCGTCTCGATCACGGCGGCCGCTGGATCAAAGCCAAGCGGTGGCCGCTGCCCGAGGGGACGGAGCAAAGCTATTATCTGCACCCCAACGGCAGGCTCTCGGAGGCCTTTCCTGCGGCCGACGCCGTCGCGCTGACCTATGATTTCGATCCCGCCGATCCCGTCCCGACCATCGGCGGGGCGCTGACCAGCGGTCAGCCGATCTTCGCCGGCGGCGGCTTCGACCAGAGAGAGGACCACAGGTTCTTCGGCTGCCGCAATTTTGGCTTGCCGCTTTCCGCCCGTCTCGATGTCCTCTCCTTCGAGACCGAGCCGCTTGCCGACGATTTGACCGTGCTCGGACTGGTGGCGGTGGAGCTCTGGGCGGCGACCGATGCAACCGACACCGACTTCACGGCCAAACTGATCGACGTCTATCCACCGAGCGCAGACTATCCGACGGGCTTTGCCCTGAACCTGACAGACGGGATTTTCCGCTGCCGTTTCCGGCATTCATTCGAAAGAGCCGAGCTCGTGAAGCCTGGGGAGATCATGCGGCTTCGCATCGAGTTATTTGCGACCGCCAATCTGTTCCGTGCCGGCCATCGGCTGCGGCTGGACATCTCTTCGAGCAATTTTCCGAAGTTCGACGTCAATCCGAATACCGGTGCGCCGGCTGGCCTCGGCCGTAGCCGGCAAGTGGCGCGCAACACGGTTTTTCTCGATGGGACGCGGCCATCGCGGCTGATCGTGGAGAGATTATGAGCAAATCGGGCGGCTCTAAGCCCTGCACAATAAGCTTGCGCAAAGATAGGCTGCTGTGGGGGTATGGACCTCAGTCGTATCTGGCCAGAAAGCGTCCGACGGCGGCGAGGCAATCGTCCTTCTCCTCGACATGCGGCATGTGGCTGGAATTCGGGAAGACCATACCTTCGACGTCGGGAATATGATCGAGAAAGGGCTGGACGCAGGCTTCGGTCGCTTCGTCGTAAAATCCGCGGAACGCCAAGGTCGGCGCCTCGATCAGATGCAGGCGGTCGACGATGGTCCAGTTCCGCATGGTACCGATGACGTGAAATTCATTGGGCCCGTTCATGGTGTGATAAACCGTCGGATCCGCGTCGATGGCCGCAAATGTCCGGGCGACCTCCGGCGGCGTCGGAAGGACACGGCAGACGTGGCGATCATAGAAGGCTTTGGTTGCCGCAACATAATCCGGGTGATCGGTGGTTCCGGCTGCCTCGTGCCGGTCAAGCGCACTTTGCACATCGGCCGGCAGCCCGGCGCGCAATTGCAGCGCGCCATCCACCCATAGCGCCATTGAGGCCAGCGAATTGGCCAGGATCAACGCCTTGAGCCCGGCGGGGCGTCGCACGGCATGTTCGGCCGAGAGTATGCCGCCCCAGGATTGGCCGAGCAGGGCGTAACGGTCGGCAATGCCAATGTGAGCGAGCAGCGCATCGAGTTCGCCCAAAAAGAAATCGACGGTCCAGAAGTCGCCGCCCTTGTCGGGCAGATGGGTCGATTTGCCGTTACCGATCTGATCGTAGTGGATGACGGCCCGCCCGGTATCGGCAAGCTCCTTGAACGAATCAACATAGTCATGGGTGCAACCCGGCCCGCCGTGAGCGACGACCAATGGCAACTTGCCCGAGTCGAGATCTCCGATTACGCGGTACCAGGTGCGGTAGCCCTTGTAGTCGCTAAATCCTACGGTGGTCGCATGTGTCGTCACAGTTCCAAGCTCCGCGTCATGGCGCGGCAGGAACCAAAGTGACGGACCCTCCCAAGCCTTATTTTGCGGCCGACGGTACTAAGTGGCCCGGTGCATTTACAGCTAGCACTATTTATAGGTTTGCCCTGGCAGGGGCCGGTGGCCCTCAGGCGGAGAGCCTCAATGCTCTGGCTCCAGCAGCCGGTAGTGGGCAGCCAGCGCGATGGCGTGGAAGCGGTTGCGCGCGCCAAGCTTGCGTGTCGCCGCGTTGAGATGCAGCGTTGCAGTCGGCACCGCGCGGCCAATCTCGCGCGCGACCTGCTTGGCCGTCAGTCCGGCGGCGGCGAGGCGCAGGCACTGACGCTCGCGCGACGTCAGATGGACATATTGGCAGGTGCGGATTCCGGCATCGAAACCGGCATAGACGGAGTCATGCAAAAGATGGCCCAGATCGCCGATTTCGGCGATGAACTGCCTTGCTTCGGCCTCGAACCCGGTCTCGGGGTCGGCGCGGATCGCGGTGAAGGTGGCCAGGTCCCCGCCGGCAAGACGGATGGGCACGGTGACACCGCAGGTCATCCTGGTGTCGAGCAGATAGCTGATCACGGGATCATGCTTGGACCGAAGCACGTGCTGCATGACGGTGCTCTGAACGCCTTTGTGTGACCAGAGGAACGGCCTCGATACGGCGAGCGCTGCTTCCTGCACGGGGTCAAGCTGATAATACCCGCCTTTGCACCAGAGATCCTGCATGTCGAGCGGCACGTTGTGCAGAGCCATCAGCGAGGGCGTGATCAGGTCGCCCTCATGGCTGACGGGCACAGGCGTATAGTCATAGATAAATGAGGTGAAACCGACGGGCTCCAGCACATCGGTCGCCACCGCCATGGCAGCGTCGATGCTCATTCCTGTTCGGAACCGGCTCTCTAGATCGCCTGAAAAGCCCTGCATCGGGCAAGCTTACTCGCTGGCCATTGCTTGTCAAATAGCCATGTCGTTCGAGTGCTCAACAAATAGGCTTAAGGCTGGCCTCTCCGACCTATCTATCTTAATAGCTATCCTGTCTGGCTTCGCTGGCCGTAGTCTTTTGCGATTGGGCGAAGTAGTGCAGACCACCCGCAACCCAAGATCATTTCCAGCCACGCCGCGGTCGATGATTGCGTCTAGCCTGGCAAGTCGACACGCTTTCCACGAGGAACACAACCATGCGACCCCAAAAGGCACTTGCAGCGTTGATACCCGGCCTGGCTCTGCTCGGCATGACAATAGTGTCACCGCCGAGCAGTGCCTTGGCCGCGGAAGGCAAGCCCGGCGGCACGCTGCGCTTGCTGGCCAACGCCGCCGCCGGCACCGCCGATCCGCACATCAATTACACGCTGCAGTATTTCCAGATGACCTATATCCTCTACGATGGTCTCGTGACCTACAAAAAGGCCGGGGACAAGACCGGCTTCGAGGTTGTCGCGGATCTCGCCGAAACCCTGCCGCAGGTCGAAAACGGCGGCAAGACCTATGTCTTCAAGCTGCGCAAAGGCATCAAGTTCGCCGACGGATCGGACGTCACCAGCAAGGATGTGGTGGCTTCGTTCCAGCGCATCTTCAAGATCAGCGGGCCGACGGCTGGGACCTTCTACAACGGCATCATCGGCGCCGATGCGTGTTTGAAAACTCCCGCCACATGCACCCTCGATGGCGGCCTGTCGGTTGACGACACAGCCGGAACGATCACCTTCAATCTGGTTCAGCCGGATGCCGAGTTCCTGCAGAAGATCGCCATTCCGCACGCGGCGATCCTGCCGGCGGGCGCGCCGCTCAAAGATGCCGGCACTGATCCGATCCCGGGCACCGGGCCGTACATGATCGCGAGCTATGACCCGAACAGGCTGATGAAAATGGTACGCAACCCTCACTTCAAGGAATGGAGCAAGGAAGCCCAGCCGGCAGGGTATCCGGACGAGATCGACTACGAGTTCGGCCTCACCGACGAAGCGGCGGTGACTGCGGTCGAGAACGGGCAGGCGGACTGGATGTTCGATCCGCCGCCGGCGGATCGTCTTGCCGAACTCGGCACCAAATATGCCAAGCAGGTCACGGTTCATCCGCTGACGGCGATGTGGTATGCGCCGATGAACAACAATCTGGCGCCGTTCAACGACATCCGTGTTCGCCAGGCGGTGAACTTCGCCATCGATCGCGCCGCGATCGTCAAGCTCTTTGGCGGCAGCAATCTGGCGCAGCCGGCCTGCCAGATCCTGCCGCCGGGCTTCCCGTCATTTGCGCCTTATTGCCCATTCACCGCCACTCCGGGCGAAAAGTGGTCGGCGCCGGATATGGATAAGGCCAAACAATTGGTTGCTGAATCGGGAACTGCAGGTCAGGAGGTAACGATCATCGCCGAGGACACCACCGTCTCGAAGGCGATCGGGGTCTATCTGCAGGACGTGCTCAACCAGCTCGGCTACAAGACATCGGTCAAGCCGATCTCGCAGAATATCCAGTTCACCTACATCCAGAATACCAACAACAAGGTGCAGATCTCGATCTCGCAATGGTTTCAGGATTACCCGGCGCCATCTAATTTTCTGGAAGTATTGTTCAGCTGTGCCTCGTTCACGCCGGGCTCGGACGCTTCGGTCAACATTTCCGGGTTCTGCGACAAATCGATCGACGCAGCGATGGCCGAAGCAGAGACTGCCACCATCGCCGATCCGGCCAAGGGCGCAACACTCTGGACCGCTATCGACAAGGCGGTAACGGACAAGGCCCCGGTCGCCGTGCTGTTCACACCAAAGCGGGTCGATCTCGTCTCTTCCAGGGTGAAGAACTTCACCTTCAGCCCGCAGTTCTACTGGATCGTCAGCCAGTCCTGGGTGGAATGATCTCCTAGAGCCAATGCGACGGAGCGCCACCGGCTCTCCGTCGCATTTCCTTTTCCGCCGGATCAGCGCATCTTTCAGGTTGAGATTTTTCCTAGGCAATCCTGTTCATGGTCAATGTCATTGCGGACCAGCCTGCCGCCCCGGTCCGCCAGACCGCCGATGGCCCATGGCGCACGGCATGGCGCAAGCTTAAAGCCGATCGTTCGGCAATAGCGGCGTTCGGTGTGCTCGTCGTGATTGTGATCGCCTCGCTGGCGGCGCCGCTTTATGCGCAATATGTCGCCCACACCGATCCGTTTGTGACCAATCTCAACGGCGAGATCCTCGTCGATGGGATGACCCAGCCGGTGTTACAGCCTTCCACCGAAGGCCTTGGGCTCGGCATGACGCCGATTGGGCCTACCTGGCGCATCGGCCCGTACCTGCTCGGCGCCGACAATCAGGGCCGTGACGTCGCGGCGCGACTGCTTTACGGCGGGCGGGATTCGCTGTTGATCTCGGGTGCTGCAGCGGTGCTGTGCCTCGTCCTGGCGACCTTTCTGGGGGTTGTTTCCGGGTTCTTCGGCGGCATTGTCGATGTCTGCCTGTCGCGTATTCTCGACGTGCTCTGGGCGTTCCCGGTTTTCCTGTTGGCGATTTCGCTGTCTATCGTCCTGATTGCGCAGAGCATCCAGATTGGTCCGTTCGAAATCCGCTCCGGCAGCCTGTGGCTGCCGGTGTTTATCATCGGCATCGTCTATGTGCCCTATGTGGCACGGCCGATCCGTGGCCATGTCCTGACCTTGATGCAGGCCGAATTCGTGGCCGCGGCGATCGGGCTTGGCGCGTCGCCCTGGCGCATTCTGCTGCGAGACATCATGCCAAATGTAGTGACGCGCATCATCGTTTTCGTGCCGTTGATCCTGGCACTCAATATGATGACGGAATCCTCGCTGTCGTTCCTGTCGATCGGCGTGCAACCGCCGGATGCCAGCTGGGGCACGATCATCCAGGACGGTCAGGGCCCGCTCTATTCCAGGCCGATCGTGGCGCTGGCACCCGGGCTTGCCATTGTCATCACCGTACTTGCTCTCAACATTCTGGGCGACGGCGTGCGCGACGCGCTCGATCCAAAATCCTCGCCGAGGGGCATCTAGTGCTTGCCGCGCTGAGTTTCCGGCTCGGCCAGATGGTGCTGGTCATGTTCGGCATCAGCGTCGTCGCGTTCCTGATCTTCTTTGCCACGCCCGGCGCCGATCCCTCGGCCCGCATTGCCGGCCGCAATGCTTCCCAGGAGACGTTGGTTCAGGTCCGCCACGATTTCGGTCTCGACCGGCCATTGCCAGTGCAATACGGGCTGATGATGAACCGGCTTTTCGTCAGCCGCGATCTCACCTCCTTCGTCAATCGCGGGCAGCGCGTAATTCCCGCGGTGATAAGCGCCATTCCGGTTACGCTGTCGTTGGTTGGCGGCGCCGCGGTGCTGTGGGTGCTCGGCGGACTGATTGTCGGGGTGATCGCCGGGGCGACGCGCGGCACATTCATCGACCGGGCGCTGATGATCTTGAGCCTGATTGGAGTGTCCATTCCGGTCTTCTGGCTCGGCGAGGTCGCCAATCTTCTGACACAGAGCCGTTGGCACGAGACCTGGCTGTTTTCCTGGGTTCCTCCGCTCGGCTACATCCCCCTGACAAAGGATCCCTGGGGCTGGTTCAAGGCGCTCATTATTCCGTGGTTCACGCTGGCAACCCTTTATGTTGGCCTCTACGGACGGGTGCTGCGGGCAAGCCTGATCGAGATGATGCAGGAGGATTTCATCCGCACCGCGCGGGCCAAGGGGATCGGCGAGCGGCGGGTGTTGCTGCATCACGGCCTCAGAACCTCACTAGTGGCATTCGTCACCATGTTCGGCCTCGATTTCGGTGCGCTGGTCGGTGGCGGTGCGCTGTTGACAGAAGTGGTCTTCGGATTGCAGGGCGTCGGAAAATTGACTTATGAGGCACTGCAGACCCTCGATCTGCCTATGATCCTTGCCACGGTGATCTACGCCTCCTTTTTCGTGGTCATGGCAAACTTCGTCGTCGATACCGTCTTTGTCTTTATCGACCCGAGGGCCCGCGATGTCCGTTGACGCTCCCCTTCTCGTCGTCGAGGGTCTCACGGTATCCTTCCGCAGCGACGCGGGCCTGGTACGGGCAGTGGCAGGCGTCTCGTTTGCCGTCGAGCAGCGGGAGATCATTGGGGTCGTCGGTGAGTCCGGTTCCGGCAAAAGCCAGACCTTGCTCGCCATCATGGGGCTGATCGACAGCCCCAATGCCGTTGTCTCCGGTTCAATCCGTTTCATGGGACAGGAACTCATCGGGCTCAACCGGCGTGCACTCGATGCCATTCGCGGCCGTCAGATCGCCATGATCTTCCAGGATCCGATGTCAGCGCTCACCCCGGTGCACACGATCGGCAACCAGATCGACGAGCAGGTGCGCGCGCATGAGAAAGTGTCGGCGCGGGCGGCGCGGGCGAGGGCGGTGCAGTTGCTGGACGCTGTCGGCATTGCGAACCCTGATCGGGTCGTCGACTGCTATCCGCACCAGCTCTCCGGAGGCATGCGCCAGCGTGCGGTGATTGCGATGGCGCTTTCGTGCAATCCGGCGCTGCTCGTCGCGGATGAGCCGACCACGGCCCTCGACGTGACCGTGCAGGCGCAGATCCTCGAACTGATCGAACGGCTGCGCGACCAGTTCGGCTCGGCGGTAATCCTGGTCACACACGATCTTGGCGTCGTTGCCCAAGTCGCGGATAGGGTCTTGGTCATGTATGGCGGACGCTTCGTCGAGGAGGGCCGCAAGAGCAGCGTGTTCCAGACGCCACTGCATCCCTACACATGGGGACTGTTCGGCTCGATCCCGCCGATGGATGGCGAGCGTCCGGCACGGCTCGCCGCCATTCCGGGAGCTCCCCCGTCCCTCTCCAACCTGCCGAAAGGCTGCGCCTTCGGGCCTCGTTGCGCCTTTCACCACGATGCCTGCATTGTCCAGCCCCCGCTTGTCGGCGGGAACGGCCATCGTGCTGCTTGCGCATTGCCGGAAACCAGCCGCAAACGATTCCATATACGCGAGGTTGCCAGCATCGAGACGCCAGTATGAGCGGCGTGCTGCGGGAGCGCCCGCTGCTCCGGACCAGCGACCTTTCTAAACACTATCGCGTCGGCCGCTCGATCTTCCCGGCGCAGCGCCGGACGGTCCAGGCGGTCGACACGGTATCGCTCGATATCTGGCCCGGGGAAACGCTTGGCATCGTCGGGGAGTCCGGTTGTGGCAAATCCACTCTCGGCCGATGCCTGGTGCGCCTGACCGACATCACCTCCGGTTCGCTGGAGTTCGAGGGCCGCGACATTACCGACGCGTCCCAGCGCCAACTCCGTCCGTTGCGGCGGCAGATGCAGATGGTCTTTCAGGATCCGAGCGCCTCGCTCAATCCGCGCCGGCGCGTCGGCGATCTGCTGGCCGACCCGTTCCGCATCCATGAGCGCCTCTCGGCCATCCGAAATGGCGGACCGCGTCGCCGAGCTTCTGCGCCGGGTTGAATTGTCCCCCGAGCACGCGTCGCGCTATCCCCACGAATTCTCGGGCGGCCAGCGCCAGCGTATCGGCATTGCTCGCGCGCTGGCGCTCCGGCCACAGTTGATCGTGGCCGACGAGCCGGTCTCGGCGCTCGACGTTTCGATCCAGGCCCAGATCGTCAATCTGCTCGCCGATCTGCGCGAGGAGTTCAACCTGACCTATGTATTCATCGCCCATGACCTCTCCGTGGTGCGTCAGATTTCGACGCGAGTGGCCGTCATGTATCTGGGATCGATCGTGGAAAGCGGGCCGACCGATCTGGTCTTTGCGACACCCAGGCACCACTACACTGCGGCACTCCGTTCCGCGGTGCCGATACCTAGTGTCGATCGGGCGCGGCGTGGGCGGCTCGTCCTGAAGGGTGACCTGCCGAGCCCTATGAACCCACCCTCCGGGTGCCG
The DNA here is from genome assembly GCF_053850215.1 of Mesorhizobium sp. f-mel. Classification (NCBI taxonomy): domain Bacteria; kingdom Pseudomonadati; phylum Pseudomonadota; class Alphaproteobacteria; order Hyphomicrobiales; family Phyllobacteriaceae; genus Mesorhizobium; species Mesorhizobium sp. f-mel. Next base: position 413,677 of record NZ_JBSPTO010000001.1, read on the forward strand.
GTTCCACACCCGTTGCCCGGCCTCTACCTCCACGTGCCGCAACGAGCGGCCGCTTCTGCAGAGCACGGGAGACGGTCGCCTGGTTGCTTGCCACCATCCAGGGGGCGGGTAAGGCGCGGGATCTCGGCGGGAAAACAGGTGGAAGGCTGGGACCCCGAAGAGTCCGACGGCGATTGTGTTTGAGGAACAAATTGTCCCTCAAAAACAATCGACTGGGAGTGATTTTTGCCCGTCCGGGCGTTCCGCAAGCACGCTATAGCGCCACGTAACCCACTGATTTAGAATAAATCCGGGAGAACGGCGGGCGAACCGAGCAATGGCTCGGCGAGAGAAGGAGGCCTGCGATGATCCGGCACTATCTTCGTGTCATGGGCGGAAGCCGTCTCGCGGTGGATGTCGGAGGGGATCCCTCCAGTCCCGCCCTATTGCTGCTGCACGGCTTTCCCAGTTCAGCGCGCACGTTCCGGCGTCTGGCCCCGATGCTCCTCGACGACCTGTTCGTCATCGCTCCCGATCTTCCGGGGTTCGGGGAGTCCGATGTCCTCGCCTCGACCTCCTTCGAAGCAATGGGGAAGGCAATCCTCGAAGTCCTCGACCACTTCTCCGTCGGTCCCCGCTTCATCTATCTTCACGATTTCGGCGCGCCAGTCGGCTTTCATGTCGCGATGTATGCGCCCGCGCTGGTGACGGGTCTGATCATCCAGAATGCCAATGCTCATACCAGTGGGTTCGGCCGCCAATGGGCAGATACCATCGCCTATTGGTCGAACCCCACCGCGGAGAATGAGGCCGCCGCCACCGCTCATCTGACCTGGGAAGGGATGCGGTATCAGTATGTCGGGGGCCTGCCCGACGATATTGCAAAGTCCATCGCTGCCGAAAACTGGGATGAGGACTGGCGCGTGATGAGCCTGCCGGGACGGCTCGAGGCACAACGTGCCCTCGTGGCGGACTATGGAAACTATGTGCGCCGCTTCGCAGAGATCCAGAGCTATCTGCAAACCTACCAGCCGCCTGCACTGATGGTGTGGGGTCGCCATGACCCCTTCTTCGAACTCGCCGAAACCATGAGTTGGATCGAGGCGCTTCCCCGTATGGACGCCCACATCCTCGACGCTGGTCATCTCCTGCTCGAAACCCGTGCGGAAGCGGCAGCTCACCTGATCCTTGATTTCATCAACAGGGAAAAGGGCCGGTCCAGGTGAATGGGTCACGGTGTCGGACTTGACCGCCGTCAGCAAATTTATTTGTTTTGGTTTCAATACTAAGCAGGCGCGGCAGTGCCGAGAGCTACGGCCAGGACATCAGCAAGGCCACGGCCGGCGCTGCCGTCGATGTCGAGGCGCGGATTGTAGATGGCGACCTCGAGCCCGACCGCCTTTCCGCTCGCCAGGATGATCCGGAGCGCCGCCGACAGTTCGTCCCACGACAGCCCGCCCGGTACGCGGAAATCGACCGCCGGCATAATCGCATCGTCGAGACAATCGGCGTCGAGATGGATGAAGAAGCCGTCGAGTTCCGCCCGCGTCAGGTGGCCAACGGCCGCCCGGGCGGCGGCTTCGACGCCCAGGCGGCGGATGGCGTGCAGATCGTAGGCCATGAGCTCCGCTGGCAAAGGCTGGCTGCCGAATTCGGCCTGGTCTTCGTGGTCGCGAAATGCGAGGGCGACAGCGTCCTCGGGTCGCACCAACGGGCGGCGACCCTCCAGGTCGGTCAGCAGCGCCGGCCCGTAGCCGGTGACGAAGGCCAGGTCCATGGACGCGCCTTCGCCATTCGGCTCGGCCTCGGGCTGGAAGAAGTCGGCGTGGCCGTCGATGAAGAACAGGCCGTAGCGGCCGCGCCGGCGCAGCGCGAGCATCGGGCCCAGCACGATCGTACAGTCGCCGCCCAGCACCACCGGGAATTCGCGCGCATCCAGCACCTCCTCCACGGCGTCGGCGAGCTTGGGCGACCACGCCGCGATCGCGTTGGCATTCAGCGTCAGGGTGGCAGGGTCGGGCTTCGGGTCTTTCGGCGGGACGGCCAGTCGCCCGGCATGGCGCGCATGGATGCGGTCGGCGAGGCCCAGTTCCAGCAGCCGACCGGGCAAGGCCTCGACGCCGTCGGTCGCGAGACCCAGCGAAGAAGGCGCTTCAAGGATGGCATAGGGTCGGGTCGGCATCAGATGCTCCAGATATGGCGAATAAGAACCGGCGCTAGGCCGGCGGTCTCTGCCACTGAGCGCTGCGTGCCGAGGCTGCCCGTCTCACGGCCACATAAGCGATGCTTTTGCGGCCAAAACTCACCTCGCAGCCGACGTAGCCTCGGTACGCAACACCTCTCGGTACGCTTCAGGCGCCACGCTCTTCGACGTTGTCTCCGGCACCGCTGACGGTATTTTTCTCGTCAGTTCGATCGCGTTGTTTTCGCCGGAAGTCGCACCACTCGGGCAATTGATACCGAAAGTGGACAAAGCCGAGGAAATTTCAACCCGCCCAATTCCCTTTTGTCAAAACCGCAAATTCTGACTGTGGAAGACAGTTCTTGGTGCGTCGACGTGGTGTTGCTGCAGCATGTGGCGATGAACATCTCGGACCTGGCGAGGCCCTAGCGCGAGTTACGCCGTGCTGAAGTCAACTGTCGTCTATCAGGCTGGAAACAGAAATGCGGCAGCGGGATCGAAAAAAATCTGCTGTCTGCTCGAGGCGATGCTTTCCTGTGCTTCCGCCATGTCGGATGTCGGCCTGACGTCGATCTCCTGACCGGCGGCCGTTCGCGCGATGACGCGTCGCCGCTCGCCGAAGAAAGCGGTGTCGACGAATTCGACCGCAAGCCCGGCAGTGGCCGGGCCGGGTCTCAGCCGAAACGCTTCCGGCCGCACCATCAGCCTGGTCTTCTGGCCATGGCTGAAGTCCTGATCGATCCTGACGCCCGAGACAACCGAGCCATCGGCCAGGCGGATCGTGGCGGAGCCGTTGATGGTTTCAAGATGCTCGGCTGGCAGGAAATTGGAATTTCCGATGAAGCTGGCCACGAATTCGCTCGCCGGTCTCAGATAGAGGTCCTCACCGGTGCCGATCTGCTCGATGCGCCCTTCCCGAAACAGGGCGATGCGATCCGAAAGATGCAGGGCCTCGTCCTGATCGTGGGTGACGTAAAGGATCGTTACGCCGGTTTCGCGATGGATGCGTCGTATTTCGGCCTGGATTTCCTCGCGCAGCTTCTTGTCGAGCGCCGAAAGCGGCTCGTCCATCAGAAGGATCGGCGGATCGTAGGCCAGCGCCCGGGCAAGCGCCACGCGCTGCTGCTGTCCGCCGGAAAGCGCGCCAGGATATCGGCCGCCGAAACTCTCCAGCCGCACCAGCGACAGCATCTCGGCGACTTTTCGTTTGACCTCGGCGTCCGGCCGGCGGCGCACGCGCAACGGAAAGGCAACGTTCTCGGCGACGGTGAGATGCTGGAACAGCGTGTAGCGCTGGAACACCATGCCGATATTGCGCTTGTGCGACGGCACCGACAGCAGCGACCTGCCCTTGAAAAGAACGTCGCCGGATGTCGGATGCTGAAAGCCGGCGATTGCGTAGAGCGTCGTCGACTTGCCAGAGCCGGATGGGCCGAGAAAGGTCAGGAATTGGCCCCTGGGTATATCGATCGTGACATCGTGCACGGCGACGAAGCTGCCGAACGCCTTGCGCAGGTCGCGAATGGAGAGGAAGGGTTCGGTCATTTCGACAATTTCCGCCGAATGAGTGCGGTTACGATCATCAGGCTCAGCGTCAGGAAAACGAGGAGGCTGGAGGCCGCGGCGATGACCGGGCTCAGATCCTGGCGCAGGCTGCCCCAGATCTTGACCGGCAAGGTCTGCAAGGTGGGGCTGGCCATGAAGATCGCGACCACCACCTCGTCCCATGAGGCGAGGAAGGCGAAGATCGCCGCCGAGAAAATCCCGATCTTGATCGCCGGCAAAGTGACCCGGAGCTTTGCTTCGAATGGGCTTGCGCCGCAGACGATCGCCGCATCCTCGATGGATTTGTCAAACCCTTCGAGTGCCGCGGCGATGGGAATGATGGCGAAGGGGAGTGCCAGGACTGTGTGTGCGATGACGAAGCCTGCCGTGGTGCCGCCAAGCCCGATCCGCAGGAAGAATGCATAGATGGCGATGGCGAAGACCACGACCGGCAGCACCATTGGCGTCAGCAGAAGGCCGCGAAGCGTGTTGCGCCCGCGAAACTGTCCCCTGACCAGGGCGAAAGACGCCAGGAGCCCGATGGCGACGGCAAGGATCGCAGCCATAGTAGCAATGCGCGCACTGGTCAGCGCCGCTTCGAGCCAGGCCGGATCGGCGAAGAGCTCCTCATACCATTTCAGCGTCCAGCCGGGCGGCGGAAAAGCCAGCCACCGCGACGATCCGAACGACAGAAGCACAATGAAGACCACCGGCAGTAGCAGAAACGCGGCAACCAGGCCGGTGAAACCGAGAAGTGCTGCACGCAGCCAGCCCAGCCGGTCGTAGTCGAGCAGCATCTCAGATGCCTCCTGTCATGCGCTTGGCGCCGACGAGGCGCAGCTGCAGCGCGTAGAGCGCCATGGTAACCAAAAGCAGGATGAAAGCCGCCGCGCTTCCGAGCCCCCAGTTGAGCAAGGACTGGATCATCTGGGCGATCATTGCGGCGAGCATCATGTTGGAAGTGCCGCCGAGCAGCGTCGGTGTCACGAAATAGCCGAGCGACATGACGAAAACCATCAGGCCGCCTGCAGCTATTCCCGGAAGCGACAATGGCAGCAGGATGCGGCGGAAGGCCTCGAAGGGGCTCGCACCGCACAGAGCGGCGGCGCGCAGCGTCATCGGATCAATAGCGCGCAGGGTTCCGACCAGTGGCAGTATCATGAAGGGCAGCATGATGTAGACCATGCCGATGGTGACGCCGGTCAGGTTATTGATCAGCGGCAGCGGCTCGCTGATCAGGCCGATATCCATCAGCGTCCGGTTGATGACGCCGGTGCGTTGAAGCAGCACCATCCAGGCATAGGTGCGGGTGAGCAGATTGGTCCACATCGACAGGATGATGATGCCGAAGACGATCGAGCCGAGGGCAGGCGGCATGATCGCCAGCATCCAGGCGACTGGAAACGCCACGATCACGGTGACGGCGGTGACGACGGTGGCGACCAGAAACGTATTGAAGAAGACTCGCGCATAGGTGCCGTCGCCAAACAGGATTGCGTAGTTCTGCAGGCCCGGTACGGGTTCGGTTACGCTGCGCAACAGCAGCGCAACAACCGGCACCACGAAGAACAGGGTGATGAGGGTCAGCGCTGGCACGGCGCCGCCGACGCCATCTGGCCTTCGGAGGATTGGCTGTCGATGAAGCAAATTGCCCGACATGGCGATGATCCCGCAGCTCAGGCGGGACGCCTAGCGACGCCCCGCCGGTTCATGGGTGAGGTCGGCGGCTATTTGGCCTGCCAGGCGTACCAACGCTCCGCGATCGTGTCGCGGTTTTCAGCCCAGTAGTTCATGTCGAGGTTGATCTGCCCGTCGACATAGGCGTCCGGCAACGACTTGACGACATCGGCCGGCATTTCGGCCTTGGCTGCCTTGTTGATGGGTGCGTAGCCGCTTGCTTCAGCAAACATTGCCTGGCTTTTCGGGCTTGTCGCTGTGGCCAGGAATTTCATGGCGCTCGCCTTGTTCTTCGAACCCTTGGGGATGACGAGCACGTCGGCGGCGGTCATGTTCTGATTCCAGGATGCGCCGACATCGGCGCCGTCCTGCTTGAGGGCGAAGACACGTCCGTTCCAGAGCTGCCCGAAGGCCGCTTCACCGGAGGCGATCAGCTGTTGCGACTGCGCGCCGCTATCCCACCAGACGATTTCCGACTTGATCGTGTCGAGTTTCTTGAACGCCCGGTCGAGGTCGAGGGGATAGAGCTTGTCTGCCGGCACGCCGTCGGCCAGCAGTGCGATTTCGATGACGCCCGGCGCCGACCATTTATAGAACGTGCGTTTGCCGGGAAATTTCGTCAGGTCGAACATGTCGGCCCAGCCCGTTGGTTCGCCCGACACTGCCCCTTTGTTCCAGGCAAGAACGAAGGAGTAGTAGAAGCTGCCGACCGCATGGTCGGTGGTGAAGCGAGGATCGAGATCGGCTTTCGGCACGACGTTGAAATCGATCGGCTCCAGCAGGCCGTCCTTGGCCGCCTTGATGGCGAAATCCATTTCGACATCGACGACATCCCAGGCGACGCTGCCGCCTTCCACCATGGCCTTCAGCTTGCCGTAGTCCGTCGGGCCGTCCTGCAGGACCTTGATGCCGGAACTCGCTTCGAACGGAGCAGCCCAGGATTTGGTCTGCGCTTCCTGGGTGGTTCCGCCCCAGCTGGTGAACACCATCTCATCGGCGTGCGCGGCAGTGGCTGCCAAGAATCCGGCCAAAATGCCGGTCAAAATCAGTTTCATGTCATTCTCCTCTGTTGGTTGCTTGGTTTCTTGTTGTTATGAAATTGCGCGATCGCGGCGCTGCCTCATCGCATGACGAACGGATCCGGGATCGGCTCGTCGGATATCCGTATCCAGACGGATTTCGAACGCGTGTAATCGCGGATGGCGTCGAGCCCGCCCTCACGGCCGAGCCCCGACTGACCATAGCCGCCGAACGGCACGAGCGGCGAAACGGCGCGGTATGTGTTGACCCAGACGACGCCGGCATGGATGTCGCGCGCCATGCGGTGCGCCTTGGCGAGATTGGTGGTGAAAACGCCTGAGGCCAGGCCGAACGGCGTATCGTTGGCAAGCGCCAGGGCTTCAGCTTCCGTGTCGAAGGTGAGAACGCTGAGCACCGGACCGAACAATTCCTCCCGCACGCAAGGCAGTCCTGTGTCCTCGGCGTCGATAATGGTCGGTGCGTAGTAGAAACCGCGCGGATGCTCGTCGGGCCTTTTTCCGCCGGTGACCAGCGTCCCGCCCTTGGCGAGGCTCTCGGCAACGATCTTCTCGATCCATTCCCGCTGGCGTGGCGTGGCCAGTGGTCCCATTTCGGTGGCCGGATCCTGCGGATCGCCGATTCTGATGGCCTCGGCCTTGTGCTTCAGCCTGTCCAGGAACTCGCTCTTTATCGACCGCTCGACAAGCAGTCGGGAGCCGGCGACGCAGCTTTGTCCAGAAGCCGCGAAAATCCCGGCCACGACCGCGTTTGCCGTACTGTCCAGGTCTGCGTCGGCGAAAACGACAACAGGGCTTTTCCCGCCCAACTCCAGCGTCGTGTAGGCGAGATTATCCGCCGTGTTGCGGACGACCGCACGAGCGGTCGAAGGGCCGCCGGTGAAGGCGACGCGTGAAACCAGTGGATGACTTGTCAGGCGCCGGCCGCAATCGTGCCCGAACCCGGTCAGTATGTTGACGCTTCCGGCGGGAAATCCGGCCTCGTGAACGAGTTCCGCGAAGGCCAGCAGCGGCGCTGGGCCGTCTTCCGAAGCTTTCAGGACGACCGTGCAGCCGGCCGCCAGCGCCGGGCCGAGCTTGACGGCCGAAAGGAAGAGTTGCGAGTTCCATGGCACGACGGCAGCGACGACACCGATCGGCTCGCGGCGGATGGTGACATCCATATCAGCCTTGTCGATAGGCACATGCGAGCCTTCATGCTTATCGGCAAGCCCGCCATAGTAACGGTAGTAGTCGCCGACATAGGCGATCTGGGCGCGGGTCTCGCGGATGATCTTGCCGGTGTCGCGCGTCTCCAGTTCCGCCAGGCGGCCGGCATTGGCGACGACCAGCTCGCCGAGGCGCACCAGCAGCTTGCCGCGCGCCGTCGCCGTCAGCGATGTCCACGCGGCGGAGCGCAGCGTCCGGTGCGCCGCCTCGACGGCGCGGTCAACATCGGCCTCGGTTGCGGCGGGCATCGTCGCCCAGGGCGCTCCGGTGGATGGATCAATGCTTTCAAAGGTGGCTGTCGGCGTATCGAACGCCCCATCTATGAAGTTCCTGAAGGCCGCAAGGGTCATTGCGGCCTCCCATGCCGGAAGGCCGGCATCACCCTGTCGACAAACAGCTGCAGCGACTTTTTCTTGCGCTCGTGTGGCAGGCCGCTGTCGATCCAGATCGAATATTGGTCGTAGCCGAGCGCCTCGTACGCCTTCAGCCGGGTGATCACCTCTTCGGCTTCGCCGATAACCAGGTGCTGTCGGATCTTGTCCGGCGCATATTGCGGCATGGCTGCGATCTCGTCGTCGGTGAGCGCCTCCAATATGCCTTGACGAACAGGCTTCTTGTTCTGGAACCAGGCGCCGAACTGGCAGTAGAACAGCGACAGGTCCTTCGTCAGCTGCTCCGCATCGGCGGCGTCCTCGGCAACGAATGTGTGCATCAGCAGCATGATGTCGGGGCGGGCCATGTCCGGATGCGCTGCGCACGCCGCGTTGAAGCGTTCCATCAGGCTGGTGACTTCGCCATCGCCGGAGGCGAGCGGCGTCACCTGGACATTGCAGCCGTTGGACACGGCGAAGTCGTGCGAGTTGGGATCGCGCGCCGCCACCCAGATCGGCGGGTGCGGTTTTTGCACGGGCTTGGGCGACGAGGTGGTCGATGGAAACGACCAGAACTCCCCGGACATCTCGAAGTCGCCTTGCCAGAGGCCCTGGATAGCGGGGATGATCTCGCGCAGGCGCTGGCCCGCGCCCCAGGCGTCGAGCCCCGGGAACAGGCGTTGGTATTCATAGCTGTAGGCGCCGCGCGCGATACCGATGTCGAGCCGGCCGCCCGTGATGACGTCGGTCATGGCTGCTTCGCCGGCAAGCTTGATCGGATGCCAGAACGGCGCGATGACCGTTCCTGTGCCGAGCCGGATGCGCTTCGTCCTGGCGCCGAGATAGGCGATGTTGATGAACGGGTTTGGCGAGATGGTGAACTCCATGCCGTGGTGTTCGCCGATCCAGGCCGTCTCGAAGCCTGCCGCCTCGGCCATCAGGACCAGTTCCTCAAGCTCGTCGATGAGCTCGGCATGCGGCTTTGCCGAGTCCGAGCGTTCCATATGGACGAAGAGCGAGAACTTCATATCTGTTCACCCGGATTAGAAGTGTTCATGGGTGCCGGCTTGGCGAGCGGACGGACTTCACCTTCGACCTCGTTGCCGACATAGACTCCAAACGCATCCTCCCGACATTCGCGAACGTAGCGGGCAAGCATCGAGCGCACAGCAGCGTCGGCGATGTTCAGTCCGGCAATCCTGTCGATGTCGACGAGCTGGACCTGGCCATCGCTGGAGTGGGGCGTGTCTGCCGTGCCGCGGTAGTAGACATGCGTTCGCGATGGGCTTGCTGCGTCGTCCCAGACCGCAAACAGGAACCCGAGATGAGCCTCGATGGCCTGCGCAGCGAGGCGTCCCCTAAGGCTTCGTGTATCGCCGGACGTCCCCAGTCCTCGGCCCGCCGGCAATTCGAAAAAGCCATCGACAGTTTCGAAGAACAGCACGCGGCCTTCATCTTCGAGGATAGCGCCGACCTCCATGTCGGGTGGCGCGGCCGCCAGCGCTTCCTGGCTGAGACCGGGCGAGACATAGGCGCCACGGCAATAGCCGAGGGGCTGCGATGAATTGTGGGAAAATTCGCGAACGCGGCCGATCAGGATCGAATGATCGCCGGCGTCGACCAATTGCTCCATGTCACAGTCGAACGTCGCCACCGATCCACCGAGCAGCGGGCTGCCGGTCGGGCCGAAGCGCCATTCGACAGCCGAGAACTTATCCTGCGATTTTGAAGCGAAGACGCCGGACGCGGCTCTCTGTTCCTCCGAGAGCACGTTGATGGCGAAGCACTTCGACGTCGAAAATACAGGATGACCCAGCGCTTTCTTGGCGATGCAGACCAGGACAAGCGGCGGATCGAGCGAAACGGATGTAAACGAATTGGCAGTAAAGCCTCGAGGCTCCCCTTCCGGCCCGATCGCAGTGACGATGGTAACGCCGGTCAGGAAGGAACCGAGCGCCCGCCTGAATTCGCCCGCGTCGAAGGCTGTGTCCATCGCCGGTAGCTCTGATGTGCTTGTGCTGTCGTTGCTCTCGAGAAAATCGACAATGCGCCGTGTGACCGCGTCAGGCGAGGCTATGGCCATCATGTGTCGTTCGCCCTCCAGAACGACGCAGCGACCGCGCGGCGCGAGGCGGGCCATCGCTGCCGACATCGCAGGTGAAGAATTCCTGTCCTGCGAGCCGGTCATGAACAGGGCCGGCACCGCGAGACCCGAGAGACGGTCGCCATGCGCCGCATCCGCATGGGCGAAAAGTCGATATGTGCGCGCATAGCCTTCGCGGTTGACGCTTTGCAGTGCCGCGCGCGTCGTCCTTGCGGCCTCTGCCAAGCTGTCGGGGACCGGATTGCCGAACCAGCGCGCGATCGTTGCGTCCGTTCCTGACGGGTTTTTCGCGCCGTTTAATTCGGCGGCGCGTTCGCGCACCGCCTGCGCAAGGGCCGCCGGGCGGCGAAAGACCGCGTTGAGCGACACGAGGCTGCGGACCCGTTCGGGGGCACCGAGAGCGATTTCCTGCCCGACCAGCGCCCCCATTGAATGGCCAACGATTGAGACGGCATCCAGGCCAAGGTGATCAAGAAGCCGGATCGCCTGTTCGGCATAGTCGGCAAGGCTGGCGTTCTCGGGCGGTAGCGGCGACCGGCCGTGTCCCAGCATGTCGATCGCGATCACATCCCATTTGCCCCTCATCAGCTCGATCTGGGCGCCCCAGGTCGCCGCGTTCATGCCGACGCCGTGAATGAGGAGGACCGGCGCGCCGGATCCGGCACGGATGAAGCCGGTGCCGTCAGGCGCCGTTCCGCGATGCCAGCCAGGCTCCGTCAGCTCAGCCATGCAGGTCGCCGACCTCCTTGAGATCCTGGTAGCGGTCACCGATGCGATGATGCGGTCGTCCGCCGATCGAGGCGCCAAGCGCCACCACCAGCTCGTCCGGCGCCGGTGCATCGCCGATCTGGAAATGCACTGTCAGGTAGTGCGAACGTAGGCCTTCATCGTTCTTGTCCATGAGCGGGATCATGATGGGTGTGTTCGGCCCGCCACGGAGGTTGGTGAAGGCAAGATAGGTCTTGGCGCCGACGGCACGCCGATAGTGGTTGCCGAAATGCAGCGTGTGGATGAGCGCGGAGGCATGCTCGATCTCGCCCGAAGTGCCGCATATTGCGGCCTTGCCGTAGCCTTCGATCGCTTCGCCGGATCCCGCGACCGCGAGAATTTCATGGGTCAGCATCTCCCCCAAAACCGGCGCATAGGCGCGGATCTCGGGAGAAAGGTCCTCGGTGAAACCGCGCCCGGCCCAGGGATTGTCGAGCACTGCCGCCACGCCGATCAGGCGCAGCGCTCGGGGAGCCACCTTGCCGCCTTCAATCAGCGTGTTCTCGACATAGGTGACGATCTTTCGGATGGCCGGCTTCATCGAATCCTCGGTGGTGGATCGGGTCGAGACATCCGGAAAAGTTCCTTTTGCCTCGGCAATCTTATGGTATACCATACTACTGAAAACCAAATCCCTTGTCAACGGATCGTCGAATCTGTTTCTTTGCGGATACTGGGAGTAGAAGAATTGGCCGACGACACGCTCAGGATCGAACGATCCACCAAGACGCTCAGAACACTGGCGCTGGAGCGCATGCGAGACGCGATCATGGGGTTTCACTTCCAGCCCGGCGAAAGATTGGTCGAACGGCCGCTTTGCGACCAGCTCGGCGTCAGTCGCTCGGTGGTGCGCGAAGTTCTGCGGCAGTTGGAGACCGAGGGGCTTGTCCAGATGATACCTGGCCACGGACCTGCCGTGGCCCGGCCAGATCTCAGCCGCACCGACGAGATTTACGAACTGCGCGCTCTGATGGAGGGCATCGCAGCGCGCGCCTGTGCGCTCACGGCGACGCAGGACCAGATCGCCGCGCTTGAGGGCGCATTGGATGTGCTGCTCACGGCGTGGGCCTCAGCCAATCCGATCGAGGTGATGCGGGCGACTACAAAATTCTATGAAGTGCTTTTCGATGCCGCCGACAAGCGCATCGCCTGGGAGATCGTCCAGGGTTTGAACGTCCGCATCAACCAACTGCGTTCCATGACCATCGCTTCGGTGAATCGTCGCGATGCCGCAATCGCTGAAATGACCGACATCATGAACGCGATCAAGTCGCGCAACGGCGATGATGCCGAAGCCGCGGCCCGGCGGCATGTGGAGCAGGCGTGGCGAATTGCGCAACAGACCCTTCGCGATAGCTGAGGCAGAAACTTCACATTAGGGAATCGCCCGTCGCCCTCGCATTGACGCACTGCAGGCATTCCAACACGCATCCAACCCGATGACATAGCAGCAACAATGGCGTTGTTCCTGATAGCGCACTCTGGGTTTGCTGGTGTGGATGCTATTTCGAGCGTATTCTCTTCCTTAGGAACAAGCCAGGTCGACCTCGATTGGCGGTCGCTTGCGCTCGGCCGCTCCGCTCGGGAGGAGCCTCTGATTGCGATGGCGCGCTTTGCTCACCTTGCCCTTCTCGCCGTCGCCTTGGCATTATTGCCTGGAATTGCGCTGGCTGGGGAGCCTTTCGTCCCGAGCTGGATCAAGAACGATCCTGCAGCCAAGACAGTGGCCATAGAGATTGTTGCCGATTGGAACCAAGTCGAGCGGTATCGCAGGGACAACATCCGGACCGACATTATTGACTTCAACGGTTACTGGGGCGGCAATCTCACCATCGTCGTGCCAGCAGAATGGTCGGTAGAGATCGAGTTCATCAATGGCTCCTCGTCTTTCCGGCACAGCCTGATGGTGACCAGGGTCTACGCTCAGTCAGAGATGCCAGTGAAGTTGACGGCCGAGGATGCTATCTGGGGGGTGTACACCGATCCGCCGGAGGGAATTAAAATCAATGAGCGGAGGCAACTCAACTTTGTTGCGCAGCAGGCCGGGAACTATTTCCTCGCCTGTGCCAGACAAACGCATCTGATGGACGGACACTGGATCGGTTTCGAGGTGAGAGACAGCATCGAACAGGCCGTGGCAATCATAGACGAAACCAATTTTCCGCAGGAGCAGCCTCTAGGGCGCCCTTAGGGGCTATGCGAGCTAGCCGCGCATTATGGCGTGGTCGTGGAGATCAATGCAAATCCAAGGCGGCTTATCTGGAAACTCGAGAGTATTGGCGTGCCCGAGCAGGTTAGAACTGCTTCTGCTTGCCAAGCCACCAGCGAGGCAGCGCTTTCGTCACTACTTCAGCTGCCCTATGCCACAAGGGCAATTCTGTACGGCCTGGTCGTTCTGGGCGCTGTCATGGCGCTGCGCGAACGGCGGCTGCAATGAGAAAGGACGGGACGATGAGTGCGACGGCGATAAGTAAAGGGGCGCCGACATCGGCGGACGATTTTCTGACCGGGCTGAAGGGGCAGCGCGTGCTGGTGACGGCAGGTGCCGGCGGTATCGGCTTGGCCATTGCCGACACGCTGTCGCGGCTCGGCGCGCGCATCGTCGTTTGCGACGTTTCGGACGAGGCTCTGGCCGCTGCTCCGGACAAGATCGCCCTAGTTGCCGCAGTCAAGGCCGATGTCTCGCGCGAAGACGACGTCGACCGGCTGTTCGAGACCGTGAAGGAAAAGTTCGGCGGCCTCGACGCGCTGATCAACAATGCCGGCATCGCCGGGCCGACCGGCGGCGTCGATGAAATCGATCCGGCGGACTGGCGGCGCTGCATCGACATCTGCCTGACCGGCCAGTTCCTGTGCGCCCGGCGTGCCGTGCCGCTGATCAAGGCGGCGGGCGGCGGCTCGATCGTCTCGATGTCATCCGCCGCCGGCCGCCACGGCTACGCTTTCCGCACCCCCTATTCGGCGGCCAAGTTCGGCGTCATCGGTTTCACGCAAAGTCTCGCCAAGGAACTCGGGCCGCACGGCATAAGGGTCAACGCCATCCTGCCCGGCATTATCGAGGGACCACGCATCGACAAGGTCATCGCCGACCGGGCCAGGCAGCTCGGGGTTTCGAACGAGGAGATGACGCAGCGCTATCTCCAGAACATCTCGCTGCGTCGCATGACCAGCCCCTATGATGTCGCCGCGATGGTCGCCTTCCTGCTGTCCGATGCGGGCATCAACATTTCCGGCCAGTCGCTCGGCGTCGACGGCAATGTCGAAACGCTTTGAGGAACGGACATGATGAAGGTAGCAATTGTCGGCAGCGGGTTCATCGGACGGGCCTGGGCGATCAGCTTCGCCCGCGCCGGCCATGATGTGCGGATGTGGGACCAGTCGCCGGCCGCGACGGCCGGCGCGCACGATTACATCGCCGGCGTGCTGGGCGACCTCGCCGCGAACGATCTGCTGCGGGGACAGGCAATCGACGCCGTGCTTGATCGCATCGCCGTGGTGGCGGAACTGGGCGAGGCGCTGGCCGATGCGGTCCATATCCAGGAGAACACGCCCGAAAACCTCGACGTGAAGCGCGAGGTGTTCTCCCTGATCGACGCACTGGCCGGTCCGCACGCGGTGATCGCCAGTTCCACCTCGGCGTTGCTGCCGTCAAAATTCACCGACCATCTGCAAGGGCGGCATCGCTGCGTGGTCGTGCATCCGATCAATCCGCCCTATCTCATCCCGGCCGCTGAAGTCGTGCCGGCGCCATGGACCTCCCCCGAAGCGGTCGAAAGGACTCGCGCCTTCCTCGTCGCCGCGGGCCACGCGCCGCTTGTGATGAAGCACGAGCTCGACGGTTTCATCATGAACCGCCTGCAGGGCGCGCTTCTGGAGGAAGCTTTTCGACTTGTCGCCGACGGCTTTGCCAGCGTCGAGGATGTCGATATCGGCATTCGCGATGGGCTGGCGCTGCGCTGGTCGTTCATGGGTCCGTTCGAGACCATCGACCTCAATGCGCCGGGCGGCGTGCGCGACTATGTCGAGCGCTATCAGACGATCTATGCCAACATCTTTCCGCAGATGCTGCGTCGCGTCGACTGGGCGGGCGAGGTCATGGCAACCGTCGAGGCCGACCGCCGCAAGCGGCTGCCGCGGGAAGAACTCGTCGAACGGCAGGTATGGCGCGACCGCCGGCTGATGGCGCTGGCAGCGCACAAGAAAAAATCGGATCAGGAGTTTGGAAGATGACGGAAACAAGCCGCAAGCCCGGCGCCCAGCAGACCAAAGGCAAGGTGATCATCACCTGTGCGGTGACCGGGGCGATTCACACGCCGACCATGTCGCCCTTTCTGCCGATCACCCCGGACCAGATCGCCTCCGAGGCGATCGCGGCGGCGGAGGCGGGTGCGGCGATCCTGCACCTGCATGCCCGCGACCCCGAGACCGGCAAGCCAGACCAGACGCCTCAGGCCTTCGCCCGCTTCCTGCCGCGCATCAAGCAGGCCACCAACGCCGCCATCAACATCACCACCGGCGGCAGTCCCTACATGAAGGTCGAGGAGCGCGTGCGCCCGGCCGCCGAGTTCAAGCCCGAGGTCGCCTCGCTCAACATGGGTTCGATCAATTTCGGGCTCTACCACCTCGTCGACAAATACGAGACCTTCAAGTTCGACTGGGAAAAGCCGCATCTGGAAGCGACGCGCGACCTTGTCTTTCGCAACTCGTTCAAGGATATCGAATACATATTGGCAACCTGCTACGACAACGGCACGCGCTTCGAGTTCGAGTGCTACGACATTGCCCATCTCTACAATCTCTCGCACTTCGCCGATCGCGGGCTGGTGAAGCCGCCGTTCTTCGTGCAGTCGGTGTTCGGGCTGCTTGGCGGCATCGGCACCCACCCCGAGGACGTCGCCCATATGAAGCGCACCGCCGACCGGCTGTTCGGCGACCAGTTCCGTTGGTCGGTGCTCGGCGCCGGCGCCAGCCAGCTTCGCATCGCTGCGCAGTCGGCAGCCCTTGGTGGCAACATCAGGGTTGGCCTGGAGGACAGCCTGTGGGCCGGCAAGGGTAAGCTTGCCAAATCGAACGCCGAGCAGGTGGTACTTGCCCGCAAGATCATCGAAGGCCTCGGCATGGAGGTGGCGACGCCCGACGAGGCGCGCGAGATCCTGTCATTGAAGGGCGGCGACAAGGTCGCGTTCTGAGGCGGCTCGCCTGTCGCCGCATGGTGGCGCCGCTGGGGTCAACCGTCGATGCAGAAGGCTTTCCCTGGAATGCCCTCGTCTACGACGGCCGGCTGGTGCGTTATGCGCCCGACGGCAGCGTCGATCGGATCATCGACATGCCCGTCAAGAAGATCACCAGCGTCATGTTCGGCGGACCGAAGCTCGACACCCTTTACGTGACCTCGATGGCGAAACCGCCGCTGCCGCGCTTCCCCGGCGACGGCGTTCTGCGCGGCAGCCTGTTCGCCATAACCGGCCTTGGCATCAAAGGCGTCGCGGAACCGCGCTTCGCCGGATGACGGCGGCAGCAAAAGAGGATAGAGGCGAACAAAGAAACGAGCGCTTGCTCGATTTCTACATGTTGACGCAATGCGTTTCGGCGATCTCGTCCATGGGTCGATGGCGGCCACCTCGTTTCATCGCTGTGAGGTTTCCATGAATTTCGACATTCCCGCCCGCACCGAAGATTACCGTGTCCGCATTGCCGACTTCGTCGAGCAGGAGATCCTGCCGCTCGAGACCGACAAGGCATCCTATGACGCGCACGGAAATATCGCCTTGCCGCTGCTGGAGGCACTCCGCGCCAAGGCGCGGATGGCGGGCCTGTGGTGCCTGCAGCTCAAGCCCGAAACCGGCGGAGCCGGTCTTGGCAAGATGGACATGGCGGTCTGCTACGAGGAGATGAACCGGTCGATCTTCGGACCCGTGGTGTTCAATTCGGCAGCGCCCGACGATGGCAACATGATGGTTCTGGAGGCGCTCGGCACACCGGCGCAAAAGCAAAAATGGCTGAAGCCGATTGTCGAGGGCAAGGTGCGCTCGGCCTTTGCCATGACCGAACCGCACCCCGGCGGCGGCTCTGATCCTTCGATGATTATGACGCGTGCTGAACGGCGCCGCGACAAATATGTCGTGACCGGCCGCAAATGGTTCATCACCGGCGCGGAGGAGGCCAGCCATTTCATCCTGATCGCGCGAACCTCGGACGACCCGCGCCATGGTCTGTCGGCCCTGATGTTCCACAAGGACCAACCGGGCTGGCGCATCACGCGCCGCATCGAGATCATGGGCCCGGAGGAGCATGGCGGGCATTGCGAGCTGGAATTTGACGGGCTCGAAATCCCTGTCGAAGACATGCTGGCCGGCGAGGGCAGGGGCATGAAGGTGACGCAGGTGCGGCTCGGCCCGGCGCGGCTTACCCACTGCATGCGCTGGCTCGGATTGTCCAAGCGCTGCGTCGAGATCGCGCGCGCCTACGCTGCCGAGCGCCATAGTTTCGGCCAGCGCCTCGCCGACCGCGAAAGTGTCCAGCTGAAGCTCGGCGACCTCGCAATGCGCATCGAGATCGGCCGCATCCTGGTGATGAAGGCAGCGTGGGAGCTGGACCGCGGTGGCTTTGCCCGCAAGGACGTGTCGATGGCCAAGGTCCAGGTCGCCAACGTGCTGCATGACGCGGCCGATGTGGCGATCCAGATCAATGGCGCGCGGGGCTATTCCAAGGACACGGTGCTCGAATGGATTTACCGCTATGCTCGCCAGGCGCGGCTGGTCGATGGTGCCGATGAGGTCCACAAGATGGTGCTGAACCGTTTCCTCAACGAGGAAGAGAGGGGCTTCTGGCGCTGGACTGTCGAAGGCGAGGCATAAGGGACGCGCGCTCAGGAGGAAAGATGGCGCAGCCGTTGAATGCGGACTTCGATCCTGCGGCATTGAAGGGTTTTCTCGCGAGCCGCTTCGGCGATGCCGCAATGTCGCTCGAGCGGATCGGCGGCGGACAGTCCAATCCTACCTATTTCGTGGACTATGGTGCGCATCGCATGGTGCTGCGCAAGAAGCCGGCCGGGCCGATCCTGCGCGGGGCGCATGCCGTCGATCGCGAATTCCGCGTGCTTGAAGCGCTGGCACCGACCAACGTCCCCGTGCCCGGGCCGGTGCTCTATCACGACGGTGCCGAGTTGCTCGGCACGCCCTTCTACCTGATGGAGCGGCTGGATGGTCGCGTCTTCCACGATTGTTCGCTGCCTGGCCTTTCGCCCGCCGAGCGACGCGGCATCTATTTCGGCATGGCAGAAGCGATGGCCAAATTGCACGCCGTCCGTCCCGACGAGGTCGGTCTCGGCGACTACGGCCGGCCCGGCAACTATTTCGAGCGCCAGATTGGCCGCTGGACCAGGCAGCTCAGGGAATCGCCGAGCGACACAATTCCGGCACTCGAAGCGGTCGCCGACTGGCTGCCGCAGCATATGCCCGCGGATGATGGGCGCGTGTCGATCGCCCATGGCGACTTCCGCCTCGGAAATCTGCTGTTCCATCCCGACAAGCCGCAGGTGATCGGCATTCTCGATTGGGAGCTGTCGACGATCGGCCATCCGCTCGCCGATCTCGGCTTTTGCTCGATGACCTGGCATTCGGCCCCGGACGAATATGGCGGTATCCTCGGCCTCGATCACGAGGCACTCGGCATCCCCAGCCAGCGCGAATTCCTCGACCATTATTTCGCCCATGCCGTGCCCACCGCGCCCCTGCAACGCTTCCACCTGGTTTTTTCGCTGTTCCGTTTTGCCGTGATCTTCGTCGGCATCGCCGACCGGGCGCGGGAAGGCAGCGCGGCGTCGGCCGATGCCGCCAGCACGTCGCCTCTCGCCGGCCGCTTTGCCGTACGCGCTCAAGAGATTATCGACGGGGCAAGACCGTGGAGCGCCGCCTGAGAGGAGCGTCCGGGCCCAGGTCCTTTTCCTACACGCGGTGTCAGCAATCCAATCCCAGAGGCTTTGCGAACGCTGGATCACGACCGGCGGACAGCGCTTCGTCGGCTGGCGACCAGCTTCAGCCAAGGCGCCAAATGGAAGGCGCTCATCAGCAAGTACATCATGACCATTCCGCTCAGCGGCGACGCATCTTGCGCCGCCGAGCAGATCATGTCCGCATCACCGGTGACGGCCGTCAGCAGCGCCATCATTGCGAAGGTTGGCGCGGCTGCCAGGGATAGCCAGTCGGCCGCGCCGCGGGCGGCGACATTGTCGCTTGGGAAATCGGCAGATCCGCTGCCTGCGGGCGGCATCTTCTGCGTGTGGTTGGAGTGCAGTGTCATCGGACGTCAGCCCTGGCCGTACTCGTCGTGGCGGCGCCACCACACGCCCGTTTCGTTACGCCCTCGGGGCGCGCGGTCGAGCCACTGATACATGCCCCAGAGGCCGTCCAATCCGCGCGCATAGGTGGAATAAGCGTGATAGACGACGCCGTCCTCGATCACGAACGCGCTCATGCCTGGCCTCTCGCGCGTGTACGTGGCCATGTCTGTTCCGCTCATTGCAGCGAACGTCTCGGAGCCGTCGGCAGTCGTACGCGAGGGTATCTTTGCGAGAGGTGCCTCGCGGACATAGTTGTATTCGATGCCTTCCTCGCGCTGCTGCTCCTCGGTGAACGAAACGTCGAAGTCGAAATTGAAGTCGCTGCCGTGTGAGGACGCCCAGGGGAACGTCCATCCCATTCGCCGCTTGTACGCCTGCAGCTTCGCGAGCGGTGCCCGCGATACCGCCGAAAGCGTGACGTCGTGGTTGGCCAAGTGGAGGACGAAGCCGTCGAATCCATCCGCGATCGCTGAGCAGGCCGGACAGCCCGCCGTGTAATCGGGCCCGAACATGAAGTGGTAGACGAGGAGCTGCGAGCGTCCCCTGAAAAGGTCTGCCAGTGAGGCGCTGCCTTTATCGGTCTCGAATCGGTAATCCTTGTCGATCCGAACCCAAGGCAATGCCTGCCGCCGCCGCGCCACCTCATCGCTTTGGCGCGTGAGCTCCTTCTCCGCCTTGAGCAGATCAAGCCGCGCCGCCAGCCACTCCTCACGTGTTCCGCTTCTGTGTGTCGGCATCGTTCGTCTCCTTCCTCGATGTTCGCACCGTTTTCGATACGGCGCGTTTCGATACAGCGCGCTGGCTGTTGGTCCTGAGATAGATTAGGACCGGACATCGAATGGTGAGAGTTACAAACGTGACGGGATTCCGATGGACTCGCTGATCACCGCTGCGGCGCGCGCCCTCGCAACGGGTGATCCCCTCGGCGCTTTGAAGCGGGTCGCCCTGCGTGACGATGCGCCTGCGCTTGCTCTGCGCGGCATCGCGATGGCGCAGCTCGGCGACCTCGTTCGAGCAAAGGCTCTTCTCAAAAGTGCTGCGCGCGCCTTCGGTCCGAAAGAAGCCGTCGCTCGCGCGAGGTGCGTCGTCGCCGAAGCCGAGATCGCGCTCGTCTCGCGCGACCTCGGGTGGCCGGCGAAGGCACTCGACGCCGCGCGGGCGACGCTTGAAAAGCACGGCGACCGCTTTAATGCCGCGCATGCGCGCAATCTCGAGGCTCGGCGCCTGCTCCTGATCGGACGCCTCGATGAGGCCGAGAGCAGGCTGGCCGGGTTCGACCCGACAACGCTCCCACCCGCGTCGAGGGCCGCCCACGAGCTGGTGATTGCGGGGCTCGCGATTCGACGCCTCCGGACCAAGGCGGCGCGCGTTGCGCTCGCGCGGGCCGAGCATGCCGCCCGCGAGGCGGACATCCCGGCGCTGACGGCAGAGGTCGAAAGCGCATCCCTCGTGATGAACACGCCCGCGGCGCGCCTGATCGCGCGTGGTGAGGAGCACCCGCTCCTGCTTGAGGAGGTCGAAGCGCTGCTGGCGTCGGGAGCGCTCGTCGTCGACGCCTGCCGCAATGTCGTGCGGGACGCCGGCATTATCGTCCCGCTCGCGACGCGCCCGGTCTTGTTCGCGCTTGCCCGCACGCTGGGCGAAGCCTGGCCCGCGGACGTGCCGCGGAGCACGCTCGTCGCCCGCGCGTTCGGCGGCAAGCACGCCGATGAATCGCATCGCGCCCGGTTGCGGGTCGAAGTCGGTCGGCTTCGCGTGGAGCTGCGGTCACTGGCGGATGTGAGCGCGACCAAGCGAGGCTTTGCGCTTAAGCCGCGCCGCCCACGCGATGTGGTGGTTCTGGCACCGCCCGTCGATGAGCAGCATGCAGCGGTGCTCGCCTTCCTCGCTGATGGCGAGTCGTGGTCGAGCTCGGCGCTCGCAATTGCGCTCGGAGCCAGCTCGCGCACCGTGCAGCGATCGCTCGAGCAGCTTGCGGCAGCAGGCAAGGTGCAATCGTTCGGTCGCGGGCGAGCGCGCCGTTGGATGACCCCGCCCGTGCCGGGATTCCCGACAATCTTGTTACTCCCCGGCTCACTATCTGGCTACTAGTGTCGGGATAATTCAACAGATCTGAGCCTGGAGGAGAAGCATGAAACGATCTGCAGCCGAAGTCCTCCGCGAATATGGACCCTTTCCGGGTGTCGACCAGGTGGCTGGGGTTACGTTCGACGGTCAGCATGTCTGGTTTGCGTCCGGAGACAGGCTGAACGCCTTGGATCCTGCGAGCGGGAAAGTGGTTCGCGCGATTGAGGTCGCCGCGCACGCAGGAACGGCCTTCGACGGTCAGCACCTGTTCCAGATCGCCGAAGATCGCATCCAGAAGATCGATCCCAACACAGGCCGCGTGCTCGCCACGATTCCGGCGCCAGGTGGCGGCGGCGACTCCGGGCTCGCCTGGGCCGAAGGCTCACTTTGGGTGGGGCAGAATCGCGGTCGCAAAATCCATCAGATCGACCCGCAGACAGGGGCAGTTCTTCGCACAATCGATTCCAACCGGATCGTCACAGGGGTCACCTGGATCGACGGCGAACTCTGGCACGGCACCTGGGAAGGTGACGAGAGCGACGTCAGGCGGATAGATCCTGAAACCGGAAAGGTCCTGGAGAAGCTTGATATGCCCCCTGGAACAGGCGTGTCGGGGCTGGAGTCCGATGGTGGCGATCAGTTCTTCTGCGGCGGTGGAAACAGCGGCAAGGTGAGAGCCATCCGCCGGCCCAGGCGAGGCTCCGAGGAGCGTTCATGAAGCTGAGCCCACCGTTGCAACAGTTCGACGATGAAGCTGAGGACATCCCGCGGCAGGGAAAACCATGATCAGAAAGCAGCATCCGCTGAAAGGGCCGAACAGGTTCAAGCTCGGCGTCTTCTCGATGAACGCCGATGGCGGCCTGGCAATGACCACCGTTCCCGAGCGCTGGCGCGCCCGCTGGGAAGACAACCTCAATGCTGCCTGCATCGCCGATCGCGCCGG
Source organism: Mesorhizobium sp. f-mel (assembly GCF_053850215.1). Taxonomy (NCBI): domain Bacteria; kingdom Pseudomonadati; phylum Pseudomonadota; class Alphaproteobacteria; order Hyphomicrobiales; family Phyllobacteriaceae; genus Mesorhizobium; species Mesorhizobium sp. f-mel. Next base: position 435,900 of record NZ_JBSPTO010000001.1, read on the forward strand.
CCTGGAGTTTCTGCTGCCGATCGCGCGCTGGCGCGGCTTCGGCGGTTTGACGCATGTGCGGGAATGGTCGTTTGAAACTTTCACCTGGGCGGCGGGTCTCGCCGTCGCGACGGAGAACATCGGTCTGTTCATGACGGTGCATGTGCCGCTGGTTCATCCGCTGCAGGCTGCAAAGGCGCTGGCGACCGTCGACCACATCTCCAACGGGCGTGCCGGCTTGAACATTGTCTGCGGCTGGAACCCGGACGAGTTCGCCATGTTCGGGCAGACGGTCGGCGACCGGAGCTACGATCAGGCCGAAGAATGGATCAACATCATCGAGCGTGCCTACCAATCCAGGGAGCCGTTCGACTTCGGCGGAGAGTTCTATGATCTGAAGGGGGTTGTCAGCCGCCCGCCAAGCCTGCAGGCGCCGCGCCCGGTGACCATGAACGCCGCCTTCGGCGCACCGGGGCGCAACTATGCGGCGCGCCACTGCGACTATTTGTTTTCGACTTTTTCCGAAATTGCCGATGGCCGCGCGCATGTGGTCGACATCACCAACCGAGCAGCTGAAGTTGGACGCGAAGTCGGCGTCTATACGGTCTGCCACGTCGTCTGCCGCGAGACCCAGCAAGAAGCCGAGGATTATTACCGGCACTACGCGCTGGAATGCGCGGACGAAGGCGCGGTCGACGAGCATATGCGCAAGAAGAAGGAATTCGCGAACTCCCACGACGCGAAGGCCTTCACTGAGTATCGGCAAAGGTTCGCCGGCGGTGCTGGAACGTTTCCGCTCATCGGCACACCGGAAAAAATCGTCGACGATCTCACTGAAATCATGGACCAGGGTTATTCCGGCGCCGCCCTCACATTCGTCAACTACACCTACGAATTGCCCTTCTTCTGTGACCGCGTGCTGCCGCTGATGCGCCAGGCCGGGCTTCGCGTAAATTGACGCCGGCGGCCGCCACTCCGACGACATGGGCGGATGGGCACGACGCCATCAATCCGCGCGCCTTCAAGCAGGCGATGCGGGCGGTGGCGGGCCCGGTCGCCATCCCCGCGTCGGAGCACGACGGGATCGGCTTTTGCGGCATCACGGCGACGGCCGTCCTGGTCAGTCCACACGCGGCGCACTACTCGACCCAGTCTTACGCTGAGGTTCGCAACAAGGTGTTTGCCGATGTCGCATCCGTCCTGCGCGGCGGGAAGCCGCTATATCCGGTCAACCGGATATGACTGCTCTGCAATTAGCTCAGCCCGGCTTCGGCTTGTCGCGGCGCTCGACGATGTAGATGTGGTCGGCCGCCAGCACCACATCGCCATGCTGGTTGATCACCTCGCAGCGCTCGATGACGCGACCCGACTCCAGCCGCTTCGGGTCGTCTTCCTTGGCCGAGATGGTCGTGCGGGTCCTGATCGTGTCGCCGATGAACACCGGCTTGATGAAGCGCAACCTGTCGTAGCCATAGGAGAAGGCGACTGGATTGACGACGCTTGCCGTCAGTCCGACGCCGACCGAAAAGACCAGCGTGCCATGGGCGATGCGCTGGCCGAACGGCGTCGTCTTCATGAATTCGGCGTCCATATGGTGTGGAAAAAAATCGCCGGTATGGCCGGCATGAACGACGAAGTCGGTCTCGGTGATGGTGCGCCCGCTGGTCATGCGCGACGAACCGATCTGATAGTCTTCGAAATAGACAGTCTGCTCCATGTCAGGGCCTCGCCGCGATTGGTGTTGCCGGCGCCGCGCTCGATTGGTAGGCGGCCTCGACCAGCGCCATCGTGCTCCAGCCGTCTTCGACGGAACTGACGAGCTCGGTGTCCTCGCCTGATGCATAGCGCTGCACATTGGCCATGCGGCCGACGAAGGCGTCGGGAAACCATTCGCCGATGAGTGGCACAGCAACCCAGTCGGAGCCGCCCTTCGGATAGATTTCAAGGATGTCAGGCTCGCCGCGCGGATAGTCGAGATTGAGCCCGAGTTTGAGATAGGCGGCGCCCTCGGTGCCGCAGATGCGGAATTCGCAGGCCTGATGTTTTCGGCCGAATTTGTGATCGTGGTTGATCGACAGCGCGCATCGCACAATGTCGCCATAGTCGAGGATCGCGCTGGTGCGCGTTTGCGCGACCTTGTGGCCGGGATGGCCGAGCGTCTTGGCGTGAACGCCCCGGGGATCGCCGAGCAATTGCCGGATCAGGTCGAGATAATGGATCGAATGCATGGCGATCTCGACGCGCGGCGCCTTCACCAGAAACTCCCAGAGTTGCCACGGCGTCGCCAATGCCAGCCATGCATCGAAATCGACCACGTCGCCCAGCCAACCCTTGGCGATCGCATCCTTCAGCGCCAGCATCATCGGCGCGAAGCGGAGCTGGAAGTTCACCGCCGCCTTCAGTTTTTTGGAGCGGCAGATTTCGAGGATTTCGGTCGCCTCGCTGAGATCGCTGCCCATCGGCTTCTGGATCAGCGCCACTGCACCATCTGGCAACGCCCTGAGCACGCCGGCATGATGAGCCGGCGGCGTCGCCAGGTCGAAGACGGCGTCCTTGATCGCTGCGGCTTCCCCGACCGACCGGTAAGTGGCGACGCCCCATTTCTGCGCCAGTCTTTCCGCCTTGGTATGGTCGGGATCGAAAAGCCCGGCGACCGGAAAGCCGGCTTTTCCATAGGCCGGGAAATGCGCATCGCCGGCGATCGAGCCGGCGCCGAAAATCACGATCGGCCTCGGCTTCGATGGCTTCGCCCAGGACTGGGAGAGCGAGTGAGGATCGAAAACGCCGTCAGTCATGATGGAAGACTTCGTCCATCGATGCCCACCACTCGCCCTCCTTGCGGGTCGGCAGCGGCTCCTGGCAAGGCATGCACAGCGCCCACCATTCCTGCGTCTTGGGATCGGCGGCCATCTTCGCCATGTCGGCGGCATAATCGGTGCCGTGGTATTCGAAAGTGCTGAACAAAAGGTGCTCCGGCTCCTTAAGATAGATCGAATAATTCCTGATGTTGCAGGCGGAAATCATGGCAAGCACGTCAGGCCATACGGCAGCGTGAAGCCGCACATACTCGGTGACCTTTTCCGGCTTGAGGCCGAGCACCATTCCCATCCGCTGCATGTCCGGCTCCCTATTTTGTTATTTCGGTGGTGAATTCCGCAATGCTCTTCGCCATGACGGCATTCCAATCCCAGTCGATGCCGATGCCGGGCTCGTCCGGTGCCAGTGCTTGGCCGTCCTCGATGCGCATTTTCTTGCCAGTTAGTTCATCGAGCTGGGGAATATACTCGACATATCGGCCGTTCTGAATGGCGCAGGTCAGGCTGACATGCAGTTCCATCAGGAAATGCGGGCAGACCGGGATATCGAATGCCTCGGCCGCATGCGCGACCTTGAGCCACGGCGTGATGCCGCCGATGCGGCCGACATCGACCTGCACGATCGAGCAGCCGCCTTTTTGCATGTATTCGCGGAAATGCCGGATCGAATAGAGCGACTCGCCGATGGCGATCGGCGTCGACGTCGCATTCGACAGCCGCACATGGCCATCGATGTCGTCGGCCGGCAGCGGCTCCTCGATCCAGGCGAGGTCGAGATCGCGCAGTCGCTCCGCCCGGCGGATCGCCTCGTCGACAGAAAAGCCCTGGTTGCAGTCGGTCATGATCTCGTAGGATGAGCCGACTGCTTGGCGCACCGCGGTCAGCCGGGCGAGATCCTCGGAGCCGTGCGGCTTGCCGATCTTGACCTTAGAACCGCGAAAACCCTTTGCCTTGGCGGCGAGCGCGTCCTCGACCAGCGCCTCGGTCTCGATATGCAGCCAGCCGCCCTCTGTGGTGTAGAGCGGGCAGCGGTCCTTGGCGCCGCCGGCCAGCTTCCACAGCGGCAGGCCGAGCTTCTTTGCCCTGAGATCCCACAGCGCCGTGTCGATGGCCGCCAGCGCGATTGCCGTGATGGCACCGATCGTCGTCGCGTGGGTGGCGAATTCGAGCTCGTGCCAGATCGCCTCGATCATGTCGGCGTCGCGGCCGATCAGCCGCGGCGCAAGGTGGTCGGCCAGGAGCCGCATCACCGAGGAGCCGCCGGTGCCGATCGTGTAGCTGTAGCCGGTGCCGACCGCGCCGTCGGCGTCGGTGATGGTGACGATCGGCGTTTCCTGGCTGACAAAACTCTGGATCGCATCAGTGCGCTTGACCTTCGGCACCAGGTCGACCATCCGCAGTTCGGCTTTTTCGATCTTTGCCATGACGTTAACCTCGCAATGTCCTGCCGGTATCGGCAGAAAACAGATGGGCCTGCGACAGGTCCAGGCTCATTTTCACGCGGTCGCCCGCCTTTAACTGTTTTGGATTGACCATACGCGATACCCAGACACCGCCGTTGAATTCGGCGAACACCAGCGTCTCGTTGCCGAGCGGTTCGGTGACGATCATCGGCAACTCCGGCTGATGACGTCATCGAACTTGCGTGACAGATCGGCAGCAGAAGAATCGCCTGCATCAATTGCGAGCAGCGCCACACCGGCTGATAAGCCGTAACAGCCTGTCATTTGATTCCTCTCGAGGGTGCGTCCGGGACTCGTACCGATCCAGTTGAGCTTTATTCATATATAAACAAAATATTCATGAAGGCGTCAAGTTGAAAGTTCTTCCGGAAGCAGGTCATTGTGCATATATGAAAGGCGAAATTCACCGGGAAGTGACTATGGCAGGCGACGAGGACGACGACCGTTATCGCGCCCCGGCGCTCGACAAGGGGCTCGACATCCTCGAGCTTCTGGCCGGCGTCGACGGCGGCCTGACGCAGGCGGAAATCGCCAAGAAACTCGATCGCAGCCCCAACGAATTCTATCGCATGCTCGACCGGCTGGTGCGACGCGGCTACGTCACGCGGCCAGACGGCGACCGTTATTCGCTGACCCTCAAGCTGTTTGGCCTAGCGCAGCTGCACGCGCCGGTGCGGCGGCTGGTTTCCTATGCGACGCCGCTGATGCGTGAACTTGCCGAAACCTCGCAGCAGGCAAACCAGCTCGTCGTCTTCGACCGCGGTTCCGCAGTGGTGATCGCACAGCAGGAAGCGCCGGACTACTGGGGCATTTCGATTCGCGTCGGCTCGCATATCAGCCTGTTCGACACGGGATCCGGACATGTGCTGCTGGCGTTCCGCTCGCCGGAAGAGCGGCAGATGATGATCTCCGAGCATCTGCGCAGCACCGACAAGCCGCCTCAATCGCCGGAATTCTTTGCCCGCCTCGACCAGATACGTGAACGCGGCTACGAAATGATGGCGTCAATGCAGACCGCCGGCGTATTCAACCTGTCGACCCCCGTTCTCGGTTCGGACGGCAAGGCAATCGCAGCACTATCGATCCCCTACATAACCCTGGTCAACGCACCCAAGGCGCCCGATATCACCAGGACGATAGAGCTGTTGCTGGCGGCGACCGAAAAGCTGTCGCAACTGGCGGGATCAACGGTCAAGCAGGCGAAGTAAATTCTTATTTGAATGAAAAATTTCTCCGTGAGATGATTCGAAACGCCGGAGGAGGAGAGCGTTGTCATGATCTTCGACACCCATCTGCACCTGATCGACCAGTCGGCGCTGCGCTATCCCTGGCTCTCCGGCGTGCCGGCACTAAACCGCGATTTTTCCCACGACGAATATGCAGTCCAAGCTCGCCGGGCCGGCATAGAGGGCGCATTGCACATGGAAGTCGATGTCGATCCGGCCGATATCGAGGCTGAGACCAGCCATGTGAAGGCGCTGTCGCAACAGAAGGACAGTTTGCTGAGAGGGGCGATCGCATCGTGCCGTCCGGAAGAGCCGGACTTTGCCGCCTATCTCGAGCGTCAGAAAGCCAATCCCTTCGTCAAGGGTTTTCGGCGCGTACTCCACGTCATGCCGGACGAGCTTTCGGAAGGCGCGCTGTTTCGCGAAAACCTCAAGCGGCTTGCTGGCACCGGGCTGACATTCGATCTCGTTGTCCTGCCGCATCAAATCCCTAAAGCGATCGCACTCGCCGATCTCGCGCCTGGCGTCCAGTTCGTGCTCGACCATTGCGGCGTGCCCGACATCAAGGGCAGCAGTGAGCATCCCTGGCGCGAGCATATGGCGGAGATTGCGCGGCGCCCGAACGTCGTCGGCAAAATTTCCGGTGTGGTCGCCTATGCGGAGGCTGGATCGTGGACTGTCGAAACGCTGCGTTCCTATGTGGAGCACACCATCGAATGCTTCGGCTGGGACCGCGTCGTGTGGGGCAGCGACTGGCCGGTCTGCACGCTTGGCGGCGGGCTTGCGACCTGGGTGGCGGCGACGCACGCGCTGCTTGCCGGTGCAAGCATCGATGAGCGGCAAAAGCTGCTCTCCGGCAATGCGAAGCGGCTTTGGAGTTTGTAAGCGGCTTCAGATCGTCGCCGACATGTGCCTCTCGCGGCCATAGAGCGACACAAGCAGCACGATGACCAGGCCAAGTGCCGTCTGCACGGTCGAGGGCCGGAAGCCGAGGCCGATCAGCAGCGTGAGTTGCCGCGGATCAGGCTGTTCATGTTCTCCTCCATTTAAGCTGTTTCAGGCTCCTCAACCGGCAGCGCCGGGTGCCGGGAAACTCTCCAGAAACAGGCGATTGAGATCGGCGACGACACGGCCGGCATGGTGCTTTTCGGCCAGGCCGAGATTGATGCGATCGGACGCGGCCTGCTGGAAGGCCATGTAGCCGTCGTGCCGTGGCCTGACCCAGGAACCTTCGAGGGTGGCGCGGGTGTTCATGTAGAAATTACCGGCGGCTGCGTTGACGGCTGCATCGTCCCAGGCTGCGGCATGGCCGGGCTGGCCGCCGGCCGACGCATAGGGGCCGCGCTGCACCTCGCCGCTGGCGATCCAGTAGGCAAAGTCGATGGCCGCCTGCTTCGCCTTCGAAAAGGCCGACACGGCAATGCCGGTTCCGCCGAGCGCCGAGCCGACCGGACCGGCATTGCCCTCAGCCGGAATGTCCGCGAAGGCAAGGCGGTTGCTCCGAAAGCCGGCGATGGCATAGGAGACATAGCCATAGATCAGCGGCGCGCAGGCGATCCGTGAGCCGGACCTGGCCATTTGCTCCAGGATGTCGATCGGGTCCATGCCAAGGCAGGCCGGATCGACGAGAGCCGCGACCTCGCGCATCATCTCGAAAACGCGGCTGCCCATGTCAGGATTTACGTGGCCGCCAGGCTCTTCGACGGCGGGCCGGCCGAAATTGCCGGATAGCGTGTAGAACACCATCAGCGAATGCGGCGGCCTCATCGGCAACAGGACACGACCTTGTCGCGCCAACTCGAGCATCTCGGCCCAGTTCGCCGGGGCGGCAGAAAGCATGTCGGGCCGCCACGCCTGCACCTGACTCGCCGTGTCGATCGGAAACGCCCACTGCCGGCCTTGCCAGTTGTAACTCGGATAGGAGCGGCCGACGCTCCCCGCCGCCAGCGCCGCGCGCTCCGCTTCGCGGCCAACGATATCGAGCGGCGCCAAACAATTATCGGCGGTGATCTGGCCGACATGCGGGTGATCGATGACGATCAAATCGTAGGCACGGGCCAGTTCCTCGACCGGAAAGGATTCGAAATCCTGCAGCGAGCGCTTATCCCATTCTATGTTGACGCCGGTGCGGTGCTTCCACAGCGCCGAACAGGCGATCATCGGATCGTAGCCGCGCGGGTGACTCCAGGTCATGCCTTCGAGCATCACGTCGCTCACAATCCGAACTCCTTGCGGATCTTTGCGCTGTGCTCGCCGATGCGTGGCGCAGCCCGCTCGACCTTGGCGCGGACGCCATCGACCCTGAGCGGCGAGCGCGTGGTGAGGATCGAGACGTCATCCTCGCGCGTCACTGTCTGCAGCATCTCGAGCACCTGAAAGCCTTCGCTGGCCATCATTTCCGGCCAGGTCAGCACCTTGGCGCACCAGATATCGGCGGGCTCGAGGATGGCAAGCCATTCGTCGACCGTCTTCGTCGCGATTTTTTGCGCGATGATTGCCTTGATCTCGTCGCGGGCGGTGAACCAGGTCGACGGCTGATCGCGATAGGGCGCAAGCTCTTCGAGCCCCAGCAGATCGGCGAGCTTCGAGATCGGCGACATCGCGATCGCCAAATAGCCGTCCTTCGCCGGATAGACGCCGTAGGGCGCCGACAGATAGGCGTGGGCGCTACGGAAGGCTGATCGCCGCGGAAGGCGGCGGCCGTCATTGAGATGCGTGGTCAGCACCTCGAACTGGAAATCGACCAGCGCTTCGAGCAGGCTGGTCTCGACATGGCTGCCAGTGCCGGTCACGCCGCGCCGCACCAGTGCGGCAAGGATGCCTTGCGCGGCGGCGGAGCCCGCCAGCATGTCGGCAATCGCCAGGCCGAAGGGCACCGGCCCCTGGTCCTCGTCGCCGTTCAGCCACATCACGCCGGAGCGGGCTTGCGCCAGCAGATCCTGCCCGGGCCGCTTGACCCAGGGGCCTTCCTCGCCATAGCCGCTGATCGAGGCATAGACCAGGCGCGGATTGATTTTGCGCACCGCCTCAAAGTCGAGGCCCAGGCGCTCGATGACGCCGGGGCGGAAATTCTGGATCAGCACGTCGGCCTTGGCCAGCAGGCCGCGCAGCGCCGCAAGGTCGGCCTCGTCCTTGAGGTCGATGGCAAAGCTTTCCTTGGCGCGGTTGATGGCGTGGAAGATTGTAGAGTCGCCGCCGATCTCGGTGTCGCTGAGATAAAGCCGGCGCGACAGGTCACCGCCATCCGGCCGCTCGATCTTGATGACGCGGGCGCCAAGGTCGAGCAACCTCAGCGAGCAGTAGGGCCCGGACAGGAACTGGCTCATGTCGACGACGACGAGCCCGGTCAGCGGCAATTCGGCAGTGGCGGCCATCGCCTATTTCTCCGTCTTCCCGGCGAAATCGGCCGGATTGCTGTAATTCACCGTCTGCAGGTGCTCGCAATAAAGCACAAGCTCTCCTTCGCGATCGCCAGTGCCGACGTACCGTGGAACAGCGAATTGCATGATCTATCCTCGCGTCAATCTTCTTTTGTAAATATACTTTTCACATATGGGATTGCCTTGCAAGCGTGAACAGGCGAAATTTCGCGCGAATCCGCGGCGGCCAATGCCGGCGGAACAAGGGAGAATTTATGCGGAATGCCTGTCTGGTTTTCGTTGGCAGCCCCAACCGCGAGGCGCCTTATTTTCGCGGCGCGCGGCGTCGGACTCTACAGTTTCGACGAGGAGACGCTGGAGACGAGGAAACTGACTGGGACGGGCGACGTCGACAAACCGACCTTTCTGTCGGTGACGCCGAACGGCTCCCACATCTATGCCAACTCCGAAGTATTCGCCTGGCGCGAGGGCGTGGTTCTCGGCCTACCGCTTCGACAGGCCAACCGCCGCGCTTTCCTACATCAACAAGCAGCCGACCCTCGGCAGCATCACGGCGCACAACACCATCGCGCGACGGGACGAGGCTCCTGGTCGCCAATTACGGCATGGGCGAAGGCGGTTCCGATCGCTCGGTCGTGGTCTATGGGCTGCGCGAGGATGGCGGCCTGACCGCGCCGTTGTCGAGCGTCGCCCACAAGGCGGGCCTGACACAGCCCGTCAAGAACGCCCTCATGCTCACAGCGTCACCGAGACGATCGACGGTGGCGTGGCGATTGTCGCCGATCTCGGCATCGATCGGCTTGTCTCGTACCGCATCGGGCCTGATGGCAGTCTGACCAGACTGGCGGAGCAGGCGCTTGCGCCCGGCGCCGGCCCGCGCCATGTGGCGCTGCATCCGCTCGGGCGCTTCGTGTTCGTCATGAACGAACTGGATTCAACGATCGTGTCGCTTGCGCTCGACGATGTGCCAGGAAGGCTCTCGGTCATCGACACGAAACCGGCCGTGCCGGCCGCGGCGCGCGACGGCAATCATTGCGCCGACATCCAGATCTCGCCTGACGGCCGCTTCCTCTACGGTTCCAACCGCGGCCATGTCAGCGTTGCGGTGTTTTCGGTTGACCAGGAAACAGGCACGCTTGCGCTAGTCGATCACACGCCCTGTAGGGGTGCCACGCCGCGCAATCTGGCGCTGACGCCCTCGGGCCGCCACCTCCTCTCCGCCAACCAAAATGCCGATCGCATCAATATTTTTGCCCGCGACGCCGCCACGGGCCGGCTGGCCGACACCGGGCGATCCATCGATATCGGCACGCCCATGTGTGTGAAGATCGTGCGTTGAAAGCCATCGGTCTCGTTCCAGCAGCGAAGGGCTGCACGATCCTGTGATTTCGGCTGAGCCATCAGCGTGATAGCTTCCAGTTGTTTCCGCTGCGGAGTCGTCATGCGTACCAAGCTGCTAGAAATCACCCTTGCTATGCTACTGCTGTCCGGCAGCGTTCCAGCCAGCCATGCGGAAGTGGCCGAGCGGCCGTCGCCTTCGGGTGGGGTTCTGTCTCTGCTTCCGCCTCCCCAGATCTCTGATCATTCGATCGTAATCGCGGGACGTACGCTGAACTATCAGGCAAAGGCCGGCACTCTCTCGTTGCTATCCGGTAAGGGCGACGTCACGGCGGAAATTTTTCATGTCGCCTACACGCTACGTCCCGAGCCAAGCCGGGAACCTAAGCCCCGGCGTCCCGTTACCTTCGTATTCAATGGAGGTCCAGGAGCGGCTTCCGCCTATCTGCATCTCGGCGCGCTCGGTCCCCGCGTGATGGCGACGGCGGATAATGGAAGTTTTCTCCCATCGCCGCAGAGGCTTTTGGACAACCCGAACACATGGCTCGACATGACCGACCTGGTCTTTGTCGACCCCGTCGGAACGGGTTACAGCCGCGAAGCACCCGGGACCGAGGCGCGCAGCTTCTGGGGCGTCAACCAGGACGCCGCCTCGATGGGTGCCTTTATTCGCTTCTATCTGGCACAGGCGGGCCGCACGGCGTCACCGGTGTTTCTTGCTGGCGAAAGCTATGGCGGGTTTCGGGCTGCACTGCTCGCCAAGACGCTTCAGGATGATATCGGCGTCAGTCCTCGCGGCATCGTGCTCATCTCGCCGGCGCTCGAATTCACGCTCGTGCGCCCAGACGAGTTCCAGCCGCTCCACTGGGCGCTTGAGCTCCCGTCGCTGGCGGCGGTGCGCCTGCGCAGCGAAGGCGTCACCGGTTCCGAGCTGCACGAGCGATTGGCCGATGTCGAACGCTATGCCCTCGGCGACTATCTTGTCGCGCTTGCCAGCGGGCTGGAACAGGGTGGGCGCCTGGCGAGCCCGCGCGTGGCCGAAATCACCGGCCTGCCGCTCGAACTCGTCAAACGAAACTTTGCACGCATTCCCACCGAACTCTTCGCCAAGGAGTTTGCGCGGGCAAGGGGCAATGTTCTCAGCGCCTATGACGGCACGATCGAAACGGCGGACATCGCCCCGGAAAGTCCAAGGCCTCGCGGTCCTGATCCGGTCCTCGACCGAAGCGTGCCGGTGCTCACTTCCGCCTTTGTCAGCTATGTGCGTGAGGAATTGAAATTCCGCACTGATATAAGCTACCGTCTTCTCAACCGTGAAGTCAGCGGCAATTGGGATTACGGGACGAGCCCGACGCGTCAGGGCTATGTCGGCGTGATGGATGACCTCCAGCAGGCGCGAGCGCTAAACCCCGGCCTCGGCGTTTTGATCGTCAACGGCTACACCGACCTGGTGACACCCTATTTGGCATCCCGCTACCTTGTCGGCCAGATTCCTTCGCTTCCTGGCGCAAAGCCGATCCGCATTGACCTGCTGGAAGGCGGCCACATGATGTATTTCAGGCCAGAGAGCCGGCGCGCGCTGAGAGAGGCCGCGTCCGAGCTTTATCAAGTGCCGAAATGAAACGGTTGAACCCGCGTACAATGGTCCAGATGAGGGCGTAGCCGCCTCGACGGATAACGCAACACGAACCGGAGAGGCGAGCAACGATGACATCTCAGGATGCAGAACTGACCTGGCTCAACCCGCCACCGCATCATGCTTTTGCCGACAGCACCGTGCATGTGCGCACCGGCAAGGAAACCGATTTCTGGCGTGAGACGTTCTACGGCTTCTGGCGCGACAATGGCCACCTCCTGTACCAGCAGGTCGAGGGCGACTTCAGCGCCGAGGTCACCGTCAAGGGGGACTACAAGGTGCTCTATGATCAGGCCGGTTTGATGGTCCGGCTGAGCGAGACGCACTGGGTCAAGGCCGGCATCGAGTTCACCGACGGGCTGGCGTATTTTTCTGTCGTCGTCACCAATGATGCTTCCGACTGGTCGTTGGTCAGCATCCCGGCTGGTCCGGACGGCGTCAGGATCCGGCTGACCCGCCATGCCGAGACAATCCGTGTTCAGTATCTTGATGCCTCCGACCATCACTGGAAGCCGGTGCGGCTCGCCTATTTCCCGCCCTCGAAAACAGTCGATATCGGCATGATGTGCTGTTCGCCGCAACGTGAAGGTTTCGAAGTCACATTCAGCGATTTTTCGGTCGGCCCGGCGATCTCGAGGGAACTCCATGACTGATGCGTCCCAGGGCATGCGGGCCAATCCGACTTTTACGATCTGACGGTCTGCCTCAGAACACGAATGGTAGGGCCTGAATCGCCAATCCGCCGCACTAGAATCCGTACCACACCAGAATCCGTAAGGGAGAAGCTCCATGACATCAGACGTGGCAGTTATCGCAGGAGCAGGGCTGGGGCTGAGCGCCTCGCTTGCACGTCTTCTCACCAAGGAGGGCTTTCGCGTGGTCCTGGCTGCCCGCAACCTCGGCAAGCTGAGCACGCTGGTCGACGAGACCGGCGCGCTGGCGGTCGAAACGGACGTTGCCGATGTCGCGTCGGTCGAAAACCTGTTCGACGTCGCCGACAAAGCCGGTCCTCTGTCGCTTGTGGTTTTCAACGCCAGCGGCCGCGCCCGAGGACCGATCGCCGACCTCGATCCCGAATCGGTCAAGCAGGCGTTGCTAGTCGGCGCCTATGGCGGGTTCCTGGTCGGCCAGCAGGCTGCGCGCCGGTTGCTTTCCCGCGGCTCCGGCTCGATCCTGTTCACCGGCGCCACCGCCAGCGTCAAGGGGTTTTCGGGTTCGGCCGGCTTTGCCATGCCAAAGTTCGGCCTGCGCGGACTGGCCCAATCCATGGCCCGCGAACTTGCCCCGAAAAACATCCATGTCGCGCATTTCATCGTCGACGGCGTGATCGCGCCGAACGAGCCCGGCCAGAATAGGCCCGGACAGGCCAGCGAACCCGACCGGCAGGACCGCCGGCTATCTCCGGATGCGATCGCCGAAACCTATCTCGCAATCCACCGGCAGCATCGCAGCGCCTGGACTTGGGAGCTCGAACTCAGGCCATGGATCGAGAATTTCTGAGCGTCGGCCGCACTGCAATTCGCGTATATGATTGCCATGATGCCTTCGTGCCATGGAACACCCGTTCGGACGTTATTTGCCTGCCGGCCGCCAAACGCAGCGCTGACTTTCTTCCATTGGCGTCGAGATTGGATCGACCATTGCTTTGATCGCAACGACCTGCGTGTCACCGTAAGGCCTGATCCAAGCCTTGAGGCAGGAGGAGGTTGACCATGGCCAGGATTGTACCCGTGCTCGATCTCAGCCGTCTCGAACAGGGCGCGTCGCAGCGTCGGACCTTTCTGTTCGACCTGCGCACGGCGGCCCGCGATGTCGGCTTCTTCTATCTCAGCGGGCATGGAATTTCGGCTGTTGAGATCGACGAGGTGCTCGACGCCTCGCGTCGGTTCTTTGCCTTGCCGGAAGCCGACAAGCTGGCCATCGAAATGGTCAAATCCCCGCAATTCCGCGGCTACACGCGCAGCGGTGGCGAACTGACAAAGGGCAAGGCCGATTGGCGCGAACAACTCGACATCGGCGTCGAGCGTCGACCCATACCACAGGGGCCGGGCATTCCTGCCTGGACGCGGCTGCAAGGGCCGAACCAATGGCCTTCGGCCCTGCCGGAACTCGAGCCGGCGCTGCTGGCATGGCAGGCCAAGGCGACGGCGGTGGCGATCCGCCTGCTGAAGGCTTTCGCGCTGTCGCTCAACCAGGCCGAGGACGCTTTCGATCCGATCTATAGCGGTGAGCCCAACCATCGCATGAAGATCGTGCGCTATCCCGGACGCGACGCAACCGGTGGTGACCAGGGCGTCGGCGCGCACAAGGACGGCGGCTTCCTGACGCTCCTGCTCCAGGACGACAACCGGGGGGCTGCAGGTCGAATATGACGAAAGCTGGGTGAATGTGGATCCCATTCCCGGAACGCTGGTGGTCAACATCGGCGAGCTCCTCGAACTGGCATCGAACGGTTATCTCAGGGCGACCGTCCATCGTGTCGTCACACCGCCGGCCGGTGTCGAGCGAATATCCGTTCCTTTCTTCTTCAGCGCCCGGCTCGATGCGACGATCCCGCTGCTCACACTGCCTGAAGAACTGGCTGCCGAGGCGCGCGGACCGGCGAGCGATCCGGACAACCCGCTGTTTCGCGACGCCGGAACCAACGTGCTGAAAAGTCGCCTGCGCTCGCACCCCGACGTGGCGCGCCGATATTATGCCGATCTCCTTGAGACGAGGGCGTCATCTGTCTGAAAACGTCAGAGCAAATAGAACAGGAATTTTCGTCATCCCGCCGGCTTTTGGAATTTTGTTCGTCGCCAACACGCCCAAACAAGCTCAAACAGGTAAGACCGTTCGACGGTTTCCTCCCATTCCGCTGAACGGCGTTCCCCTCTGAAGGTTGTAACCTTCATTTTGGCCGGGCCGATTCGAGCCCGGCCTTTTTTCCGCGCTCTCTTGGCGAATGCGTCAGGGCCGATTCTTCAAAAATTAGCTTCCCGCCAACGACAATCCACGGGCGCGTTCGCACAGCAGGGCAAGCAACTCGCTGCGCCGCGTTTCCGCTGTGTCGACTGGCAATACGAAGCAAAGGGTCTTGTTGATGGCGCCGTGGCCGTCGCGGATAGGCGCGGCCATGCACCACGTGAAGCGGTCGGCCAGAGCAGCGGTCTCGCTGAAACCTTGCTGGCGGGCCAGGGCGACATCGCTGAAGAATTCGGCTGGCGCAATGACGCGGCCGTCAGGCAGCTTGTAGTCGCCAGGCGGGATGAAGTCCTTCACCTCTTCCTCACTCATATGGCCAAGCAAGAGCCGCCCGGATGCCGTCCACGGGATCGGCACCTCGACCCCGACATCGCTTGAAATCCGGAAAGGGCCGGAAGAGTCACGACAATCGAGAACGATGTATTTGTTCCCGCGCAGGCCGCACAGCTGCACGGTCTCGCCTGTCTCAGCGGCCATCTTGTCCAGCGTCTCGATGATGCGCCGGTAGTGGGCGTTGTGATGCGAGTAGGCCCAGCCGAACAGATGCATAGCCCGCCCGAAATAGACGTAGCCTTCCGTCCCGACATTTTCGAGCATTTCGGCTTCGAGCAGGCTGTTGACGATTTCGTAGGTGGTCGAACGCGGTGCGCCGATCATCTTGGCGATGTCGCCAACGCGCATCGGCGCGCGGTGTCGTAAAAGCGCTTCCAGCAGCATGATGACGCGGTCGATGCCGCGGCGCCGTTCGCCATTACGCCGCTGGGCGCCGGCTTCCGTTTCGATCAGACCAGTGGCGCTATCGCTCATGTCGGCCGCATCCGCGTAAAAATCAATTCGGCCCTCGTCTCAAGACGCTTGAAAGATGTCAAGGCTCAGTCTAGCATCCGATTTGTCCGATATACAGACATGCTGTCTGAAATATCAGACAATAACGAGCCAGGCGCAGAAATTCTGACGAAAAAACAGGCGGTTTCCGGATGCGGCAACCGGCGAGCTTTTTCGTCCGGACCCCGCACGTCCAGGCCTAACCTCAGAAGGGAACAATCATGACGAAATTATCGTTTTTCGCATCCGCCAGCGCCCTTTGCTTCGGTCTCCTCCTGAGCCTCGGCGCCGGCTCGCAGGCCAATGCGGCCGCCAAATGCATCAAGGGCGACCGCAAGGCGCCGTACACGATCGGCTGGGCCAACATTTATTCAGTGCCGACCTGGATGAAGCAGACACAGGGCACTATCGAAGCCGAAGTCGAGGCGTTGAAGAAGCAAGGACTGGTCGACAAGCTTGTCGTGACCGACGCCCAGGGCGACGCCAACGTTCAGATCCAGCAGATCCAGTCGATGATCGATTCCGACGTCGACGCCATCATCCTGATTGCCGGCTCGTCGACCGCGCCGGCGCGTGTGCTGGCGGACGCTTGCGCCAAGGGCATCGCCATCATCAACTTCGATAGCCTCGTCGACACCGACCAGGTGACCGCCAAGGTCAACACCGATTCCGCCCAGTGGGGCGATCAGGCGGCCAAGTTCCTGATCGACGCGATCGGCGGCAAGGGCAAGATTCTGATCCTCAACGGCCCGGCCGGCGTTTCGGTTAGCGACGATCGGCGCAAAGGCGCTGACGCGGCGCTTAAGGCCCATCCTGACGTGACGGTCCTTGCCGAGACCAACACGCCCTACAACGTCGCGCCTGCACAGGAAGCCGTCACCAGCCTGCTGTTCGCCAATTCCGAGATCGACGGAATTCTGTCGCTCGGCGGCGCCTTGTCGGCGGGTGCGGTACTAGCCCTCGACAAGCAGGGCCGCGAACAGGTGCCGATCACCGGCGAGAATGCCCGTCAGTTTCTCGAACTCTGGAAGGAAAAGGACCTCAAGAGCTGGGCGACTATGCAGCCGAACTGGCTCGGCGCCTTCGCCGCCTACACCGCCGTCCAGGCGCTGGAGGGCAAGGACGTGCCGGCTTTCGTCAAGATCCCGCTGCCGGTGATCGACAATTCCAACATCGATCAGTACCTCGGCCGGGCGGCCGATTTTCCGGCCGACGGCTACATCTATTCGCCCTACGACGAGGAGCTGTTCAAGAAGCTGCTGGCTGAACAATAAGCCTGAAAGGTCGCAGAAATTGGTGGCCACGGCTCCGCTTCTTGCCGCGCGGGGGGTGTCGAAGTCCTTCTTCGGCAACCCCGTCCTGCGCGACGTGTCCATCGCTCTCCAGCCGGGCCGCGTGCATGCGCTGCTCGGCGAGAACGGCGCCGGAAAGTCGACGCTGATCAACCTCTTGTCCGGTGCCTTGCGCCCGGACGGGGGGGTGATCGAGGTCGATGGCCGCCCGGTGTCGCGCATGACTCCCGCCTATGCGCAACAGGCGGGGATCGCGGTTGTCCAGCAGGAACTCAGCGTGACGGCCAGCCTCTCCATTGCCGAGAACATCGGCCTTGGCGCCTATCCGCGCCGGTTCGGTTTGCTCGACTATCCCGAACTCGCCGTGCGGGCCAGGGCAGCATGCGATCTTGTCGGGCTTCACGAACCGCTCTCGATACCGGTCGGACATTTGTCGCTTGGCCGCCGGCAGATGGTGGAGATAGCCAAGGCGCTTTACCGCCGGCCGCGCGTGCTCATTCTCGACGAACCCACTTCGTCGCTTTCGGCAACCGAAACGAAAGTCCTGACGCAGTTGCTGGAGAGGCTGCGCGGCGAGGGCATCGCTATTCTCTACATTTCGCACCGGCTGAACGAAGTTATGGCGCTGTGCCAGCATGTCACTGTCCTGAAGGACGGCACCTGCACGGCGGACCGCACGCTGGAAGGAACCGACGCCAGCGGACTGGTACGGCTGATGGTCGGCCGCGATCCCGGCGACCTCTTTCCGCATTGGCAGCCTTCGGCATCGGCTGCCAGCGCCATCTCGGTTCGCAATTTTTCGGCCGGCCTGATGCGCGATGTCGATCTCGACATCAGGACGGGCGAGGTGCTCGGCATCGGAGGCTTGGTTGGGCAAGGGCAAGAAGATTTGCTGCTCGGCCTCTACGGTGCCATTCCGGCGAGGACGGCATCCGCGACCGTCAACGGTGCTTCGGGTCTGCCCGCCGGTGTGCCGAAGGCCAACGCGCTTGGCCTCGCCTATGTCCCGGCCGACCGCAAGCGCGAAGGCCTGCACCTGATCCATTCCATCATCACCAACATGATGCTGCCCGCTTTCGCAAGACTGCCGGCGCTGAAGCTGCGCAGCCGCCGTGCCGAGCGTGAGACGGCAAGAGGTCTTGCCGTCCAGCTTGCCATCAAGGGCGACCTCGGCCGGCCGGCACAGGCCCTGTCGGGCGGCAACCAGCAGAAGGTCGCGCTGGCGAAATGGATGCCGCACGACCCGCTTGTGCTTCTCCTCAATGACCCGACACGCGGCGTCGATGTCGAGACCAAGCGCGAAATCTATATGATGCTTCGCAACTTCGCCGCCGCCGGCAAGGCGGTCGTGCTGCTCAGTTCCGACACACCCGAACTGGTGCACCTTTGCGACCGCGTCGCGGTGGTCCGGGAGGGCCACATCGTGGCCATGCTCGAGCGAGGCGCACTGAGCGAGGAAGCGATCGTTTCCGCCGCGATGGGCGCCGAACAGCGCAAGGTGGCGGCATGAGTACGGTGGGCTCCTCAAGGCAAACCGGCGCTCTCTACTGGCCGGTTCAGCTGCGCCGCAATGTCGGCGTGCGGGGCCTGTTCGCCGTGGTCATGGCATTCCTCGTCGCCTATGGCGTCCTCTTTCCCGGCCTCTTGACCGGTTCCGGCTTCGCCAAATTCACCCAGAGCTGGTTTCCGCTGGCGCTGGTCGCCATGGCCCAGGCGATCCTCATGCTTACCGGCGGCATCAGCCTAGCCATCGGCGCAATGGTCAGCCTGGGCGCGGTGATCGCCGCGACGATAATGACTGGGCCGCTGGGCGTAGCCGGCGGTGCCGTTGCGGTGGCGCTGACCGGTCTCGGCATCGGTGCCGCGACCGGGTTGATCGTCGTAAAACTTCGGTTGCCGGCGATCGTGGTGACGCTCGCCGGCTCCTTCATCATCGGCGGTGCTGCGCTGCTCATCCTGCCGAGACCCGGCGGCGCCATTCCGGAGTGGCTGTCGGACCTGCTTGCCGGCAACACGCCCGCGGCCTTCGTGCTGCTGGTGCTCATCGTCCTTCTGTGGAAGCTCTATCTCGCCACGCCGCTTGGTTTGAGCCTCTATGCCGCCGGCGAGAATCCGGTCGGCGCCTACCGCTCCGGCGTGCCGGTCGACGGTGCCCGGATCGCCGCCTACGCGATCAGCGGTCTGCTTTGCACAGGCGCCGGCCTGTTCGTCGCCGCGCAAACGGGTTCGGGCGATCCGGTCATCGGCACGGCGTTCACGCTGAATTCCATCGCCGCCGCCGTGCTCGGCGGCATCGGTTTCCTCGGCGGGCAAGGCACGATGCGCGGCGCTCTTGCCGGCAGCCTGCTGCTCAGCCTGATGATCAGTGTCATGTTCTTCCTCGGCTTCACGCCGGTCGCCCAGTATGTCGCCCAGGGCCTCATCATCATCGGGGCGGTCGCCATCCCGCAATTCCGCAAGGTGCAGCAATGACAGCATGGAAAGAGACCGTTGGCGGCAGACGCGCCCTGACAATCCTGCGCAGCCGGCCCTTCCTCACCGTCGCCATCGTAGCAGGGGTGTGGATCGCTGCGAGCTTCGCTTCACGTGGCTTCGGCGCCTATGGCCATTTGCGCTATCTGGTCGAACTGGCCGCGGTCATCGGCCTGGTTGCGGCGGGCCAGACCTTTGTAATTATCGCCGGCGGCATCGACCTTTCCGTCGCGGCGATCGTCACAGTGAGCGCCGTCAGCCTGCCGCTGCTGTCGTGGCAGGCGGATCCGACCGGGCTCACCGCCGTCCTTGCCGTCCTTGCGTTGACGACGACCATCGGTCTGGTGAACGGGCTAGGGGTGGCGCTGTTGCGCGTTCATCCGATGATCATGACCCTGGCAATGGCGACATTCCTGCAGGGTCTGCTGATCATCATCGCCGGCGGCAGCGCCGTGACCGCCGAAAACCCGCTGGTTCGATGGCTCGGCAATGCGCGGCCGGCCGGTATTCCCGCAGGTGTGCTCTTGTGGTTGGCCTTCTCCGTGATCGTACTGACCGCAATGCATGCCACATCCTTTGGAGCACGGCTCTTCGCCATGGGCGCCAACCCACTCGCCGCGGCACTCTCCGGCGTTCCCGTCGCCTCGACCACCCTGGCGGTCTACGGCATCAGCGGCTTCACTTCAGGGCTTGCGGGCGTGCTGGTGCTCGGCATGAACGGACAGGGCTATGTCGGGATCGGCGATCCCTATCTCCTCGCCTCGATTGCCGCCGTGGTTCTCGGCGGCACCTCGATCCTTGGCGGGCTCGGCACCTATGCCGGCACCGTCCCCGGCGCCATCCTGCTGGTCACAATCACGGCTCTGATCACCGTCGTCAACGCATCGCCCGGCTGGCGCAGCATTCTGTTCGGTTCGCTGATCCTTGGGCTGCTGCTTCTCTCAGGCAGGGAGCAGGCCCGCCGATGACATACCGTCCAGCCGGTAGATGCGCCTTGCATTGCCGAAGAACAGCGCCGTCTGCTCGTCTGCGGAAAGCTCGCAGGCAATGGCCTTGAAGCTGTCATATACCGCATCGAACGACGCGTGCAGACCGGCCACCGGGAAGTCACTGCCGAACATCGCGCGCCGCGTGCCGAAACAGTCTATGCAATGCATGACAACCGGCTTCAGGCTGTCGAGCGTCCAGTCATGATCGTAGGCGACCAGATCCGATATCTTGATGGCGACGTTGTCACACTGGGACAAACGCCGAACTCCTTCGCGCCACGCCCGCATTCCGTCGGAATCGCGATCGATCGGGCTGCCGCAGTGGTTGAGGACAAAGAACTGGTCCGGATAGGCCGCTGCAAGGCGCGCCGAACCGGCGAGCTGGCGCGGAAACACCATCAGATCGAAAACCAGCCGATGGCCGGCAAGCAGGGACAGGCCGGCCCGCCAGCCCGGATCGTCCATGATGCCGTCACGGGCAGCGAAACGGCGGGCAGGGTCAGGATCCCAGCTCAGTATGTCGCGCACGCCGACGACACGGTCGAATGCCGCCTGCGCCTCGACCAGTGCCGGCGCATGGCGGTTCGCCAGCGGGACGTGAACGACGTAGCGGGCGGCCACGCCACGCGACTTGTCGAGCGTTTCAAGCCACCGCGTTTCGCCGACGCAGTCATCCCCGGCCCAACCGGCTTCGACATGGATGGTGGCGACGACATTGTGCCGGCTGGCGTCGCGCAAATAATCCTCTGGAAGATAGTTTCGCCGCAAGGGGCCAACCTCGCCCAGGCCGCCGCGTTCGCCAGCCGTTGTAGCGAGCCAGGGGTGCCGGCCGAGGCCGAGATCCCAAAGATGATGGTGGGCATCGATGATCGGTCCGGAGTAAAGCTTTGGCACGCATCTCTCTCATGCTGTGGCCGGCATCGGAAATCGATCCGGACTTCATCCTGCGAACGCGAAAGGACTAGCATCGGATGACCGAAAACTCACCCGTACTGTCGCTCGCGACCCGTGAAAAGTTCCTGCTTGATGATTGCATCCGCGGCGTGCCGCCCGGCACCTTCGGGCTGGACAGCAGCCTTGTCGCATCTGAGCGCTGGCATCCGGCTGATGGGCGCATGTCGCTGCCGGTGCTGACCCTCGACGAGGAGGCCTTCATCGCCAATCGTGACCTGTTTCTGCGCTATGCAGGTGAACATGGTGCCATGATCGCGCCGCATGCCAAGACCCCGATGGCGCCGGACCTTGCTCGATCGTTGGTAGAGGCCGGAGCATGGGGCACGACCGTCGCGGATATCAGACAAGCCGCGGTGATGCTCAGGGCCGGCCTCACACGGCTGATCATCGCCAACGAGGTTGGTGGATCAGGCGGTGCGAACCGGCTCGCCGCGCTGGTTGGCGCCTGGCCAAGCGTCGAGCTCTTCGTCTTCGCCGACTCTGCCGTCGCCGTGAATGCGCTCGCCGAAGCCTGGCGGTCCAATGCGATGCTGCCGCCGTTGCGCGTGCTCGTCGAACTCGGTGCGGGGAGGGCAGGCGCGCGGACTACTGGCGAAGCTGAGGCGATCGCCGATGCAGTTGATGCAGCCGGCGGACGACTGCTGATTGCCGGTGTCGCAACCTACGAAGGTGCCGCGGCGCAACCCGACTCCGGCCGCGCCGAGGAGGTGATCTCCGACTTGTTGGCGATGACCGCCGACATGTTGCTGCGGCTTCGCGCCCGCGTCGGCGGCGCTGCGCCGCTGGTCGTCACGGCCGGCGGCTCGGTGTTCTTCGACAAAGTGGTCGCCGCGCTTTCGCCCGCCGTTTCCAGGGACGGCAATGCGACGCTGGTGTTGCGCAGCGGCGCCATCTTCTTCCACGACCATGGCATCTATGATCGCTCGCTTAGCGCACTCGATGCTCGCAAGGGCTTTGCAGTCGGCGGCGTTGGTGTTTCCGCACGAAACTCGTTTCGTCCGGCTTTGCGCCTATGGGCCGAAGTGCTGTCGCGGCCGGAGCCTGGCCTCGCGATATGCGGCATGGGTATGCGCGACGTGTCGTTCGATCAGGGTTTCCGATGGTGCTCGCGGTCTTCCGGGCCGGCAAGCCGCTGCCGGTACCGCACGCCGAGGTCTTCAAGCTCAACGACCAGCACGCCTTCCTGTCGATTGCACCCAGCGACGACATTGCCGTTGGCGACATCATTGAATTCGGCATCTCCCATCCCTGCACCTGCCTCGATCGCTATCGCGTGATCTTCGGCGTCGACGCGGCCGGCCATGTCCGCCACGCCTTTCCCACCTATTTCGGCTGACCGGATCTTGCGGCGGCCCCAAGAGAACCTCGAAAGGATCCAATATGATCAAGTATTTCCAGTCCGGCTCCCGCATGTCGCAGGCGGTCGTCTATGGTGGCCTCGTCCACATCGCAGGCCAAGTGGCTGACAATCGCAAGGCCGGTATCGAAGGCCAGACCAGCGATGTGCTCTCAAAGATCGAGGCGCTCTTAGTCGAGGCCGGCAGCAGCAAGTCGAAGCTTGTGGCGGTCAACATCTTCCTGCCGCAGATCGGCGACTTCGACGCCATGAACAGCATCTACGATGCCTGGGTGGATCCTCAACGCCTGCCGGCGCGGGCTTGCGTCGAGGCCCGTCTCGCCGACCCCGATCTCCGTATCGAGGTCACCGCGGTTGCCGCCGTCTGAGTTGTCGCCATGCACACCGGCCTCACCCATACGCTCGACTTCGACCGGGACGGCAAGACATCAGGCCATCTCAGCATTCCCTTCTCGATAGACCGTTCGCCCTATTTCCAGGTCAAAGTCCCGATCTGCCTCATTCGCAACGGCGAAGGTCCGTCACTGCTTCTGATGGCCGGCAATCACGGCGACGAATATGAGGGCGAGCTGTCGCTGGCAAAGCTGATCCGCCGGCTCGATCCCAAGCAGATCAAGGGCCGCGTTACCATTCTGCCGATGGCGAACGCACCGGCGGTCATGGCCGCCAAACGCTGTTCGCCGCTTGACGGCGGCAATCTCAATCGCGCCTTTCCCGGCGATCCGTTGGGCACCCCGACAAGCCGGCTTGCCAATTTCCTGGAGACGGAACTGTTTCCCCGCCACGACGTCATCTTCGATATTCATTCGGGCGGCACCTCGATGGAGCATCTTCCCACGGCGCTTGTCGAGCGCAATACCGATCCCGACCGGCAGGGTCGCGGGGTTGAGCTGATGCGGGCGCTCGGCATGCCGTATGGGTTCGTGGCCGACAACGGCCGGGCCTCGCCGACCTCCATGGGCGCAGCCCGCCGGGCCGGTGCCATTGGCGTCAGCGGCGAGTTCGGCGGCGGCGGCACCGCCACAGTCGACACGATGGCGATTACCGCTCGCGCGATCGACAGTCTGATGATTACCCTCGGCGTGGTCGAAGCGCCGGTCCTTGCGCCTGAGTCAAAGCCTTCGGCGCCGACGCGACTGCTCTCGCTTTCCCGGCACAGTCAGGGCCTGTACGCCACCCGCCGCGGCTGGTTCGAACCCGCCGTCAGGCTCGGCGACGGCGTGACCGCCGGACAATTGGCCGGCTGGTATCACGACTTCGAACGGCTCGATCTTGCCGAGGAAGCCCTGCATTTCGCCGAAAGCGGTATCGTACTTTCGCGCCGGCTGCACACGATGTGCGAGGCGGGAGACTGCCTCTTGCAAGTCGCCGAACCGGTGGAAGGCTGACGGGAGCCCAATCGGCGTCTTCACGGCGCCATTGCAAAAACTGAGGATATTTCATGCAGCTTTCGATGTGGACCTATCCCTGGGATGTCCAGGATTTGGGCTTGGAGATGGTCGAACGCGATCTGTTCGAGCGTGCCGGGCTCAACATGATCAGCTTGGCGACCTCCTATCATGCCGGTCGGTTCCTGCAGCCGCGCAGCCCGCGCCGCAAAGCCTATTTCCCGGAGGACGGCACGATCTACTTCAAACCAACCACCGCGCGATGGGCCGATCTCGTGATCCAGCCCAAGGTGGCGGACGTGATCACGGAAGGTGGCGACGTTCTGGCCGAACTTGTCCAACGGCGCGAGGCAGGTGGCCTCCAGGTGTCGTGCTGGACGGTCTGCCTGCACAATACCCGCCTCGGCATGCTTTATCCGCAGGCCGTCACTCGCAACGCCTTTGGCGACCCCAATTATTACAATCTCTGCCCATCGCATCCGGATGCTCGCGCCTACGTCCGCGCGCTGGCCGCGGATATCACGCATACTTACAAGCCGGACAGAATCGAACTTGAAAGCCCGTCCTTCATGGGCTTTGCCCATGAATACCATCACGAGAAGGACGGTGTCGGGCTGACGCCGGAAGACGATTTCCTTCTGTCGCTGTGCTTCTGTCCGTCCTGCCTCGCGCGTGCGGCCGGTGCCGGCATCGAAGGCGAGGCGGCGCGTGAGCTCGTCAAGCAGTGGATTGCCGAGGCGTGCGAGCGCGCGGTTCCTGAACGGCGCTTTCCAGAATTTCCCGCAAGTGGCCTCGACACCTTTCTGCCCTGGCCGCAACTCCATGCCTATCTGTTGTGGCGGTTCGAGCCGGTGACCAGTCTTGTCGCCGAGCTGCGCGAGGTTGCCGACCCGGAGACACGTGTCCTCATCATCGACCTCAAAGACGGCTGGCTCGGCGGCTGCGATCTGGCAGCGCTCGGCAAGGTCTGTGACGGGGCGATCCTGTGTGCCTACGACATGCAGGCCGGCGATGTCGCAGGCCTGATGGCGGCCGGCCGTACCGCGCTCGGAGCAGAGAAATTCCTCGGCGCCGGCTATCGGCTCTTCTATCCGGAAATGGCGGGCCCTGAAATCCTCGCCGCCAAGGTGAAACCGGCGCTGGCGCCGGACGTCGACGGTATCAATGTTTACAATTACGGCCTTGTTCCCGCCGCAAGACTCGATTGGGTGCGTGCAGCACGAGCTGTTTGAAGAATCGATCCGTGTGCCGCAGTCTAGCTGTCAATCCAGGTCCGGTCCTCGAACCGTGAACCTGGGAGCGGGACTGCCGGCTTTGCCGTAAGCGATCCATATGCGCCTGCCTCCCCCCTACGTCGCGTGGGCGGCAGATGCAGAAGGGTGCGGGACCGAAAAGCCAGGTGGCGTCACATGACAGCCGACGCCCTGTTGTCGCCGGCAGCGGAATCCGGCTTCGTGTTCGGCCTCGGGCTTATCTTTTCCCTCGGCCCCCAGAACCTCATGTTGATCCAGGCGGGGCTGACCCGCAGCCACCCCTTTACGGTCGCTTCCACCGGATACGTCTCGGAAATCGCTTTGGTCACCATGGGAATTGGCGGGCTTGGAACGCTGCTGACGCACCATCCCGCAATCTCCAGTGTGCTGCAGGCGGTAAGCGCCATATTCCTCGCCTGGTGGGGCGCGCGCACCTTGCTCAACATCAGCCGGAAACGCAGGACGGCGGCCGCCACAACAGGCGGCAAGTCCCGATCTCGGGCGATCGGATCGATGCTTGCCGTTACCTGGCTCAATCCTCTGGTTTGGCTCGAGGCGATGTTTCTCGTCGGCATTCTCTCGTTCAGCTACGGCAGCGAGGAACAGGCGGGGTTCGCTGCCGGGTTCCTCACGGCTTCCCCAATCAAGTTCTATGGCTGGAGCCTGGCCGGGGTGAGCCTGTCTCGCCGCTTAGACCGCCCGATCTACCGCAAGCGGATGGACGCGATCGCCGGTCTCGTTCTGATCCTGGCAGCCCTTCTCCTGGCCGCAAACATCCTGAACGGAGCTTGAGCGATGACCGTCAGACCGACTATAGCGCCGTGTTTCGCCAGACAGCACAACGCATCGTCTTCAGCGCATATGCCGCACAAGATAGGGTTCGACCAGGGCGCGTATTTCCGCAGCGGGCGCCGCTTCTCCGGCAGCACGCAGCGCCCGTTCGTAGCGCGCATAGTCGTCGACCGCGCATTCGAAATCACGGCGCGACAGCCCCTCCTTGATCAGCGCCCTGCAGACGGGTCCGGCATCCGGATAGAGGTCCAACGTCCTCAGATAAATCGAGCGCGCTTCATGGGCGTTAGTAGCCTCCAGCCTCTGGCCGATCCGCAACGCGAGATCGATCAGATCGCGACGCACTTTTTCAGCGGCGGCGAGCGACCAGAAGCTGGCTCGCTCATGCAGAAACAGCGGACCGGGGAATGCGAGGAAGAGCGCCTCCGCGTCCGGGCGCAGTCCCGCCGCCTCGCCATTGGCTGTCGTGACGGCCTTGAGCCGCGCATCCCAGTCGGCGAGGTCGACCCAGACCTTGTCCGACGCGAGGCGAAGCTTGCCTTCCCGCTGAACAATGAGGTCGATCCGCCCGAGCAGCTTGCGCAGCCGATGCAGCGCCTGCTCGCACGCCGCCCGCGCCTGGTCGCCGTCGAGGTCGGGCCACAGCCAGTCCTGAAGGGTCTCCAGCGAGCAGGTGTTGTCTTTCGAGATTGCCAGCACCCGCAGGATGTCGAGCGCCTTCGTCGGTGGCTTGGCGCCGAGATTAAGAGGGTTTCCATCGAGTTCGAGCCGAAAGCCTCCGAGAACGTGGACCTTGAGCGGCCATGGCCAGGCCGCGGGCCGCCGCTGCGGCGAGTCCAACCGGCGTTCCGCGATCAGCGACCGGCAAAGCTTGGGCTCGATGCCGCGCTCAAGCGCATCGCCAAGCAGTTCGGCGAGCAACTCCGGAAAATTGAGGAGCACCATTGGCCAGCTGATGTCGCGCAGCGCCTCCATGAAGACTTTCAGCCGGTCGCCATAGTGTGAATCCCCGTCCCACAGGCTCTCCAGCGCGGCCGCGGCCAGGATGCATATCTCCGTACGCTTGCGGGCGCCGCCCTCCAGCCGCGGTAGCAGGTCCCTGAGTAGCGCGGCGGCTTCGCGCGGCTTCCTGTCGGCCAGCAGCACCTGGAACTTCGTGATATAGTGCGCCCAGCGCTCGACCATCGGCTCGTTGGCGGCCTCGCTCGCTGCCATGAAGCGCTCGCAATCCTGATAGGCGGCCGCGAAATCGCCTTGCCTGGCATGAAGCGTAGCGTAGCAATTGGCTACGATGGCGACCTGCGTGCTGAAACGGCTGTCGGCGATCTCGGCCAGGCGCTCGACCACCTGGGGCAACTCGGCAAAGTCGTTGCGGAACTTCATCTGCATCTGAAGATGATAGAGGCCACCGAACTCCACGCCCTTGAGCGACTCGCGCTCACCGATCGCGATCGCCCCCCGCAACGCCGCTTCGGCCGAAGGATAGGGAAAACCCCTTCTCTTGTAGGGAAAATAACGGCCGCTCTTGGCGCCAAACTCGACCAGCCACATACCGAGGACCCAAGGCAGCACCTCCTTGTCGCTCAAATCCTCGACAACGCTGTCGACGGCCTTCGTGAACAAATCGGCCCGCATGATCGATACCGAATGCTCGATCAGGGATTCGCTGGCAAGCAGCCGCAATCCGCTCGGATCGTGATCGGGATTCCGGGTCAACCGCTCCAGCAGTTCGGTTTCCAGCTTTTGTCCGGCCGGGCTGTTGGCATAGTACTCGTCGCCGAAATTCAGCGCCCGCACCATGCCGATGCGCACCAGCATCGCTTCCTCGGAAGGCAGTTCCGGCAGGCCGCGCTCAATGATTTCGAATGCCCGGCGGGTCCAGGCCGAAAGACCCTCGTAGGTTCGCCAACTGTCCGACTTGACCAGAACCGCGCGCGACACCGTAAGACAAAGCCCGCGCCGATCGTCGGCCTCGCCAAAGGCATGCCAGGCCTTTGACAGCCAGTGCTCTGCCGCTGCGTCATCCGGCATGTGGGCCACGCCCAGCCAATAGAAATGCCAGCCGTTCATGAACCCTTCCGGCAACCGGCCGGCCCATTCGATAAAGGTTGTCCGATGTCCCTGCGCCAGCACGGCCTCCGCCCGGCTCAGCATGAGCTCGCTCGCCCGGCCCCAGTCCTCTGCCTGCAAGGCGAGGTGTATGGCTTCGTCATAACGACCGGCGTCCGCGAGGACCTTTGCCGCCCTTTGTTTGAGCGACTTCTGCTCTTCTGGCGGCACACGCTGCGCGAAGCGTCGGTCGAGGAAGTCCCGCAAGAGGTCGTGCAGGTGGAAGACGTCGCGGCTGTTTTCCGTTCGCGTGACCAGCAACTGCCGCTTGTAGAGCCTGCCGAGCAGCTTCCCCGCTTCGCCCGACCCGATCATCACGTCCGCCAGTTCGGCGCTGATTTCGGGCAGCAGATTGAGTTTCAGCAGCATATCCTGGTCGGCGGCGGGAAGGGAAAGGAAGAAATGACGGCCGAGAACGTCCGACAGCGCGTTCTGCCCGCCGGGTGCTGTCCCTTTCATGTCGTCGGGTCCAACCGCCGAGCCGTGGTCAGCGAGGAGAAGCAGCCCGATCGCCCAGCCGCGTGCCGCTTCGACATCGACTGAAGCGGCGCCGTGCTTTGAACGCAGCTTGACGAAGTCGCGGGCCTCCGATGCCGAGAATTCGAGCGCCCAGCGGTCGATAACGGCCATTTGGCCTTTGAGAACGAGGTCGCCCAGTTCCTCCTGAGGCAGCGTGCGTGAGACGCAGATGCAGCGGACCGTGTCAGGAAGTTCTCGGAACATCACGGAAAGCACCGCCCGGAATTCGGGCGTGTCGGCGTCGTGCAAATCGTCGAGGACCAGAATGGTGCCGGGCTTCAGCCGCGCGAAATAGGCCCTGAAGAAGCGCCTGGCGAACTCCTTCGGCTGCTCGGCATATTCGACGCCGAAGACCGGCATGTTCCCAACCGCGGGGGAGGCGAGTGACTGCGCCAGATATTGAAAGAAGCGCGCAATATCCTGGTCGCCCTCGTCGATGCGGAACCACACATGCTGCGCCCGGACGCTTTCGAGATAGTCGATGACCGCGGTCGTCTTGCCGTAGCCGGCCGGCGCGGCCACCCAGCATATGGTTGATCGCGATGTCCGATCGATCGCCGCGAGAATGCGGTTTCGCCTCAATATCCTGGCGCTGCGCGGCGCCGCCAGCTTGGCGATCCGACCAGTGCCCGAGAGCGGACGTCTCGCATCGGCTTCGATGGCGTCTAGGGCGGTCATGGGCGCTCCCGCTCGACCAATCCTCGGACGCCGGTCGTGCCGCCATGACCATTCCGTCGCCCAGATTGGCCTTAGCGTAGCGCAATCATGCGACAATTCGAAGGGGCTTCGCAGTGAAGCGGCAATGGCTGATTCTAGGCGTCGACTGGATGCCTGCGCGATCGCGAAATCAAGACGCGGAGGAGAGGGATTGGGCGACCGGTCGATCCCGCGCTCGGTCTTCGACCGAATGCGGTAGAAATATCAGGTCATTGTAATTCCCTGATTCGCGAGATCATGGGCTGCTTGGCAGTTCTTTCCAAACTCACGAGCTCATCGTGCGCGGCAGCATCCTCGCACATCGGTACGGGTCACCTAGTTTCCCCGCAGCTGATTTTCCAGTTTTCGCGAGCTTGCCTAGTTTTCAATCATGCGACCTTCTACGCCTTCCTTCTGGACAGCCATACGATAACCGGTGACCCGCAGCAGACATTAGGAACGGCAGAGACGCGCTATTACCGGACTTTGTACGGCTCGGCGGCGCACGCTTGGGCGCGGACATCGTTCGAGCAAAGTTAAGTCTCGTAGTAGTGAAGCTCGAGCAGCAGGCACCCGGTTTGCGACCGGAACGGACCGTGATAGACGCCGGGCGGCCGGCAAGCGTAGGTGTTCGGGGCAAAACTCAGCGACGGCTCTTCGCCTGAAGATCCGCCGACGATGAGATCTCCCGATAAGAGATAGATCTCTTCCCAGTATTCATGCACGAACGGCACCGTCGTATAGGCGCCCGGCGCAAACCTCAGCAGCCGCGTGCGGTGCCCGGTCTTGCCCGCGTCGTCAAGCCGGCCGGCAAGGATCTTCTGCTCGATGTCGGGCGGGTAACCAGGCGGCGAATGCCAGCCCTCCCCGGTCATGTCGATCGTGTGAAATTCCTTGTGCTCCTTGCGGATCGGCATGGCAAACCTCACGCGGCAACCAGAGCGGCGCGGTCGACTTCATCTTCCAGCGAATAGCTGTCGAGCATGTGGTCGACGAGCTGGGTACAGCGGTCCCAGTCGAAGGTACGGAAGCTGTGCCCCTTGGTCACGAAGGTGGCGCCGGCATAGAACATCTCGTACTGCGTGTGGCGCGAGGCGAACTCTGAGCCGATCGCATCCCAAGCCAGCTTGAAGAATTTTACCCGGCCCTTCGACGAACTGACCGGCGATTGCTGTGTCTTTTCGATCAGACTGCACAGCTCCGGATCGGCGAAATCCTGGACTGAAGACGGCAGCATGATCAGCCCGCCGCCCGCCAGGTCACGCAAGGCGAGGATTACCCCGGCATAGAGTTGCTGCGTCAGCACTTGAGCCGAATAGAGCGTATGCGCGTCGGGCACGAAATACGCGCCATACATGCGGCCCTTCACCTCCATGGCGTGTACCAAGGCGTCGACCATGGTGTTCTGCGCTGCAAGCACTCCCAGCATCTCGCGCACCTGCGGAAAGTTAATGACGCCGTTGGTCTCGGCGATGCGCCGGGCGATGCCGACAAGGAAGCGCATCTTCACCATCAGGCGGATCTGCGCCTGGTAGTTCTGGAAGACATGCGCCGGCGTGGCATGGAACTGCCGTTGGCACATGGCGATGTCCCCGTTGATGAAGACGCGCTCCCAGGGAACTTTCACATTGTCGAAGTAGAGCACGGCATCGTTCTCGTCGAAGCGGCTGGCCAGTGGATTATCGAAGACACTGGCGGCGCTCTCCTCGTAGGATTTGCGCGACAGGATCTTTAGCCCGCCGGCATTCATCGGCACGGCGAAGGACACAGCATAGGGCTCGTCGCCCTCACGCAGCGGCTGGATGCAGGTGACGAACACCTCGTTTGCCATGATGCCGCCGGTCGCCAGCATCTTGGCGCCGCGGATTGTCAGGCCTGCTGCGTCCTGGTCGACGACGCCGGCGGTGAGGAAGCGGTCTTGCTGCTCACCCGCGGACTTCGAGCGGTCGGCCTGTGGATTGATGATGACGTAGGTGAGATACAGTTCGTTGTCTCGGGCGTAGCGGTAATAATCGGCGAGTGCCCCGGCTCGCGTCTTGTCATAGGCCTCGAAGACCTCGATCCCCATGAACATGCCGGAAATGCAGGAGGCGACATGGTCTGGGGCGCGGCCAAGAAAGCCATAGTGGAGCTCCGTCCAGGCTTCCAGCGCCGTGCGGCGTTCGACGAGCTCGGCATGGCTGCGCGGCAACTGCCAGATGCGATTGGCCCGCTGCCCGCCGCTTTCGGGAACTTCAAAGGTCATCAGCGCCCGGTTATCCGGCCGCGCCTGGAAGTCGTAGAGCATGCCGACCGACCGGATCGTCTGACGGAAGGCGGGATGCGCGGTGACGTCGCCGGCCGTCTGCCCGTTGATATAGACCTGCCTGCCGTCTCTCAGCATCTCGATATGCTGCGCTCCAGTCTTGATCATCTTACCCTCCGCGATCAGTAGTGGATGTCGAGCGGCCAAAGCGGCGCCGCAAACTCCGTTGGCTGCAGTGATGCGTAGCGCCCCTTGCCGAAAACCAGCGGTTGCCGGTCGGCGAAGGACCGAAAATGCTTAACCCTGGCGATGAACAGCACGTGGTCGCCGGCTTCGTGCCTAGCCCACGGCTCGCAGTCGAACAGCGCCGCCGCGCCGGGCAGCACCGGGGCGCCAGAGCGGCCTTGCTCGAACCGCATCCCCTCCCACTTGTTGGAAAGCGGCTTGGCGAAGCGGTTGGAAATGTCCTTCTGGTTTTCCGAGAGGACGTTGACCGTGTAACTGGCGGCATTCTCCCAGAGCGGTAGGCCGGCTGAACGACGGTCGATGCTGAACAGTACGAGAGGTGGATCGAGAGACAGCGAGTTGAACGAGCTGATCGTCATGCCGAGCTGCTCGCCATCGGCCACACAGGTGACGACGCAGACGCCGGTCGGAAACTGTCCCAGCGCCTGGCGGAACGCGCGCACGTCGAAAGCCGTTTCCCTGTGGATGATCATGCCCGGCCCTTTCGGCACCGATCTGTTAAATCACGATAATCAATTCACCAATTCCGTTGACCAACTGCCATGCGAACGCCGCGGCCTTCCCTTACTGCGCCGCCACCGCCGGACTGCGCTCGGTTGCAACCGAACCCCAGCCTGCCGCGATCGGCAGCCGCAACGCGACGAGCGTCCGCGCCAGATGCTGGGCGACGGCTGCGGCCGCCTGTTCGGGCTGTCCGTGGCGTATGCCCTCGACGATCGCTGCGTGCTCGGCAAGCACGCTGTCGCCGCGTCCGCCGGAGATTGTGATAGCGCGCACGCCCATCCGCAACTGGCGGTCCCGTAGGCTCTCATAGAAGTCGGCGAGCACCGGATTGCCGGCGGCGCGCACGATCGTACGATGAAAGTCCCGGTCACATTCGATGAACGCAACGGTGTCGTGCTGCACCTCCACCTGCCGGGCGATCAGCCTGTCGAGTTCCGTCGCAAGCATGTCGCCGAAGCCGGCCGCCTGCCGCGCGCACCACTCTTCCACCAAGCCGCGCGCCTGCATCACCGCTTCGATCTCCGTCTCGGTGATCGGCGGTACATAGGCGCCCTTTTTCGGCACGATCTGCAGGAGGCCGTCTGCTTCGAGCCTCAACAGCGCCTCGCGCACCGGCGTCCGCGACGTTCCCGTCTCGCGGCAGACCTCAGCCTCGGTAAGGAACGTGCCCTCGCGGCTAGGCAAGTTCAGCACATGCTGCTTCAGCCAGCGGTAGACGACGTCCTGCGCAGCATCGGCGCGTTGACCTATGGCAGGGCGTTGTGATTGATAAGGGCTGGACATAGACAGATTGTATACATGTTGTCGACCATAAGATCAAGCTAATTTTCGACCCGGCTGCGCCAATCGTGAAAGTCCAGAATGGCGCCACGCCAATCGGGGGTCTGGTCCCCAGCGAACCCCGAAGCCGGCAGCAGGCTGAGAAATATCGCCGCTGCCCTCAAGATGTTTCGGCGAGCAGAAAAACCCGACAGCACGGACCAGTTCCTGGGCCGATAGGCTCCGACGAAATCCGTAAGGGTCACTGCACGGCGTTTTCGCATCGCGACTCTCCCGCGTCCCAAGCGCACGGTGACGCTTGTCACTCACAGCGCCATCATAGGGCAGGTGCGCTTACGGATCGCTTACGCATGCGCCGTGGCTCGAGCTATTCGCCTTACCGTTGCGAGCTGTCGTTTGCTGCTGTGCCTGAGTCTCGGCGATGTAACCGGCGCGAACAGCCAATCGCTCAATTGGACGGAGCGCTCTCGAGCCGTTGTCGCGGCTCGCTACTACTTGCGACAAAGTTGCGCCAGCCGCCGAAGGCCGAGATATCGGCTGCAGCCGACAGTCCGGCGGTCTCGGCCAGAAAGCCCTTGGCCGACGTGCCGTCGGCGAGTTCGACTGTCCCTATCCCAAGCGGAGGCGGGATCGCAGCGACGAAGCGCCCGAAGGCGTCGGGGCTGAGCCGCCAGATCTCGACATCGATCCTCATGCCGCCATTGCCGACCCGGACGAGCCCAGGCTTGGGTACAGACTGGCCGGCGAGTGCGTAAAGCCTGTAGGCGGACGCTGTCTTCGCCGCTCTCGAAAATCGCGCGCCGAGATCCCTTAGCTGGCCGTTGAGCGGCATCCCCGAAAGATGCGCGCCGACGACTGCGAGTTCGATCATGTCGGTATCGGGTTGGAAGGTTTTGGCGGGGGAGGCGGGCATTGTCCAGCCTGTCGCGCCAAGGCCGAGATCGCTTGCTTGATGGAGGTCGCGGGCGAGCGCTGCCGTTAGCGCGTCCTTGCCGGCGGCGGCAAACAAGGTGACGCTCATCGGCAAATCGTCGTCGCGTTTTCCCGTCGGCACGGCGATGCCGCTCATGTCGAGTAGATTGACGAAATTGGTGTAGGTGCCGAGCCGGCTGTTGGTGACGATCGGGTCGGCCAGAACGGCCTCCAGCGAATAGTGTGTCGGCGCGGTCGGCACGCAGAAGAGGTCGACCGAGGCGATGACCGGCGCGAGCCTGGTCTTGTAAGCCTGTAGCGCATAGAGGCCTTTGAAAGCATCCGCTGCGGAAAGTTTTCGCGCCCCGCCGATGATCTGGCGCGTCACCGGGTGCATGGCTGCTTCATTCAGGTCCATGAAATCCGCAATCGCCGCATAGCGCTCCGCCAACCAGGCGCCTTCGTAAAGCAGGTTGGCAGTGGCGTAGAAATCGCCGAAGGGGATTTCGACCAATCGGCAGCCGAGCTGTTCCAGGGTCCGCAGCGCCGTTTCGAATCCCGCCTGCATGGCCGCATCGCCAAAAAATTCCCGGTCCGCTTTTGCCGGAACGCCGACAGACAGCACGGGTGGGCGCGGACCGAGCGGCGGCGCCGCGATAGCGCGCGAATAAGGATCTGCGTCGTCCTTTGCCGCCGCGGCCCGGAAGACGCTGTGGGCGTCATCGACGGTGAGCGCGAAGACGGAGACGCAGTCGAGCGTGCGGCAGGCCGGTACGACGCCGGCGGCAGAAAGCGCGCCGACGGTCGGCTTCAGCCCGACGATGTTGTTGAGGCCGGCGGGAATACGGCCGGATCCCGCGGTGTCGGTGCCGAGCGCAAACGATACGATGCCACGCGCCGTCACCACGGCCGAGCCGCACGAGGAACCGCCCGGCACCAGTTTCGGATCGATCGCGTTTCTGGGGACCGGATAAGGTGTGCGCACGCCGACGAGGCCGGTGGCGAATTGGTCGAGATTGGTTTTTCCGACGACCAGCGCGCCGGCCGCCCTCAGACGCGCGACGACGGTGGCGTCTTTCGCCGGCAAATAGGCATATTGGGCGCAGCCGGCCGTGGTCGGCATGCCGGCAACATCGATGTTGTCTTTGACCGCGAACGGCGCGCCCCAGAGCGGCTTTGCCACGGGATCGAATCCGCCGAGTGCCTCGGCTTCGGCGAGCAGCTCCGCCTTGCTCGCCAGATGGATGAAGATGCCGGGATCGTCCGCTTCCGAAATGCGCTGAAACACGGTTTCAATCACGGCTTTAACCGACATGCCGGAGGCATAGGCCGCGTGCAGGCTGCCGATATCGAAGCGGATGTCGTTCATTTCGCCTCGCCCAGAATGACCACCGGCAAATTCCACTGGATCAGCACGACGCAGCCGTCTTTCGTCCACACCGAATGCTCGGTCCCGACCGGGTTCAGGATCACGCTTCCGACAGGATAGTCGCCGTTCTCGTCGCTCTGGGTGCCTTCCAGCACGACGATGGTTTCCAGCCCGACATGGCGATGGCGCGGCACGCCGGCGCCGGGCCGATAGTTCAGGATCGCGACGGACGGTTCGGCCGGTCCGCCCTTGAGCAGCCAATGCACCGTGATGCCGTCGCGAAAATGCTCGAATGCAAGATCACGCCGGGCCCCGTGGATGAGAGCCGGATATGCAATGTTAGGCATCGGCAATTCCCTTGAGCACCTGGTCCGTCGTCGCCGTCCAGCCGACGATCGCGCCCTGCGCCCTGATCATGGCCAGCGCGGCCGCCTTGAACTCCGGAAAATAGCTCTCCGTCGCATCCTCGGCCAGCAGGCATTCATAGCCGCGGTCGTTGGCTTCGCGCATCGTCGTCTGCACACAAACTTCCGTCGTGACCCCGGCAAATACGAGTTGCTGCATACCGAGCCGCTTAAGGTCCTCACCGAAGCTGGTGGCGTAGAACGCGCCCTTGCCGGGTTTTTCGATGACGATTTCGCCAGGCAACGGAGCAAGCTCGTCGAGGATCGCCGTTCCCGGCTCGCCGACGATCAGCACACGACCCATCGGGCCAGCGTCGCCGATCCGGATCGACGGATTGCCGCGATTGCGCTTGGCCGGCGGCAGATCCGAGAGATCAGGCCTGTGGCACTCCATCGTGTGGATCACCGGCAGGCCGGCAGCGCGGAACCCCTCGATCAGCTTCTTAACCGTCGGCACGATCGCCACCACCCGGCTGACGTCATTGCCGAGGCCGGCGCCGAAGCCGCCCGGCTCGGCGAAATCGCGCTGCATGTCGATGACGACCAGCGCCATCGCCTCGGGCTTGAAGGCAAACGGAAACGGCAGCGCATCGATCTCCGCCATCAATGATGTCCGGCCATGTGTTCGCCGATCGTCTGAACGCTCGCCTGCGCGATCGGCGTCTCATAGACCAGCGCGCCATCGGACATGACGAAAATGCGGTCTGAAAGTTCAAGCAACTCGTCGAGATCTTCCGACATCAGCAGCACCGCCGCGCCGGCGTTGCGCGCCTTCATGATGCGAGCGCGGATTTCGGCGACGGCGGAGAAATCGAGGCCGAAGCAGGGATTCGACACGATGAGAAGATCGACCTCGCCGGTCAGTTCGCGGGCGAGCACCGCGCGCTGCACATTCCCTCCGGAGAGCGACGAAATCGGCGAGGCGAGCGAGGCCGTCTTGACCTTGAACTGCTCGACCAGGCGCGTCGCGTAGTCCCTGATGGCACCCATCCTGATCCAGTTGATCGGCTTGCCGGCCTCGTTCAGGTCGAAGGTCCGGAAAGCCATGTTTTCGGCCACCGTCATCCTCGGCGCACAGGCATTGCGCAACGGCTCCTCCGGGATGAAGCGCACATTGAGCGTGCGGGCCTCGGCGCGGCTGGCGCCATAGGGCGATCCCTTCACCAGAACGTCGCCGGCATCACGCGTACGCTGCCCGGCAAGGACTTCCAAAAACTCCTTCTGGCCGTTGCCCGATATACCGGCGACGCCGACGATCTCGCCGGATTTCACATCGAGCTCGCCGATATTGATGGTCTTCAGGCCGGTACGGTCGGGCGCCTTCAGTGCCCTCACCGTCAGTACCTGCCTGGCATCGACCGGCACTGGAGCGCGCGAGTCGAGCGCGGCAATCGGCTGGTCGCCGATCATCATCGCCGCCATCTGCTTGTGAGACAGCTCCGATACTTTCCCGGTTCCGGTCAGTCTGCCCTTGCGCAGCACCGTGATGTCGTCGGCAAATGCCGTCACCTCGTGGAATTTGTGCGAGATCATCAGCACGGTGAGATCGCCCGCCTTGGTCATGTCGCGCACGAGGCCGAGCACTTCCTGCGCCTCGCCGGGAGTGAGCACCGACGTCGGCTCATCCAGCACCAGAAAACTGCGGCCGAGATAAAGCTGCTTGATGATTTCGAGCTTTTGTTTCTCGCCTGCGGCGAGTTCCGCCACTTTGCCGTCGAGCCGCAGCTTGAACGGCATCCGCTCCATGAATTGGGCAAGTGCGGCGCGCTCCTTGCGCCAGTCGATAATCCCCGGCACCTTTTCGCGCGAAATGACCAGGTTCTCCGCACCCGTCAGCGACGGGACGAGGGTAAAATGCTGGTAGACCATGCCGAGGCCGAGCGCCGAGGCGTCCTTCGGACTGGCGATCCCGACCTCGCGGCCGTCGACCAAGATATCGCCGGCGGTCGGGTGATAAAAGCTCATGATGCATTTGACCAGCGTCGACTTGCCCGCGCCGTTTTCGCCAAGCAACGCATGAAACGATCCCGCCGGCACCTTGATTGAGACGTCGTCGAGCGCGGTGAAGGCACCGAAGCGCATGCTCATGCCGATCGTCTCGACGCCGACGGCCTTCTTGCCGCTTTCACGCATCACGACACCCTCATGGCAACTGGGCGACGAAGGACGCCGAATTGGACACCGCGCCGAACACGCCGCCTTGCATCTTGATCATCTTGATCGCGGCGAGATGATTGCCGTGGTCGGTCGCCCCGCAGCAATCCTCCAGCATCACGCATTCGAAGCCGCGGTCGTTGGCTTCGCGCATCGTCGTGTGCACGCAGACATCTGTGGTGATGCCGGTGAGCACGATGTTTTCGATGCCGCGCTGGTTGAGGATCAGCTCCAGGTCGGTGGCGCAGAACGAGCCCTTCCCCGGCTTGTCGATGATCGGCTCGCCTTCGGCCGGATAGAGGTCGGGGATGATGTCCCAGCCCGGCTCGCCGCGCACCAGGATGCGCCCGCAAGGTCCGGGGTCGCCGATGCCGGCATTGATGCGGCGCGAGCGCCAGCGCTTGTTGGCCGGCAGGTCGGCGAGATCGGGCCGGTGGCCCTCGCGCGTGTGGATGATGGTGTAACCCTTTGCCCGCATGGCAGACAGCACCGAGCTGATCGGCTCGATCGGCGCCCGCACCAGCGACAGGTCGTAGCCCATATGGTCAACATAGCCGCCCGGACCACAGAAATCGGTCTGCATGTCGATGATGATCAGCGCTGTGTTGTCGGTCCGAAGCTCGCCATTGTAGGGCCATGGATAGGGATCGGCGTCGATGTAGCGCTGCGTGACCTCGGCTCTGGCGTTCATTGAGCAAAACTCCAGTCTGGAAACGTCATTTGGTGATCGACAGTTCGCCCGGCGCGCCGGCGAGCGAACGGCTCGGCGACGAGGTGGCGATCATGATGACGAGGGTGAGAATGTAAGGGGCGGCGTAGAACAGATAGTAGCCTTGCGTGACGCCGACCGATTGCAGCGCCGGCCCGAGCGCGCCGGCGCCGCCGAACAATAGCGCCGCAGCAAAGCAGCCGAGCGGGTTCCAGCGCGCGAAGATGACCAGCGCCACTGCCATCAGCCCCTGGCCCGACGAAATCCCTTCGGTCCAGCTGCCGGGGTAGTAGAGCGACAGATAGGCGCCGCCGATGCCGGCCAGCGCGCCGCCGATGCCGGTGGCGATGAGGCGCACGGTGTTCGGGTTGAGGCCCATGGCGCGTGCGGCGTCGGAGCTGTCGCCGACCACGCGCACGATTAACCCGGCCCGGGCGTTGCGGAAAGCCCACCACAGAAACACCGCAAGTGCTGCGCCGATCAGGAACAGCACGTTGACGTTGAGCGCCGCTTGTACCTGCGGGACATCGGACCAGCCGCCAAAGGGGATGGCCGGCAGGTCGGGCGCCGAGGGCTGGATGAATGGTTTACCGAAGAAGAAGGCGAGACCCGAGCCGAACAGCATCAGCGCAATGCCGATGGCGATGTCGTTAACGCCACGGAACTTGCAGATCCAGCCGTGGAACAGGCCGAAACAAAGACCGGCGGCGGCGGCGGCCAGCAGACCGAGCCAAGGCGAGCCGGTCATCACCGCCACGGCATAGGCGGTCATCGCGCCGAACACCAGCGTGCCTTCGAGACCGAGATTGATGCGCCCCGAACGTTCGGTGATGGCTTCGCCCAGCGATACGAAGATAAAGGGCGTCGAGACGCGGATGGCGCCGCCGAGCATGGCAAGCGGAACGCCCCAGAGGCCGATCTCGGTCGCGTCCATCAGGCAGTTCCCTTCAAGAGATCGGGCCTCTGCCAGAGGTCGGGATTGAAGGCCTTGAAGCGGCCGTAGAAGGTTTCGCTGAACAGGATGACGACGAAGAGCATGCCTTGCAGCACCAGCACGGTGGCGTCGGGCAGATCCATGCGGCGCTGGATCAGCCCGCCGGAGGCGTCGATGCCGCCAAGCAGGAAGGCGACCGGAATGATGGCGAGCGGATTGTGGCGGGCGAGAAAGGCGACGAGGATACCGGTATACCCATAGCCGGCGGCGAGCGAGGCGTTGGCGCTGCTTTGCACGGCGGCGACTTCCAGCATACCGGCAAGGCCGGCGAAGCCGCCGGCCAGCGCGGTGAACCCGACGATCAGCGGTCCGACGGCAAGCCCCTGCACCTGGGCTGCCCTGACATTGCCACCGGCGATGCGGGCGGCGAAGCCCCAGCGGGTCTTTTCGATCAGCAGCCAGGACAGAACGCAGGCGATGACGCCGACGACCAGGCCCCAATGCACGTCCATGCCCGGAATGTTGTCGATGCGGTAGGCCTCCGCCAGCGACTCGGTCGAGGGTTTGTTGAGCGAGGCGGGATCGCGCAGCGGCCCTTCCACCAGATGGTTCATCAGGGCGATGGCGATATAGGCCATCAAAAGGCTCGATATGGTTTCGTTGACGGCACGGTAGTGGCGTAGCGCGCCGACGGCACCGATCCAGATGCCGCCGGCGGCCAGGCCCGCCACGCCCATGGCAAGAATAACGAAAAAGGCGGGGACGCCGTTGGTGGCCACGCCCATGGCAGCCGCGGCAACACCGCCCAGCACGATCGCGCCTTCGCCACCGATGACGACGAGGCCGAGCCGGGCCGGCAGCGCTACGCAGAGTGCCGCAAGCAGCAAGGGTGCGGCCCGCGACAGCGAGTTCTGGACCGAGAACCACGAGCCGAAGCCGCCGCGCCACATCGTTTCATAGAGCTGCGCCGGCGATTTGCCGACCAGCGCGATGAACAGGCTGAACAGGGCCATGCCGACAATCAGTGCTGCGAGCGGAATGACGAAGGCTTCCGCCCGCCGGGCGATCCATTCGAGCGCCGTCGGATAGCCCCGGGCGCCGAGCATCACTGGCACGCCCGCACTGCTCACCGTGTCTGCCATGGCCCCCGTCTCCGACATGGCCCCCGTCTCCGATCCATGCTCAAGCGGTCGAGCCGACGACACCCTCGACGAGATAGTCCATGCTTTCCAGTTCGATCGCGGCCTCGACGAAGGTCTGGCCCTCGGTTGCGACGACGTCGCCCTTGTTGTTCTTCAACGGCCCCTTGATTACCGAAAAGCCGCCCTTCATCATTTCGGCGAGCGTGCCGTCGAACTGTGCGCGCGCCGCCTCGCTGACTGCGGGGCCGAGCGGGCTCATCTTGACGAAGCCGTCGGCCAGTCCGCCGCGCGTAAAATTGGGCAGCGGCTTACCGGCCACGAGGTTGTCGACGAACATCTTGTAGACCTTCGCCCAGTTCCATTCCGCGCCGGTCAGATATTTTTCGGGCGCCAGCAGACTCTGGTTGGCATGGTAGCCGCAGACGAAGGCGCCGCGTCCCGCCGCCGTTTCGACCACCACTTTGGGGCTGTCGACATGGCAGGTGATGACGTCGGCACCCTGATCGACCAGTGCATTGGTGGCTTCCGCCTCCTTGACCGCCAGCGACCACTCGCCGGTGAAGATCACCTGGCAGGTGATGGCCGGGTCGACCGAGCGTGCGCCGAGCAGGAAAGAATTGATGTTGAGCAGGACCTGCGGAATCGGCTTTGCCGCGACGAAGCCAAGCTTCTTGGTCTTGGTGGCGTGGCCGGCGGCGACGCCGTTGAGATACTGGCCCATGCCGATATAGCCGAAATAGGAACCGGCATTCATCGGATGCTTGTCCTTGTTCCACATGCCGCCGCAATGGCGGAACTGCATGTCGGGGAATTTCGCGCACATGGCCAGCATGTGCGGATCGAAATAGCCGAAGGAGGTCGGGAAGATCAGCGAGGCGCCGTCGAGGTTGATCATCGATTCCATCGTCTTCTGGACATCGACCGTCTCGGGGACGTTCTCCTCCTCGACCACGGAGATGCCCTCGATGGTCTTCAATGTGGCGGCACCCTCGGCATGCGCCTGGTTGTAGCCGTAGTCGTCCTTCGGTCCGACATAGATGAAGCCGACAGTGACGGCAGCGGCGAATGCCCTGCTGATCGGGAATGACGCCGAGGCCAGACCGAGCGCCGCTCCGGCGGCAGAGGTCTTGAGCAGCTCGCGGCGGCTAAGCATGAATCTCTCGGTCATGTGAATGCTCCCTGTTGGACCCTTTCCGGGTCGATTAATTCCCTTCTCGTAAAAGTGCATGCAATCGCTGTGCCATTTCAAAAGCTGGAATTTATCCAATTAAATCAGTTGGCGTGCCGATTTGCCGTGCTCAATCGAAAGGCAATTGCATGCACTTTTTGCCTTTCAATTAGCCAGTTTGACATCTAGATTAAAATAGAGGCATAGAGGACGCGCCCGAGTCGAAACTTCCGGCGAGCCACCTGCCGCACGGCCGGGGAAAAAGACTGGACGGAGGAGAATTGTCGGGGAAACGCAGCTTGATCAGGTCGGGCACGACCGTCGATCAGATGGTGAGGGCGATCGGCGACCGGATCGTCACCGGCTTCCTGCGCCCCGGCGAAAAGCTCGACGAGGCCTCGCTGGCTGCCCGTTTCGATGTCTCGCGCACCCCCGTCAGGGAGGCGCTTGGTCGGCTGAGCGCCATGGGGCTGGTCGAAAGGCGGCCCAACCGGGGCGCCACCGTCGCCGTGGTGACGCAGGAGCATCTTGCCTCGATGTTCGAGAGCATGGCCGAGCTTGAAGCGATCTGCGCACGGTTTTCAGCCGAGCGCATGACCACGGCCGAGCGCCGCGCGCTCGAAATCGAGCACCAGGCATCGGCGCGCCTCGTGCAACTGGGTGCGGAGGAGGACTATGAGTATTTCAACACCGAGTTCCACACCCGGCTCTATCGCGGCGCGCACAGCAAGCACATCTATGAACTGACCGTCATGACGCGCAGCCGGTTGGCGCCGTTCCGGCGCGCGCAATTCATGCTGCCGGGCCGCCTGGCGAAATCCTGGCAGGAGCATGACGTCATCGTTACCGCGATCATGCGCGGCGACAGCGCTGCCGCAGGACATGCAGCCAAGGATCACGTTTCCATCGTCAGCGAGGCGAGCGCCGTCTTTGCTGCGGTCGACCCGATGAAGCCGGCGGCGGATTCGATCGGGATGCCTTCCTAGCAATCAGGCAAACTGCCCAA
Source organism: Mesorhizobium sp. f-mel (assembly GCF_053850215.1). Classification (NCBI taxonomy): domain Bacteria; kingdom Pseudomonadati; phylum Pseudomonadota; class Alphaproteobacteria; order Hyphomicrobiales; family Phyllobacteriaceae; genus Mesorhizobium; species Mesorhizobium sp. f-mel. The sequence continues at coordinate 478,921 of NZ_JBSPTO010000001.1, forward strand.
TCCGTCGGCGATGCGATGATTTTCGCGTCACTCGTGCGAATGCTCGAAGCCGCACAGCTCCACAAACGCCGGCCTTTTGGCACAATTCGGCTTGGCATGCTCCTTGCTTCGCTGATGGTGTGCAGAGCGTCTAGGGTTCCGGCCGCGACAAAGCGGTGCTGGTCCAAGAGATGCGACCGCCAGGGATGCACTGAGGCATCCGGCGGAACACGGCGGGCCAAAATCCCGGGAGAACCCTGCACGGGTTTGCTGGCGCGAACCTCTCCCGGATGCGCGCTCCGTAAGCCCCAACATAAAGTCCGGACGCAATCCGGATCGCGAACAGGGGTACGCAATGCTTCGCAAGCTGGCCGCAATCATCCTAGCCGCATCACTCAGCCTTCCCATCGTTTCCGCCGCCGATGCGGCGCCCAAGAAAGACTTCAAGATATGCTGGTCGATTTATGTCGGCTGGATGCCGTGGGGCTATCTCTCCGATAGCGGCACCATGAAGAAATGGGCTGAAAAAAACGGCATCAATGTCGAGATCACCCGCATCAACGACTATGTCGAAAGCATCAACCAGTATACGGCCGGCGGTTTCGACGGCTGTTCGATGACCAACATGGACGCGCTGTCCATCCCCGCAGGCGGCGGCGTCGACACCACCGCTTTGATCATCGGCGACTTCTCCAACGGCAACGATGCCGTGATCCTCAAGGACAAGGCCGCGCTCGCCGACATTGCCGGCCAGAAGGTCAATCTCGTCGAGCTCTCCGTCTCGCATTACCTGCTGGCGCGGGCACTGGACACCGTCAAGCTCGCCGAGAAGGACATCACGGTTGTCAACACCTCCGACGCCGACATGGTCGCCGCCTATGGCACCAGCGATGTCACCTCGGTTGTTACCTGGAACCCGCTGGTTTCCGAGATCGTCGCCATGCCGGGTGCGCACAAGGTTTTCGATTCCTCGCAGATTCCCGGTGAGATCATCGACATGATGGTCGTCAACACCGAGACGCTGAAGGACAATCCGGCATTGGGCAAGGCACTGGTCGGCGCGTGGTACGAAGCGATGGACCTGATGACCTCCGACACGCCGGAAGGCAAGGCAGCCAAGGAGGAGATGGCCAAGGCGTCCGGCACGGATCTCGCCGGTTTCGACGCGCAGCTCGCCTCGACGGCAATGTTCTTCGACCCGGCCAAGGCGGTCGAGTTCACCAACGGCACCGAATTACCGAAGACGATGGATCTGGTCCGCAACTTTCTGTTCAGCCACGGCATTCTCGGCACCAACGCGACGAGTGTCGACATGGTCGGCATGAGCTTTCCCGACGGATCCACGCTGGGCGACGCCAAGAACGTCAAGCTGCGTTTCGATCCAGCCTTCATGGCCGAGGCCGCAACCGCAACGCCCTGACGCGACATGCTGGCCAAGGGAATGAGTGCCAGGGATGAAGTCTCCGAGACGGGCGGGGAGGGCGCCACGCGCCCTTCCCGGCCAGGGCCGAAGGTGCGCCTTCGCATGATCAATGCGAAGGTCTCGCGCGGTAGCGCCTTGTCCCTCGGCGGCTTGCCGTTCTTGTTCGTGGCGATCGCCTATCTCGTCGCCTCGGCGCAGCGGCTGGCCGTCAATCCCAGCGACAAGCTGCTGCCTTCGCCGCCACAGATGTGGTCGGCCATTCTTGACCTTGCGACGGTTCCGGACAAGCGCTCGGGCGATCTCATCCTGTGGGTCGACACCTATGCCAGCCTTCTCAGGCTGTTCGCGGGCGTCGGCGTGGCCACGTTCGCCGCGCTTTCGCTCGGCATCGCCATCGGCTTCATCCCGCGGGTGCGGGCCTTTCTGCTGCCCTTCGTCACCGTCGTTTGCGTCATCCCACCGCTGGCGCTGCTACCGATCCTGTTCATCGCGCTCGGCCTTGGCGAAACGGCCAAGATCACGCTGATCGCGGTCGGCGTCGCGCCCGTCATGGTGCGCGACATCGCCAACCGGGTGATGGAGTTGCCACCAGAGTTGGTGGCCAAGGCGCAGACACTTGGCGGCAACAGCTGGACCATGGTCTTGCGGCTGGTGCTGCCGCAAGTCATGCCGCGCCTCATCACTTGCGTGCGGCTGGCACTCGGACCGGCCTGGCTGTTCCTGATCGCCGCCGAAGCCATCGCGTCGACAGAAGGGCTGGGTTACCGCATCTTCCTCGTCCGCCGCTATCTCTCGATGGACGTGATCCTGCCCTATGTCGCCTGGATCACGCTGCTTGCCGTCATCACAGATTGGCTGCTGGTGCGCCTTTCGCGCGCGATCTCTCCTTGGGCGCATCCGGTGGAAGCCAGATGAGCCGCATCGTCGTCCATGGGCTGGAAAAGAGCTACGGCGATGCCCGCGTGCTCGAGCGGGTCAACGTCACTGCCGAAGCCGGCGAATTCCTGTCGCTGGTCGGCGCCAGCGGCTGCGGAAAATCGACGTTCCTGCGTATTCTGCTCGGTCAGGAGCAGCAGAGCAGTGGTGTCGTCATCGTCGGCGATGGCCCGATCGTACCCGAGCCGACGCCGCAGCGCGGCATCGTCTTTCAGCGCTATTCGGTGTTTCCGCATCTGACCTCCATCCAGAACCTGCTGCTGGTCGAAGACTTTCGCTCGGGCGGGCCGTTTGGCCGCGTCTTCGGCGCCAGGCGCAGAAATGCCAGGCAAGAGGCTGAAGCCATGCTGGCGCGGGTCGGCCTTGCTCATGCGCGCGACCTTTATCCCGCATCGCTCTCAGGCGGCATGCAGCAGCGGCTGGCGATTGCGCAGACCTTGCTCGGCCGTCCGCAGATCCTGCTTCTCGACGAACCGTTCGGGGCGCTCGATCCCGGCATCCGCGTCGAGATGCACGAACTGCTCACCGAGCTCTGGACCGAGCACGGCATGACGGTGGTGATGGTCACCCACGATATCGGCGAGGCCTTCAAGCTCGGCACCCGCGTGCTGGTCTTCGACAAGGTGCGCCACGATCCGCAGTTCCCGTCCGCTTACGGCGCGACGATCACCTACGATCTGAAGCTCGATCGCAAGACCCGGGCTTCCTCTCATCATTTGGCCAAGGTGGCCGCGATGGTCGGGACGACCCGGCCGGATCCAGCAATGGCGACGACGGCGTCGTAACGGAGACCGTGAATGTCCAGAAATATCCCCGAACGCAGCCACCGCCGGGCAGGGCTCGTCGCCCGGGCGGCGAGGGAACGCCTTCACCACCCCGATTTCGACGCGCGCGGCACGCAGGGATGGAAGTCGATCGAGGCCGAGGGCAAGCTACCGGAAAGCGGCTGGCGCAAGGAGCAGCAATGGGCGCTCGACATGGGCCTGCCGGGATCGGAGTCGATCGTCGACAAGTCGATCCCGACATTCGCGCGCGGCGAGCTGCCGCATTTCGCCGGCATCAACACCTTTCTCAAGGCGCCCTATGTCGAGAATGTCCGCGATGTCGGCAAATATGATGCTGCCGTCATAGGCATCCCTTTCGACAGCGGCACCACCTACCGGCCCGGAACCCGCTTCGGGCCGCAAGGCATTCGTCGCATCTCGGCGCTCTACACGCCGTACAATTACGAGCTCGGCGTCGACCTGCGCGAGCAGATGACGCTGTGCGACGCCGGCGACGTCTTCACCATTCCCGCCAACCTCGAAAAGAGCTTCGACCAGATCACCAAGGGCGTGAGCCATGTCGCCTCGTCCGGCGCGCTGCCGATCATGCTGGGCGGCGACCATTCGATCGGCTTTCCCTGCGTGCGCGGGATTGCCGACGTGACCTCCAAGCGCATCGGCATCATCCATTTCGACCGCCATATCGACATCCAGGAGAAGGATCTCGACGAGCGCATGCACACGACGCCCTGGTATTGGGCGACCAACCTGCCGAATGTCTCGGCGACCAATCTCGTGCAGCTCGGCATCGGCGGCTGGCAGGTTCCCCGCTACGGCGTAGCCGAGGCGAGGAAGCGCGGCACCAACGTGCTCACCATTGCCGACATCGAGCAGATGGGACTTGAGAAGGCGGCGGAAATCGCACTCGAACTCGCATGGAAAGACACCGACGCCGTCTACATCTCCTTCGACGTCGACAGTCTCGATTGCGGTTTCGTGCCCGGCACGGGCTGGCCTGAGCCGGGCGGCTTCCTGCCGCGCGAGGCGCTCAAGCTGCTTGGGCTGGTGACTGCGCCCGGCATCTGCGGGCTGGAAGTGGTCGAGGTTTCGCCGCCCTACGACACCTCAGACATCACGGCGCTGTTCGGTGTGCGTGTCGTCGTCGAAGCGCTCGGCTCGATGGTCGCCCACGGTAATCTCGGCAAGCACAAATCCATCATCGACAAACCGGTGAGTTTTTGACCATGCATGACGATCACCACCGCAGTCACGATCATGGCGATGGCCATCATCATCACGGGCCGAACGGCCATCATGACCATCCGCACGCCCTCGGCCACAACGGGCCGGCGGGCAGGCCGCTGCAATGGCAGACGCCGCATCTGCCGCCCGACCAGGCTCACGAGCCGCCGGTTGATCCAGCGACGGTCGACCTTGATCTTGTTGAAACCGCCTTCCTCGAAGGCTTTGCACGGGCGCCGGACCCCTCCAGCTTTCTGCGTCTGGCCGGCATACCGTTTGTCGGCGAGATGGCGGATGGCGTCCGGCTTCATCTTCTCCGCGTCGAAACCGAGGATCTGGTCGATGTCGGCGCGGTCATGCCGCTCGTCGGCGGCACCGGCGTCGCCTATCACCCGTTGCCGGCCCGCCTGACATCGCACCGCCGCCGCCTCGTTTTCATCTATCACGATGGCAATGTGCAAAAGCCGCTCGGCTTCGCCGCGGCGCGCATCCTTACAGACCGTTCCGCCGCTTCGCAATTCGCCGTTCCCGGGCACTGAAACCAGAACCCGTCACTCCAATCGAACAGGTACAACCATGAAAGCATTTGCAAGACTTGGCATCTTTTCAGCTCTCGCCGCCCTGACGCCGTCGCTGGCGTTTGCCCATAGCGGCGGCGCTCACGTCCACGGCTTTTTCGCCGGGCTTGAACATCCGCTCCTCGGCATGGACCATCTGCTGGCCATGGTCGCGGTCGGCATGATTGGCGCCCGGTCCGGTGGGCGCAGTGTTGTCCTTGTGCCGCTGGTCTTTGTCTCGGCCATGGTCGCCGGAGCCTTGCTCGGCATGGCCGGCATCGGCCTGCCTTCGCTTGAAACGGGCATCGCGCTGTCGCTGGTGGTCTTCGGCGCCATGGTCGGCCTTGCCAAGCCGCTGCCGCTGGCCGCCGCCGCGGCGCTAGCCGCCCTGTTCGGCCTCTTTCACGGCAACGCCCACGGCCTCGAGATTCCCGAGAGCGCCGGCGGCATCGCCTATGCCGCCGGTTTCGTGCTCGGCACATCGATGCTGCATGCGATCGGGGTGTTGACCGTCTTCAAGCTCGCCCGTTGGCCGATGACGGTCCGCACCGCAGGGCTCGCCACCTCGCTGGTTGGAATGGCCATGGCGGCCCAGACCTCCTGAGTGAGGCGATCAACGCAGGCAGTCGGCAAACAGAACTGGAATGCAGATGAGCCGGAAATTGTCGATGAGGCTGCGGCGCATCCGCGATTTGCTGTACCAGATCCTGAAAATCCGGGCCGAGCGGCTTTGAGGGGCGCGGTTTTCGCGTCCCTCCGGTCGAAATGAGCGTCAGAACTCGAGCGCCTGCCTGAGCGTCGGACCGCTCCTGACGCGCAGATCGAGGTCGGCCTCGATATGGTCGATGTGATGCAGCATCAGCGCGCTGGCGCGTTCGGAATTGCCATTTTCCAGCGCCTCGAGGATGTTCATGTGTTCGCTATGACCGCAGCTCGACACGCCCGAGCGGCCGTAGAGCGCGATCACCAGCGATGATCGCGCCACCAGTTCTTCCATGAAGCGCTGGAGGATCGCATTTCCTGCAAGCGAAGCCAGCAGCAGGTGAAAATCGCCCGAAGCTTTGATTTCCGAGCGTCTTGCATTTGGTCCGCGTTCGGCAATGAAGCGGCCCTCTTCATCGAGCTGCGCCTTGAAGGCAGTGACATGCGCCGGCGTCATCCGCCCGGCGGCGGCGATCGCTATGCCGGGCTCGATCAGCCGGCGCGAAGCGAAGACCTGACGCGCTTCCTCCGGCGACGGGTTGGCGACGAAGGCGCCACGATTGCGCTCGGTCCGAACCAGGCCTTCGAAGGAGAGCATCTGCAGTGCTGCGCGCGCCACGGTGCGGCTGACATCGAACAGAGTGCCGACCTCGCCTTCCGACAGCTTGGTTCCGGGCGCCAGCCGGCGATCGACGATTGCGTCGCGCAACTGGTCGCGGATCGCCTGGGCGCGATCCTCGTTGGCACTGTCGACAGCAGGGAAAGTCTGGTCGGCTATATTCATGATGATAGTCCCTGCACCTTTCTACCCTGAATCGGGTCGGTTGCAGAGGGCTAAAGTGAATACGATGTCAGGGAAAGATTGCATACGATTTTTGCGAGGATCGCCTGCTATCGCCTATATTTTGTGCATAGCACAAGAGTGCCGTTTCGACGGGCGGTCGCATGCAGTCCCGATTTACCCAACGGATCAACCGTTTGAGGCCGATGCAGGGCAACTGGCATGCATGATGCTTTGCTTAAGTTGAGCAGAGAGGAAGCCGGATGTCCAAAGCCGCCGAAATCGACATCGTGTCCGTTTCGAAGATCTATGGCGCCACGACTGCCGTCGAAGACATCAGCCTGAAAATCCCCGCGGGAACTTATTGTTGCCTGCTCGGCCCGTCCGGCTGCGGCAAGACGTCGACGCTGCGCATGATTGCCGGGCACGAGAGCATATCGAGCGGCGACGTGCGTCTCGGCAACACAGTAGTCACCGACCTGCCGCCGGCCAGGCGCGGCACCGCCATGATGTTCCAGTCCTACGCGCTGTTTCCGCATCTCGACCTGGTCGACAATGTTGCGTTCAGCCTCAAGATGAAAGGTGTCGGCAAGGAGGAGCGCCGCGCCAAGGCGCTCGTCATGCTGAAGCTGATGCAGATGGAAGCCTATGCCGGCCGCCGCCCGGCGCAGCTTTCGGGCGGACAGCAGCAGCGCGTCGCCCTGGCCCGCGCGCTGATCACCGACCCCGAGGCACTGCTGCTCGACGAACCGCTCTCGGCACTCGATCCGTTCCTGAAGATCCACATGCGGGCCGAACTGAAGAAGCTGCAGACGTCGCTCGGCATCACCTTCGTCCATGTTACCCACAGCCAGGAGGAGGCCATGGCGCTCGCCGACCTCATCGTGGTTATGAATGACGGCCGCATCGAGCAGGCGGCGCATCCGCGCGTCGTCTTCGAGCGACCGGCCACTGCGTTCGTCGCCCGTTTCATGGGCGATCATAACGTCGTCTCCGGCCGCGTCAGCGGCAGCCGCGACGGCATGGTTGTCTTCGATGTGCCGGGGGGCGCCTCGCTAGCGGCCAGCGGGCAGGGCAGGGCGATCGGCGAGCCGATCGATATCGCCATTCGAACCGACCACGTGCGGATCGGCGACCCGCCGGCCATGGGGCTGGGTTTCGCCGGCATCGTCTCCAATATCGAATACCGCGGCTCGACCGTGAAGCTCTCGGTCAATGGCGCCGGCATCGAGGATTTTACCGTGATCGTCGACGACACCAGCTTCTTCGCCAAGCCGGTTGCCGTCGGCGACGCCGTGCCGATCGCCTGGGACACCGAGGACGCGATCGTCCTTGGCCGTCTCGATTCCTGAACCAGAACAACCAATCCAAACAGGGGAACTGACATGACCAACACCACCGACAAGAAGACAGGAATTTCCCGCCGCTCGCTGCTCAAGACAGGTGCCGCCGCCGTCGGTTTTGCCGCCGGCTCCGGCGTGATCACCGGGTTCCCGACGATCTGGGCGCAGAACCCGATCACGCTGCGCCAGTTCGGCACCGGCGTGTCCAACCTCAACGCCATCGCCGACAAGTGCAAGGCGGACCTCGGCATCACGCTGGAGATGACGGCGACCGATTCCGATGCCGCCGCTCAGCGCGCGGTGACCCAGCCGGACAGCTACGATATTGCCGACATCGAATACTGGATCGCCAAGAAGGTGTATCCGTCCGGCGTGATGCAGCCGATGGATGTCAAGAAGCTGAAATATTACGACAAGATCGTACCGCTCTTCATCACCGGTAAGCTGACGCCCGACAGCGTCATTGCCCAGGGCACCGCGCCGCATACGGTCGGCTTCGTCGAGGCACAGGACGCCAAGACCTTCGCCAAGCAGCCGACCCAGTGGATGACGATGGTTCCGACCATCTACAATGCCGATACGCTCGGCATCCGCCCCGACCTTGTCGGCCGCGACATCACCACCTGGGCCGACATCATGGATCCGGCCTTCAAGGGCAAGGCCGCCATTCTCAACATCCCGTCGATCGGCATCATGGATGCGGCGATGATCATGGAAGCCATGGGCAACATCAAATATGCCGACAAGGGCAACATGACCAAGGAGGAGATCGACAAGACGATCGACTTCCTGATCAAGGCCAAGCAGGACGGCCAATTCCGGGCGTTCTGGAAATCGTTCGACGAGAGCGTCAACCTGATGGCTTCAGGCGAAGTGGTCATCCAGTCGATGTGGTCACCGGCCGTCGCGGCGGTCCGCTCCAAGGGCATCGCCTGCAAATACCAGCCGCTCAAGGAAGGCTACCGCTCATGGGGCGGCGGCCTTGGCCTTGCAGCGCATCTCAAGGGCGCTGAGCTCGACGCCGCCTACGAATATATCAACTGGTACCTGTCCGGCTGGGTCGGCGCCTATCTCAACCGCCAGGGCTACTACTCGGCCGCCATGGACACGGCCAAGCAGTTCATGTCCGAGGACGAATGGGGCTACTGGGTCGACGGCAAGCCGGCCAAGGGCGACATCATGGCGCCGGACGGCAAGATCATGGAAAAGGCGGGCGCCGTGCGCGACGGCGGCTCCTTCGTCGAGCGCATGGGCAAGGTCGCCTGCTGGAACTCGGTCATGGACGAGGACCGCTACATGGTGAGGCGCTGGAACGAATTCATCGCGGCGTAACGCAACCTCTTCCCTTCTCCCCTTGTGGGAGAAGGTGGATTGGCGGGCAGCGCCAAGACGGTTGAGGGGTGTTGGACGGATCGCCGTCGGGCCAAGCTGGAGCACCCCTCATCCGACCGAGCTTCGCTCGGCCACCTTTTCCCACAGAAGGGAACGCAGCCTCAGTCGCGTCGCCGACCTAGACCGAGATGTTGATGACCGTAGCGCTCGAACAATCCACTCACGTTAAGTCCGCAGAGCTGGCCAGACGCCGCCGCGTCTCGATCGGCGCCGTCGCCCCCTATCTCCAGGCGACACCGCTGGCGCTGATCCTCGGCGCGTTCCTTTTGCTGCCGATCCTGATGATCGCCGTGGTCTCCTTCTGGGACTACGACTTCGCGGCGATGTACCCGGATTTCCTGACCACCAACTATTCCGACACGCTCGGCTCCTGGGTCACCTGGAAAACCTATCTGAATACGCTGAAATACGCCGCCATCGTCTGGGCGCTGACGCTGTTCGTCGGCTTCTGGGTCGCCTATTTCCTCGCCTTCCATATCAGGACCACAGCCATGCAGATGGTGCTGTTCCTTGTCTGCACCGTGCCGTTCCTGACCTCCAACATCATCCGCATGATCTCGTGGATTCCGGTGCTTGGCCGCAACGGCCTCGTCAACTCAACCCTGGTTCAGATGGGGCTGATCCCGAAGCCGATTGAATGGCTGCTCTATTCCGAATTCGCCGTGGTGCTGGCCATGGTGCATCTCTACGCGCTGTTCATGGTGACGCCGATCTTCAACACACTGATGCGCATCGACAAGTCGCTGATCGAGGCCGCGCGTGACGCCGGCGCTTCCGGCTGGCAGGTCCTGTGGAACGTCATCATTCCGCTCGCCAAGCCCGGCATGGCGATCGGCACCATCTTTGTCGTGACGCTGGTGATGGCCGACTTTTCGACAGTGCAGGTGATGTCCGGCGGGCAGAGCGCATCCGTCGCACTGATGATGAAGAACCAGATGTCGCTGCTGCAATATCCGGCAGCGGCCGCCAACGCGGTCGTGCTCCTGGTGCTGGTGCTGTTGATGGTCGCCGGCATCCTGCGCATCGTCGATATTCGCAAGGAGCTGTGAGGCGATGAGCCGGGAGAAACGCACCTTTGAATTCTACGTGCTGGCTGCCTTCTTCGCCCTTTTCGTGCTGTTTCTCTACGGCCCGCTTTCAGCGATCCTGATCCTGTCCTTCCAGGGCGAGAATGGCGGGCTGACGTTTCCGCTGAACGGCGTTTCGCTGCACTGGTTCGCCAACCTGTTCGAGCGCCAGGCGGTCGGCGATTTCGGCGGCAGTTTCAAACGCTCCTTCATCCTTGGCCTGATGGTGATGATCGTGACCGTCGGCGTGTCGCTGCTTGCCGGTCTTGCCTTCCGCCAAAAATTTCGCGGCGCCACCGCATTGTTCTATCTGGCGGTCGCCAGTCTCGTCGTGCCGTCGATCATCATCTCGCTCGGCATCGGCGTCGTCTTCCAGCAGATCGGCTTCCGCCCCGCTTGGTATACATCCGCCTTCGGTTCGCATCTGACATGGACCTTGCCCTTCGGCGTGCTGATCATGTTCGCCGTCTTCAACCGGTTCTCACCGGCCTATGAGGAAGCCGCGCGTGATCTCGGCGCGTCGTCCTGGCAGACCTTCGCGCATGTCGTCCTGCCGATGATCGCGCCTAGCCTGATCGGCGTCGGCCTGTTCGGTTTCACCCTGTCCTATGACGAGTTCGCCCGCACGCTGATGACCTCGGGCACGTTCAACACGCTGCCGCTCGAAATCTACGGCATGACGACGAATGTCACGACGCCGGTGCTCTATGCGCTGGGCACCGTGACGACCGTGTTTTCCTTCCTGGTGATCCTGCTGACGCTCGGCGCAATCATCTATGTCGGCCGTCGCCGGGCGCGTATTTGAGAACCGCAGTGCAAATCCTCGTTGTCAATCCGAACACCACCGCCAGCATGACCGAAACCATTGCAGCGGCGGCGCGGTTGGTCGCCGGCGCCGAGACGGAAATCGTCGCCGTGACCTCGTCGATGGGGCCAGTTTCGATCGAAGGCTACTACGACGAGGCGCTCGCGGTGCCGGGCCTGCTGGTCGAGATCGCCGCGGGCGAACGGTCGGGCGCGCAGGCCGCGATCATCGCCTGTTTCGACGACACCGGCCTCGATGCCGCGCGCGCCATGGCCAACATGCCGGTCATCGGCATTTGCGAGGCAGCACTCAGCACGGCCTCGTTCATCGCCCAGCGCTTCACCGTCGTCACCACGACCGAGCGCTCGCGGGTGCCGGTCGAAGGGCTGGTGCAGCGCTACGGCATGGCCGGGCGGGCGCGCGTGCGCGCCGCCGACGTTCCGGTTCTTGCCCTCGAAGACCCGGCGTCGGACGCGATCCTGAAACTGCGCGGCGAGATCGCGCGCGCGCTCGAGGAGGATCGCGCCGAGGCCATCGTGCTCGGCTGTGCCGGCATGGCCGACCTCGCCGCCGAGCTGCAGCGGGAGTTCGGCGTTCCGGTCATCGACGGCGTCGGCGCGGCGGTCAAGCAAGCCGAGGCACTCGTCGCGCTTGGCCTGTCGACGTCCAAGCGCGGCGCCTATGCAAACCCGCTCGCAAAGCCCTATCGTGGCGCATTGAAATCCTTCGCCCCCGGTTCTGTTGCCGCCGAGTGATCGCAATGCGCCGAACGATCAGAACGCTCGCACTTGAAGAAGTGGAAATCCTCGTCGACTGGGCGGCAGCGGAGGGCTGGAATCCCGGCCTCGGCGATGCCGTGGCGTTCCAGGCAGCGGATCCCGAGGGCTTCATCGGCGCCTTCGTCAATGGCGAGATGGTCGCCGGCATTTCGGCTGTGGCCTATGGCGGCGATTTCGGCTTCATCGGCCTCTACATCTGTCGGCCGGACAGGCGCGGCGAGGGCCATGGCAAGGCGGTCTGGGACGCCGGCATGGCGCGGCTCGGCAACCGCACGATCGGCCTCGATGGCGTCGTCGAACAGCAGGCCAACTATCGCAGCATGGGTTTTGCGCCGGTCCACCGGACGATCCGGTTCGTTGGAGCGCCGAATGTCCCGGCAGCCACCGACAGCGGCATTTGCGTCATAGGCCCGGAACTCATCGCGGATGTCCTGGACTATGACCGCCGATTCTTTCCGGCTTCGAGGCGATCCTTCCTGAACCACTGGCTGCGCCCGCCGCACATGGCACTTGCGATCCTCGAGGAGGGCGCCATTGCGGGGTACGGCGTCGCGCGCCAGTGCCGGGACGGTTGCAAGATCGGTCCGCTCTTTTCCAACAGCCTGGACGCGGCAAGCCGTCTCTTTGTCGCGCTAGCCAACTCCTCCGGATCCGGAAATGTCCATCTCGACGTTCCCGAGACCAGCGGACAATTTGCAGCTTTGCTGTCGTCCGCCGACCTTCAGCCGGGCTTCGAAACGGCTCGAATGTACAAGGGAAAGGCGCCGCAGCTCGCGCAGTCAGGGGTCTTTGCGATAACGACCTTGGAGCTTGGTTGAGACATCGACTAGCGGCCCTCATCCAGCCGGTCGCGCAGGATGCTTAGGGGAAGCAGCATGTTTGGCGCATGCCGCATCAGGCCGTGAAGCGGTATCGGCGACGGCGGCGCAAATGGCAGCGGTAAATCCTGAGGCTTTGTTCCATCAGCCCAATCCGCGAGCACCTTGCCCATGGTCGTCGTCATGGCAATGCCACGTCCGTTGCAGGCAAAGCCCGCGATCAGGCCAGGCCCGAGATCCACGAGGTGCGGAAGGAAGTCGGGCTCGACGGCGGCCATCCCCGACCAGCTGTAGGCGAGCGGCGGGATTTCCGGGAGATCGAGGTGTTTTGCAAGCCGACGCCAGATCGCATGCGGCACCCGCGCGTCGGCGCCGGGACCAAGACTATGCATGCCGCCGGTTATCAGCCGGTTTTCGCTATCGAAGCGGACGGTGAAAAGATTGCGTCTGGTGTCGCCGACGCCTTGCCCGCCTGGAAGCAGGTAAGTGCGGTATTCGCGCGGCAGCGGAGCCGTCGCGATCTGGAAGATTTTCAGAGGAAAGTAGGTTCGCTGCAGCGCGCGGTTCAGTGGTCCGCCATAGGCGTTGGTGGCAATCAGCACCTTTCCAGCACACACCGAACCCGATTCCATCTTCAAAGCCCAGCCATCCCCGTTGCGATCGATCGATGCAACGCGCGTATGCTCGAAGATGCGGGCTCCGGCCTTTTCCGCCGCGTCAGCGAGGCCGCGTGCGTATTCGACCGGATTGAGGACACCGCCCGACGGGTCCATCCAGCCGCCGGGATAACCCCGAATGCCGGTCAGATCTTCGGTTTCCTGCCTGTCCAGCGTAACAGTCGCTCTTCCGCGTCTTGCCCATTGTTCGGCGCGCGACCTGGTTTTTTCGAGAGCGGCCTGCGAATGGGCCGGTTGTATCCATCCGCTCTGGTCTGCGTCGCATTCGATGCCGTGCCGCCTGATCAGGTCGAAGACGAGGTCGGCGCTGCCGGTGGCGAACTCGACAAGGCGTTCGCCGCGTTCGGGTCCGAGCTCGGCAGCGATATCGTCGGGGTCTCTTTTCGCGAAATTCGGCACGACGAAGCCGGCATTCCTGCCGGTCGCGCCCCAGGCGATGATTTCCGCTTCGAGGACGGCGACCGAGATGCCTTTTTCGGCGGTATGCAGCGCGGTGGAAAGGCCTGAGAACCCGCCGCCGACAATCGCCAGGTCGACATCGAGTGCGCCTTCGAGGGTAGGCCGGTCACGGCGATTGCGGCTGACGGCGTGCCAGAGAGAAACGCCGGAAGACCCGGCAACCTCGATCATGACGCTGTTCCGCTCTCACCCGTAGCCACTCGGACACGCTTGCCGAATCTTGGCCGCCACGGCCTGTCGCCAAACAGGCCGTTCGGCCTGACCAGAAGAATGACGCACAGCATCACGCCGATGGCGACGATCTGCAGCGAGGCGGCGCGGGCCTGCTGTTCCGGCGAAAACAACACGCTCGTTAAGGCTCCCGATCCGGCCCATATCGCCCAGACAAGAATGCTGCCGATGACGGCGCCGATGTTGCTGCCCGAGCCGCCGACGATCAGCATCACCCAGACCTGGAAAGTCAGCGCCGGCAAATAATTGTCCGGAGCGATGAAGCCGGTGAAATGCGCGTGCAACGCGCCGGCCAGTGCCATGATGGCACCGCCCACGGCAAAGGCCTGAACGCGGTAGAAGCGTGCGCTTTTCCCCAGGGATATCGCTGCCCGCTCATCCTCGCGAAGCGCCTTCAACACGCGCCCCCACGGGCTGCGCGACAGATGCTCCAGCGCGAGATAGGCGATCAGCGTCACCACCGAAACGACGGCAAGGTTCGACAGGTTGAACAGCAAAGGCGTTTCGGCGAGGCCGCCGAAAGGACGCGGAATGAAGCCGATGCCGAACGGGCCGCCCGTCAGCTTCTGGGCATTAAGCGCCACCAGCTGCACGACGACGGCAACGCCGAAGGTGGTGATCGCCAGATAGTCCGATCTCAGGCGCAGCGTGGCAATGCCGGTAATCGCGGCGGCGATGCCGCCCACCAGCATGGCGCCGAGCCAGCCGACAAGGATCGGCAGGCCGAAGCCGCCCAGGCGCGCAGCATCGTCGGGCGTGGTCAGCAGTGCCGACGTGTAGGCGCCGATGGCAACGAAGCCCGCGAGTCCGACATTGAAAAGGCCGGTGAGCCCCCATTGCAGGTTGAGCCCGAGCGTGACGAGCGAAAAGATCAGTGCGGTCGTCAGGAAGAAAGCGCCATAGCCGAGCAGATCCATCAGCGTTCTCTCACTCCGAAAAGGCCGATAGGCCGCACGAACAGCACGGACATCAGGATGATGAAGGAGACGGCAGCGCGCCATTCGGCGCCGACCAACTGCACTGCGCCGGCTTCGGCCATACCGATGATCAATCCGCCGAGAACAGCGCCAGGCACGCTGCCGATGCCGCCGAGGATGGCGGCCGCGAACATCGGCAGCAGCATGTCGAAACCCATGAATGGACGGATCTGGATGAGAATGCCGATCATCACGCCGGCGACGCAGGCTAGCGCTCCGCCAATGATCCAGGTGACGCGCACGATCTTGGCGACGTCGATGCCGACAATGCGCGCCAAGGCCGCATTCTGGCTCAGTGCCTGCATGGAACGGCCGGTCTGGGTGCGGGTCATCAACAGATGCACGCCGAGCACGAGCACGGCGGTCAGCAGCAGCAGCGCGATCTGGTCGGGAGTGACGCGAATGCCGAAGCCGACCGGCATGGCGATCTGGATGGCCCGGCTGAAATAGGTCGGACGCGAGCTGAAGATGAATTCGAGCAGGCTTCTCAGCGCCATCGAGGCGCCGAAGCTCGCCATCACCACAATGATCGCCTGGCCCTTGGCCCGCAGCCGCGCGAAAAGCATCATGTCGAGCAGCAGCGCCAGCAGGCCGGTGATCGCCATGCCGACGATTACCGCGGCGATCAGCGGCCAGCCGAAGGACAGGGGAGCCATCGGCGCGATCTTGCCGAACATCGCGCCGATGGCGCCGACGACGGCGAGCGTCGCATAGGCGCCCCAGGCCATGAAGTCGCCATGCGCGAAGTTCGAGAAGCGCAGGATCGAATAGGTGAGCGTCACGCCGATGGCGCCGAGGCCGATCATCGAACCTGCCAGCAGTCCGTCGACGACAAATTGCAGGTTCATGCCGCGCTTCCTTTGCCCGAGTGCCGGTCTCTTCCGGGATCGAGACGGCGCTGACCAAGATAGAGTTCGGCGACGACCGAATCGTTCCAGAGCTCGGAGGCGACGCCCTCGTGCCGGTCCTTGCCCTCGACCAGCACATAGGCGCGATCGCCGATGGCAAGTGCTGCCTTGGCGTTCTGTTCGACCAGCAGAATGGTGACGCCGGATTCGCGTATACCGGCCAGCATCTCGAATACCATCGACACGATTTTCGGCGACAGGCCGGCCGACGGCTCGTCGAGCACCAGCACCTTGGGATGAACGATCAATGCCCGGGCAACGGCCAGCATCTGCCGCTGTCCGCCCGAGAGGTTTCCGGCGGCGGTTTTGCGCTGACGGACGAGGTCGGGAAAGGCCGCATACATTTCCTCGATGCGCGCAGGGGTCTCGCGCGGCATCAGGATGCCGCAGGCAACCTTCAGATTGTCCTCGACCGACATCAAGGGGAAGATGTTTTCGGTCTGCGGCACGAAGGCAAGGCCGAGGCGGACCATGATATGGGCGGGCGCCGCGGTGATATCCTTGCCGTCCAGCAGGACCGTGCCGCCGGTGATCGGGACAAGGCCGGCGATCGCCTTGATCAAGGTCGACTTGCCGGCGCCGTTGGGGCCGAGAACGACAACGATCTCGCCCTTGTCGACGGTGATTGAGGCGCCGCGCACGATCGGGACGCCTGGCTCGTAGCCGGCTTCGAGATCGCGGACATCGAGAACCGTTTGGCTCATGCCGCGCCTCCGAGATAGGCCTCGATGACGCGTGGATCGCGCGCCACCTCATCGGGCGTGCCTTCGCACAGGAGCTGGCCGCTCGCCATGACTAGCACCCGGTGGCAGAGCCGCGTCACCATGTCGATATTGTGCTCGATCAGCAGGAAAGTAATGCCGCGGGCGTTGATGTCGCGGATGCGATCGATGATGACTTCGAGCAACGTCGCATTGACGCCGGCCGCCGGTTCGTCGAGCAGGATGATCGCCGGGTCGGCCATCATGACGCGGGCGAGTTCGAGCAGCTTGCGCTGGCCACCGGAAAGCACACGCGCCGGCTCGTGCGCCAGGCGGGCGAGCGTGACGAGCTCGAGCAGCTCGATGGCTTTCGTCTCGGCCGCCCGCTCCTCGGCGGCGACCCGCCGTGGCGTCAGGAAATTGGCGAGCAGTCTTTCCCCGGCCTGCCCCTGCGCGGCCAGCATGACGTTTTCGATCAGCGTCAGGTTGGGCAAGGGCCGGGGGATCTGGAATGTGCGGCCAAGGCCGCGGCCGATGCGGCGATGCGCTGCCTCTCCCGATACCAGTGTGCCGTTGAGAAGGATGTCGCCACTGGTCGGCAGGATGCTGCCGGCCAGCAGGTCGAACATCGTCGTCTTGCCGGCGCCGTTCGGGCCGATGAGGCCGAGTATTTCACCCGGCTGGACGTCGAACGAGACATTGTTGACCGCGACGAGGCCGCCGAAGCGCCGGACGACGTTTCTGGCCGTCAGAACCGGCGTACGGGTGTCCGCCCGCTGTTGTGCGATTGTGTCACTCATGGAACCCTCGGGCCGAAAGCGATCGTCGCCGCCTTCTGGTTTGATTTGTGATCACACTTGCTTTGATCACGCTATTCGGCTTTAATTTCTTCCGCAAGCCGAAAACGGGCCAAGAGCGGGACTGCCCATGCAGAAGGCCGTCATCGAAAAGAACAACGAGGTGGTCGCAGCCCAGCTTACGCCAGTCGGCCGCGAAACCGTGCAGGATCGCGTCTATTCGGAGTTGCGCCGGGCCTTGATCGGCGGCCTTTTCGAGCCGAGCCAGGTTTTGACGATCCGCGGCCTCGCCGACGCGCTGGTCACCAGCACCATGCCGGTGCGTGAGGCGCTCGGACGGCTGATCACGGAAAAGGCGCTGGAGGCGCTTCCCAACCGTTCCGTGCGCGTGCCGCCGATCACGCTGGAGCGTATCGACGATCTCTTGCGCGCCCGCTCCCTGATCGAGGGCGAAGCGATCGCGCTGGCCGCCACGCGCATGAATCCGCGCCAGATTGCTTCGGTCGAAGCCATGCTCGGCGAGTGGGACGAGATGCGGGCGTTAAAGCACAAAAAGGATATCGACCGCGAGGCGACGCTCAACCAGAGCTTCCACTTTGAGATCTACCGTTGCTGCGGCTCCGCCGTGTTGATCCCGATGATCGAGAGCCTGTGGCTACAATCCGGACCCTGTATCCGCGTCGCCATCTACGCCTTTTCGGATGCCGGCGAGGTCGATACCGCCCACTATCACCGCAGCATTGTCGCAGCGCTTGCAAGGCAGGATGCCAAAGCAGCGCGCGAGGCGCTGGTGGCCGACATCAGCCGGCCCTTCGCTTTCCTGCGCGACAAGCTTCAATCCGCCAATAGGAAAGATTGAGGGCATGACGCTTGCCATCAGCATCGCCGAGCCACGCTCAAAGCTGTCCGTGACGGCGCTTCTGTTGCCTGAAAAGGCGCCCGAGAACGCTGCTTTCCTGCTGGCCTATCTCGAGCAGCCGCGCGTCGTTGCCGGCATCCACGCGATGTGGACAGGGCCGGAAATCTCCTGCCCGGTTCCATCAGCGGATATTGAGGGCCAAGCCTATGCCAGGCCGTTGCCGGCGGAGAATGCAACGTTGACGCCGCAGCCGGGCGACATCGTGCTATCCTACGTGCCGCCGCGCATGTGGGGCGGCAGTCCGAATGCGATATTCGACATCGGCCTGTTTTATGGCCAGGGTGCGCGTCTGCTGTTCCCGATCGGCTGGCTTGCCGGAAGCGTGGTCGCGCAGGTGCGTCCCGAGGAGCGCGACCGGTTCGCCGTCGCCTGCGGCGTGATCCGCCGCAACGGCGCTTGCGAAATCACCTTCACCCGGGTGGAGATCTGAATGGCTGAGAGCGACGACAGTTTCGAACTTTTCGACCTTCGCGTCGAGGCGGTTATCCCCGAGGGCAAGCCGATCTATTGCGGCGCCAAATCAGGCGATTATTTCGAGCTCAAGGGCGAGATGCTGTCGATGCCGGCGGGGCAGGGTTTTTCGATCTATTCGATATCAGCTGTGTTGCCGCTGCTCGCGGCAAAACAGCGCCCGACCCACAGGAACGACTGGATGACGTCGGATGCCGAGATCGCCTGTCCCGATCCCAATTGCGCCAGCCGGCTGAGGATCATCAGGACTGGGAAGCGGCGGTTCAGCCATGCCGAGACCACGGCGGTGCCGCTGCCGAAGGAGAATGACCAGAGATGACCGAAAAGTCCTTCGAGCTCAGCCCGGGCTATACGATCTCGCGCGTCATTCGCGGCGGCTGGCAGCTTGCCGGCGGACACGGCGCAATCGACCGCGAACAGGCGGTGACCGACCTGATCGCCACCTTCGACGCCGGCATCAGGACCTATGATTGCGCCGATATCTATACCGGCGTCGAGGAACTGATCGGTGCGGCGCGGCTGCGGCTGGCCAGTGAGCGTGGTCTCGACGCCGCCACCAAAATGAAGGTGCACACCAAGCTGGTGCCTGACTTGGAAAGGCTTGCGAATATCAGCCGCGACTATGTGAGAGGCATCGTCGACCAGTCGCTGCGGCGGCTGAAGACCGAACGGCTCGATCTCGTGCAGTTCCACTGGTGGGATTATGCAGTGCCCGGTTACGTCGATGCGATGGGCTGGCTCAACGACCTCCGCTTGGAGGGCAAGGTGCGCAACGTCGGCGCCACCAATTTCGACACGCCGCATTTGGCCGAGATCCTAGCGGCCGGCGTGCCGCTGGTCAGCCAGCAGCTGCAATATTCCGTGCTCGATCAGCGGCCGGCCAACAGCCTTGCAACACTTGCCGGCCAGAACGGCGTCAGTCTCCTCTGCTACGGTTCGGTGGCGGGCGGCTTCCTCAGCGAGAGATGGCTTGATGTCGCCGAGCCGCAGACGCCGCCGCTCGAAAACCGGTCGCTGGTCAAATACAAGCTAATCATCGATGATTTCGGCGGCTGGGATCTCTTCCAGGAACTGCTGTGGGCATTGAAGGCGGTCGCCGACCGCCACGGCGTCGACATCGCCACCATCGCCAGCGCCTGGGTGCTGGAGCAGCCGCAAGTGGCGGCCGTCATCGTCGGCGCTCGCAACCAGGCGCACGCCCTTGCCAATGCCGGGATCATGGACGTCGCGCTCGATGCCGAGGACCGGGCGCGGATCGCCGCAGTGATCGCGCAAAGCAGCGGGCCTCTGGGCGACGTCTATACATTGGAGCGCGACCGCCACGGTCGCCATGGCTCGATTATGCACTACAATTTGAACGCCGGAAGAAAATGAGCTCGGCCATGAACGAGAAGCCCTCTCTGCTTTCACGCGCAAGCGCAGAGATCGTCGATCTGCATCGCTTCTTCGTCGACTGGTTCGACAGGGCGAGCGCCGACAGGGTGGATTTCAGCCGCTTCGAACGCGTCATGGGTGACGGCTTCTGCATGGTCGCGCCGAGCGGGCAGGTCCTCGATCGTAAGGCGGTGCTCGATCATATCAAGGCAAGCCGCGCCACCTGTGACGGCGATTTCGCCATCTCGATCGAGGATATCCGGGCCGGCTGGCAGGCCGGCGACACGATCGTCATCAGCTACGTCGAGGCACAGCAGCGCGCCGGCAAGCACAGCCGTCGTCGCTCGAGCGCCGTTTTCACCACCAGTTCATCGGCGCCCAACGGCGTTGAATGGCGGCATCTGCATGAAACCTGGCTGCAGATGCCGGAAGGCTGAACAGGCTCAAGACATGAATTGAACCAGAGTCGTGTGACGAAAGGGGAACAACAATGACAAAGATGATACTTCTGATCACCACCGCGCTAGCTCTGCTGACGGCAGCAGGTGCAGCGCAAGCCGCCGATTGCAAGATCACCGTTGGCCTCGTCATGGAACTGACTGGCCCGGCCGGCGAATACGGCCAAGCCGGCGCCAAATCGGTCGAGATGGCCTTCCGCGATATCAACGCCGCCGGCGGCGTTCGCGGTTGCGATCTCGCGACCGACACGCGCGACAGCCAGAGCCAGGGCAACATTGCGGTCGACGCCGCGACCCAGCTTGTGCAGGTCAAGAAGGTGCCGGTGATCATCGGCGGCATCATCTCCTCGGTGTCGATCCCGATCCTGACCTCGGTCACCGCTCCGGCCAAGATCGTCCAGGTGTCGCCCGCTTCCTCGTCGCCGACGCTGACGGCGCTCGGGCGCGACGGCAAGACCAACGGCATCTTCTTCCGTACCATCACCTCGGATGCGCTGCAGGGCGTCGCCGCCGCCAAATATGCCATCGACAAGGGCTTCAAGAAGCTGTCGGTCATCCACGTCAACAACGACTTCGGCGTCAACATGGTGGCCGAATTCTCGCGCGCCTATAAGGCGCTCGGCGGCACCATCGTCTCCGACACGCCTTACAATGAAAAGCAGTCGAGCTATGCCTCGGAAGTGACCGCGGCGATATCAGGCGAGCCGGACGGGCTTTATCTCGTCAGCACGCCTGTCGACGGCGCAACCATCGCCCGCACCTGGATTTCGCAAGGCGGCGTCCAGAAATTTCTGCTCAATGACGGCATGAACAGCCCGGACTTCATCGAATCCGTCGGCGCCGATTACCTGAAGGACGCCTATGGCACTTCGTCGGGCACCAGCCCGACCGCATCGACCGAATATTTCACCAAGAACTACAAGGAATTTTCCGGTATCGAACCATCGAACCCGGCAGCCGACCGGTCCTATGATGCCGGCGCCATCGTCGGGTTGGCCATAGCCATTGCTGGTTCCGAGGATCCGGCCAAGATCAAGGACGCGATCTACAAGGCGGTCGATCCGGCCGGCACGCCGATCTATGCCGGCAAGGACGAGTTCGCCAAGGCGCTCGGCCTGATCAAGGATGGCAAGCCGATCCGTTACGAAGGCGTCATCGGCCCGGTCGCATTCGACAGGTACGGCGACATCACCGGCCCGTTTCGCCTCTGGAAGATCGTCGACGGAAAGGTGACGACCGACGGCGAGATGACCACGGATGACGTCAACGCCCTGCAGGCGAAGCTTCAGTAAGGCGCCTATGTCTTGTCCGGCATCATTTCACTAGGGTTGATGCCGGACACTTGCATCGTCCCGTTTGTTGCCCGGGCATGCGCCCGGTTGGTTGGGGATGGAAACGAACACCGCTCTGGCCGCCGGCATTATCCAGGGACAGGCGTAATAATCGGCAATGCGGTTTATGACCCCGTCGATCGCTTCGATCCGAACCGGATGGGCTGGTTTCCAACCGCCTTCGCCGCGGTGGAGCACGAGCAGCACCGCTTCGCCATCGATCTCGCCAGTCATCATCTTCCAGGTCATTTGGGCGTTTTCATACTCGACAAAATAGGGCGATTCCAACAACTGGCCCTTGAAGCAATCCGCGACCCGCAATTGGGCATCGGCGCTGGTCAACGCCCGCACGCCATCCCAGTCACGGCGATTGAAAAGCTCGACATAGCGGTTGAGCAATTTTGAAAGCTCGGCATTGCGCTGGGACTCCGAACGGACGTCTGGTTCGTTTGGCAGCATCGCCAGCTTGGAGCGTCCACGGCTCAACGCCGCCTTGACGCCACCCACGGTCGAGCCGACGAGGCCGGCGATCTCTTCCAGCGAATAGTCGAATACATCCTTGAGCAGGACGCAGGCGCGTTCCTTGGGCGGCAGGTGGATCACCAGCCGTTCGATCGCGCGATCGGCGCCCTGGCCCGGCGGCTCGACCGGCAGGATGATTTCGTTTTCGACGAAATTGGCCTCCGCACGCTCGCGCGCTTGTCTGCTTCGCAGGAAATCGATGCAACGATTATGCGCAATGCGAAACAGCCAAGGGCGAAGAGCGCTCGGATCGTCAAGCTTCTCGATCTTCCGATAGGCTTCGAACAGGGCCTCCTGCATGACGTCTTCGCCGTCGAGCGTCGAACCTGTCATGCGTGCACAGTAGCGGTGCAGCCGTCCGCGCAAATGTGCGACCGTCTCCAGGAACGCGGCGTAGCGGACGTCAAAAAGCCCGGTTGGATCGATTCTTGGCTGCATCTTCATGGTATCAATATCCAGAGACGGATCACCGTGGGATATAGGTCAGCGTGATGACGCCGTTCTTGAACCGGTGCGTGTTCACAAGCTCCAGCTTGACCAGGGACGGGTCGATATCCTCGAAAGCGCGTTTGCCATGGCCCACACGGGTGGGCACGATGGAGAGCTGATACTCGTCGACAAGCTTGTTGGCGAGCAGCGTCTGGTCGAGATTGCTCACCCCATATTTCAGTATGTCCCCGCCGGCCTGCTGCTTGATCCTAGCGATTTCGGCGGCGACATCACCCTCGATCAGCGACGCGTTCCAGCTCACGTCTTTGAGGCTGCGTGATGCGACAAGCTTCTTCAGCCCGTTCATGCGATCCATATACTTGCTACCCTTGACCTGCGGCCAGCGCGCCGAAAACATTTCATAGGTCACGCGACCGAGCAGGAAAAAATCCGCCTCGCCAGCCTTTTGGTAAGAATGCTCCCTGGCTTCTTCGTCGAAGAAGGGCGAAGCCCAGTCCATTGGTGCCTCGATGACGCCATCCAGCGAGATGAAGCTGCCCACGATCAATTTTCTCATTGCACGTCTCCGGTTGCGCAGCAGGCCTTCCCGTCATGATCGAGAACCGGCGAACGAACCGGTCCCTCGATCGTGACAAGGCACCCGATAGCTAAGACGTTCCCGGTTCGATTTTGGATACGCGCGTGAAGATCGTTTGAACTAATACAGCGGCTTGGCCATGTGCCGGGGCGACGGCCATTCTGTCGTGATCCCGGGCTGCACCGGCCGCTCGAGATAGGTCGACAGAACCACGTAGCTTCGTGTCGAGGTGACGCCGGGCGTTTCGTAAAGCCGCGACAGCAGGCCTTCGAGCGCCCGAGTGTCCTCGGTGCGGACCTTGATCAGCATGCATGTGTCGCCGGCCACCGAATGAATCTCCTCGACTTCGGGGTGCTCGGAAATCGCCATCAGTTCGGGGGTCTTTCCCCAACCCTTGGTGTCGATGTGCACGAAAGCGAGCAACGGCTTGCGCACCGCCTTGGGATCGATGATCGCCGCGGTGTTGCGGATGGCGCCGCTGCGCCGAAGCCGCTTCACCCGTTCATGCGCTGCCGGCGGCGACAGGCCGACGCGATCACCGAGCTCGGCATAGCTGATCGTGGCGTCATCGACCAGAACGCCTAATATCTTTCGGTCGGTTGCGTCAACATCGCGGGCAGCAGGCCGGTTCTGCGGAACGCCATCTGTTTCTTCATCCATAATGAAGTTCCTTATTGATACAGAATTTAATACGGCGATTATCACCGCATGTCGAACAGTGATCAAGTCGCAACTTTGACGGCAAGGCCTCCTATCCCGGCGCTCGCTTATCTGCTGACCGGGTGCATAGGCGTGATCGGCTCCAACTCGCTGGTCCTCGGTCCGATAGCACCGGCAGTGGCCGGGTCGTTTACGACGAGCGTGCCGGCCGTCATGATCGCGTCCGCTGCGTTCGGTCTTGGCACGTCGGCAAGCGCCTTGTTCCTGGCGCGCTATATCGATCGGCTCGGCGCCCGCCGCATGCTGCAAGGGGCGTTGCTGCTGCTGGCGATAGCACTTGTCTCCAGCGCTGCCGCGCCGACGGTAACGACGCTGGTTGCGGCCCAGCTTCTCGCCGGCATCGCTGCCGGTGTCGCCATGCCGGCAATCTATGCCAGCTCGGCCGCGATTGCGCCGCCTGGCCGCGAAAGCGGGACGATCGGCGTCGTGCTGACCGGATGGACCCTCAGCATGGTGGCCGGCGTCTCATTATCGGCGGTGCTTGCCGACCTCGTGCATTGGCGCGCTGTTTTTGCGGCGGTAGCGGTCCTTGCGGCGCTCGCATTGACCGGTCTTACGCTGACGTCGCTGAGCGATGTCAGGAAAAGCGGCCCGGCGCCGACGCCGCTCGGCGCTTTGGCGGTGCCCGGCATAGTGCCGCTTCTGGTCGCCTGCGGCGCCTTCATGACCGCCTTCTACGGTGTCTACGGCTATCTCGGCGATCATCTTCACAATGGCTTGGGACGGCCGGTCAGCGCCAACGGCTTGGCCGCGCTCGCCTATGGCGCCGGCTTCGGCATGGCGGCGCTTCTCGACGGCGTGATCGATCGGCTTGGCGCGCGACGCGTCATGCCGTTCGCCTATCTGCTCGTTGCGGTCGTCTATGTCGCGCTGGCCGCGGCAGGCGGCAGCTTCCATCTGACCATCGCGATGGTGGCGGCCTGGGGTCTTGCCAATCATTTTGGACTGAACGTCCTGGTGATGCGCCTCTCGGCGCTCGATCCGGCGCGGCGCGGCACGATCATGGGTCTGAACAGCGCCGTGACCTATAGCGCGGTGTTTGTCGGAACCACGGCCTTCGGACCGCTTTATTCCAGCTTTGGTTTTGCGGCATCGGCCGTGGTCGCAGCGTTGCTCATGCTGGTCGCGGCCTCAGCGGCGGTGTGGCGTTCGCCGCGGTCCGTGTAGTCGCGGAGCCACGCGGCTGATCGAGACGTTCAATCCCCAGGCGGTCAAGGTCTATGAGCGTCGGGGTTATCGGCCTTTCGGCGTGCTTCCCGATCTTCCCGTCGGCCGCAGCCGCGTCTTCCTGTAGAAGAATTGTCGGCTTGATTAGCCGGCGAGGCGTCCGCCGCGCATCGGCTGTGGCACACCAGTGGTGGTCGGGAAGCTGATCGGCAGGCCCCTGAGCACGCGAACCGCAAGGAAGGCAAAGCATTCCGCCTCCACCGCGTCACCCTTCCAGCTGAGCGCCTCCGCCGGCACGGCTTCGACACCGGCACGGCTGGCGAGCATGGCCATGATCGTCGGGTTGTGGCGGCCGCCACCGCTGACAACAAGCCGCTTCGGCCGGTGTGGCAGGAGGTCGAGCGCTTTGCCGACGGCGGCGGCGGTGAAGGCCGTCAGCAGTGCAGCGCCATCCTCAGCGCTCATCCCATCCGCCATGGCTGCGCCGAAGTCGAACCGGTCCAGCGACTTTGGATAGGGCTTGGCCAGATAGGGATGCTGCAAGAGCTTGGCCAGCCGCGCTTCGTCGACAGTGCCGGCGCGGGCCAGCGCGCCGTCGCGGTCCATTTCGCCGAGCCCTTTGGACTTGATGAAATCGTTCAACGGCGCATTGGCCGGTCCGGTGTCGAAGGCAACGACATTGTCCTTGCCATCCCACCACGTGACGTTGGCGACGCCGCCGAGATTGAGAACGGCCGTGTCGCCGCTGGCGTCGGCATCGCGTAGCAGCGCGGCGTGATAGGCCGCGGACAGCGGCGCCCCTTGCCCGCCGGCGCGCATGTCGGCCGAGCGGAAGTCGTAGGCAATTTTTGTATCCAGGATGGCATGCATCAACTCGCCATCGCCGAGCTGGCGGGTCTGGCCGGGCCGGCCGACTTGCGGAGCACGATGCAGCACGGTCTGGCCATGGAAGCCGACGACCCCGATATCGGCCATCTTCAATCCATAGCTTTCGACCAGGTCCTTGACCGCCGCTGACTGGGCGCGCGTCAGCGCTTCTTCAGCTTCGCGAAAGATCGCCGGCTCCGGTCCGGTGAAATTCCACACCCTGGCCTGATCCAGCGTCTCCTCCAGCAGGGTCCGGATCGACCTGGGGTAGGGTGCCAGCGTGTAGGTGCCGAAATCCGCGATCCGCTCGCCATCGGTCTTGATCAGCGCGACGTCGATATTGCCGTCGAGGACGGTGCCGGTCATCAGGCCGACGGCCCAGATTGGCTGGTCACTTTTCGCAATCATGATTTGTTAGGCTCCATTGGCGAGATCGCCGACCGATTGGCGAAGCGATTCCGCTGTTGAATGATGTGTCGGATGGATCCGTTTGGCGAGCAAGGTCCATGCCTTGCCTTTGTCGAGGTCGATCCACAGTCCGATGCCGGTAAAGCGGTATGCCCGACCGTCCCTGCACAGCCGGCCGCCGCCAGCCCTCATCCTCACACAGGCTTTTCGCCTATCGCCTTTCGCAGGAATCCTCCCGCATTGTCGAGGGCTTGCCG
Organism: Mesorhizobium sp. f-mel; assembly: GCF_053850215.1. Lineage (NCBI taxonomy): Bacteria > Pseudomonadati > Pseudomonadota > Alphaproteobacteria > Hyphomicrobiales > Phyllobacteriaceae > Mesorhizobium > Mesorhizobium sp. f-mel. Next base: position 505,780 of record NZ_JBSPTO010000001.1, read on the forward strand.
CGCCTCTTTGACGCTCATGCCGGTGATTGTCACCAGGATCGCCAGCTTCACGTCTTTGCCGGTCTGGTCGAGCGCCTGTCGTGCCTGCTGCGCTGTGCAGCCGGTGGTCTGCATCACGATCCCAACCGCCCTGGCGACGAGTTTCTTGTTGCTGGGATTAAGGTCGACCATCAGGTTCTGATAGCTCTTGCCGATCCGAATCATGCTGGCTGTCGTCAGCATGTTGAGAACCAGCTTTTGCGCGGTTCCCGACTTCAGCCGGGTCGAGCCGGCGAGAACCTCGGGGCCGACAAACGGAGAGATGGCAATGTCGGCAATGCCGGCAATGGTCGATCTGGGATTGCAGGAGAGCGCCACTGTCGTCGCTCCCACCTGCTTTGCGTAGGTCAAACCGCCGATCACATAAGGCGTGCGGCCGCTGACCGCGATGCCGACCACCACATCGTCGGCGGTCAACTTGATGTCCTGCAGTGCCTTCATGCCTTGTTGCGGATCATCCTCGGCGCCTTCCGCAGCCCGCATCAGCGCTTTGGGGCCGCCCGCGATCAGGCCGAGCACCATGTCCTCGGGCAGACCGAATGTCGGTGGACACTCCGAGGCGTCGAGAACTCCCAACCGGCCGCTCGTGCCGGCGCCGATGTAGACAAGCCGCGCGCCTTTTTGAAACGCACTAACGATCCGGTCTACCGCGGCAGCGATTTCCGGAATGACTTTCTCGACAGCGGCCGGAACGCCGCTGTCCTCGTCATTGATCTTGCGCAGGATCTCGATGGTTGGCAGCAGGTCGATATCCATCGTCTTCGGGTTCCGGTCCTCGGAAACCAACCGTTCCAGCTCCGACATCAACTCCTGTTCGCTCATCCGCTTGCTTTCAAAGTTCTTACCGTCGGCAATAAGTAATGTGATGCGGCGCCAAGCGTCGACCAGTACCAGCAGTGACGGACCTTCACTCGCTCCAAACAAATGTTGACAAGACCGTCTGTAGTTGATCAACGTCAGCCATGAATTCGACGGACCGGGTGAGACGATGGACAACCTTGGAGCACAGGAACAGGCGGTTCTGGATCTCATCGCGGCGAACCCCTTCGCCGGCCAGCAGGACATAGCGACCGCGCTCGGCATTGCCCGCTCGACCGTCGCGGCCCACATCGTGCAGCTCGTCAACAAGGGCTACATTCTCGGTCGCGGCTATGTGTTGCCGGCCTCCAAGCGCATGATCTGCATCGGCGGCGCCGTCCTGGACCGCAAGTACCACGCCAAGAAGGATCTGATCTTCGAGACGTCGAACCCGGTCGACGGTTATCGCAGCTTCGGCGGCGTCGCCCGCAACGTCGCCGAGAACCTTGTCCGCCTCGGCGTCAACGTAAGCTTCGTCTCGATTGTTGGCGACGATGAAACCGGGCGTTCGCTGGTGCGGCATCTGCGGGATCTCGGCGCTGACGTCAGCCAGGTCATCACCACCACGGAGCGGCCGACGGCGGAATATGCGGCCATCCTCGATCTCAACAACGATCTCGTCCTCGGCATCGCTGACATGGAGATTTTCGATCTGTTTTCGCCGTCCTATCTCGACCGTTTCTGGCCGCATCTTGCTTCGGCGACATGGGTGTTCATCGACTGCAACCTGCCGGCCGCAACGATCGCCGCGCTGATGTCGCGCAAGCAGGGCGCGCGCTTCAAGCTCGCCGTCGACACGGTGTCGTCGCCGAAATCGGCGCGCCTGCCGAAGGACCTGACCGGCATCGACCTCTTGTTCACCAACCACGACGAGGCCAACATGATGCTTGGCATCATCGATGCCGACAAGCGGCTGAAGCCGAAGGAGGCTGCGGCCGCTTTGCGCGACGCTGGCGCCAGCGAAGTGATCGTGACCATGGGCGCGCATGGATTTGCGGTGGCGACCGAAAATGGTGTGTCGACGATGCGCTCCGTCCCGGCCCGCGCCGTCGATATCACTGGCGCCGGCGACGCGATGATTGCCGGCACCTTGTACAAGGTGCTTTCGGGAGATCCCGTTCCTCACGCTGCGCGCACCGGCGCGCTGCTCGCCACGCTGACCACCGAGAGCGAATCCAGCGTTCATCCCGATCTGTCGCCGCGCTTCCTCACCGCCGGCATGTACCGCATTCCCGCCTGAACGCGAGCCAACCCTGAAAGCGAAATGACGATGAAACCTTCCCTTCTCCACCTGAATGACAAAGTCGCCGCAGCACTCCGGGAAGGCCGCGCGGTGGTGGCGCTGGAATCGACGATCATCACCCATGGCATGCCCTATCCGGCCAATCTGGAGACAGCGCGCGGCGTCGAAACCGTGGTGCGCGAGAACGGTGCTGTGCCTGCCACGATCGCGGTGGTCGCCGGCAAGATCAAAGTCGGGCTCGATGACCGTGAGCTGGAGCAGCTGGCAGCGGCAAAAGACGTGGTCAAGGCCTCCGGGCGCGACCTCGCCGCCATCATGGTGGGCGGCGGCTCGGCCGGAACCACGGTTTCGGCGACGATGCGGATCGCCGCACTCGCCGGCATCGGCATTTTCGCGACCGGCGGCGTCGGCGGCGTGCATCGTGGCGCCGAGGCCACTTTCGATATCTCGGCCGACCTGACCGAACTCGGCCAGACCGGCACGACCGTCGTCTGCGCCGGCGTAAAATCGATCCTCGACATTGCAAAAACGCTGGAATATCTGGAGACCCAGCGCGTGCCGGTGATTGCCTGTCAGAGCGACGATTTTCCGGCCTTCTATACGCGCTCCAGCGGACTGAAAGCCGATCACCGCCTCGATACGGCCGAGGACATTGCGCAGGCCATGCTGCTGCACGAGCAGATCGGCTCGGGCACCGGCATCCTGGTCGCCAATCCAATTCCGGAAGTGGATGCGCTCGATCCGGCCTTCATCGACGGCACGATCACGGCAGCGGTGGCAGAGGCCGAGAAACGCGGCATCGGGCGCAAGGAACTGACGCCGTTCCTGCTCGCCCGCATCAACGAGCTTTCGCAGGGTCGCAGCCTGAAGGCCAATATCGCGCTGGTCCGCAACAACGCCGCGCTTGCCGCCCGTATTGCGGTGGCGCATGCGCGGTTGAAGCGCATGGGCGGTTAGACTCAGCACCCGGCCAGCGCTACCGGCCGTCGATTTCCAGCCTCATTGGGGCGGCACGTCACGTATGGTAGCCCCCCGGTGAGAGGTCGAAGACCCGCCCGGTATTGAGGATATTGTTCGGATCGAACGCTGCTTTCAAGCGCCGCATGGCGGCGATCTCGGCATCGCTGCGCACCAGGTGCAGCCATTCCTTCTTGTCGAGGCCGATGCCATGTTCGGCCGAGACGCCTCCGCCGGCCGCAGCCACGCTGCGATAGATGATGTCATACGCCGCCGCCGGATCCAGGGTGCGAACCTGATAGTGCAGATTGCCATCGCCGAGGTGGCCAAAGACATAGATGTCGGCGTTGCGGTCGATGGCCTGGATCGCAGCTTCCGCTTCCTTCAGGAAAGTCCCCATCCGCGCCAACGGGATGCTGATGTCGACGCCGATCAGGCCTTTTATCGAAAACAGGAAGCGATTGGCGTCCTCTCGCACCGCCCAGAGTGCGCGGAATTCACGCGGTGACTGCGAGACGACCACGTCATCGATCATGCCGTCTTCAACGGCCTGCATCAGCACATCGGCAAAACGTTCGCCGTCGCGGTCGGGCTCGCTGCCCTGTATCTCGGCCAGCACATAGACGGGCGAGCCGACGGGCAGCGGCGCCGGCGCATCCATGCCGGCGACCATGGCGCCATAGAGCGGCGCGAAATTCACTTCATAGGCCGAGAGCAGGGGTCCGAGCTTCTGCCTGAGCAGCGCAAGCAGCGCGATCGCCGCGTCGAGCGACGCAAGTGCGCAGAAGGCGTTGACCTCGGTGGCCGGCTTCGGGTGCAGCCGCAGGCAGGCGCGCGTGACGACGCCCAGCGTGCCTTCGCTGCCAATGAAGAGCTGGTTGAGATCATAGCCGGAATTGTCTTTGGACAAGCCCTTGAGCGACGTCAGGATGCTGCCATCGGCAAGTACCGCTTCCAGGCCGAGCACCTGCGCGCGGTACATGCCGTAGCGCAGCACCCGGACACCGCCGGCATTGGTGGCGACATTGCCGCCGACCGTGGCCGTGCCGCGCGCGCCGATGTCGACGCCGAACAGCAAGCCGGCGGTATCGGCCGCGTCCTGCACCATCTGTAGTGGTGCGCCGGCCTCGGCGACGATCGTTGCCGCCTCGCGGTCGGGCGGCTCGATCGCCGTCATGCGCTCCAGCGACAGCACCGCTTCGCCGGGCTGGATGCGAGCCGCACCGGCAAGCCCGGTTCGGCCACCCTGGACGACCAGCCTCTGCCGCGCCTCGTTGCACAGGCGCAGTATGTTCGACACCTCGCCGGTCCTGCGCGGACGCAGCACGAACTCCGGCAGTGCGCCGGTCTTGCCGTCGGGATCTTCCCTGTAACGCGGTCCGGCCTCGTCGGCCGAAACGATCGCTGATCTGTCCAGCCGTTTTTCCAGCCGCGACAGGAGCTCGGCAACCTTCTGTGACATGGGGCTCACTCGTTCGCCCTGGGCGCTTCGGCCTCGGTGCGAACCAACTTGATGTCGGCTCCCGCCGCCCAGGCGCCGATATCTTCCCGGCGCAATGCCGCCGCCATCATGTCCGGAAACAAATCCGGCGTGCAGGCGAAGACCGGAATGCCAAGTGCGGCAACCGAACCTGCCATTGCCGGATCGTAGCCGGGCCGGCCTTGGTCGGTCAGTGCCAGAAGCACGACGACATTGACGCCGGATCGAACCAGCGCTGCCAGCCGCCGCAGCAACTCCTGGCCATTGCCGCCCTCGTAGAGGTCGGTGATCAGCACCAGATGCGACTTGGTTGGCCGCTCGATACGGTCGGCGCAATAGGCGACGGCCTGGTTGATATCGGTGCCGCCGCCAAGCTGCACGCCGAACAGCACTTCGACGGGATCGCTGAGTTCTTCGGTAAAGTCGACGATGGCCGTATCGAAACAGACGAGCTTGGTGCGCACGACCGGCAGCGAGGCCATCACCGCCGCGAAGATCGAGGCGTAGACCACCGAGCTCGCCATCGAGCCGGACTGGTCGACGCAGAGAACGACTTCGTCAAGATCGACCAGCCGGCGCTGCTTGCGCATGAAACCAACCAGCTTCTCCGGCACGATGGTTTTGTGCTCGGGCTGGTAGTGGCGAAGGTTCGCCGAGATGGTGCGCTGCCAGTCGATATCGCGCGCACGCGGACGGTTGGTGCGCCTCGATCGGTCGAGCGCGCCGCGTATCGCCTCGGCGGTCTTCTGCTCCAGCTTCTGCATCAGCTTGGCGACGATGTCGGCGATGATCGTGCGGGCGATGTCCTTGGTCTTGGCCGGCATGACCGAGCGGAGCGAAATCAGGTCGGCGACCAGGTTGACGTCGGCCTCGATCGCCTTGAGGAACTCCGGCTCCATCAGCATCTGCTTCAGGTCCAGCCGTTCGAAAGCGTCCTTCTGGACAATCTGAACGACCTGCGCGGGAAAGAAGGACCTGATATCGCCCATCCACTGTGCAACGCGCGGCGCCGAGCGGCCGAGTCCGCCGCGCCGCTTGCGCGGGTCGCTGGCTGCGCTGTCGCCATCGCCGTAGAGAGCATCGAGCGCCGCCGAAAGCCGTTTGTCGTCGCTGGAAAGCGACGGCGATGCCTCATCGGCGGCGCCGATCGCCAGGCGCCAGCGGCGCTCCCTTCCGCCATCGGCTGTGAGTGGGCCGGCCTCGTTCATTTCGCCCTCGTCATCCATTGCCGTTTCCTCCCGTGAGCAATGGTCCAAGCAGCTCCAGGTGTCGGCGCCACGCCTCGCCGCCATCCGGCGTCGGCGTCAGGCCGGCCGGCAAGCGCGCGGCGCGGCCGAGAACTGCCTCGATCAGCCGCCGGCGCTCCATGCTGTCCAGATTGGAAAAGACGCGGCGCAGCAACGGCAGGTGCGCGATGAAAGCATCTTCGTCGAGCGATTTAAGCCAGGAATCGACAGCGCAGCGCAGACCTTCATCATAGATCAGCCGTTGACCGGCTGTGCTGAAGAAGCCCTCGAAGAACCCTGCCGCTTCAGCGACCGGCGTGCCCGGCGACAGGCGTCGCCCGAGCAGCCCGGCCGCGGCTTCGGCGGACAGCCGGCCGGCTTCGTAGAGCAGGTGCGCGGCGCATCCGGCCAGCAGCGCCGTCGACCGCGACCCCTCCAGCACGGCAGCCAGCCCGTTGCGCCATCCGTTCAGCACGTCTTGCCCGGGCTCGATCAGCCTGATCGCCTCATCGGCCTTGCGCATCGCGCCAACCAGCGTCGCGGCCGCCTGCTCATCCAGATCGCGTGCCGCATAGGGAAGCGCGATCGCAGCTTCGACGATCAGCCGCTCCATGAGGCCGGACAGCCGGTTCGTTTCCGTTTTGCGGGCCTCCCCGTAGCGGATGATGTCGGCGAGCGGCGGCATCGACGCCAGAATCTCCAGGCATTCGCTGCTGCGCGCCGCTCGCGCCTCCAATGCCGCGAGACCTGCAGTCGATGCTTCCGACAGGCCTGCCGTGATGGCGCCCTGGACCAGTACCACAAGAGTATCGAGGGTTGCTGCGGCTTCGATCATCTGGATCAGGCGGCCGTTGGCAGCTTTTTCGATGGTCGGCCCGTAGATCAGGTTCTCCACCAGGCGAACGGCATATTCCGGCTCCCAGGACAGGATCCACCGCTCGCGAAAGGTGCCGCGGCTGCGACCGGCGTCCGTCAACTTGCCCCAATGCACACCAAGCACGTTCAGCCGATGCAGCAATGTCGAACGAAACAGCCCGCTGTCGCTTCGCAGGTCGACGGATAGTTCCCGCTCCAGCGCTTCAGGTTTCAGCCGCGCCGCCTTCTGGTTGCGCTGCAGATCCTCGATCAACGGCGCCAACGGCGTGTCGGGTGGAATTTCGCCGACGTCCGCACCCAGAAGCAGCTCGGCCTCGACCAGGGTCCACAGCAACGCTTCGCCATTGAACAGAGCCGCAATTGCGGCGTCGCGCAATTCCTCAAACCCGGGTTTCGGCCGCTCGCGAATCGCGGCGAGCGTGCGGGCGAGCCGCTCCGCTTCGATCATCGAAGCGGTCGAGACCAGGTGACCCTTCACCCGCAGCACCGCTGCAATCATTGCAAGCCACAAGGTTGCTGCATCGCGCCGGCCGCGCGTGCGCCAGAGATGCTTGCACCAGCCGGGTGCGACGACGCCTGCACCATAGCCGTAGCCCAGCGCCAGACGCGGTCCCGTCCACGGCGCCCATGTCATCGTGCTCTTGCGCCTTGCAATCCCCTTGAGCAGGGCTTGATCGTTTTTCTGCGTGTGTGTCGCCTGCAGTGCCGGCACATGCCACGCCCCGCAGACGACGGCGATAGGTCCGTCGAATTCCTTGCGCGCCGCCGCGATTTCGAACCGCATATGCGCTTCGCGCTGGGCCTCGAACTGCGCGATCGAGCCTTCACCATCCCTTAGCGTCATCATCGCGTCGGAGATGGCGGCGAATATGGGACCTGGTTCCGGATTCTGCTCGATGATGTCCGACCACCAGCTTTCGCCATCCTCATAGCCGGCGGCGTGGGCCAGCGCGCCTATCGGATCACGCCGATGCGGAGCCACATCATCACGCTCGCTTGATTCCTTCGCTTCGTCAGCATCAACTTTTTCCGCGACGTCGACCGCCGCTTCCGACAAGCGCGCCGACGACGGCAGGTCGATGAATCGCAACGCCGCCTTCTTGCCCACGGCCCAAAGGACCGCCTGATATTCGGGCGAGAACTCGGCGAAGGGCCAGAAGCTTGTCGAAGCCGGATCCTCCTCCGGATAGCAAAGCAGTGCCACCGGCGGCTGCATTTCCGGGCGGGCCAGCAAAGGCAGCAGCGCGGAGGCGTCGATCGGCCCCTCGATCAGCACGGCGACCGGCTGCAAATCCTGCAATGCCTGCGCGAGGCTGTCGGCGGAACCCGGCCCGTGATGGCGTATGCCGAAATAGGCGATCTCGCGCTGTCCCACGGCGTCAGATCGCTGCGTTCAAGGCCGCGTAGTAGCCGGCATAGTCCGGCCGCTTCTTCAGCACTGTTTCCAGGTATTCTTCCAGCACGACCTTGTCCTGTACCGGGTCTTTCACGATCGCGCCGACAAGGCTGGCGGCAAGACCTTCGGCGCCGAGCTTGCCGCTGTCGAACCACGCCGCCTGGCTAAGCCCGCCAACCATCGTCGCGATCGCCTCGGCGGTCGACAGCGAGCCCGAAGGCGTCTTCAGCGTCACCTTTCCGTCGGCGGTCGCACCGGAGCGCAATTCACGGAAGATGGTCAATACCCGGGCTATCTCCTCGCCGACATTTTTCGGCACCGGCAGCTCGAGCCCGCCGGCCATCTCATCGACCCGTTTGGAGACGATCGCCACCTCTTCGGCCATGTCTTCCGGCAAGGGCAGAACGACGACATTGAAGCGACGCTTGAGCGCCGAGGAGAGTTCATTCACACCTTTGTCTCGGTTGTTTGCCGTGGCGATGATGTTGAAGCCGCGCTGGGCATAGATCGATGTGTTCAATTCCGGGATCGGCATCATCTTTTCTGAAAGCACGGTGATCAGCGTGTCCTGCACATCCGACCCCATGCGCGTCAGTTCCTCGAGCCGGCAGAGCTTGCCGGTCTGCATGGCACGGTAGAGCGGCGTCGGCACCAATGCTTCCTGGCTCGGGCCCTTTGCCAGAAGTTGCGCATAGTTCCAGCCATAGCGGATCTGGGTCTCGTCGGTGCCGGCCGTGCACTGCACGATCAGCGTCGAGTCACCCATGATGGCGGCGGCGAGATGTTCAGACACCCAGGACTTGGCCGTTCCGGGAACGCCGAGCAGCAACAGCGCGCGGTCGGTGGCGAGCGTTGCCACCGCGGTCTCCATCAATCGGCGGCGACCGACATATTTTGGCGTTACCGGCGTGCCGTCGCCGGCCTTCCCGCCCAGCAGATAGGTCAGCACAGCCTGTGGCGAGAGGCTCCAGCCGGCAGGCTTTTGCCTGTCGTCACCGCGCGCCAGCGCCTGCAATTCAGAGGCATAGGCCTGCTCGACCGGGAGACGGATGGCAGCGTTCATATCTATTCTCCGGATTGATCATGTGTCGGTTCTAGACTGATGTTCGGCCAGCGCCGCGTTGAGACGCAGGACGCTGAGTGATGGGGCCGCGGGCGGCATACCGGCTGCGACCACCTCGTCGATCAATTTTGCCGCTGTGGTCGCTGTGGCAAGAAAGCCAAGCGATTCCAGTATATCGTCGGCGCCCCGCCGCACGGCTTCGTCGTTTCCCGCAACGGCGGAACGCAACCCCGCAAGAGCCGACCCATTCGAGAGATCGTCCCATTCCAGCCAGCCAGCATCAATGCCTTCCGCAAGATTGATCGCGCTGAGGTAATTTGCTTGCTTGAGGATCAGCCGGACGAGGGCTCGTTTTCTGCGACTGTCCAGGCGCGGCGTGAGGTGCAGTACGAACAGCGCCGGTTTGCCGCCATCCGCGACAAGTGTATCCGCCATCTGCGTCACCGCAGCGTCGCTGCCTGAAGCGGCGACCATTCGTGCGATTAGGACGTCAGCGTTGTTGTCGGTGCCGAATTGCCAGGCTCCTATGAATTCGGGTTCCGTAGTGCCGAACCGTGCGGCAAGGTCGACCAGATTGCAGGTCTCGAACAATTCGGCGCGGCGCTTTTCCTGCGCTGGGGATTTCAGTTTCGCCGGCGTGTAAGTTGTCCGGCGGCGGATGAAGCCGGATTTGCCTTCGCTGATGAAGGCGGCGAGTTCGACTGCGGGGTCATCCGCCCCGCCTTCGCTTAAGTGGCCGTGCTCTCCCAGCCTTGCCAGCAGCCGGCCAGCCAGTTCGCGCACCTTGCCGGACCTGTCGGCGGAGAGGCTTTTAAGGAACGGCGCGTCCTCAGGATTCAGGTCGAAGCGCATGAGTTCGATGAGCGCAAGCCTGACCTCGGCCGGCTCGCCCGATGCCTTGGCCTCGATCAACATTCGAGCCGAAGCCGATTCAGTGCGTCGCATGTCTGCCAGCGCGATGCGTCGCGCGGCGGGATAGAATTCATCCCAATTTTCCGCCGTCAGTTTCTCTAGTGGGGCATGTCTCTCCCCGTCGAAGCTTGCTTGCCAGTCGATCCAGGGAGCGTAGTCGTCCGGACTGTTCTGATCCGAGGGCATCCAGTCCATCGGATGGAGGACAAAGCCGCGGCTGGCGACAAGCGTCACCACGCGCGTCTTGCGTCTCGAGTCGACGGCGTGTTTCAGAGCGGCTCTCAACAGCGGCCGCAACCGCTCCGGCAGCATAGGGAGCGAAAGCCTGGGCAGCGGTGGACGGCGCTTGAGTGTCTTCGGCGCCGCAGGCCGCAGGGCGACGTCGAGCGCTTGTGCTGCGACTGCAAGGAGTCGGCGCTCCTGCTCGTCGGGACTTGCACCGCCGGCGATGGTCTTCCAGGCGGTCGGAGCCAGATCGAAAGCGGCGCCGCCGGTGATCCAACAATCGCGCATTGTCGCCAGGCCTGTTTGCTCGCCCTCGTTCACGACAGGTCAAGCCTCCCGAACCCGCTTTGCGCCGCCAGAAGGTCAAGCCGGGCGCCATCCCAGAGCGCTGCCGTGGCGGCAAGGTCGAGGCCGAGCAATGTTTGATTTACCGCGCCTGCGATCGGCAAGGCGATCCCTTGCGGATCATCCGCGGCCTGCCACCAGCCTGTGCCCCGGTCGTCGACCAGGATCGCACCAGGCGGCAGCATGATAGGACAATCGGCAATCCAAGGTGCAGCATCCTGATAGGAAGCATGCGTGGCGAGTGGGTCCTTTGCAGCGCCGAAGCTGAAATCAGGCCACGCGCCGGATATCACTTCACCCATGCGCTCCGCCACCAGTGCGCGGAGCGGCTTGCGTGATGGATAGAAGACCAGCCGGGCATCGAAACGATCGCCCGGAGCAAAAGCGTTGGACCGGCGTCCGGCAGAAGCCGGAAAATAATCGAGCAGCACGGCAAATTGCGGGGTAGTGCTCTTCAGATCAAGCAGCCAGGTCGAATGGCTGACGAGACCGTCACGGCGGCTCTCGATCTTCTCGCCCAGAACTTCCCAGAAGCTTTCGACCTGTCTTGCATCGGGATTGGCCAGAACCTGTTCGCGGGTCTCAGACGTCGATACGAGGCGCTTCAGCTCGGGATCGTCAGGCGCCGACCGCCACGCCTTGGCCAGCAGCACAAGCTTGCCGAGCTCGCGGATCGCCGCATCCGGTCTTTCTTCGCTGCGTAGCGCCATCAGCCGCGATGGGATCTCGTCGATGCGACCGGCAAGCGCGGTTGCCTTCATGTCGACCAGCCGCGCAGCAATCCGGCGGCAACGGTCGCTGCTGCCGTCGATAAAACCCGAAAGGCCAAGCCGCAACTGGTCGGCGACCCATTGGTCGAGTTCATCTAGCGCCGCCGACACTGCTTGTCGTGTGTCTTCCGCCCGCTTGCGCTGCGCTGCCTCACGACGCTCCACCGCCGCAACGTCTTCGACCGCGGCGCTCTGGTCCGTCCGTGCGGCTTCATCGATGCTCTTGGCTGCCGCGCCGGATGTCGACTGCGCTGGCGGTGGCGTCGTCTTCCTGCGCCGGCGGAGCCAGTCATTCACCCATTCCGGTATCGATTCAGCGGCTGCAAAACTGGCTGGCGCAGTGGCGGCAATCCACATCAGGGCCAGCGTGTGCTTGCACGGGAATTTTCGCGACGGGCAGGTGCATTTGTAGCCGTGGTCGCCTGTGTCGATCACCACCCGATAAGGATTGGAGCCGGAGCCCTGGCATTCACCCCAGATGAGCGCCTGCTGCTCATTCTTTTCCAGCCGCGGCCAGCTCGATCGTTTGGTTAGCTTGGAGGCGGCGCTCAGCGACGCCTGATCGGGGGCAAGCGCCTCGATGGTCTTCAAATCGAATTCCAAGCCGCGCCCCTCGTGACTCGAACCAAACGCCTGTCGCCAGGATAGATAGCCGTTTGTGAAGAATTATTGTAGCTCTCGTGAAGCGAAGATCGATACTTCTCGATCTTATCCTTATGCGGCCGAATTCACCTGATCCGCAAGCGCGGTCCACCGCCATTTCGGCAGGCAGAGGATTTTCAGCAAAACGGCGTTTGGCGTCGGCCAGCCCAGTTATGCGCTCAGATGGACGGGAGCAGGTCTTGGCGGCCCATGCTGCAACTGGTTCGATCACCGCGGCGGGCCGGATACCCCTGACAAAGGGCCGGCCCATTCAATTCGATGCATTCACCAGGGGAGTCCCCGCAAGGGGCTGAGTCGCGGCGCAGTGACCCGTGGAACCTGAACCCGGCATCGATCCAAATGAAGGGCACCCCTGCGACTGAGCCGGTCAGCCTGGCGACAAACAATTCGGCTCCGGTCGAATGTTTGGATCCCAAATGATTAGGAACGGTCCGGCGCCTACTTCGGGCAGAAAATTTTGATAGATCGGGCTTTTGTTGTCTATGATTTTTGGCGGTTCCGGAGTATTAATATTTCGTCCTGAGTTGCTGAATTTGGGAGGGGATAATGAACTTCAAGCTGAAGTCGGTCCGTAAACCTGCGGACACTGAGGCCGGAGCTCTTGAAGCTTGGGCAGCGCCAGTGAGCGGGGACAAGATTGCCGAGCGCATAACCCCTGCTCCGGACGGACCTCCCTCGAAGATTTCCGAATTGGTTCGCCGGCGCATTGTCATTGGAAAAAGCAAGGACAGCATCGCACCGCCCGTCGAGAACGGTCTCGAAACCGTGTTCAACGCGGACGAGAGAACTCGTATCGTTTCCACGGATCAATATCCTTGGAAATTGATTTGTGCGCTCGAGATCGACGCAATGACCGGAACTTATGTAGGCACCGGATGGGTGGTAGGACCGCGCACACTGATTACGGCCGGGCATTGCGTGTTCGACAGTAAGCAAATGGGGGGCTGGGCTCGCGAGATCAGGGTCACGCCGGGTCGGGATCGAGAGCGCCGACCATTCGGCTCCTTTGTCGCAAGACGTTTTTCGACGCTCAATCTCTGGACCGAAAAACAGGACGCCGACTACGATATTGCGGCGATCCATTTGGATGCAGATCTCTTTCCCGCGACAGAAGCATTTCGGGTCGGGGCGTTGCCTGACGAGGAATTACAGGACTATTTGATTAACGTTTCTGGTTATCCGGCCTCGCCGGGGGGCGGCACGGAACTTTACTGGGCGAAGAACCGGATCCGCGCCGTCACGACGCGTCGGATATTTTATGACGTCGACACGTCGGGAGGGCAGAGCGGTGGTCCTGCCTACGTCTTCCCCGACGAAAACGCGCATCCAGTTGTAGTCGGTATCCATGCCTATGGCGAAGGCGGCACGCCCGGCAGCATTGCTATGCGAGTAAATTCGGCCCCCCGCGTTCTGCCTGAAGTTGTCGAGCAAATTGAGGCTTGGCGAGGTGGAGACATGGAGACTAGCTAACTGGCCGTTGTATGCTGATGGGCGATGACGAGAAGATTTTGCATCACGGCCGAGTCGTTCGTTCAAATGGTGAAGGCGTCTCGGGAGCGCTTGTATACGTCACGACGGGAACGGCACCGACCCCCGAAATAGCCATCCGCAGTGACGGTGCGGGCCACTTTGGAATTGCGTTGCCACCTGGCCATTTCAAGCTGCAGGCACGGACGGTGGATGGAAAACTTGGAGTGACCACAATCGTTACGGGGCCGGAAGCGAGCAGCTTCGAGATCAGCATTGCAGATTGACCGACGTCAAAGGACGCTGGTCGAACGAGGGAGAGAAACCGATGAGCGACCAGAAAAATCCATTTCCCGAAACCGAGGCTGCTCCGCGGCCAGCGACCGACATCCCTGACTCTGAACTTGCCAAAGAGATTAGCAATGCTAGCGACGAGGACCTGCACGGCGATCCGGACGATCCAAGTCCGCAGCCTTCGCCAGGTGAGGCAGCATCGATATCGGCATGGCGGGCTGCGAAATCTCTACTAACACTCCGTTCACAGGTAAATAGCCTCGCCCCGAGCCGTTCGAAGAAGAGCGACGGCACGATTGGTGACCCCAGCCATCGGTCGCGAGCATCTGACCACAATCCATGGGTCAAAGACGGCACGGCAGGTGTAGTGACTGCAATGGATATCACGCACGATCCGGACCATGGCTGCAGCGCTGAGGCCATCGCAAACGCGATTACGCAAGCTAGGGACTCACGTGTAAAATACATCATATGGAATCGGAAAATCGCCAACTCTTCTGCGGTTGGCGGTGTGCCGGCATGGAGTTGGCGGAACTATAGTGGCAGGAACGGACATACGCATCACATCCATGTGTCTGTGAAACCCGAAAAAGCAACTTATGACAGTGAGACCGCATGGAATTTACCCCCATCCCTGACTGCCTAGCATCCAAAATGAAGGCCACTCCGAACGACCGTGATGGAGGTTCCAGCGGACGTTGCCAAAGCGTAGTTCGTCAGGCGCTTGCGGTGGGGCTTTTCTAGCCACCAGTGCTGATCAGTATCGGTCTCCCGTTTTGACTTCAAGCAGCTTTGAGTTCCGTAATATTTGCTTCTGCGCAACGAACGTCGCGTTCAATGTTCTCCTGTCGATATGCTGAAGGGTGGAATTGAGGGAAGAAAGTTTCGTGCGCCGTGGCCCATGTTCTATTGTGGATGAGGGGCAGCGGCTTGGAAATCGTTTGGGAGCTGAAGAAGGGCTAAGCGAATGGCTCACGTTACATTCATTCACGGGATCGGCAACAAACCCAACGTGAATGCGCTGCATGATATTTGGCTGCGCAACCTTGCCGAAGGTCCCGAGGGCCTAGACCTGAATCTAAGAGGCGTCACTTCTTCAATGGTGTATTGGGCGGACGTTCTTTACAGCGAGCCCGACCTAAATGTCGCCGCTTATGAAAGCGCCGCCGCATCCCCGATCGAGGAGACTTTTGCCAACGCTTCAACTGGCGTGCCTGCTGCGGAGAGTGCGGATGAGGCTGCGTTCCTAGTGGGGGTGGCCGCAAAGATTGGTGGAACATTGGCAGCGACGGAGGCTGTGGAGGCGATCGCGCCGGACCGCATGCAAGAAGGCGCTGCCTACGAAAGAGTGCCTCTTCCCTGGCCTGTCAAAAAGATCTTTCTCGAAACCTTCCTGCGCGACGTACACCATTATCTCTTCAATACGCAGCACAGCCCGCGGCCGGGAGCCACATACCGAATCCAAAATGAGATCCGGCAGAGGTTTGTCGCGGCGCTGCAGGCTCCTGTCGATGATGGGACCCATATCGTTGTGAGCCACAGTATGGGCACTGTTATCGCCTACGATTGCCTAAAGCGCGTCGACGATTGCGCCCGCGTCAATGGGCTTGTCACAATTGGAAGCCCGCTTGGGCTGGACGAAATTCAGGACAAGCTACAACCAGGCTGGACGCGGGCCGACGGGTTTCCGAGTAAGAAGGTCAGCGGGTCATGGTTAAATGTCTTCGATAAGCTCGATCCGGTTTGCGGCTTCGATCCGTTTCTGGCAAACGATTTTAGAGCAACCGGATTGGCAAAGTTAGAGGATCTCGAGGTATCGAATGAGGGAGCTTGGCGCCACTCTATCGTCAAGTACCTTCGCGCGCCTTCGTTCCAGAAGTCACTGAATGAGATGCTGAGTCTTTGACAACGCACGCGTTCGATTCCGAGATATGCAGTTCGCTGGCAAACGCGTTCGATGTCCGATCGCAGGAGCGCAAGATGTCTTTCCCTACCGTCTCATTGAACCGCCCGCTGTTGGCGCGCGATATGGAAATCTAGATCGTATGACAATCAACGTCAGGCGGTCTGCAGACATCGGCAGAGGCCGGTGCGCGGTTCGCAGTTGGCCAACCAAGTTGCATGCCTTTGGCATTCCTCCTTCGCTACACACAAGTTCGCTTGGTGACAGCCGCCTTACCTCCAGCATTCGCCGATTGGGTGAAGGCTCCGATCGCGCGATCTCGCAGAGGTGGGGTTTGTTGGAGTTTAGGTACATCTGTTGGCGCGGGTTTGGCCCCTGAGCCATGGTACGCGACACAATTCTGGTCTCGTGAATGCAGAAAGATCTGAAACTGCTGCGTGGGCAACGTTTTGTAGTTCAGAAGCACAACGCGGCTCTTGGGACCAAGGCTAAGTACTGCAAGGAAAGGTAGAATGATGGTTGTCAATCCAAGGGCATTTATCCAGAGCGCAGAACTTGGGACGTTTGACCCGGCAGACATAGAATTGGGTAAGGCTGAAACGGAAACTGCAGCACTCAATCTCGACAAGTTACCAGACGGGGTTGTTTCCGGAACCACGCTCATCGACTTTTCAGCAGTACCTAGCATGGCGGTCCGGGCTGGTGTCTCGCTCTCTATGCTTTTTGCCAGCCGGGTCGCGACAAAGGCGATGAAGCAAGAGGATGATGAGGACGATTGGCTCGCCTCATATACGTCCAATCTTGGGCAGTTAGGCTTTTCGCTTGCTGGTTCGGCGATCATTAGTTCAAAATTCAAGAAAACCGGCTTGAGGGTTCACAAGGCAATAATTCCGTTCCTGACGGTCGCCTTTGGCGGCGCGGCCGTAGGCCCGATCATTCTGGCGGGCCTTCGAAATCTTCAAGAGGCCGATGCCGGCTCCCCGTGGATAAATCTTTTGGATCGCGAGACGCGTCGGTTCAAGGCACGAGAACTCCACTTCGCGGCGGTCAGCAGCAACGAAACCGACACCAGCATTCGCTATGCAATCGCACGGTTAAACGTTGCTCTCAACGAAACGAATATTCTATTTTTCAAGTTGACTGAGGCGGAGGCCGACTTCGAGAGTTCGACAACAACAATGTCTGCGAACAATAGCCTTTTAGCGGCGATGGAGCTCGATCTGCGGATACGCCTGGGCGCGTTGACGAAGGCGCATATTGCAAGTGCGGAACTTTAGTGGCTCGCTTTCTGAATGGGTCTCCAACTAAGCGACAGGTCTTCCTAATCGACGACTCTTTGATCCGGCCTACGGTGGCCGCAGATGTCGGCCTCAAGCACGGCATCCCCGAAGTGTTGTTCAAAAAAAGGAGTTCGTTCCTTCGGCGGCATCGAGGTTTCCACGCGCTGAGAACCCGAAGGCGTATGGCGCAGGGGAGAGAGGAAAGAGCCAAGCTCAAGCAAATGGTGAAAGCTGCTGGCTGAGCAGATGAGCAGATGCTTGGACAATTTCTTAGGTCTTATGGACATCGCACGAACGTTGGAACCGGATGCCTAGCGATGCGGTGTGGGCAACTTGGGGGACGTCGAGCGCACCAAGCTCCTTTCGACGATCACGCGAACCAGCGCTGATAGGACACCTTCTCTTCTCTGCTTTCGCAGCCCTACAAGGCGCTGGATGCACAGTGTCGGAGCAGGTACGTAAGGATGAAGGCCAGTGTTTATCAATCGTGCCATTAAAAATCCATTCGGCACTTGACCCGGATCGAAGGTACCTTTCTCAATCCACAACTCATGGCTCGGCACATAGCTCATAGCTCCGCAAGGTTTTCTTCCTGCTGCTTTAAGGCTTCATCCTTCCTATTAGATGCGTAAAGTCCGATTGCATACCTGAACATGAATCCGTCATCATCTAAAAAGTATCCCCGGGCTTCTTCGAATGCCTCAATGGGCCGCCCCAACAGCGGCCCCTTTCCTTTGGACCAGCCCTGGGTGATGCTGTTCGATGCCCAAGCACGGAAGCACGGAAACTCCAGACCCGAGAAATGCTTTTTGGCGCCGCGGCTTCGGATCAAGTGGAAACTCGCATACGCCATGTCGCGGCAAAAGTTTCACCAGATCATTGTCCGGTTTTCAAGATCACCAAACTACGGCCGACTTTGAGAGCGCGACAACCGCAATCAGCGTCAGCAACTTCCTCGTCGCGGTGCTTGGGCCAAAGCTGCGCGATTGCGGCATCATAATCCCACTCGCCTTTGCCACTTCGTCATAGTAGTATTTTTCATGAACGCGCGTGGTTAGCAATTTCCGCAGGGAACAATGCGTGTCTCAGTTCGTCGTGGGCTTGTCGCAATCGTCTCTTCATCCCGGCACCAACGATTTCGGTGCGCCCCGGAAACGCATTCACCATCTCATGGTCTCGAACGTGACGCGGTCGGATTGTGGGCGCAGCCGCACGTGAAACAGAAGAATGACGGGAGCGTTCTTTGAAACTGAGGTTAAGCGGGCCGGATCTGCGAAAGATCAGTGACGCCATCATTAATACATACGGTGGTTCTCCCAACGCGCTCGCCTTACTTAACCGCGCCGTTACCAGCTATTTTCCGAACCGAACCGTTTACACCTACATTACCGTTGCCTCACCTTTTGACTTGCAGGTTGCGGACCTGCTTGTGGCGGCAAACGGCCAAGGCTGGCTTCCGGGCCTGATTGGCTCTATTCAGCAAGACCAGCCCGACTCAGAAGAACTGCAGGACGTTCTGCGAGACAGTCTTTTGACGGTGTCCGCGCGGCAGGTTCGGGATTTCGTGGCTGGTGGCGGTGACCAGACTGAGAAGTTTCAGGCCGAACTCCAGCAAATCCTGCCGGGAAAAGGGACGACGCTGAATCTACAAGCTCTGAACCGGCGCCTCCGAAGTGTCTGCCGCATTGACTATGCCGACCTCAATCCCCCCGGCGTTGCCACGGGCTTCTTGGTGGGCCCCGATCTGGTGCTCACGAATTGGCACGTCGTCGAGCGCCTGGAGAAGGCGCCTGCGGCCGCGAAGCGGCGCCTCGCCGGCGAGTTGCGATTCCGTTTCGACCTGATCGACCGCGCGGCTGCGGAAGATGCCAGAGGCCGGGCCAGTTCGGCAAGCCTCACCAATGGATCGCCGGTGCTGAGGTCCAGTCCGCCAGGAGGCATAGAGATTCCTGGCGGCAAGGGCGAGCCTGGGATGAACGAACTCGACTATGCGCTCATCAGGCTGGCCGATAATGTCGGCAACGATCCCGTCTCGGGAGCGATGCCGGGAGAGATCCGCGGTCACATCCAGCTTCGCGACTCCATGCCGCAACCGGTGACTGACAATGCGCTGATGGTGTTGCAGCATCCCATGCGCGGCGAGCTGCAATTTGCCATTGGCACGGTGCTGGGTCCGAACCAGATCGGCAGCCGCACCAAGCATACGGCGGCGACGCAAAAGGGCTCGTCAGGGTCACTGGTACTGGACGCGTATCTTGCGCCATGCGCGCTGCATAACGCTACGCGCTTTGGAACTAAATTGGAGCAGAAACCCTACAACACCGCTGTCCCGCTCAGCCACATCGTGTCCGAGCTAAAGAATGGTGGCATCACCGAAATCCTGCAGGAGTAGTCAAATGCTCACCTCCGAGCAAATAACAAGGCTGCACCCACTCATTGTCACGAATTTTGAGGGAAATTCTCAAGATGAACGGTTCGCAAACTTTTCTTACTTTAGAGTTGGATTTCCCCTCGGAAAGGTAACAGCCGCTAACAACTTGTTTGATACAAAGGTGCGGGATTTCCTGCAATCTTTGGATGGAGAACACGTCTACAAAGCCCTGAACGAGTTAAAGCTGGAGTATCCAGACAACGGCGAACTGGAGGGCGCGATCGACGACATCCTCAAGGAACTCACCCCCCAACCGCCCCCCCCACCTCCCGAGCCGCGACCGGGACAACAGCCGCCTCCGATTCTGAAGCTTCTGGTGGCCAACGGCAAAATGGAAGCGAGGTTCGCACCTAACGTCAAGAAATATCTCCAGGACGTTATGGATGGTTGGCAAATCACCGGGACCTGGGAAATCGGTACTTTGATACCCGACGACATTGACAAGAACGCGGTTCTCGTCGCGTTGCTGGCCAACTTCGGCGCGCAGAAGGGTGTCACAGACCCGCCGTTGAGCACCGTTCAGTTGGCGTTGCAGAAACTCGCTCCGCCACGCAGGGTGGTGCTTGTTTCACTCACTCGCGGCGCCTTTCAATGGGCACAGGAGAGAATTAGAACTCTTAATCTGAAGGATGTTGTCGAAACCGAATCCTTTTTTGACGAAGACGGAAACCCAATCTTCTTCGGCGGCCCTTCTCGTGAGGCCGAAGTTGAATTTCGCGTGAAGGATATCGGCTTGAAGTTGTCCTCAATCTACGCACAGGCAATTAGCCAAACAGATCCAAATTCGGTGGCGGCAATGACCGAGCGTCCACCGGCCGTTCCGATCGTCGTGTTGGGCGAACCAGAGGGCTCACAGCCGGCAGAGGTAACAGCTTCGATTCAGGATCTTGTGACAGCGCTAAAGAAGAGCGGGGTCGGATACGACTATTGGGAAGATGGCTGGCGAAACGGAAGTCCGAAACCGACGGGCCTTCTCGTCAAGGACCCGATTTTCATCCGCACAGTCGGCGCAGCGGAAACGAGCACCGCGCAAGTCGCCCTAGATCTGGGAAAGGCGCTTCGATCGGTATTCGACTCCGGGGAAGCGGTGGTCGACCTTCTTTTGGGCTGCCGCCAAGTTCTTTGGCGTCCGGCGGGCCCACCTTGGAAGCTTGCCGGCGATGCCTCCGATCTGGGTCGTGCCAGCGATGATCTTGACAATATTGAGACGCCAATCACTCCACCGGACAAGTTCGTCAATTGGCTGAAGCGGTTTGTTGCGCCCGATGCCGTGGTTTTTCATGAGGCGCTGGGCGAACAACGTCCGCCCGGTCTCATTCGCATGCTGCGCGAGACGATTACAGAAAGCCTGTCCGTGCCCGATCGAAAAGCATTCGTCCGCTTGCGGGCATTCAAGGAATTGCCGAATTTCGGGGACGACCCTCTGACCATAGTTGCGGTCGACGATCTTCCGGTCGCGGCCGGCGTCGATCTGCGCAAGAATGTAAAGTCTCGCTTTGATCAGTTCAGCTTGAAGATCGACCATATCCTCGAACAGAAGCGCCTCGAGACAGGTGGCCCTGCGGTCATTCGGATCGCTATCTTGACCCAGGGACTGAAGTTGTCCCGGGGCAACCGTGCCAATCAGATCGACATTCCGCCCGGATGGAAGCCGCTTCGTGTCCGCACAGGCGGCCCCAAATATTTTCGCGCTGACAACAACGACAAGAAAACCTTGGTCAAATTGATGACGCAATTGATCAAGGGCAGTGAGCCTTCCGGGCCAAAACAATGACTGCGAAACCCTATCCCGGCTTACGCAGCTTCACCCAGGAGGAAGCCTCGCTCTTCTTTGGTAGAGAGGTGCAGGTGCGTCAGCTGCGCGACATTCTTGCGGTTCGCAATTTGGTGGTTGTGCTTGGCGGGTCTGGGAGCGGAAAATCCTCCCTGGTGCGCGCGGGCCTGCTCCCGAAGCTCAACAGCACGGCGCCCATTCCCAAACGCAGCGGCGCTTGGTACCCAATCGAATTCCGGCCTCGCACCAATCCGACCGAAGAGCTGTTCGAGGCAATCTTTTCCCAACTCTTCCAGCCGCTATTGAAGGCGCCGCCGGCTCCCATCGAGGCCACAGAATCAGGCAGCAATATTCAGGCCCCAACGGCAGTCGGTGCGGAAAGCCTCAGGCGTCTTGAAGCCGTCAGCGTAGCGCTGGGAATCTCCCCTGCCCTCCAAGTCGGCGAGGATGTCGAAGCGCGGTGCAAGAAAAGGCTACAGGAACTTCTGATCAGCGATCAGATCTTCGACATAGGATCGCTGTTCGAATTTGCCGAGCAATCAATCGTAGCCCTCGACGAGCAGCTCACCGCCGGACCGCGCTCCGGAAAGGCCAATCTCCTGATCCTGATCGATCAGTTCGAGGAGGTCTTTTCGCTCCCAGCCGAAACGAAAGATGCCGGATTGAACTTGGTTATGTCGCTGGTGACCAGCATCCAAACATTCCGCCCGGCAAATTTATTTCTGATCGCCACGATGCGAAACGAGTGGTTGCACCGTTGCAGCGAGATTCCGGGAGTGGCCGAGGCTATGAATGGCTCGACCTATCTCATTGACCTGGTAGCGGATTCCGAGATCAGAAACATCATAGTCGAGCCGGCCCGCGCGGTGCTGCGCGCGGCAAATTTGGATCCGGGACCGCCCGGTCTCGGACCATTTGCTGAAGAGACGTTGGACGAACTACTGAAAGCCTTCAACGACATCGCCGCTGTGCAGCATGAATCGGATCGTCTTCCGCTGCTGCAGCACCTGCTGCCGCTGCTGTGGTCCGAGGCGACTCAGCGCAGCAGCACGGACAAAGCTTCCTTCTCAATCGAGCCTGGGCACCTCGACGCGGTGCCGGGTTGGAACTCAGAAAGGCGGCTTGCGGGCTGTCTGAACGCGAACGCTGGACGGGTCCTCGACGATGCCGTGGCAGTGGCGAGCAAGTCGGCAAGAATTGTCACGGCGGAAGCACGCCAGCTGATGCAAGCCGCATTTTCCAATCTCGCCGTCCTCGACGAGCAGGGGATCGTTCGTCGCCGGTTTGCGAGCATCGAAAAGATGCTTGACTCGAGCGCCCTGGTTGAACGGCAACCAGAGAATCGCGAGTCCATTCAGAAGGGACTGGTGGATGGGCTGGCAAAGTTCGTGGCGGCTACACTGATCAACTCCAAGAAGACCAGTGACGGTCAATCGTTCGATATCAACCACGAAGCGCTGGTTCGAAACTGGCAAACTTACGCCCTTTGGGTTGACCAAGGTAGGTCGCTTAAGACCCGATTGCGGTCGATTGACGAACAAATACGGCCCGCTCAAGCCTGGAAGAAGGGGGTTCTCTCATCGATCAGGCGCCGGCTCAACGACTTTTTCTCCGCGGCCGATCTGAAGAGGGCCTCCGATCAAATCGGAACGGAGACGGCCGACGAGGTCCTCAGCAATGTCTTTGGTCCGCACGCTACCTTCAGCCGATCATGGGCAGGCGATGCCCTTCACGACAATGACAATGTCGCGCGCGAGCATGGCGGTGTCAAAGACGTGGCCCTCGAGCGGGACCGAGTCGAAGAAGTGGCGCGCATCGAAGATCGGGCCAAAGACGCCGAACGATTTAGAAACAACCCACTGAATCGGTATCGCCCGGTGTTGATAGTTCTGGCGCTAGCGGGCGTAGCGATCTTAGGTTTTAGACAAAAAGCAACATTAGAGAGAGAGAAGGTCCTGAACGATGTTAGGACGACGCTCCATCTACAAACGCTTGCTAGCGACACAATAAAGCTACCTGTTAACGATCCAAAATACAGAGCGGAGTTAGATAGAAATAAAATTGAGAGCTTTGCTGCATTTATAATTGCATTAAAGAAAAATAAGGAAGACCAGGACCTGCAGCCAGAGCTTCGTAAAGCTCTAACAGAGGCGCTTTTCGACATTGAAGGAAAGTGGCGATTGGATCTCGGCGGCAAGATCTGGCTTCGACCCTCGATGACAGGAAACACTGGGTTGCGTCCTGAGGATGCGCCCTGCATAGATCCGGGCAGAGAAAAATCCCTTCGGATCTCAACCGACGGAACGGTTGCTTGGGTTCCGATTCTGCAAGGCAACAGGCAACTCTGGCGGCCAAGCATTCAAATCGTCGGCGGAACTCTCCGCCCACTGGACTCGAATCTGCAGGACCAACATGGAGAAGAGTGGCAGCCCGGATCTGTGGTCTGCATGTCGCCAGACGGAAGCTGGCAACTACAATGGATGGTCGCCCTGCAAGGCGGCGCACCTATCGCTCAGTGGCCTGCCATCAGAGCCATCGCCGTGAAAACTTTGCCCAAATCACCGACTCGCGACGCCAGTCAGTTCGTAGCTATTGGGTCGAATCGGTTTTTCGTCGATGGTGATCGTAGCAAGGACATTTACCCCGATCTGTTCGATAAGTTCCCTGACGTATTGTCAGCTGTGCGCGACCGAACTTCTAATCCAAGAACTTCTAATCCGATCAAATTCGTTCAGGACGGACATTGGGTTGGCTTTCAAATCCTAACGGGCGACGGAAAATCTTTTACGTTGTGGACGGCTGCGGGGGTAGGTGATTTCCAGCAAGCCGCGCCCCGAGACGTCAGCGATTGCGTCAAACAATCAGGTGAAACCGGCTGCATAATTGGCCCGGTGAAGTATGAGGAAGACGAGTATAACATCGTTGTCACATCGAACAAGCAGATTAGCGGAAACCCAGATTGCGATAAAAAGGGAGTAGTTTGCCCTACTTCGTTTCAACTACGCTCTGCTGACAAGGAGCAGATAGTTCGTGCTGAACTTAGAGATTTTCGGTCGACACAGATCAAGGGTGGAATGATTACGTCGGATGGCTACCTGATCCTGAAGGACGATGCAGGGTCATTTTGGCAATACTTATTAGATGGCTCGAAACTGGCAGACCTTCAAAAAAATAGTTGGAATAGCGCGGACGTGAGCCAAATAGAGTGGAGCGATGCCTGCAAAAATTTGCACTGTAAAGTTGGTAACGTGGAGGCGAAATAGAGCGGTGGGAGGGTCGTTTCAAGAAGCTGGCGAGACTGCTCTCTATTACGGACCATGGTCTTTCGAAAGCGTCGGACCAAATTGGATTTGAAACTTCGATTCTGGTTTGATTTCTGAAATTTGCCGATCAAGCCGTTCAAGTGACACGTCCGCTATCAGCTGATGGGCCAGCTTGCAGGCGAGCGTTTCCGTCGCCACGAAACTCCCGCATTCCGACATTTTGTTGACGGGCGAGCCTCCTAAGCAGACGTTGAAATAGGCGCAGCTTTCTTGGCAAAGCGTTATCCCCTGCCAGATGTCGTGCAGCATGCTACGAAACACCGGCTCTGCGAGCACGTCCTCAAGCCGGGACTGTGGCAGGCGGCCGATAACATAGTCGCTATAGCCTTGATGCGACAGCCCGGCGAGCTCCGGCGAGAAGGTGAATAACTCTCCTCCCCTCGCGACGGTCAGCATGGCGAAAGGCATGTTCTGAGAATTTGCGTTCAGGTGGCCGAAGGCCGGATGCTTGAGCATGGCCAACATGTTCCGGTACTCACGAATCCGCAATGGTGGGTCAGCGCTCTCGCCTGATTCCAGCACAACCTCGAAGAACGCACGGAAGTCCTCGATCACACCTGGCCGGGCCAAACTCGATGAGGCATTCGCACCCTCGACCTCCTCGATATTGAAGCCGAGGTCGGTGACCCCTTCATCATGGAAAAAAGCGATTAGTTGGCGCGCATGCGGCAAGGTTGCATTTGTAATGACGCAGATGACACGGCTCGATACCCCGCGTTGCATGAGCTTGCGCAGCCCACGGAGCGCCGCAGCGTGGGTTCCCCTGCCCGAACGCGTGCGGCGGCGTGCATCATGTAGGAAGGCCGGACCGTCGATGCTCACTCCGACGCGTACGCCGTGTTCCAGGAAAAAATCGCACCAGGCGTCATCGATCAACATGCCATTGGTCTGAATGGCGTGAGGAACGGTCAGACCTGGAGGGGCCACCGCCGCGATTCTCGCAAAGGCTTCGCGATACCAGGACTGTGAAACGACAAGCGGTTCCCCGGCATGCCATACGACGGTGAAATCTGGAGCGTTCAACTCTGCCTCAAAAACGAAGCGCGCCGCAGCAGCGACTATGTCGTGGTTCATGATTCGGCGATCGTGCCGGAGCGGTAGGTAGCAATAATCGCAATCGACGTTACAGAACGCGGTCGGCTGCATGATTAACAGTCGCGTGGCGCCAGTCAGCTGCCGGCTTTCAAAAGTTGCTCCAGCCATTGAACCAGTTTGGGAAGTTGGGGAAGTTGGGGAAGTTTTGGAAGTTTTGGAAATTGGGAAAGTTCGGGAAATTGGGAAAATTCGGGAAATTCGGGAATTGCGCGAGATGAGTTGCGGCGTTGTCCTCTGACAACGTCTCGTGACCGATGGCCTCGAGATAGCGAGCCCGAATTTCTTCGAGTCGCGCAATGGAAAGGGACGGTACGGCATTGCTGGCACTTGCCTGCGAGCTGCCGTGGCCAGATATCGCGGCGAGCGCGATCAGAAGAGGAAGACTACGTGCGCTTTTCACTCTTCCAAGCTCCAGCGGATATTCACTTGCGAGCAGGTCCGTAGCCAACACGTGTTCCGCTATTATAGCGGTTTATTCCATATAAGGTAGAGGGATTCGACGGAAGGCACGGCCTATATCCGCCCCTAATTCATAATTTCTGTCGCGCGTGGTCTTCATCGTGTGAAACGTTTAGTTGCTAGCTGAGATCGAGATGCACCTCAGCGCAGAGACGATAAAATCTATTAGGCTGCTTCTTCCCATCGTCGATTAGACGCTTTATCGTAAGCAAAGATAATTCGGTTGCGATGCGGCACGTGCTTCCGTTGGTCTATGCGTCCATACCCTATCTGCCGTTCATCACGACAACCACATCAGTCGCGGTCGCTTAGCGGGTGCTCGCGCAAACTTTCATGGAGGAGGCATAATATGGAGAACAAAATAGGTACTTCCGGCCCATCCGATGGCAACGGCTTCGATCAAGAGTTGCTGATCAGCGAAAGCGAACTTGAAGCCGCAAGGTCCGAAAGGGAAGGAGCGGCATGGTGGCTGCAGAACATTGAGGATGAGATAGCGAACAACGAGACCGAGTCAAACATACTGCACCGGGCATCGAATACGCCGATCTCAGACCGGGCATTCAACCTGATTATTGAATTTGAGGTGTCGAGCCAGGCCACCTATGAGGCGAAATATCGTGGCGCGATCTGGCCGCAGGGCGCCTCGGGGGTCACAATCGGGATCGGCTACGATGTCGGGTACGTAACCAAGACGCAACTCAGCGCCGATTGGCAGAACGCAATCTCTGCAGGCTCGCTTGCGGCGTTGGCCGGCGTGGTCGGGATCAACGGCAATCTCGCGAAAGCGGCTGCGGCACGACTGAAGGGGAAGGTCGACGTCCCATGGAAAGCGGCAATCTCGGTTCATCGCGGCAAGGTCATGCCGCGCTGGGTGGGCCTAGTCGAAGATAGTCTGCCAAACACAAATATGCTTGATCATAATGCGCTCGGAGCTCTTGTTTCGCTAACCTACAATCGGGGCGCCTCGTTTCAAAAGGACGGAGATCGGTACGGGGAGATGCGCAACATCCGGGCGCACATGGCGAACAAGGCATTCTCCAGAATCCCTAACGAATTCCGGTCTATGAAACGAATATGGCCGACCGTTCCCGGTCTGCAGATGCGGCGCGAACGAGAAGCTCGCCTGTTCGAGCTCGGCGCTAGGGCTTAGAACCGCGAAACCTTCCGGCTCCCATCCCGAACGAAAAGATTGTCACATGCGCGAGTCATCGAATACGACAGAGACAAAAGCCGGGGTAAGCGGCAAGGCAGTCGCCCAGTTGCGGCGGAACTTTTTCGCTCCAGGACGAAGCCAGGTGGAGTCGGCCTTAGAAAGCATGGGCGTGACGGAAGCTGCTCTCGATGACGAGTTCCAAGGCGCCGTCAGCCCCGATCCAATGGATCGCGTCGTCGCCGCGCGCGAGGCGATGCGCCGCATCGTGAGGGATCGCTTCGGCGGCGATGCCGCGATGATGAAGGCTGTCGACGGCGTTGCGATCACCGGCGAAGAGGCAATCGCCGTTTTAGAGGACAAGTCGGCGACGGATTTTGAATCGGATGACCAAGGCGATGCGCTTGAGACGATCGTCGCATTCGATGGTTCACGACCGTCCTTTTTGGTCCGCGACGGGACCATTGATTTTGCTTCCTCATACAACACGGAGAATTGGGCCGCCCGACTCAAACCGCATGGGGAGCGCATTTCGGCAGTAATTGACTGCGTCGGGCGTGTGGAAATCGACGAAGATCTCGTCGGCACTGCTTTCCTTGCCACCCCAACGCTCGCCATTACCAACCGCCACGTGGCGGACATCCTCGCTCGATTCGAAAATGGCAAAATCCGAACTCGGCCGAACGCATTTGTTGATTTCGGCCGAGAGGCAAAGGACAACGGCTCCCGCGACAGACGAGAAATCAAGGGAGTGATCTTCGCAGGCTTGCAACCGATCATTGGTCCGATTGACCACAGCAAGTTCGATCTTGCCGTTCTATATCTCTCAGCGTCTAAGCTGGTGGGAAATGAAGCACGTCGTTACCTAGACCTGGGCGGAGTATCGCCGGACGACTTTGCCTTCGCTGGTGCGATTGCCACGATCGGCTATCCCACTGATCCCAGCGGAGCGGTGCCCACGCAATTGAGGACCGAGTACGCTGATGTGCTGGTCAAGCTATTGGAAGGAGACGGCGGGGCTAAGCGTTTCGCTCCGGGCCTGCCGGCGAGCGGCGATGGGCTGGCGGCGTGGACGGCATCACATGACGCTACGACGTTGAAGGGCAATTCGGGCGCGCCGCTGCTAGTTATAGGCAAGCACCCATCGACGCCGGCGACTGCGGCTGGGCTTCATTACGGCGGACGCTGGAATGGGCCGCGCACGAACTGGGCACACCTGCTTGCTCTAACAGGCGGAGCTGTGGGCTATTGCGGGAAGTCCTTCGGCGAATTCTGTTCCCGGGAGGGCATTCGGCTAGTTCTCTAGATGTTTAGCCCCGTCAATGCGCAGCGTAGTCTTTAGATGCGCCAAGCGGCTGTAGAATCGTAAAAAACCTTCTCCGGCTTAACCGAGATATGAATATGTTTGTTGTGCGGGTTCGAGCCCGAATACGGCCGCCACGCCCATGATTTTCCTCCGCCGATCGCCTCGGAACTTGCAATTCTGCGATTCCATATAATGTACTTTATGCGCGGATCCTTCGCCGACCGAAAGCTCTCAGCGAGCATTTCCGCGCTGCAACCGTTCCTTGGATCGTTGGTCACGTCTATCGCGGTGACTACTCCCATTGCACCGTCGTGCACCCACGGATTGTGATCCGAGTTTCGCGTCTGATGTGCCCCGTCGCCAATCGAGCCGTCGCTCGCCCGGCTCCGATTCGGTGCCCTGGCGTTGATTTGGCTAATGAGCGTTCGTAGGCTTTCTGCAACTCGCCAGCTTGAAACTGCTTCCGTGACATCGTCGCCCATCCTCTGGCCGAGGCGCTCGATGGTCTCCGCGGCCTCGTCATCTCCCCCATTTGGAGTGGGCCGGCGATGATCGGAATCGATCGAGCCTGGTGTCGAGACCGGTTCGGCACGATTATCGCCCAGCACGAACGTTCTGAGAGGCAAATCTTTCAGTCCTACGTCGCCGTTTTTGCTAGTGAGATTGCTCGGAGTGACCATTTTGGTCGCGCCGCCGAAA
Source organism: Mesorhizobium sp. f-mel (assembly GCF_053850215.1). Taxonomy (NCBI): domain Bacteria; kingdom Pseudomonadati; phylum Pseudomonadota; class Alphaproteobacteria; order Hyphomicrobiales; family Phyllobacteriaceae; genus Mesorhizobium; species Mesorhizobium sp. f-mel. The sequence continues at coordinate 535,014 of NZ_JBSPTO010000001.1, forward strand.
CGCGTTTCGCTCGACGCATGAAACAGGGTGTCGGCAAGCACGACGCGACCACGCTTGAGGTCGGTCAGAGAGAAACCGACAGCAGCCCCGGCGCTATACGTCAGGTCGTTGCAGCCGAAAACATAGGTTAGCAGATGCTTTCGGAGCCTGTAGTGGCCTCCTGCACGAATGACGTTCGCCTCCAGCAGATATGCTTCCTTGGAGGCTTCGGCGATTGCACAGGCCTCGCTGGCCGCGAGCAATAATCTCGTACTCAGCGTTTCGCCTTTGATATCGGCAAGGAGCTCGTTAACGGCAACCGAAAGCGTCGCTGCCCGTGCTCTCAAAAACTTTTGTGACGACGTCGCATCGCCTGCCTCCGGCGCGGCTTCGACGACCTCGCCTTTTTCGTTGAGATTTTCACCGTCAGCGACCACGGGTTCGGCGGGCGGGACCACAGCCGGATCTTCATCGAGCGCCGCCAACGCAGAAACCTTAGCCTTGGCAACCAGGAGGCGCTGTAGTGTCCCAACCAGGTTTTTATCGTCCATATCGAGCGTGGCCGACATCGCACCGTCGACGGCGATAGGCTCAAGGTCATGAGCGATCAATTGCCCGAGCAAGGCAGGTCGAAGTGCTCCGACAACGTCGACCACTCGACCTTTCCAGGTGGTATCGGCCGCAAAGTACGACAATAGGTTGGAAACCGCACCAATTGCGTTGGTCAGTCCACCGATACCGCCAGCGAACTCAATGCTCTCCGTCTCCTCGACCGGCTCCAAATCAAAAAGCAACGAGTCCAGCGCTTCTTGCAAACTGCTCATCCGCCGAGACATGATCCGCCAGTCTGCGATAGCCGACACAACGGAACTGTCGGCCACCAAAATGGCGGCATTTGAGCCGCTTCCAACCAGCGATTTCACGCGTTTAGCTATATCGGCCGCGATGCCGCGAAGCGCGCCCATGGCGAGCAAATGCACTTCGAAATCTAATTTATCGTCAATGTCCAAGCCGCCCTGTATCTCACCTGCGGGATCGGGGTCCGCACCTGCAGCATCTGGCGGATCCGCTGGCGGCAGTGGTTCTTCAGTACCTTGCGGGTCATCGATCGGCATGGCGTCAACTCCTGGTATGAATGCAACCCGCGGCACATCGCCTGAGTATCAACGTTCGCCGAACTCTCGCAAGTATTTTGGAGCCACCGTCGCTAGCTCCTTCGGGGCTGAGGTCGCCGCCGACCCTGAGTCGCTGAGTCAGCTGTCTGATACAGGCTTCACGAAGGTTGAGATCGCCGATTATCGTTCCGCGGTTTGTTACCGGAGGTTTCTATGACGCGATGGCAACGACCTTCGTGGACCGCTGCTGGGCGGCGGTGACGCTCCCAGTTGGGCAACGGATGGTAAAGCCGCGCTCGCTATCGTTGTTGCCGCGTATCAGTCGGCACGGAACGCGGCGCTTGACTCCGGCGGCGGTTTGTGAAAAATTTTGCATCGTCTGATAAAAATATCTCAGGGCGGAAATGGTTGGTTTTGGAAACGGCCTCCTGCGCGACGATGAAACCAGTATGGCGACACGTGCCGCCTGGCTTCATTATGCTGGCGGCCTGACCCAGTCGGAGGTTGCCAAGCGACTTGGCCTGACCAGCCTCAAGGCGCATCGCCTCATCACCAAGGCCAATCAGGAAGGGCTGGTCAAAGTCTATATCGATGGCGAAGTCTCGGAATGCGTCGCGCTTGAAGATGATTTGTCCAGCCGCTACGGCCTCGATTATTGCGAGGTCGTCCCCGACTTCGATGGCGAAGACTTGCCGCTCAAGGCGCTTGGCATTGCCGGCGCGCAGTTCCTCAAGCGTGAAATCGAACGCGGCGAGGACACGCTGATCGGCGTCGGTCATGGCCGCACGCTTGCCGCCTGCGTCGAATATCTGCCGCGCATATCGGCCGAAAAGACCCGTTTCGTTTCGCTGCTTGGCGGCCTGACGCGCAAGTTCTCGGCCAATCCGCACGACGTCATTCACCGTCTGGCCGAACGGACCGGCGCGGAAGCCTATGTGATGCCGGTGCCGATGTTCGCCAACACGGTCGAGGATCGAACCGTGCTGCTCGGGCAGAAAGGCATCAGCGAGGTCTTCGATCTCGGCAAGGCCGCCGGCCTGCTCATTGCCGGTATCGGCACCGCCGAGCGCGAGGCGTCGCTGGTCGCCACCGGCATGATCGAAAAGGGTGAAATGGAGGAGATCCGCCGCAAGGGCGGCGTCGGCGAACTGCTCGGCCATTTCTTCGACGATGCTGGAAAAGCGGTCGAGACGACCCTTTCCAACCGGGCGCTGGCGCTGGCGCGCGAAGACATCAGCAATCGCAGGATTGTCGCCGTTGCCGGCGGCAAGGTGAAGGTTCGTGCCATCAAGTCGGTGTTGGAGGGCCGCTATCTCAAAGGCCTGGTCACCGATGAGCGGACGGCGCGATCACTCGTGGAGCAGACGCCGGTCGGGTAGCCGGCAACCATTCGATTGAAACTACCCTGTGGAGGAGAAGACAAATGCATGAGAAAGAGAAAGACCTGATCGACGCGTTCCTGCGCGGACAAGTCGATCGTCGTGGGCTGATCAAAGGCCTCGGCGCAATGGGCCTTGCCGCCGGCACCGCCGGCACGCTGCTCAATCTGGGGCAGACCCGCGCACTGGCGGCGGATTTCGACTGGCAGGCGCACAAGGGCAAGACCATCAAGCTCTTGCTCAACAAGCATCCTTACGCCGATGCGATGATCGCCAACCTTGAAAACTTCAAGAAGTTGACCGGCATGGAGGTTGTCTACGACGTCTTCCCGGAAGACGTCTATTTCGACAAGGTCACCGCTGCGCTGTCGGCCAGCTCGCCTGAATACGATGCCTTCATGACCGGCGCCTACATGACCTGGACCTACGGCCCGGCCGGCTGGATCACCGACCTCAACGAGTGGATCAAAGATCCGACCAAGACCAACGTGAACTATGCCTGGGACGACTTCTTGCCCGGTGTCAGGAAGTCCTGCGCCTGGAACGGCCAGCCCGGCGGAGTGCTCGGCTCCGATGACGCCAAGCAGTGGTGCATTCCGTGGGGCTTCGAACAGAACAACATCACCTACAACAAGGGTATGTTTGACAAGGTCGGCGTCGGCGTTCCCGGCAGTATGGACGAGATGGTCGCTACGGCGGCCAAGCTTACCAAGGATGTCGGTGGTGGCGTCTACGGCATCGGCGTGCGCGGCTCGCGCTCCTGGGCGACGATCCATCCCGGCTTCCTCTCGGCTTATGCCAACTTTGACCAGAAGGACCTGAATGTCTCGGCCGACGGCAAATTGTCGGCCGCGATGAACACCGCCGAATCCAAGGCCTTCCACAAGCAGTGGGTTCAGATGATCCAGGAGAGCGGCCCCAAGGACTGGTCGACCTATACCTGGTATCAGGTCGGCACCGATCTTGGCGCCGGCGCCTCGGCGATGATTTTCGACGCCGACATCCTCGGCTACTTCATGAATGGCGGCGACAACAAGATGGCAGGCAAGCTCGCCTTCTCCGCCTTCAAGGCCAATCCCGCCGCCAAGGCGCCGACGCCCAACATCTGGATCTGGTCGCTGTCGATGTCCAATTTCTCGAAGGATAAGGACGCCACCTGGTACTTCATGCAATGGGCATCCGGGCCCGAGCATGCACTGTTCGGCGCGACCAAGATGGACTTCGTCAATCCGGTCCGTCAGTCGGTCTGGAACGACGAGATGTTTCGCGAGAAGCTGAACAAGAGCTACCCGGGTTATGTCGAGATGTTCGACGTCTCGGCGCCCGGCGCGAGCATCAAGTTCACACCGCAGCCGCTGTTCTTCGATCTCACCACCGAATGGGCGGCGACGCTGCAGAAGATGGTGGCCAAGGAAGTGCCCGTCGACGAAGGCATCGACATGTTGGCCACCAGCATCGATGGCCAGCTCAAGGAAGCCGGGCTCGGCTAAGTCCTGGCGAACGGCTGGCCCGCTTTTGCGGGCCAGCCGGCCATTCCACTGCGAAGCGGCGCCTGGAGCATCGGACCCAAAAGTGGAAACCGGTTTTGGGAAAAACCGATGCTCAAACACTGGCGGTGCCGCCACTCGCCCAACCGGCCGCCTAGCTCCCTGGGCGGCCGGCAGGGCGAAGCAACAGAGATGATGGAACAGCACGATGACTGCGGCAACAATGCAAAGAAACAAGCCTTCCGGCTTCAGGATCAGCAAGAGGGTGCTGCCCTATGTGCTCAGCCTGCCGGCCTTGCTCGTCTGCATTGGTATCCTGATCCCGTTCTTCACATCGGTCGTCTATTCGTTCCAGCGCTACCGGCTGAGCCAGCCCTGGGCGCGTCAGTTCAACTGGGGCGACAATTACATCTCTTTTTTCACCGACCCGAAGTTCTGGAACACGCTGGAGATATCGCTGCTCTATGCCGGTATCACCGTCCTGCTCGAACTGCTTCTCGGTCTCGGCATCGCCATGCTCTTGCAGAAGCGCTCGACGTTGAACAACTTCATCTCGATCATGCTGCTGATGCCGCTGATGACGGCGCCGGCGCTTGCCGCGCTGATGTGGAAGCTGATGACCAATCCCGGCTTCGGCGTGCTGAGCTATCTCGCCAGCCTGATCGGACTGCACGATTTCCGCTGGGCCTCGTCGCCGTCGACCGCGCTTTTCACCGTGGTCCTTGTCGACATCTGGGTCTACACGCCCTTCATCATGATCCTGCTGCTTGCCGGCCTGCGCAGCCTGCCGACGCAGCCCTTCGAGGCGGCAGCACTTGACGGCGTGCCGAGGAGTTTCGTGTTCTTCCGCATTACCTTGCCGATGCTGATGCCCTACATCCTGACGGCGACGCTGTTCCGTCTGCTTGATTCCATCCAGCAGTTCGACATCATCTATGCCATGACCCAGGGCGGTCCGGGCGACACGCTGACCGTCTTCCAGGTCGAGGCCTATCTCAACTTCTTCCAGTCGACCAATGTCGGCCGCTCGGCAGCGCTGATGATCATCCTGTGGGCAATCACCTATTTCCTCTCGAATATCTTCATCAAGAATTGGCTGCGGCTGCGCGAACGCGCCCGCGGCCAGGCATAGGAGGCTGAGATGGAACACACCTCGCTTCTCGAACGCATCCTGCGCGGCATAGCGCTGACACTGGTCGTGATCTTCTTCATGTTCCCGATCGTCTGGATCCTAATGATGTCGTTCCAGACCAACGAAACCATCTTGCGGATTCCGCCACAGCTTGTCTTCAAGCCGACGCTGGCCAACTACACCGCGCTGATCACCGGAAAGCTGACCACGGCGGCCGGCACGCTCGACATCGCCTTCATGCGCAACCTCTGGAATTCGGTGTTCCTGTCGGTCACCTCGGTCGCCGTCGCGCTGCTGCTCGGCGTTCCGGCGGCCTACGCCTTTGCACGGCATAAGTTTCGCGGCTCGGAAGACATTGCCTTTACGCTGCTGTCGTTCCGGTTCGCGCCCGCGCTGCTGGTGCTCCTGCCGCTCACCCTCTATTTCCAGAAGCTTGGACTGGCCAACACCTATATCGGACTGATCTGGGTCTATCAGCTGATCTGCCTGCCGCTGATCCTATGGATCGTGCGCGGCTATTTCGAGGACATCCCGGCCGACATCGAATATGCCTATCGCATCGCCGGCCATTCCTGGTTCGCCACCTTCCGCAAGATCGCGCTGCCGCTCGCCGGCCCGGGCATTGCGGCTGCCGGCCTGCTCGCATTCATCTTCGCCTGGAACAATTTCGTCTTCGCGCTCGTGCTCGCCTCGGCCGACAAGCAGCCGGTGACAGTCGGTGCGCTGGCCTTCATCACCTCCTCCGGCATCCAGTATGGCCAGATCTCGGCGGCGATCGTGCTTTCGATCACGCCGACGCTGGCGCTTGCCCTCTATGCGCAGCGCTATCTCGTCGAAGGCCTGTCGCTTGGCGCGGTAAAGGGATAGTTCTCATGGCCAGCCTCGAACTGCGAAACGTCGTCAAGCGCTACAAGAGCCAGACTGTCCTCGACAATCTTTCGCTGACCGTCGCCGACGGCGAAACCCTGGTCCTGTTCGGACCGTCCGGCGCCGGCAAGACGGTGCTGCTGCGGCTGGTCGCCGGTGTTATCGACCCGGACGAGGGAAAGATATTCATCGGCGGCGAGGACATGACCGATCTTGACGCCGAGTTCCGTGGCGTCGGCATGGCGTTCCAGAATTTCGCACTGTTTCCCCATATGACCGCGTTCGACAACATCGCCACGCCGCTTCAGGCCAAGCGTTCGTCGCAAAGTGTGATGAAGGCGGGCGTCGAGAGCGTCGCCAAGCTGCTCAAGATCGGCCATGTGCTCAGCCACAGGCCACGGGCGCTGTCCAACGGCCAGAAGCAGCGTACCGCGCTCGCCCGCGCTCTGGTCGGCTCGCCGCCGGTTCTCCTGCTCGACGACCCCTTGCGCAACGTCGATGCCAAACTGCGCTTCGAAATGCGGCTCGAATTGCCGAGGCTGCTGGCCGACCGTGGCGCAACCGTCGTCTACGTCACCCAGGACTACAAAGAGGCCATGGCGCTCGGCGATCGCATCGCGGTGATGTCGCAAGGCGTCATCAAGCAGCTCGGCACACCCGAGCAGATCTATCGTGAGCCGGCGAACATCGAGATCGCGCGGCTGTTTGGCGACCCGACCATCAACCTGCTCGACGTCAAGCCGTCGCGCGATGCCAAGGGCATCTATGTCGGCCTGTCGAATGTCCAGGTTCATCTGACGGGTGCCTATGATGCGACGGTCGGCCGCGACTGCGTGATCGGCTTACGGCCCGAAGCCCTGAGCTTCGTCGACGAAGGAACGCCCGCTGCCATTCCGGTGACGGTCGAGGCGGAGACGCCGCTCAATGAAAAGATCGTCACGCTGGTGCGCACCGTGCGCGGCCGTGAAATCCTGGTCTCCCGGCCGGCCGGAACACCGGGTCAGACCGAGGGCAGGGCTCATATCGCCGTCGACGGCAAAAGCGCCCTGCTGTTCGATCATGCGAGCGGCAACAGAATCGGCGCCAGGAACGTCGTCAATTTGCGCAGCGGAGAAGCGGCATGATCCCGAGCGCACTCACCATTTCCGGCGTCGATAAGTTCTACGGTCCGATCGACAGGGGCGTGCACGCCGTCCAGAACCTGACGATGGAAATCGGCAGGGGCGAGATCGTCGCATTGCTCGGCTCGTCCGGCTGCGGCAAGACCTCGACATTGCGCATGATCGCCGGTTTCGAGGAGGTCTCGCGCGGCACCATCTCGGTTGCCGGCCGCAAGGTGCACACGCTGCCTCCGGTCAAGCGCAATGTGGCGATGGCGTTCGAGGGCTATTCGCTCTATCCGCCGCTGACCGTGCGCGAGAACATGGCGTTTGCGCTGAAGGCGGCCAAACTGCGGAAAAGCGACGTCGATGCGAAGGTTGCCAGCATCGCCAAGCTGCTCGAGATCGAGGACATTCTGGAGCGCTATCCAAGCTCCATCTCCGGCGGCCAGCAGCAGCGCGCCAGCCTCGGCCGGGCGCTGATCCGCGAGGCAGATCTTCATCTGCTGGACGAACCGATGGGCCAGCTCGAACCGCAACTTCGCGCCGTGCTGCGCGGCCGCATCAAGCACTTCATCAAGGAGCGCGGCTTGACCGCGATCCTGGTCACCCACGACCAGACCGAGGCCAATGCGCTTGCCGACCGGATCGCGGTCATGGAAGGCGGCGTGCTGCAGCAATTCGACACGCCCGACATGCTCAAGCAGCGGCCGGCCAACCTGTTCACCGGCACCTTCGTCGGCGAGCCGCCGATGAATGTCTTCGAGGCCTATGTCGGCACGGCTGCCGACAAGATCAATCTGCGGCTGCCCGACGGACTTTCGCTCGACTATGACAAGGACGCGTTCAGCGGCTCGGTTCGCGACGAATTGCTCAAACGGCAGCGGGTCGTCATCGGCATAAGGCCTTACGCGGTTCGCCGCTCGAAGGACGGCGTGCCGGCAACGGTTTCAGCCAACCAGTGGCTCGGCGACCAGACGCATATCGCGGCGGATTTCGCCGGCGGTTCGCTCGTTCTGGTCGAACATGATCGGACCCGGCTGGAGCTTGGCGCGCCGATCAATATCAGCATCGATCCGAAAAACCTGCACGTCTTCGATCAGTCCAGCGGCATGGCCATTTCGCACGGCATGGAGCTTGCCTGATGCGGGATGTGCTGATCGGCATCGACGCCGGCACGTCTGTCATCAAGTCCGTCGCCTTCGACACGGCGGGCAGGCAGCTCGCGGCCACGGCGTTGCCGAACCGGTATGAGACCTTGCCGGGCGGCGGCGCCGAGCAGGATCTGGCGCGCACCTGGGCCGATACCGTGACCACCTTGCGCCGGCTTGCCGACAAGGTGCCGGACCTTGCCAGCCGCACCATTGCCATCGCCGTGACCGGGCAGGGCGATGGCACCTGGCTGATCGACAAGGAGGGTGAGCCGGTCGCGAAGGGCTGGCTGTGGCTCGACGCGCGCGCTGCCGCGATCGTCGAGGAGATCCGCGCGCGGCCCGATGACCGGCTCCGTTTCGAAAAGACCGGCAGCGGGCTGGCCGCCTGTCAGCAGGGGCCGCAGCTTGCCTTCATGAAGCGCAACGCGCCTGACATGCTTGGCAAGGCGGCGACGGCATTCCATTGCAAGGATTGGCTCTATTTCAACCTGACCGGGGAACGCGCCACCGATCCGTCGGAGGGGACCTTCACCTTTGGCGACTTCCGCACTCGTGGCTATTGCGACGATGTGCTTGAGGTGCTCGGCGTCGCTGATCTCAGGCATCTGCTGCCGCCGATCGTCGACGGCACCAGGCATAGCGCCGGCCTCTCGGCGACGGCTGCCGAGGGGACCGGGCTGCTTTCCGGTACGCCGGTGGTGCTGGCCTATGTCGACGTGGCCTGCACCGCGCTCGGCGCCGGCCTGCTCGACCGCGAGCGCAAGCCCGGCTGCTCCATCATCGGCTCCACCGGCATGCATATGCGGCTTGCGGAGACACCGGACGAGGTGCTGCTAAACGAGGCGGCGACCGGCTACACGATGACGATGCCGACGCCCGGCGTCTTTGCGCAGATGCAGTCGAACATGGCGGCGACACTCAACATCGATTGGGTCCTTAGCCTCGCCTCCGGCATTCTCGCCTCGCAAGGCATTACGCGCACCAATGGCGAGATGATCGCGCTGGTCGATCAGTGGATATCCGTATCCGAGCCGGCCTCGCTGCTCTATCAGCCCTACGTGTCGGAGGCCGGCGAGCGGGGGCCGTTCGTCGATGCCAATGCCAGGGCCGGTTTCGTCGGCATTTCGTCGCGGCACGGTTATGCCGACATGGTCCGCGCCGTTTTCGAGGGGTTGGCATTCGCGTCGCGCGATTGCTACGCCGCCATGGGGCCGCTGCCGAGCGAGATCCGGCTGACCGGCGGTGCGGCCAGAAGCCCGGCTCTGCGCAAGATCCTGGGCGCTGTCGTCGGCGCCGACATTCGCACCAGCCAACGCGAGGAAGCCGGTGCGGCGGGCGCCGCGATGATCGCTGCGGTTTGCGTCGGTCAATACAGGTCGATGGACGAATGCGTAGGCGAATGGGTCACGCCGCTGCTTGGCGCGGCGGAACCGCGCGACCGAAAACTTGCCGCGATCTATGAGCGGGTGGCTCCGTCCTACACATTGGCGCATGAGGCGCTGCGGCCGGTCTGGCGGTCGATGGCCGCATCCAGGGCAAACTGAGAAGTCGAGCATGCGTAAGAAGATTGCAATCATTGGCGACCGCTTCATGCTTCCCGAAGTGTTTCGCGAGAAAATCGAGAAGGCCTGCGGCGACAATCTCGACATTCGCACCCTTGAGGCGGCCTGGCCCGACGAGCCGATGGAATTTGGCGATGCGGCGCTCGGCCTCGACAAGGTCAAGGAGTATTTTGGCGATCCGGACGAGGTGGTCGATTTCATCGGCGACGCCGAGATATTCGTCACCCAGCTTGCGCCGCTCTCCGAGATCATGATGCAGCGCCTGCCCACACTCAAACTGGTTGCGGTCTCGCGCGGCGGCCCGATCAACATCGACATGGCTGCCGCCAAGGCCCACGGCATCACCGTCGTCAATGTGCCCGGCCGCAATGCAAGTGCGGTGGCCGAGTTCACCATCGGTGCCATCCTTGCCGAGACGCGGCTGATCCGGGTCGGGCACGAAGCCTTGCGCAAAGGGGAATGGCGCGGCGATCTCTACCGGGCCGACCGCACCGGCCGCGAGCTCAACGAAATGACCGTCGGCGTCATCGGCTACGGCAATATCGGCACCAAGGTTGTCCGCCTGCTGCGCGCGTTCGGCTGCCGCATTCTGGTCACCGATCCCTACGTGCAACTGAGCGCCGAAGACCGCAATGCCGGCGTCGAACTGGTCGCGCTCGACGATCTCCTGTCCCGCTCCGATGTGGTCACGCTTCATCCCCGGGTGACTGAGGAGACCCGCAGACTGATCAACAAGGACACCATCGCCCGAATGAAGCCTGGGGTGATCTTCGTCAACACGGCGCGCGGGCCGCTGGTCGACTACGACGCGCTTTACGATGCGCTCGTCTCAGGCCATATCGGCAGCGCGATGCTGGAGACGTTCGCGGTCGAGCCGGTGCCTGCGGACTGGCCACTGCTGCAGCTTCCGAACGTCACGCTGACGCCGCATATCGCCGGCGCATCAGTGCGCACGGTGACCTATGCGGCCGAGCAGGCGGCCGAAGAGGTGCGCCGCTTCATCGCCGGGCTCCCACCGGTCAATCCATGCTGAAGGTCGCGGCAGCCATGAAACACAATCCAGGCACCGAGGACCCGGCGAGATGAGCGGCGCCACTGAAATCGTCGACCTCTTCGTTATCGGCGGCGGTGTCAACGGCGCCGGCATCGCGCGCGACGCAGCCGGCCGCGGCTTGTCCGTCATTCTGTGCGAGAAGGACGATCTGGCCGAAGGCACCAGTTCGCGATCGGGAAAGCTCGTCCATGGCGGCCTGCGCTATCTTGAATATTACGAATTCCGGCTGGTGCGCGAGGCGCTGATCGAGCGCGAAGTGCTGCTTGAATCCGCTCCACACATTATCTGGCCGATGCGCTTCGTGCTGCCGCACAGCCCTGACGACCGGCCGGCATGGCTGGTCCGGCTCGGCCTGTTCCTCTACGATCATCTCGGCGGCCGCAAGCGGCTGCCGGCCACCCGCACGCTCAACCTGCGCACCGCGCCCGAAGGCGCGCCGATCAAGGATGAGTTCAAGCGCGGTTTCGAATATTCCGATTGCTGGGTCGACGATGCCCGTCTCGTCATCATCAATGCGCTCGATGCCGCTGAGCGCGGAGCCAAGATCCTTGCCCGGACCGCCTGCATCGCCGCCCGCCGTGAAAACGGCCTGTGGTCGGTCGAGATGCGCGACAGCCGAACCGGCGTGACGACAACGGTTCGGGCACGGGCGCTGATCAACGCCGCCGGTCCCTGGGTCAACGACATCATCAACCGCGTGGCCGGCCAGAACTCCAAACGAAATGTGCGCCTGGTCAAGGGCAGCCACATCGTCGTGCCGAAATTCTGGGAGGGGCGGCAGGCCTATCTCGTCCAGAACAACGACAAGCGCGTGATCTTCATCAACCCTTACCAGAACGATCTTGCGCTGATCGGTACCACCGACATCCCCTATGACGGGCGGCCGGAAGATGTGAAGGCTGATGGCAGCGAGATCGACTACCTGATCAAAATCGTCAACCGCTACTTCAAGCGCGAACTTGCCCGCGACGATGTCATCTACTCGTTTTCCGGCGTCCGGCCGCTCTATGACGACAACGCCGACAACCCCAGCGCGGTAACGCGCGATTATATTTTCGAGCTCGACGCATCGGCAGGGCAGGCGCCGTTGCTCTCCGTCTTCGGCGGCAAGATCACCACCTTCCGCAAATTGGCCGAGCACGCGCTGGATAGGATCGCCCCGTTCTTTCCGAAAATGGGCACGCCATGGACATCGAAAGGCTATCTGCCGGGTGGCGATATCGCTAATGCCGACTTCGAGCAGTTTCTCGGCGATCTCGGCCGCGAATATCCCTGGATGCCGGCATCGCTGGTCAAGCATTATGGCCGGCTCTACGGCACCAGGACGCGCGTTCTGGTCGGTGCGGCCAGGTCAGTCGCCGATCTGGGGCGGTGCTTCGGCAATGATTTTTTCGAACGCGAAGCCAATTATTTGTTCGAATATGAATGGGCGCTGACCGCTGCCGACATTCTCGAACGGCGCACCAAGCATGGGCTGCATCTGTCCGCCGCAGAAAGAGCCGCCTTCGAGGACTGGTGCGCGAGCCGGCTGGTGAAAGCAAGCTGATGGCCTTTACGCTTTCTCTCAACACCAATCCGCTGGTCAACCGTTTCGCCGAACCGGACGATCTGATCGATGCGATCGCTTACGACATCGGCATCCGGGACGTGCAGCTCACGCATGAATTCGTCAATCCCGGCTGGCCGGCGGCGACGATCTCGAAATTCATCCGCCTGTTCCGCAACGCGCTCGACCGCACCGGCGTGCGCGTGACGTCGGGGATGACCGGCCCTTATGGGCGGCTCAACCATTTCGGCCATCCGGACGCCGATGTGCGCCGCTACTATGTCGATTGGTTCAAGACCTTTGCCGACATTTCGGCCGAGCTCGGCGCGACCGGTATGGGGACCCAGTTCGCTATCTTCACGCACAGGGATTTCGACGATCCCGAGCGCCGCGCGCGGCTGTTCGACATCGCGCTGGAATGCTGGCGCGAGGTCGCCGAGCACGCCAAAGCGGCCGGTCTAACCTATCTGTTCTGGGAGCCGATGTCGGTTGGGCGCGAATTCGGCCATACAATCGACAGCTGCCGGGTACTGCACAACGAGATCGAGGCAGCCGGCATGGCCATCCCGATGAAGATGATGGTCGACATTGACCATGGCGACGTGACGTCGAGCAACCCGGCCGACATCGACCCCTATGCCTGGGCCGAAGCCTTCCCCAACGTATCGCCGATCATCCACGTCAAGCAGTCGTCGATGAACAAGGGCGGTCATTGGCCGTTCATCGCCGCCTACAACCAGGACGGCCGCATCACGCCGGAAAAATTCCTGGGGACGGTTCGCCGCGGCGGCGGCGTCGACAACGAGATCTGCCTCGAACTGTCGTTTCGCGAACGCGAGCCGGTCGACCACCAGGTCGTCGCCATGATCCGCGAGTCGGTCGACTACTGGGCGCCGTTTATCGAGACCGGCAGGGCGGCGATTTTGCCACGAACAGAGTAGAATCGGCGGGGGAAATAGCTTTGAACGAATCCCCCTCACCCGGATTGCCAACCGAATTGCAAATGCAATTCGGGGCAATCCGACCTCTCCCCGAGGGGAGAGGAGTTCGCCGGCACTGGTGCCGACCTCTTCTCCCCAGCGGGGAGAAGGTGGCCGCGAAGCGGCCGGATGAGGGGGAGCCTCGCATGCGAGGGCAGGAGTGCTTGGTCAGAACTCAGCCGAATTTCGGATCGAGACTGCCCGACTTGTAGCGCTTGGCCATTTCCGAGACCGGCAGCGGCTTGATCTTGGGAGCGTTGCCGGCGGTGCCGAACTGCTCGAAGCGCTCCTTGCACAGCTTCCTCATGGCGGCCATAGCCGGCGTCAGATACTTGCGCGGGTCGAATTCGCTCGGGTTCTCGGTCAGCACCTTGCGGATCGCGCCGGTCAGCGCCATGCGGTTGTCGGTGTCGATGTTGATCTTGCGCACGCCGTGCTTGATGCCGCGCTGGATCTCCTCGACCGGCACGCCCCATGTCGGCTTCATCTGGCCGCCATATTTGTTGATGATCTCCTGCAGCTCTTCCGGCACCGAGGACGATCCGTGCATGACGAGGTGCATGTTGGGCAGGCGGCGATGGATTTCCTCGATCACGTTCATGGCCAGAACAGCGCCGTCCGGCTTGCGCGAGAATTTATAGGCGCCGTGGCTGGTGCCCATGGCGACGGCCAGCGCGTCGACATGTGTGTCCTTGACGAACTGCACCGCCTGTTCCGGATCGGTCAGCAACTGGTCGTGGCTGACAGCGCCTTCGACACCGTGGCCGTCTTCCTGTTCGCCGCCGCCCATCTCCAGCGAACCGAGCACGCCGATCTCGCCTTCGACAGAAACACCGCCCCAATGCGCCATGTCGACGACGCGGCCCGTGATGCCCGAATTATAATCGTAATCGGCCGGCGTCTTGCCGTCCTCTTTCAGCGAGCCGTCCATCATCACCGAGGTGAAGCCATACTGGATCGCGGTCACGCAGGTGGCCTCGTTGTTGCCGTGGTCGAGATGCATGCAGACTGGAATATCTGGATGGATCTCGACCAGCGCGTCGATCAGCTTGGCCAGCACGACGTCGTTGGCATAGGCGCGGGCGCCGCGGCTCGCCTGCAGGATAACAGGCGATTTGGTCTCCTCGGCGGCCTCCATGATGGCGAGGCCCTGTTCCATATTGTTCATGTTGAACGCAGGCACGCCATAGCCGTGTTCGGCGGCATGGTCGAGCAATTGTCTCAATGTGATGCGAGCCACCCAATAGTCTCCCGTATTTGATTTCAAGCCTATGGTTGCGAGCCGTTCGTTCGTCGTTCAGCCCACTGATGCTTCTGGCCGGATTTCCGGAGAACCGCAACCTTTGGCCATGCCGCCGGGGAGCAATTCTTGTTACAGGACAGCAATCAGAAGCGAGTAATATCCCAAATAAATGTAACATCATCACAAAAAATTTGGCGCATGCGCGATTTACTCTGTTATAATGGTTTTTGGGCTCGCCTTTCCGCCACGGCGGATTCGCAGCGGACCGGATCAGGAAACAGGCTGGACTATGAAGAGCGACGGCCGGCGGCAAGGCATCATGGATTTTCTGATGGACACTGGCACGGCCAGTGTCGATGAGCTTGCCTCGCGCTTTGGCGTGTCGAAGATGACCGTCCATCGCGACCTCGACGAGCTTGAGGAAAGCGGCTTCCTGCGCAAGGTGCGCGGCGGCGCCTCGATCCAGCCGAGCGGCCTGTTCGAAAGCGATTTCCGCTACCGTCAGAAGCAGGCCGGTGAGGAGAAGCAGCGCCTGGCGGCTGCCGCCGTGGCGATGATCGAACCGGGCCAGACGGTGATCATCGACGACGGCTCGACGGCCGGCGGCATTGCGCGCCACCTTGCGGATCTCCGCCCACTGACGGTGATCTCCAACAATCTGGCCGTCATCCAGGATCTGGCAGGCGTTGGCGGGATCACCCTGATCGCGCTCGGCGGCCAGTACAGCAAGAAGTTTCACGGCTTCTTCGGCCTGCTTGCCGAGGACACGCTGAGATCGTTGCGCGCCGATGTGGCCTTCCTGTCGTCGTCTGCCATCCACGCCGCTTCCGCCTTCCACCAGGACCAGGAAGTGGTCCATACGAAGCGGCTGATGATGGCCGCGGCCGCGCGTAAATATCTGCTGGTCGATCACGGCAAGTTCGGCCGCACGGCCCTGCATTTCCTGACCGATCTCAAGGCGTTCGACGCCGTCTTCACCGGTTGTGAACTGGGACCGCAGATGCGCGAGGCGTTGGATGGCGCCGGTGTTTCGCTAACACTAGTCGAGAAGGACTAGACCATGATCCCGAAAAGTGGGAACCGGTTTTCGGAAATGATCATGGTCAAAGAAGAAGATAGAGCCCCATCCCGCTACGCGGGATGGAACAGGCTCTAGAAGGAGGACGCATGGTTTACTGGGTCGGCACAAGCTGGAAAATGAACAAGACGCTTGCAGAGGCGACTGAATTCGCCAAGGCGCTGGCGGGGTTCGTCCCCGGTTTCGACGACCGTATCCAGCCCTTCGTCATTCCGCCCTTCACGGCGGTCCGCGAGGTCAAGAATGCATTGGCGACGACACGGGTCAAGGTCGGTGCGCAGAATATGCATTGGGCCGACGCCGGAGCCTGGACCGGGGAGATCTCGCCGGTGATGCTGACGGATTGCGGGCTCGACCTCGTCGAGCTCGGCCATAGCGAACGGCGCGAGCATTTCGGCGAGACCGACAGTGCTGTCGGCCTGAAGACCGCGGCGGCGGTGCGGCACGGGCTGGTGCCGCTCATCTGCGTCGGCGAGACATTGGCGCAACGCAACAGCGGCCAGACCGATGCGGTGCTGGCCTTGCAAGTGCATGGCGCGCTGCAACACCTCGAAGGCCAAGCAATGGCGGCGACGATCCTGTTTGCTTACGAGCCGGTCTGGGCGATCGGCGACAAGGGCATTCCGGCAAGTGCGGGCTATGCCGATAGGCAGCAGGCGCTGATCAAGAAGATCGCCGGCGATCTTCTGCCGTCCATACCGCCGGTGCTTTATGGCGGCAGCGTCAATCCGCAAAATGCCGCCGAGCTGATCGGCCAGCCTCATATCAACGGGCTGTTCATCGGCCGCTCCGCCTGGCAGGCGGAAGGTTATATCGACATCCTCGGACGTGCCTCGGCGGCGATCTAGAGCATGATCCCGAAAAGTGGAATCCGGTTTTCGGGATCATGCTCAAACAAAAGATAGAGCCCCATCCCGATTCCATCGGGATGGAACAGGCTCTAAATCAATCGAACAAGGAAAGGATACGACCATGAAAATAGCCATTGGAGCCGACAGCGCCGGCAAGCCGTTGCTCGACGTCATCGCCGCGCATCTCGCCACCAAACCCGGCCTCGCCGTCAGCGACCTCAGCCAGGCAGGCTACTATGCCGACCTGTCGCAGAAGCTCGCCCAGACCATCGTCGACGGCGAGAACGATCGCGGCATCCTGTTTTGCGGCACCGGCATCGGCGTTTCGATCTCAGCCAACAAGGTGCCCGGCATCCGCGCCGCACTCACCCACGACACCTACTCCGCCGAGCGCGCTGTGAAATCCAACAACGCTCAGATCATCACCATGGGCGCCCGCGTCATCGGGCCGGAACTGGCCAAGTCGATCGTCGACGCCTGGCTCGCATCGGAGTTCGACGAAAAGGGACCGTCGGCCGGCAATGTCCAGGCGATCGACAGGCTCGATGCGGCGAAGCTGGGCTAAGCCAGGCTTTTCCGTATAGCGCTGATGACCGTGACTGCCGATGCGGCGCCAGGATCCATATGTCCGAGCGACCGCTCGCCAAGCCGCGACGAGCGACCCTTCGCGGCGATCATGTCCTTGGTCGCCTCCGCACCCCGTTCGGCTGCTTGAAGGGCGGCTGCTAGGCTTTCGGACAGGGTCTTGCCGGCGGCATGGGCAGCGGCGGCGGCTTGCGAAGCCGGCACCCAGGCGTCGACCATCGTCTTCTCGCCGATCTCGGCCTTGCCGCGATCCTGGATGCCTTGCGCCATCGTCTGGAACAGGGCGATGAAATCGGCACCCGCCAATGTCGCCTTGCCCTTGACGGCGGCCGCACCACGCATGAAGGCCGTCGCATAGAGCGGGCCTGACGAGGCACCGACGGCATTCAGGAACGATTTCGCCGCGGTGTTGAGGAGAGCCGTCGGCTCGATCGCCGAAAGGTCCAGCGGCGCCAGCGCATCGCGCACCGCGCCGAAGCCGAGCGCCATGGCGATGCCATGATCGGCGTCGCCGATGACGCCGTCGAGCTGACAGAGCCTATCCTTGTCGGCATCGATCGCCACCGCGATCGCATCGAACATTCTTTTCAAGCCGGCCGTATCGATCGATGTCATGGATGCTACTTTCAGCCGGCGCGGAACATGGCGCAGTCGCAAGGATGGTCGAGCATCGTCTGCAATTCGGCGTCGAGATGCATCAGCGTCACCGAGGCGCCGGCCATTTCGAGCGAGGTGCAATAATTGCCGACCCAGGTCGCGTGAACCGACACTCCGATGTCATCCAACCGATGCTTCACGCACCGGTTCATGATGTAGAGCTCCATCAGTGGCGTCGAGCCGAGCGAATTGACGAGCACGGCGACCTTGTCGCCGCGTGCCGGCGCCATTTCGTCGAGGATCTTGTCCAGCATCTCGTCGGTGATCTCGTCGGCAGTTTTCAGTTTCCCGCGCGCGGTGCCCGGCTCGCCATGAATGCCCATGCCGATCTCCATCTCGTCCGGTCCGATCTCGAAATTCGGCCGGCGGGTCTGCGGCAGCGAACAGGGCGACAGTGCCACGCCCATGGTAAAGGTGTGATCGTTGGCCTTCCTGGCGATGCGCTCGCATTCATCGAATGACAGCATCCGGTCGCAGGCTGCACCAGCGGCTTTGAAGATGAAGAAATTGCCGGCGACACCACGCCTTCTGCGTCTCTGGTCTCGCGGCGCCGATGCCACATCGTCAGTGGTCAGCACGGTGCGCACCTCGATGTCATCCATCGCCGCCATCTCGGCGGCCATGTCGAAATTCATCACGTCGCCGGCATAATTGCCGTACATGAACAGCACGCCGGCGCCGCCGCTGGCCGCCTTGGCGCATTCGAGGATCGGGTCGGGCGGCGGCGAGGCGAAGACATTGCCGATCGCGGCCGCGTCGGCCAGCCCCTTGCCGACGAAGCCGAGGAATGTCGGCTCGTGGCCGGAGCCGCCGCCGATGACGAGGCCGACCTTGCCCTGGCGAGGTCCATCGCGGGCGATAATCGAGCGTGGGCTGCCCGCCGCGCTTTTGAGATGGCGGGGATGCGCAGCCAGGATGCCTTCCAGCATCTCATCGACAGTGCGGTTGCCGTCGTTGACGATCTTCTTGGTCTGCACCTGCATCCTCCCGAGTTTCGTATTTTCGCAGATAGTACAGCGTGTTACCGGGATTTCTACCCGGCGACGGACATTTCAGCGGCGATACGTTCCCGCGCGGCCAGGATCTGCATGCAGGCATTGGCTGCCTCTTTGCCCTTGACCTTGAAGTGCTCGAAGAAGTGATGGTCCGCGCCGTCATGGTAGTTGTGCGAAAGCAGGGACTTTTACCGCCGCGCTGAGAACCTTGACGACGTTCCGACCTGATCGCCCTTGAGGGCAAGGGAGGAGCTGATAACTTGCAGCGTTAAATCGCGATCAGGGGCAAGGCAGGCAGCAGCTTGTCCAAGGTGATGGGAAATTCACGCACCCGCACGCCGGTCGCGTTGTAAATGGCGTTGGCGACTGCAGCCCCCGCACCGCAGACGCCGAGCTCGCCGAGGCCCTTCGCGCCAAGTGGATTGGCCTTGTCGTCATGCTCCTCGAGGAAGACGACCTCCATGTCGGGAACGTCGCCGTTGATCGGGACGTGATACTCGGCAAGGTCGTGATTGACGAAGTGGCCGTAGCGCCGGTCGAGCACCGTCTGCTCCATGAGCGCCGCACCGATCCCCCAGGTCATGCCGCCGATGATTTGCGAGCGCGCGGTCTTGGCGTTGAGTATACGACCGGCGCCCATCACAGCCAGCATCCGGCGCATGCGGATCTCACCGGTATCGCAATCGACTGCGACCTCGGCGAAATGTGCTCCATAGGAATGCTGCGAGTAAGCCTTGTATGACTGGGTGGCGGCGCCGGCGGCTACGGAGCCTTCGGCCTCGAACCCGTCGGGAGCGATCCGCCGGATGAGGTCAGCCAGGCCTGCCGACTTCTGGCCGACCCTGACCTCGCTGTTAGCAAAGCTTGCCTCGGTGGCGTTCGTACCACGCAACGGTGAGGCCTCGCTCGACTGCGCCGCCTCCAGGATTCGTTCCTTGAGGGCATTACAGGCATTGTGCAGCGCCGAACCCGCGCTCGCGGCGCCCCAGGACCCGCCTGAGCCGGCGGTCCGCGGGAAGCGGCTGTCGCCAAGCTCCACTTTGATGGACGAGATCGGCAGTCCGAGGCTGTCCGCTGCGATCTGGGTCAGGATCGTATATGAGCCGGTCCCGATATCCGTCATGTCGAGCCGCGCCGTCACCCGACCGTCCCGGTCGATCGCAACCCGCGCCGTCGCCGCGCCGATGTAGTTCGGACGGATCGCCGCCGCCATGCCGTAGCCGATGAGCTTGCGGCCCTCTCGGGTGCTGCCCGGCGTCGGGTTTCTCCGCTGCCAACCGAAACGGCGGGCGCCTTCCTCCATGCAGGCGACGAGGTTGCGGGTGGAGAACGGCACGCCGCGCTCAGGATCCTGTACCGGTTCGTTGCGGATCCTGAGTTCGATCGGGTCCAGGCCGAGCCGCTCGGCGAGCTCATCCATGGCGCATTCGAAGGCCAGCATGCCGGGCGCTTCGCCCGGCGAGCGCATCCATTCGCCACGGTTGACATCAAGCGGAACCAGTCGATGGCGGGTGACACGGTTCGGCGCCGCATAGAGCGAGCGGGCAAAAACGGCCGTTTGCTCGCAGTACTCCTCGAAGCTGGACGTTGCCGACCAGACGTCGTGCGCGATCCCGGTGAGCCGCCCGTCGGCGGCCGCGCTGAGACGTACCTGTTGGATCATTTCTGCGCGGTGACCGGCATTGGCGAACATCTGTTGTCGCGTCAGCGCGATCTTCACGGGACGCTGCAGGACCTGCGCTGCAAGTGCGGCCAGGATCGTATCGGCGTGGGCAATCAGCTTGGAGCCGAAGCCTCCGCCGATGAACGGGCTCACGATGCGCACGCGCTCGGGCGGGATGCGGAGCGTGCTGGCGACCCCCGCCCGGAAATTCGCTAGGGTTTGCGCCGATGTATGGATCGTCAGCTCGTTGCCTGACCAGGCGGCGAGCGTCGCATGGGGCTCCATCGGATTGTGATGTTCGAAGGGCGTCCGGTAAGTGGCATCGATCCTGACCGGAGCCGCCGCAAAGGCGCTCTCGAAGTCGCCGATCACGCTGTCGGTCTCGAAGCCGGCATTAGTCCGCTTTGGTGCGTAGGCGTCGGCCACATGCGCCGGCAGATCGTAGAGGCCCGGCTCCTCGTCGTAGCGCACTTTGATGAGGCCGGCAGCAGCGCGTGCCGCCTCGAAGGTCTCTGCAACGACCAGCGCGACGGGCTCGTCGTAATAGCGCACCCGCTCGCTGTTGAGCGCGGGCCGGGCGCGGGTGAAGACCCCCGGCACTGTCGGCGTGACCGCCGGGCCGAAATCCGGTTGAGCCGGCGCATTGCGGTGCGTCATGACGAGCAGCACTGCCGGCGCCCGTTCGGCTTCGGCCGTGTCGATCTCGGCGATGCGCCCCTTGGCGACAGCGGCGCCGAGAATATAGCCATAGGCTGCACCCTCCAGCGCATTCTCGTAGGCGTAGGTGGCACCGCCTGTCACTTTGAGCGGACCGTCGATGCGATCGATTGGGCGCCCAATGATGCCGGTGCGTGTTTCGGAAGGACGGTTCCCTGAGGTCTTCGTCTCTGTCATCGTGTCACCTCACGCACTTTCGACGGCAGCAGCGAGCGTGTGCCGCATCGTCCGTTTCGCCAGCGGGATCTTGAAATCATTGCCGCCATGCCCGACGGCTCCGGCGAGCGCGGCTTCGGCCGCATCGGTAAAGGCGCCGTCGGACGCCGCGGTTCCTGCGAGCGTGCGCTCCGCCTCCGTTGCGCGCCAGGGCTTCGCTGCCACGCCGCCCATGGCGATCCGAGCGCTTCGGATACGATCGCCGCTTTTCTCGACGATTGCTGCCACCGACACCAGGGCGAAGGCGAAGGAGGCACGGTCGCGCACCTTGCGGTAAACCTGCCGGCCGGGCGGCGGCGGCGGCAGGGTGACTGCGGCGATCATCTCGCCGTGGCCGAGCACCGTCTCCACATGAGGCGTCGCCTCGGGCAATCGATGGAAATCGCCGATCGGGATCTCGCGGGTCTCATCGCCGGGCGATATGGTCTCGATCCTGGCGTCGAGCCCGGCCATGGCGACCGCCATGTCGGAGGGATGGACCGCGATGCAGGCTTTGCTCGCGCCAAGTACGGCGTGCATGCGATTGAAGCCCTGAAGCGCCGCGCAGCCCGAACCCGGCTCGCGCTTGTTGCAAGGCATGTTGCGATCGTAGAAGTAGGGGCAGCGTGTGCGCTGCAGGAGATTGCCGCTGGTCGAGGCCTTGTTGCGTATCTGGCCGGACGCTCCCGCCAGCAGCGCTTGCGTGAGCATCGGGTAGCGTGACCTCACCCGTGGATCGGCGGCGAGATCGCTGTTGCGGACCTGGGCGCCGACCCGAAGCCCGCCTTCCGCCGTCTCCTCGATCCGATCGAACGGCAGCCGGCTGATGTCGACGAGATGCGCTGGGCGCTCGATCTCGAGCTTCATCAGGTCGAGCAGATTGGTGCCGCCGCTGATGAACTTGGCGCCCGGCCGGGCCGCAACCGCGGCGGCTGCCTGCTCGGCATTTGCCGCACGTTCATAAGTGAAGGACTGCATTGCTCACGCCTCCTCTGCCGCGTCGCGGATTGCAGCGACGATGTTCGGATAAGCGGCACAACGGCAGATGTTACCGCTCATCCGCTCGCGGATCTCGGCATCGCTGAGAGCGACAGAAGCCGCCGCCACGTCCGCGCTCGCGTGGCTCGGCCAGCCGGCCCTGGCCTCGCCCAGCATACCGACCGCGGAGCAGATCTGGCCCGGCGTGCAATAGCCGCACTGGAAACCATCGCGGGCGACGAAGGCGGCCTGCACCGGATGCAGCCGGTCACCCTCGGCAAGGCCCTCGACCGTGGTGATCTCGTCGCCTTCATGCATTGCGGCAAGCGTCAGGCAGGAATTGATCCGGCGCCCGTCGACCAGCACCGTGCATGCGCCGCACTGGCCGTGGTCGCAGCCTTTCTTCGAGCCGGTGAGACCGAGATGGTTGCGCAGGGCGTCGAGCAGCGTCGTCCGCGGGTCGAGTTCGACGGCAAAATCCTTCGCGTTGATCCGCAGGGTCATCGGCATCGTCGGTACCGGCGTGGGCGAGGCAGCCGCCGTGACGCTGTCGGCCGGCTCGGCGTCAACTGGTATACCGGTAGCCAGGAGCACGCCGGTCGCCACCCCGCCCTCCAGCACCATCCGACGAGTCGGCCCGCTCCTGTTGTCTGTTCTGGCCATGCATGATCTCCCAGTCGCAGTTCTGTCACTCATCGACACTGGAGGTGGGGGTGCGGCCGGCGGCTTTCTTTCAAGAAACCGGCGGCAATGTCAGGATTCCGGAGAAGAATTCACCCGATAGGCCCGAGGCGTCATCCCCCTGAGACGCCGGAACGTCGTGGTGAAGTGGCTTTGGCTTGAAAAGCCGAGCCGAAAGGCAATGCTACCGATCGACAAACCCGTTTCGCGCAGCAGCATCTCCGCTCGCCGCACGCGTTCCTCGATCACATAGGCATAGGGTGCAAGGCCGGTCGTCGCTTTGAAACGACGCGCAAAACTGTCAACGGCCATGCCCGCGACGGCTGCCAGCTCGCTTAGCGAAACGTCGGAATGCATATGTGCATCGATGTAAGCCCGAACTCGACCAAGCGCCCGACGGCTGAGGCAGCCGTGACGCAGAGAAGGATGTTGATCCCGGTTCAGAATGGCCACGCGGAGGCTGACGAGGGCGACCAGATGCTCGACATAGGCAGTGTCCGGCTTGTGGCCGAGTGCCATCTCGTCGCGAAGCGAACTCAGCAGCGTCGCGATCACCGCGTCTTCCTTGTTCACCAGGATCGGCAAATCTCTCAGGCGTTCGCATCCGGGAAGCCCGATATCGGGATCGATCCATAAGGCTGAATAGGAGAGGTTTACATCGCGATAGAAGCCGAGCCGCTCCGCGCCTGCGGGGACGAAGGTGAGGGCTCCGGGACGATCCATTCCGTCGTAGAGGGATCTTGCCTCGTGCCGGATAGATGTATGGGACGTTCCGCCTTCTTCGGTCAGCACGATCAGATGATGAGGGGCTGTCCAGCGGAGTTCCGCCTCCCGGCACGCCCACCGCCGATTGTCGAATACAATCGAGGAGCTGCCCCACGACGCGGTCTGCAGGGTCTCCGATTTCTCTTCCTGGCTCCGAACCCGTCCGTTACCAAGCAACGGTCTGAATGACATCGCGGCATCCCGCTCGCTGGTTCACTCGCGGAGCCTCAGCTCCGGCTTGAGCGCTGTGCGCCGCCCCGCCGCTACGCATACGGCGGCTTATGTGGGACAGGCATCGTGCGTTGGTAACCGCGCCGTGTTCAAGAAGTCGTGAGATCAGGAAAATCCAGCGCGCCTCCTGTCAATCACTGAGCCCATCGCGAATGGCGCAGAAATAGCGATCGGTTCCGACCTGTCCGCCCTTGAGCGCAACTTCCAGCCCATCGATCGTCTTGACGCGCGAGTGGGCGACGCAGAGCGGCGAACCTGGTGAGGCGGGCAGCGGCATCCGCACCGTCAGCGCATCGACGCCCATCTGGCCGAGGGCATGGCTCGACGTGTCGCCGCCGGCGATGACGACGCGCTGCAACTTTTGTTCGATCGTCAGCTCGCGAAGAAGTTCGCCGAGGCCGCGACCAAGCTTGTGGCGGGCGCCTGCCTGCCGGTCGATTTCGGCGCCGCGGTCGGCTGCTGGTCCAAGCGCCGTGTAGAGGACGACGCTGCGCCCGGCCTCCAGACTGGCGCGACCGCTTGCTGCCGCACGAGCGATCGCCTTGTCGGAATCCTCTGAGACCAGTTCGACAGGGTCCACCTCGACCCCGTCGAAACCGTCCGTCAAAGCATGCCGGATCTGTCGTTCCGTTGTCGGCGAACAACTGCCCGAGACCACCGCGATCCGGTCGGCCGCGCCCGGCGGCGAAAAGCTGGGCTCGGCACTGACGGTATGGTTCGAAGCCCATTCGGCCAGCAGCGCATATTCGATCCCGGAAGAGCCGACGACGAAATAGCCGCCCTGCGAGCGAACGCGCCATATCTCCTTGCCGGCAAGCGCCTGAGTCTCGCGGCTGTCGACGTCCAAAAGCACGATATCGCTGCCATTTTCGGTCAGCCGATCGAACACTTCCGATCGGGACGCTGACTGCAGCGTCGCGAGGTCGACCAGCCCCGAGGTGAGGTCTGTCTGGCGCGACAGATGGATCAGCAAATCGGATTCATCCATCGGCGTGGTCGGATGGCGGCTCATCACGGGATGGCGATCAATACGGAAGTATTTTTCGCGGTAGGCCGCGAACAGATGGCCGAAGGCGGTGTAGCGCTTGAGCTGCGGCGCGCCGACCACCAGCGGCACGCTGTCTTGGCTGAACACCGAGCGGCCAATCTCGATCGCCCGGCCGATGCTGCCGATCGCCGGGCTGGAATCGAAAGTCGAGCAGACCTTGTAATGGCAGATCTCGGCGTTCAGGGTCTTCAGCCAGGCCAAGGCGCCCCGCAGATGCGTGTCCATCCATTGCGGCGTCTCGCTTCGGCTAGTGCCGGCCAGGCCGACTACACGGCAATGCCGGAACCGCGAAAGCAGGGCCTCGTCGGGCTGGCGCATGAACAGCACGGTCGGCACGCCGCCGAGCTCGAGCGCCTCCATGACGTCGGTCGAGCCGGTGAGATCATCGCCATAGTAGCTGAGAAGCAGATTTTGCATGGGTCAGGCTGCTTTGCCGTCGCCGAATTTCTCGATCGATCCCGCCAGTTCGGGATGGGTCAGCGCGAACTCCGCCAGCGGGATACCATCGACCGCCGCCTGCCAGGCTTGCTGCACGGCGCGCACGCCGGCACCCGGCCCGTCCGGATGGCTGACGATGCCGCCGCCGCAGAGATAGAGAAGATCGACCGTTCGGCCGGTTCGCCGGTAGGTTTCGGGGGCCTGTCCGCCCCACTGGCCGGAGCCGGCGACCGGCAACGCGCAATCATCAGGCGAAAAGATCGGCGTGGTCACCGCCTTGAAGGATTCGACGAATGACCAGTCCGGCTCCCAATATTTCGAGGCGATGCCATTGATCTGGAATTGATCGACGCCGAGCAGCCGCCAGAACTGCTGCCAGACCTTGAAATTCATGCCAAGCCCGGGGTGACGGGTGAGGATATCCCAGCCGTTACGGTGAGCGTGGATCACCAGGCTGGAACGCTTTCTGAGGAAGGCCATGCCGCCGAAACCAACGGAATTGATGTTGACCACGGCGCAATTGCCGCTGGCCTTCGCCACCAGATCATGGTTTCGCAGCATCTCGTCAGGGTCGGCATGCGAGATGCCGAAGGCATACATCACCTTCTTGCCGGTCTTCTGCTCATGGTCGAGGACAAGCGGCATGATTGCCTTGACCCGCTCCGACAGAGGCGAATAGGCCGGGCTCATCAGCTTCTCGTCGTCCTTGATGAAATCGACGCCGGCGGCGATCAGCTCACCTACCATCTCCGCCGTTTCGTGCGGCCGAAGCCCCAGCGCCGGCTTGACGATCGTCCCGATGATCGGGCGGTTCTCCACGCCGGTCAGTCGGCGGCTGCCGGTGACGCCGAATTGCGGACCAGGATGGGCGCCACGATAGTCCTCCGGCAGTTTCATGTCGACGACGCGAATGCCGGACAGGCCCTTGATCGAATAGGCGCCGCCGATGGCGATGGTCATCAACGCCGAAAGGTCTGTGCCGATGGCATCCAATGGAAACGCGATGTCGACATCCGCGCGCCTGAAAGGCCCGTCACCGGTTTCGGGAAGGGACGGGCGATCGGCGTCCGGCAGATGCCGTATCGCCAGGACGCGTGCAGCCACCCGCGCCTTGAGCTCTTCGGTCTCGCCGGGCAGCGCGACGAAGGTTCCGGTCGACTGGTCGCTGGCGATCTTGGCCGCCAGCGCCTCGATGCTCGCCGAGGTCTCGATGCGATAGGTGAGGGTAATCATAGTTCGAAAAAATTTCCCTGATCTTCGAAATCTGGTATAATGAGTACATAAGCATTGCAAGCGATATCCTGCCCGGGAAGGCATTCTGGAATCATGGGTGACAATGCTAAATAAACACCGGCCAAGGGAGTGATTCGCGACGATGAACCGTTCGGAGCCGATCGTCCGGCGCAAGCTTTCCGACGAAGTGTTTTTGAGGCTGAAGCGCCTGATTACCAGCGGCGAATTGCAGCCGGGCGACGACATGCCGTCGGAGCGCGAGCTGATGGAACGCTTCGAGGTTGGCAGGCCGGCGATCCGCGAAGCGATGCAGGCGTTGAGCAATATGGGTCTCGTCGCGATCTCGCATGGCGAGCGGGCGAAAGTGCTTCAGCTGACCGCCAAGTCGATCATCAAGCAGGTCGACGGCGCGGCCAAGATCATCCTGTCGTCATCGAAGGACACGCTGGAGCACCTCAAGAACGCCCGCATCTTCTTCGAGCGCGGCATGGTCAGGGAGGCCGCCGAAAAGGCCACAGCAGAGGACGTTCAGCGGCTGCGGGCAACCGTTGCCGAACAGCGGAGCTTTCGCGGCGATTCCGAGGCCTTCATATCCGCGGACATGAAGTTTCATACCCAGATCGCGGCAATATCCGGCAACCCGATTTATGTCGCGGTCAGCGAAGCGATGCTTGGCTGGCTGAAGGAATATCACACCGAGATGCTGATCTGGACCGGCAAGGAAAACTTCACGCTGACCGAGCACGAAGAGATCATCGGGCGCATCGAGCAGAAGGATGCGGACGGAGCCGAGAAGGCGATGATCAAGCACCTCGAGCGCTCACGCGCGCTCTACGTGATGAATTCCGGCAACTGATTTCACCCGATTCGGGTGATCGCGTAAGGCGGCATCACAAGGTGGCGTCGTTCGAACCCGGAGATATCAACCGTCACTTCGCTCGCCGTCAGATTCGCCAGCCACATGACGGTCTGGCCCGCGGGAGAACGGCCGGCCAGCGTGAGCACCCGCGTCTCATCGCTAGTCCTCGCCGCTAAGTGCCTGAAGCCGGCCAGTTCGCAAAGCCCCTTGATAGCTTCGAAAATCGGCCGGGGTTCACCTTCGCCGACGGGTTCCCCGGATGCCGCCAGGACGCCGAACGGTCCGGTGAAGCTGGACAGCGTGAGCATCTCCAGCCCGGCCGGCGCGACGCGCGCGGCATAGCCGATCGTCCATGCTGCCGCGAACATGCCGGCATGGCGAGGATCCCGGTCGGCCATGGCGATGCGCTGACGGTGCGGATTGGCTTTGGGCGCACCGCCATAGGGGTTCTGCCGCATGGCGATGGTCGACGGGCCGATCCGGTAGTGTTTTGGCCCGAAGATCGCCCGCACCGATGCGGTGATGAAAGGCAGCGCCTCCAGCGATTGCATGACGCTGAGATCGTCGGCGGCGTGCACGATCGGGCATGTGCAGTGGGTGACGAAATCGAGCAAGTCGGTGGGAACGCGCTTGCGGTTCAACTCAGTGAAATAGCTGAACATGCCGCCGCCGAGGCGGATATCGGGAAAGGCACGCCGCGCGGCGGCATAGACCTCCTCGAGCGGCGGACATTCAGGCCATGCGCTGCCCGGCGGCGTCGACTGCCGGTCGACCGAGGGCGAAACGGCGATGGCCGAGAGCTTCAGCCCGGCCTGTCGCACCGCATCGGCGACGCCTGAAAGCTCAGCGTCGAGATCGCCAACGCAGGAAACGAAGAATTCAAGCGTCGTCTCGACCGGGCAGGCTGCGGCGAGCCGGGCATAGGACTGCAAGGCTTCGAGGCCGTGGCCACGCGTCGGGTCGTAGTGGAACGTCAGCTGTTGCGGGCCAAGCGCGGACAGCGTCGGAAGGTTTGCCAGCGCCGCCTCGACCTCATCCGGGTAGATGATCACGCCGATATCCGGTAGTGCCGGTCCGGCTTCGCCGAGCTCGGCGCGGACGTATTCGGCGGCTGTTGCGGCAGCCGGCGCCTTCACGTCGCCTGAGATGCGCAAGCTGATTGTCTGGCGCAGAGTCTCGCCGGCAGGCAGCACATAGGGCCATGGCAGCGCGAGCGGCCGGACATAGGTCTTGTAGGACGCGTCCGACCAGTTGCGTTGGTCCTCCATCTCGAACACGTCGCCTTCCATCCGGCATTCGGCGGTGACGCCGGGCCGGACCTCATGGGTGATCGCCCGCAAATCCTTGAAAGGCTGCCAGGGGTCTATCAGCTGCGGAAGCTTCGTTTCCATCACGCTGCCGTCGGTGTGCTCGACGGTGATCGGGCTGCCGGCCAGGCCGGCGATCGGATGCAGGATGCAGAAGCCGCAGCGATTGGTCTCGAAATCGTCTTCGGGACGCGCGCTCACGTCGAAAACCAGCTGGCCGTCGGCGGAACCTTCGATCGTCGCGCGAAAGTCGAGCCGGCTTCCCTTTGGTCCGACGCAACTTGCCGAATAGCTGACGGAGAAAGTGTCGGCACCCTGGTCAATGACTAAATCCGTGAGCGCCGGCTCGTAAGTGCCCCAGTCGCGGTCCCTGATGACATAAGCGATGGTGCGCAGCACTTCCGTGCCGCCGTGGCGCATGGTGCGCAGATTGCCGTTGACGAAGTCGGCGCTGAGTGCGCCGGCGCGCAGCCTGACCGGCTCGGCCTCGACCGCGCGCGTGCCATAGAGGAGGAAGGCGTCGGCGGTCATCTCAGCAAAGTGTCGAGCTGCACCGGCTCACGGCTCGCAGCGCCCGCATAGGCGGCCTCGACCAGCGCCAATGTCCTGAGATTGTCCGCACCCGAGGTTGCCGGCTCGGTCCCGTTCTCCAGGCAATTGACCCAGTGCTTTTGGATGGCGACGACGCTTTCCTGGATGTTGTGCCATGGTCGCGATGCCCATGGCAGCAGCGGTGGCGAGACGTCGCTGACCGCCGTTCCGTTCCTGCCGGTGACGGTGAGTCGGTAATCCTGCTCGAGCCGGATCGTGCCGCCGCTGCCGTCGATCTCGACCAGCGTCTGCGGAAACGGCTCAGTAGCGAGCTTGGTCGCATAGCTGCAATCGACCACAGACGTTGCGCCGCTCTCGTGGTCCATTAGCATTGTAGCGACGTCCTCGCCGGCAATCTCAGGATTAATGCGAGCGGTTCGTGTCGTGATCGTCGAAACGTCGCCCAGCAGAAAGCGGGCAATGTCGAGACTATGGATGCCGAGGTCCTCGATGATGAAGCGCTTTCCCGTCGCCAGATAGGGCTGGCCGGAAAACACGTCATAGGCCGAGCGGAACGAGATCCGCCCGAAGAACGGGGTGCCGATGTCACCGTTGTCGAGCACGGCGCGCACCGCCTGGATCGGCGACTGCCAGCGAAAATTCTCATGCACCATCAGCGGCACGCCGGCGTCAGAGCAGGCCTTCGCCATGGCCTTGGCATCGGCAAGCGTCGGCGCGAACGGCTTTTGGCAGATTGCCGGAACGCGATGCCGCGCCGCCATCTCGACAAGCGGACGGTGGCTCGGCGCGGTGGTGGCGATATCGACGAAATCCAGTCTTTCGGCGGCAAAAAGTGCTGCCGCGTCGGTATAGCGCCGCGTGATGCCGAACTGGTCGCCGACTATCTTGAGCCGTTCCGAATCGCGGTCGCAAATGGCGACGATCGAGGCGCCGGCGATGTCGCGCCAGGCGTGCATCTGGTTGACGGCAAAGAAGCCGCAGCCGATCAGCGCTCCACGCAGTTCCGCCGCCATCAGCCCGCCTTTGCCATCTGCATTAGCGTCACGCGGCTCTGCAGCCGGCGCTGCGCCTGGTCGACGACGACAGCGACGATGATGACAAGGCCCTTGATCACCATCTGCCAGAACGAGCTCACCCCCATCATGACCAGCCCGTCGGAGAGAATGCCGATGACGAAGGCACCGACGATGGTGCCGCCGATCGTGCCGCGGCCGCCCGACATCGACGTGCCGCCGAGCACCGCCGCTGCGATGGCGTTGAGCTCGAAGCTCTCGCCGGTCGCCGGATGCGAGGCCATCAGCTCGGACGAGATGATCAGGCCGACGACCGCCGCGCAGAAGCCGGAGAACATGTAGACGAACATCTTCACCATGTTGACCCTGACGCCCGAAATCCGCGCCGCCCGTTCGTTGCCGCCGACGGCGAAGATGTGGCGGCCGAGCGGGGTGTATTTGGCGAGATAGGCCGCCCCAAGTGCTACGACGACAAGTATCCATATCGAAACCGGCAGGCCGAGCAGCCGGCCGGCGCCGAGGAAGCCGAACCCAGTCGTACCCAGATCGGGCTTGCCGACAAGGTTCGGGAAGGTGCGGCCATCGGACGACAGCAGCGCCAGGCCGCGTGCGACATAGAGCACGCCGAGCGTGGCGATGAACGGCGCGACATTCAGCCTGGTGATCAGCAATCCGTTGACGGCGCCGATCAATATGCCGACCGCCAGCGTGATCAGTGCGATTTCGAAGACGTTGAAATAGATCGTATAGCCGACCTGCAGGTCGATGCCGTTGAGCACGAGATAGCCGGCGACCATGCCGCACAGGCCGACAATCGAGCCGACCGAGAGGTCGATGCCTCCGGTGATGATGACGAAGGTCATGCCCATGGCGAGGAAGGCGTTCAGCGCCACGTGCTTCGACATCAGGATCAGGTTGGCGGCCGACAGGAAATTCGGCGCCGCGATCGAGAAGAAGATCAGGACGGCGATCAACGCAATGAACGTCCTCGCCTTCATCAGCGTCAGCAGGACGGAGCCGCTCGAGGCGGAGGCAACTGAAGCCTTGGCCGGGATGTCAGTCATGGGCGTGGCTCTCCGTGTGCGGGACCGGTCCGTGGCCAAGCGCCGATGCGGCGACAAGTGCCGCCTCCGTCGCCTCGGCGCGATCGAACATGCCGGTCAGTTTTCCATTGCTCATCACCGCGACCCGGTCGGACAGCGCCATCACCTCGTCGAGATCCGAGGTGGCGAAAAGTATGCCCAGTCCGTCGCGGGACAGTTTGCGCATGGTGCGGAAGACGTCGGCCTTGGCGCCGACATCGATGCCGCGGCTCGGTTCATCCATCAGCAGCACCTTGGGTCCGGTGAGCAGCGCCTTGCCGATGACCACCTTCTGCTGGTTGCCGCCCGACAGCGACGAGACCTCGTGCGCCGGATTGGCGACCTTGATCGCCAGCTCCCGCACCATCTGCGTCACCGCCTGGTTTTCCTTGGCGCCACGGATATGGAACAGGCGGACAAACCGCGACAGGCTGGCCAGCGTAAGGTTGCTGGCGACCGAGAGGATCGACACCAGCCCTTCGCGCTGGCGGTCCTCGGGGATCAGCGCCAGCCCGCGCCGGATCCGCCGTGTCGTGTCGCGCTCTGTGATCTTTTTGCCGGCGATGAAGATCGTTCCGGTGGCACGGCCATGGCGTCCCATGATGCAGTCGAACAATTCGCTGCGTCCGGCGCCCATTAGGCCGTATATGCCGAGAATCTCGCCGGCGCGCAGCGACAGCGAGACGTGATCGACCGCAAGCCCGCCGGTCACGCGCGGCAGGCACATGTCCTCGGCCCGGAATATCTCTTCGCCCGGAACATGGCCGTCGGCCTTGGCGAAGTCCTTGGCGTCCGAGCCGATCATCTGCCGCACGATCCATTGCGTGTCGACGTTTTTCATCCTCTCCTGGCCGGTGATCCGCCCGTCGCGCAGCACGGTGATGTAATCGCCGATGCGGATCAGTTCCTCGAGCCGGTGCGAGATGTAGACGATCGCCACGCCGCGCGCCTTGAGGTCGGCGATCACCTTGAACAGGATCTCGACTTCCGCCGCGCTCAGCGCCGAGGTCGGTTCGTCCATGATCAGGATGCGCGCATCGAGCGAAACCGCCTTGGCAATCTCGACCAGCTGCTGCTGGCCGATACGCAAATCCTCGACCAGCATGTCCGGCCGGATGCCGGCTTTCAGCCGCTCGAGGAATTCCGCCGCGCGGCGCTCCTGTTCTCGGCTGTCGATCTTGCGGAGCCGGTTGGTGATCTCGCGGGTGGCAAAAATATTTTCTGCGACCGTCAGGTTGCCGAACAGGTTCAGCTCCTGAAACACCATGCCGATGCCGCGATTCACCGCGTCCCCGGATGAGGAGAAGGAAACCTCTTCGCCCTCCAGGATTATGCGGCCGAGCGTCGGCTGTTCGACGCCGGCGATGATCTTCATCAGCGTCGATTTGCCGGCGCCGTTTTCGCCGACCAGCACGTTGACCGCGCCCTTGCGCACCTCGAAATTCGCGCGCTTGACCGCGACGGTGCCCGAATAGACCTTGGAGACGTCTTCCAGCGTCAGGATGACATCGTGATCGGTGGCGGCAGTCATGGCTTCGGCCCGATCTCTGCCTCCGCCGGCGTCACCAGCGGCAGGTCCTGGCCGCTGCCGATGACATAGGCGCCGACAACCCTAACGCTCCGGCCCTCCAGCGCTTCGCGCGGCAGCTTGGAAAGCACTGTCTTGTCGGCGTAGGTGTTGAACGCCTTGCCGAACTGGGCGAAGTCGATCTGGTTGGTGAAATCGTTGAACTGGATGAAGTCGAGACTGTCGCGTAGCGCGGTGCCGCGCATTGCGGGTCCGATCTGCACCCGCGCATCCGCCTTGCCGTCGCCGTCGGCATCGACATCCATGGTTGCCGCGCGTGACTGTGTATTCGCCGCAACAATCTTGCCTTCGAGGCGAACCGAGAAGGTCCATGGCGAATTCGCCTGTTTCTTCGGATTGCCAAACTTGGCGCCGGCAGCCGCTGGATCGGCTTTCGCCAGGGCGTGAACCTCGGGAAATGGCCCGGCCTTCTGCTGGAGATAGGGCACCGCCTTGGCAGCCCAGATATCGCCGACCATCTTGTCCGCATTGAAGGCCGGAGGTTTGCCGCCGTTTTCCGCTGACGGTGTCGGCAGGATCTTGCAGGCGGTCAGGCTGAGGCCGACGGTCACGGCAAGGAGCGGCGCGGCGAGGATCGAACATGTCGGCTTGTTCGGCATGGCGGTCAGGGCACCCAGTAAATGGAAGCAAGGGACGAGCCGGAAGCTCGTCCCTTGCGATTGATGTTACGCCGGCTCAGTTGGTCAGCGCGAAGGTTTCCAGCTTGGCGGCATTGTCGCCATTGATCAGGACGCAGTCCATCAGCTGCTTTTCCTCGGCCGGAGACTTCTTGTTCTTGATGAAGTCGTTGGCCTGCTCGACTGCCATCTGCGCCTGCGCATAGGCCGGCTGCAGGACTGTGGCCTTGATGCCGCCTGAAGCGATCGAATCGCGCACGTCATTCGATCCGTCGAACCCGACGACGATGACATCCTTGCGGCCGGCGGCGGCAAGGGCGGCATAGGCGCCCATCGCCATCGTGTCGTTGCCGGAGATCACGCCCTTGATGTCCGGGTTAGCCTGGAGGATCGATTCCATCTTGGAATAAGCTTCGGTCTGGCTCCAGTTGGCCGACTGCTGCGCCACCATCTTCAGGTCCGGATAGTCGTCGATGACATCGTGATAGCCCTTCGAGCGAATGCCGGCATTGGTGTCGGATTCCTTGCCGACCAGCTCGACGAAATTGCCCTTCTCGCCCATCAGCTTGACGAACTCCTGCGCGCCGAGTTGGGCGCCCTGATAGTTGTTGGAGACGATCTGCGCGACGGCGACGCCGGTGGCGTTGATCTCGCGGTCGATCAGGAAGGACGGAACGCCCGCGTCCTTGGCCTTCTGCACGGCGGCGACGGTGGCGTCGGCGCCGGCATTGTCGAGGATGATCGCCTTGGCGCCGCGGCCGATCGCTGTGTCGATCAGCTCCGACTGCTTATTGGCGTCGTCGTCATGGACAAGCACCAGCGTTTCATAACCGAGTTCCTTGGCCTTGGCTTCCGCGCCGACGGCTTCCGCCTTGAAGAACGGGTTGTCGTGCGAGGGCGTGATGATGGCAATGAGATCCGCCGCATAGGCGGGTGCGGCGGTGCCAAACGCCAGCATGCCGGCAAAAGCCACAAGTGTTATTCTGCGAGTGAGTTTCATGATTTCCTCCCGTTTGAAAAAGCCCTGATCAACTCAGGCCACTGTCTGCGTTTCAATTCGCCAGGCGGCACAAGAGATCGCGGATCGCCTCAGTTTCAAAACCGTTTGCCGGCTTCCTCTGAACGGATCGTCGCGCCTCCCAGTCCCCGGCCTCCTCCGCTCGCCCAAGCCTCGAATTCCCTGGCGAGGCCTGGGTTGGCCCGAGCTTACGAACAGCTAAGCCAACTGGTATGATGAGTCAATCACTAATTCAGATGATATGTACCCGCCTCAGGTGATGCGCTGAATGCTCGCTGCAATCTCTTCCGGCTCGAAGACCCGCTTCCAGTCGTCACGCATCAAAACCGGCTTGCCGAACTCGATGGCCTTGTTGCAGGCATCGGAGAACACGCCCTTGGTCTCGCCGAAGATGACGGCGCCGAGCACGTTCATGTGGCCAAGCAGGAAGTCGAGTGCGGCCTGCTGGTCGACCCCGCGCGCGACGACCTCGTCGACCGCTTCCTTCATCACGACCAGCAACGAGGCGCAGACAGTCTCCGAAAGGCCGGGTTCGAGCAGCGCCATTTGGTCGACCGTGACGCGATGCGACCGCATGACCGGGGCCCAGATGATCTTGGCGATCGCTTCGCCCTTGGCGAAATCTTCCTCCGGTCCCTGCATCAGCGCGCTGACCATATGCTGCTTGGCCCTGACGCCGCCGAAATAGTCCTTCTTGGCCGCCATATCGGTCTCGTCGTTGAAGATCGGCGGATGGCAGGGATGGGTGACGAAATAGGTCAGGTCCGGCCGCTTGGGCAAATGGCCGGCGAAAGGTGCTGCGGCGTCCAGCACGACGACCATAGTGCCGGCAGCAAGCTTGCCCTCGATGCTGGCCGCCACCTTGCCGATATGGGTGTCGGGAACCGCCAAGATGACCACCTCGGCGCCATCGAGGGCTTCGTCGGCGCTGACCGCGTCGATGCCCAACCCCGTCTTTAGCCGCTCGCGGCCGACGTCGCTTACCTCGACATGACGTATCGTGTAGTGAGAGCCGCGAAAATTGGTCGACAGGCGGTAACCCATTTTGCCGCCGGCACCAAACAGCGCTATCGTTGTCATCTAGCCGTTACTCCTGATCTCGAACGATGGCCCGGCCGATCGTCATCTAATCAACTGGTATAATCACACTACCACGGCTTGGCAACTGGGATAGGAATCGAATGCCGGCCAGTTACGGTGGGTCCCTTCGCCGGTGCCGTAGGTTGTTATCATCGCCCACCGCATTGACGGACGATCGTCTCGCCTTAGCCCGCCTGCCGGCGAGGCGAGCACCAGGATGTCACGCAGAAATCGGCCGTCATCAAAATGCCGGCTGTCAGAGACGAGCTACTCTGGATGAGACGCAAGCCGCGCCCTTGCTGCGGATGGGGCAATCAACGGCTGGACTCTCGGTTATCCGCTGATACCGCTTTAAAAAGTCAATGAAGCCGGATCATCAGCGTCCGGGAAACATCGCCTTCAAGCCTTCGCGCGAGGCCCTGGCGACGCCGCGCTCCGTGATCAATCCGGTGACCAGCCGCGCCGGCGTCACGTCGAAGGCCGGATTTGCCGCGGGCGTCGTATCCGGCGAGATGCGGACCTGCGCAATCTCGCCATTCGCGGTCTTGCCCCAGACCAGCGAGACCTCGTCGCTGGAGCGCTGTTCGATCGGGATTTCGGCCAGCCCGTCACCCACCGTCCAGTCGATGGTTGGCGACGGCAGCGCGACGTAGAACGGCACGTCGTTGTCGGCCGCGGCCAGCGCTTTCAAATAGGTGCCGATCTTGTTGCAGACATCGCCATCGGCGGTGGTGCGGTCGGTGCCAACGATGACCATGTCGATCTGGCCGCGCTGCATCAGATGGCCGCCGGCATTGTCGACGATCAGCGTATGCGGCACGCCATGGCCGGCCATCTCCCATGCGGTCAGCTGAGCGCCCTGGTTGCGCGGGCGTGTTTCGTCGACATAGACGTGAACGGGAATGCCCGCTTCCGTTGCCAAATAGATCGGCGCCGTGGCGGTGCCGTAGTCGACGGTGGCGAGCCAGCCGGCATTGCAATGGGTCAGGATGTTGACCGGTTCTCCCGGCCGCTTGCGCACCGCGATTTCCTTGATGATTTCAAGTCCATTAACGCCGATGGCTCGGTTGAGGCCGACATCCTCGTCGGCGATTTCTCCGGCGCGCCGGTAAGCAGCCTCGGCGCGTTGTCCAGATGGAAGCGGCCGCAGGAAACCTCGCATCTCATCGAGCGCCCAACGCAGATTGATCGCGGTCGGGCGCGTTTCGTGCAAGACCTCCCAGATGCCGTCGAGTGCTGCATCGGATGGATCGTCGGCCATCTGCATGGCGACGCCATAAGCGGCGGTGACGCCGATCAGTGGCGCGCCGCGTACCCACATGTCGCGGATCGCCGTCGCGATGCCGGCAACCGTTCCGACTTTTTCCACGCGGAAATCATGCGGCAGCCAGCGCTGGTCGATGATGTCCACCGAACGGCCGTCGTCGCTCAGCCAGATGGTCCGGTAGTGACGGTCGCCGACGTTCAAATTCTGTTCTCCTGTTCGATCAGCGCGGCCAATGTGTTGACCTCGTCGATGCTGTGAATCTGGCGCCGGTTGACGGCGATGTGACGGCCGAATTTCAGTGCCTTCGCCTCACATGTGGCGCGCAGATCCTCGTCGGCAATGGTCTCGAAATCGGCGTTGTGCGCCAGGCCCAGAATACGCCGGTGCACCTCGACGCCGGCAAAGCCCAGCATGTCGGTCCAAATCGAATGCAGCATGTGGTCGAGCGCCTGTTCGGCGCCAAGCCTGTCGCCCTGATCCTCGAACAGGCTCTTCTGGTAGAGCATGCCGGTGCGCTCGGTTCGCCACAGATGCGAAAACTCGGTGCGGAATACCGACCATGTCTCGACCGTCACATCGAGCAAATAGCCGCGCATGGCGTCGCGCTTTTCCTTCTGTTCGTGACCGCGCTGCGAAAAGAACGCCATCCAGAAATTGGCGAGCAGCATGCCGACATCGAAGGCCATCGGCCCGTAGAAGGCGAATTCGGGGTCGATCATCCGCGTTTCTGAGTCGGTGACCATGATCGAGCCGGAATGCAGGTCGCCGTGCAGCAGCGTTTCTGCATTGGCCGCAAAAAGATGCTTCAGCCGCTGCGCCTCGACCTTGAGATCGCGGTCCGCGCGCAATTCTGCGACGATGCCGTCGAGCTGCGGGCTCGTATGCCGGTTCATCTTGGCGTCGAAATAGGGATCGGAGAACACCAGATTCTCGGTGATATCGCAGAGCTCGACATTGTCGGCGAACAGCGCCAGATCCGCCTTGCGATCTTTGGTCACCATGCTGAGGTCGGAGCCGCGAAACAACGTGCGGGCCATGAACAAGCCGATATCCCTGGCGATGTTCGGCAACTGGCGGCCCTCGATCAGCGCCCGCCGCAAGATGATGTGCGGCGACAGATATTCCATGATGATCAGCGCCTGGACTTCGTCGAAATGATAGATCGCCGGCACCGAGCCGGGCGCTCTCGCTTCCTGCCGCGTCAGCGCGTGATACTCGAAGAAGGAGCGCTTCAATGGCAGCGGCCAGCTGTCGCCGACCAGGCGAACATAGGGCAGGGCCTGCTTGACGACGGCAGCACCCGTGGCGCCCTCGACGATGAAGACCAGGTTCAGATTGCCGTCGCCGACCTCGCGGACCTTCCAGCGGGCCGTGTCCTTGCCGATATGCGAACACAGCGCCTCGTTGGCGCCAAGGCGTGCCGCCAATGTCTCGACCGACAGTGCTTCGAACGGCAATTTCCCAGTCATCCTCACCCTCCCGCTGATGTGCTCCCATCATAGTGGAGCCAAGGCGGTTGGTCCAAGCTAGGAAGCTCTCTGGCAATTGTCAATCGTGTTGACAATTGCCGGAGCAGCCCCTAGCGTCATGGTCAGGGAGAAACGAATGGGCAATGATGCCGTGTTCCGCGTGCACGGCCTGAGGAAGTCCTTTGGCCATATCGAGGTGCTTGGCGGCGTCTCGCTCGATTTGCATGCTGGTGAAGTGACCGTGCTGATGGGCGCCAACGGCGCCGGCAAATCCACCCTCGTCAAAATTATCAGCGGCGTCTACGAGCGCGGCGGCGGCACGATGAGCCTTGCCGGCCACGACTTCGCGCCGGAGGATTTCGCGCCAAAAACGCCGGCGGAGGCGATCCGCGCCGGCGTCGTCACCGTTCATCAAAACATCAATGACGGTGTCGTCGCCGATCTCGACGTCGCCACCAATTTGACGCTCGACAGGCTGAGCGGCAGCGGCGCGCCGACCCTGTTCAATCCGGGCCGGGTGCGTCGCGAGGCAAAAGCGGTTGCCGACCGCATGGGGCTGGCCATCGACCTGAAGGCCCGGATCAGCGATCTCTCGCTGGCCGACCGCCAGATGGTGGCGATTGCCCGCGCCATGGCGCATCAGCCGAAGGTCCTGTTCCTCGATGAGCCGACCTCCTCTTTGTCCAGCGCCGAAGCCGACCGGCTGTTCGCGCTGGTCGACAGGCTACGCGAGCAGGGCGTCGCGATCCTCTACATCTCGCACCGCATGTCCGACATCAGGCGGCTTGCTGACCGGATCGTCTCGATGCGAGACGGCGTCATCTCAGGTGTTTTCGACCGCAAGCCGCTCGATTATGAAGGCGCCGTCAACGCCATGCTTGGCCGCAAGATCCACCTCGACCGGATCGTCGCCAGGAATTCGCCCAAGCCTATCCTGACGATCGACGGGTTGCGCATTGCAGAAGGCTCCATGCCGATCTCGCTGACGCTCGGCGACGGCGAAGTCGTTGCCATCACCGGCCTCGTCGGCGTCGGCAAGACCGCGCTCGCCGAGACGCTGTTTGGCGTCCGCAAGCCGCTCACCGGGACCATGACGTTGAACGGAAAACCCTATGCTCCGGGTTCGACAGGCGAGGCGATCGCCGCCGGCGTGTTTCTCGTCGCCAAGGACCGGAGCGAAAACGGGATCGTCGGCGACTTCAACATCCAGGAAAATATCAGCCTGCCGTTCCACAGGCGGATGTCGCGTATGGGCGTTCTCAAGCGCCGCATCGAGCGCGCCACCGCCCGCCAGCAGATTCGGGAACTGGGCATCGTCTGCCGCTCGGAGAAGGACGAAATGTCAGCCCTTTCCGGCGGCAACCAGCAGAAGGTGATGGTCGCCCGCTGGATCTCGCAGGCGGCAAAGCTGTTCATTCTCGACGAGCCGTTTCAGGGCGTCGACATTTCGGCCAGGCGCGACATCGCGGCCAAGCTGCGGGCGAGCGCGAACGGCCGTGCGACGCTGCTGTTCGTCACTGAACTCGACGAGGCGCTGGAGA
The DNA here is from genome assembly GCF_053850215.1 of Mesorhizobium sp. f-mel. Classification (NCBI taxonomy): domain Bacteria; kingdom Pseudomonadati; phylum Pseudomonadota; class Alphaproteobacteria; order Hyphomicrobiales; family Phyllobacteriaceae; genus Mesorhizobium; species Mesorhizobium sp. f-mel. The sequence continues at coordinate 575,120 of NZ_JBSPTO010000001.1, forward strand.
CCGCCGACCGCATCCTGGTGATGTCGGAGCAGACAATCGTTGGCGAACACCGCAACGCCGACATCGATCTCGAGCGCTTGTTGGCCGAAGTGGCGGGCAGGTCGTTGCACAGCGCAGCGTGAGGGCGGGCAGATAATGGGACGTGGAATGGAGAGGGCATGAGTTCGGGTTTGGTAAGGATGGCAGCGGCGCGCGACCATGCCATCCGCTATGGCTTCATCGTTCTGCTGTTCGGGTTGATTGCCTATTTCGCCATCGCCGCCGATGGCTTCGTCTCGCCGCAGAGCGCCGTCTTCATCTTCCAGTCGGTCGCCATCACCGGCGTGCTGGCGCTCGGCGTCACCGCCACCCTGGTCGTCGGCGGCTTCGACCTGTCGATCGGCTCCGTCGCCACCAGCGCCATGATGGCAGCCGCCTATGTCATGGTGGTGCTGGAGCAGAACGCCGTCGTCGCGGTTGTCGCCTGTCTCTTGATCGGTGCCGTTGTCGGCCTCATCAATGGCTGGCTGATCGTCTATATGCGCGTACCGGACCTTCTGGCGACGCTCGGCATGATGTTCCTGCTCGTCGGCCTGCAGCGCATTCCGACCGAGGGCCGCTCGATCGCCACCGGCATGACGATGCCCGATGGCGCGGTCGCCAACGGCACGTTCGGCGCTGGCTTCCTGGCGCTTGGCCGCCACCGCTTCGATTTCTTCATCCCCAACCTCATCCCGGTTTCGGTAGTCGTCTTGCTCGTGCTTGCGGTGCTGATCTGGTTTTTTCTCGAATACACCCGTTTCGGACGCATGATGTATGCGGTCGGCAGCAACGAACGGGCTGCCGAACTCGCCGGCGCGCCTGTCAAGGCATACAAAATCTGGGCCTACGTTATTTCAGGGGTTTTTGCCTCGATCGGCGGCATTTTGCTCGCTGCCCGGCTTGGACGCGGCGACATCGCCTCGGGTAATAATCTCCTGCTCGACGCTGTCGCCGCGGCGCTCATCGGCTATGCGGTCCTCGGGGCCGCCAAGCCGAACGCCTTCGGTACGGCCGTCGGTGCGGTGTTTGTCGGCGTGCTGCTGCAGGGCCTGACGATGATGAACGCGCCCTACTACACGCAGGATTTCATCAAGGGCGTGGTTCTTGTGGTTGCCCTTGTCTTCACCTTCGCCCTTTCCGGCAGGGGCAAGAGGTAGGGTTTCGACAGATAGGATTTCGACCGGCTGAAATTTGAGTTCAACAAGTGGAGGAGACAACATGAAGATCACGAGAAGACTTTTGGGGAAGGCAGCACTCGGGCTTGCCGGCGCCGCGCTGCTGATGCAGGTCCCGGCGATGGCGCAGGACAGGCCGGCGCCGTTCGACAAGCCCGGCGCCGTCAAGATCGCGCTGGTCCGCTATCTCTCGACCGGTGACTTCTTCCAGGCCTATCTGTCCGGTGTCGAAGCACAGGCCAAAGCGCTCGGCGTCGATCTGCGCGTCCTTGACAGCCGTCAGGACGCCGCCCTCCAGGCAGACATGGTCGACCAGGCCATTGCGCTTGGCGTGCAGGGTATCATCATCCAGCACGGCTTGACGGAATCGATGAAGGAAGCCGCCCAGCGCGCGGTCGACGCCGGCATCAAGGTCGTAGCGTTCGACGTCAACGTCGAAAACCCCAAGATCCCGCAGATCGAACAGTCCGACCGCGACCTCGCACGCCTCGCGCTCGAACAGGCGATCAAGGACAATGGCGAGAGCTGGAAGGCCGGCTATGTCTATGTCGCCGGCATCGCGCCGCTCGACCGCCGCAACGAGACCTGGGTTGACTTCAAGAAGAAATATGCGGGGATCAACGAGGCGGCGATGTTCGGCACGCTCGACAATCCGATCGCCAATTCCGTCGCCAACCAGGCCCGCTCGGTGTTGTCGGCCAACCCCGACATCAAGGTGATGTTCGCGCCCTATGATGAATTCGCCAAGGGCGTGAAGATCGCAGTCGACGAGGCGGGGTTCAACAAGGACATCAAGATCTATTCGGCCGATATCTCGACCTCCGACATCGCCGCGATGCGCGAGCCCGACAGCGCCTGGGCGGCAACCGCCGCCACCAATCCGGCCGTCGTCGGCCAGGTTTCGGTGCGCGCGCTGGCGCAGCTTTTGGCCGGCGAAGACCCCGGCCACAACGTCATCGTGCCGCCGACGCTGATCACCCAGAAGGATCTGATCGACAAGGACATCAAGAACATGGAAGACCTTTCGGCCAAGCTGCCGCAGTTCGCCCATGCCGATGTCGCGATGCCGGCCTGGATGCCGAACCCGAACGCCAAGTAGCTTTTAATCGCAGGCAAAAGGAAAGAGCGGCTTGCGGGCCGCTCTTTTGCGTCTGGACTGTTCTTGAGCCTACCGCAGCGCCGCAGCGATGTTGCCGCCGTCGACCGTCGTCACACTGGCGGTGGTCCGCTCGGCCAGCGCCTGATGCAGGAAAGCCTGGGCCACGTCTTCGGCCGTCACTTCCTGACCAAGCAGATTGCCAGCCATATATTCCTTTTCCGAGACGCCGCGCGCCCCCGAACGGCTGGCGATCATGGTGTCGGTAAGCAATCCGGAACGGATGCGATCGGCGTTGACGGCATTCGAGCGGATGCCATGGGCGCCATAGTCGAGGGCATACTGCCTGGACAGGAACAGCGTCGCCGCCTTCGGGATGCCATAGGCGCCGAACTTCGGACCGGGATTGATTGCCTGCTTGGAGGTGTTGAAAAGGAGCACGCCGCCGGTGCCCTGTTCGAGCATGATCCGCACCGCGTTCTGCGCCGCTGACTGGTGGGCGAAGAAATTTAGCTCGAAGCTCTTGCGCAAAGTGGCGTCGTCGAGTTCGCCGATGCGGCCTTCCCAGGCAGCTCCCGCATTCGAGACGAGAATGTCGAGGCCGCCGAAGACGGCCACCGCCTTGTCGAATGCCGCGCGCATGTGCGCCGGATCGGTGATGTCGGCGCCGATGCCGATCGAACTGTTGCCGGCTTTCTTCGCCGCTTCCGCCGCCCTTGACGCATCGAGATCGACGACGACGGCATGGGCGCCGTTGTCGGCGAACAGCTTTGCCGTGGCGGCGCCGATTGCGCCGGCGCCGCCGGTGACCAGCACAACCTGCCCGGTCAGCGGCTTCGGCTTGTTGGAGGCGAGCTTGGCCTGTTCCAGCGACCAGTATTCGAGCGGGAACAGGTCGGCTTTGGACAGCGGGCGGAAATCGCCGACCGCTTCGGCCCCGCGCACCGCCTCGATCCACATTTCACCGACGTCGGAGGCAATCTTCGCATCCTTAAGCGTGCGGCCATGGCCGAACATGCCGAGGCCCGGCACCAGCGTCAGCCGCGGCATCTGGTCGAGCATCGTGCGCTTCACATCATCGAGCGCGTCGTTGGTTTCGAAGTAGGCGCGATAGTCCCCGGCGAATTTCTCGACATGTTGGCGGATGACGGATTTGTAGTCGCCGATCTTGTCTGCGTCGGGCGCCGGCAGCGCCATCGGCCCGGTCTTGATGCGGATCGACAGGTCGGGCGTCGATACGCCGCGCCCGGCATAATCGGCAATCTTTGCCGAATTGATGAAATCGACGATCGCGTCCGAGGTGCGGAAATCGCTGATCATGCGGTCGAAGCGGCCTTCGCCGCGCGCTACCGCCACTGAGCCGCGCAGCATCGGCGCAATGTCCGCAGGCTTGGCCAGCCTGGCCGGCAAGGCGGCTTTTTCGGCAAGCGGCTTGCCGTGGCTGGCGATGAACTCCTCGGCGGCGTTCACATAGTGGATCATCCGGTCGTAGGCCTGTTTGGCATCGTCGCCGAACGTGAAAATGCCATGCTTGTCGAGGATCAGGCCCTCGACCGTCGGGTCGGCGTCAAAGACATCGGCCGCCGCCTTCGCCAGGTCGAAGCCCGGCATGATGTAAGGCACGAACCCCATCTTGTTGCCGAAGACTTTCTTGCTCAGTGCCTCGCTATCATCCTGGTCGACGATGGCCAGAACGGCGGTCGAGTGCGTATGGTCGACGAATTTATGCGGCAGGAAGGCGTGTAGCAGCGTCTCGACCGAGGGGTTTGGCGAAGACGGGTCGATGAGGTTCACCCGCTGCAGGGCGACCATATCCTCGTCGGAGAGTTTCTTGAGCGACCGCGCCTTGAGCAGGGCGCCGAGCTTGACCGCCGGCAGGCCCTGCGGCTCGATGACGCCCATGTCCCAGCCGCTGCCCTTGACGCAGAGCACGTCCCATTCGTCGCCGACGAGGTCGGTGGCCTTTGTCTTGCAGGATGTGTTGCCGCCGCCATGCAGGACAAGCCGCGGTTCGCCGCCCAAAAGCCTGGTCGTATAGACGCGCAGCGCCAGGTCGCGGGCAACGCCCATTGTTGCATAGTCGGCAACCAGCTTCTCCGCGTCGCCGTCATTCCACAGGTTCTTCATGTTCGCTTCGTCCGATTTCTCTTTGTTTGTGAACAGGAACGCCGCGACGCTTTGATGACAATGCGCCCGCGGCGGCGTTTTGCGTATCTAGGCGACCTTTTCCGCCGCCGGTCCGGCATGGTCGAGCAGCCGTCGCGCCATCCGGGCGCCGACCACCAGATGCGTGCACAGCCCACCTGCGATCGCCGCCACCAGCGGCTCGAATTTGCTGTCTTCCTGCACCACCACCAGGCGCTTTTCAATCTTGCGCAGCGATGACAGCTCCGCCGAAATGATCCGCCGGTTGTAGCTGCAGTCGAGCGCTCTTCCTTGCGCGTCGATGATCTGCCCGGCGATGACGCCGGCAGCCCCGGCACGGCGCAGCACCTCCATTTCGCTCGCAGTCAGCGCGCCGCATTTGACGACATGGCTCCCGGCGTCGACGGTGCCGACCGAGTAAAGCGCCAGGTTGCACGCACTGATGCCCGACAACTGCTCGCGGATCACTGGCTCGGCGCGTAGGCCGCGTGCCAGTTCCTCTGTCGTCAGCACCAGCGGTGCGTAGAAATTGAGCCCCTTGGCGTTGAGCCGGCGTGCGATTTCCATGGTGCATTGATCGGGCCGGTAGGAATAGGGGGCTCCCAGATTGCCGCAGAGCTGCACCACCGTGACATCCTGCAGATCGGCATAGGACATGATGTCGGCGATCGTATAGATGGTCCTTCCCCACGCGACGCCGATGCGGTCGCCCTTCTTGATCAGTTCGAGAAAGACGCTGGCCGCCAGCACCGCGATGTCGGTCGACGGATCGGCGACATGGCCGTTTTCCGGCGCGATCCAGACGGCATCGAGCTTCAATGCGTCTTCGAGCTTGCGCGCCATGACATCGTCGGTGAAAAGCTGGGTTGAGGTCGAGATGTTGACGATGCCGGTCTCGCGCGCCTTGCGCAGATACATGGCGACCGAGGCTCGGGAAATCTTGAGCTGGCTGGCCACCTGATCCTGACGCAGGCCATGGGCATAGTAGAGCCAGGCGGCCTTGTGGATAAGCTGTTCTGCCGGTCGGATCGCCATGCCATCTCCTCGCTGACATTATTCATGGCTCTCGACAAAAGTCAAATCGAGCGGGGGTAAACGATACCCTTTCGCGCGCGGAATCTAGATCATCATTGTGCCAAATGCGCTCTATCGTGGCATCGTTGATGGTGACGGGTCGGAGGCCTGTGGTTAGAAAGTTCGAGAAACGATATTGGGGAGGACGGGATGGCCAATCCCTACGAACAGGATCTCGACAGGAATCCAGCCAACCACCAGCCGCTGACGCCGCTCAGCTATCTGGAGCGGGCGGCAAAGACCTTTCCCGACCATGTCGCGATCATCCATGGCAGTCAGCGCACGACCTATCGTGATTTCTGGCGGCGGTCGCTGAAGCTTGCCTCGGCGCTGCAGAGGCGCGGCGTCGGCAAGGGCGACACCGTCACCGTGATGTTGTCCAACACGCCGCCGATGTTGGAAGCGCATTTCGGCGTGCCGATGACCAAGGCAGTACTGCATTCGCTCAACACCCGCCTTGACGCCGCGGTCATCGCCTTCCAGCTCGACCATGCCGAAACCAAGGTGCTTGTCGTCGATCGCGAATTCGCAAATGCCGTCAGCGAGGCGCTGGCGCTGGCTAAGGTAAAACCGCTGGTCATCGACTACGACGATCCCGAATACGCGGCCGACGCCCCATATCCCAAGGGGCAGCGGATCGGCACGTTCGACTACGAGAACTTCGTCGCGGGCGGCGACGAGGATTTCGCCTGGTCGATGCCCGACGACGAATGGGACGCGATCTCGCTCAACTACACGTCCGGTACCACAGGCAATCCGAAGGGCGTCGTCTATCACCATCGCGGTGCGGCACTGATGGCCTACGCCAACACCATCCATGCCGGCATGGGCAAGCATGCGGTGTATCTGTGGACGCTGCCGATGTTCCACTGCAATGGCTGGTGCTTTCCGTGGACGCTGGCCGTGCAGGCCGGCACCCATGTCTGCCTGCGCTGGGTGCGGCCGAAGCCGATTTACGACGCCATCGCCGATTACGGCGTCACTCATCTGTGCGGCGCGCCGGTCGTCATGTCGGTGCTGATCAATGCCAGGGACGAGGACAAGCGGCAATTTCCGCAGACGGTCACCTTCAGCACGGCCGCAGCACCGCCGCCGGAAGCGGTGCTGTCGGGCATGGCCGATGCGGGCTTTGCGGTCATCCACCTCTATGGCCTGACCGAGACCTATGGCCCGGCCGTCGTCAACGAATGGCATGGCGAATGGGATGGGCTGGAGAAGGGTCTCAGGGCGGCGAGGAAGGCCAGGCAAGGCGTGCGCTATGCCGCGCTCGAGGATCTGACGGTGATGGACCCCGAGATAATGGAGGAGACGCCGGCTGACGGCGAGACGATCGGCGAGGTCATGTTCCGCGGCAACATCGTCATGAAGGGCTATCTGAAGAACCGCAAGGCGAGCGACGAGGCCTTCGCCGGCGGCTGGTTCCACTCGGGCGACCTCGGCGTCAGGCATCCCGACGGCTACATCCAGCTCAAGGACCGCTCCAAGGACATCATCATTTCCGGCGGCGAGAACATCTCATCGATCGAGGTCGAGGAGGCGCTTTACAAGCATCCCGCCGTCGCCTCCTGCGGCGTCGTCGCCAGGCCCGATGACAAATGGGGCGAGGTACCGGTCGCCTATGTCGAGCTGAAGCCGGGCAGGACGGCGACCGAAGCCGAGATCATCGATCACTGCCGCGCGCTGCTCGCCCGCTTCAAGGTGCCGAAAGCGGTGATCTTCGCCGAAATCCCGAAGACCTCGACCGGCAAAATCCAGAAGTTCAGGCTGAGGGAGATGGCGAAGGAGGCCTAGCCACGCGGAAACCTCGCGCGAGAAGGTGCCGTCCCTTGCGTTTGGACTTGTCGAACAGTGGAATATGCGGCTCGATTGCGCGCTCTCAAAACATGTCTCGCAGCAGTCGGATCGGCTGAACGAAGCAAAAAGATCACTCAGTGTCGGATCGAGCACCTCCCGATCGTCCTCGATACAGAACCAGTTCGACGGAGAATATCCAGCAGGAGGAGAATTCTAATGGAGAACACGGAGCGTGACGCCGAGGCACATATCCAGGCGCTAATCGAGCGTTGGGCGAACGCCGTGCAGCAGCAGGACCTGGCGACAATCATTGCGGATCACGCGACGGACCTTCTGATGTTCGATGTCCCACCGCCGAACGAACTCAGTGGAATTGAGGCCTACCGGGATAGCTGGGGTCCGTTCTTCGAGCACTTCAAGAGGGCGGCGTTTTCGCGATCGAGCGGCTAGATGTCACGGCGGGCGACCGGGTTGCTTTTGCAACCGCATTGCTGCGGTGCGGCACCAGCGAAGAGCTTGAAAAGGACCCGGCAACCCGCCTCCGGCTTACCGTCGGACTACAGAAGGAAGGTGATCGTTGGATTATCGCTCACGAGCATCACTCGTACCCTTACAAGCCGGACTGAGCAGCGCATCGGGGTGATCGAGCGACCGTGACAGCGGCGGCGATTGGCCAGCCGTCAGGGGCAAGGGATAAAATAATGACCCCAAGCGACAAGATCGAATTTACGATGCGGGTGGTGCAATTGGCGGTTGGAGGAGAAAACTCATGCCGGTTCTCAGAACATCAGAGCCTGAAGGTCAAGACGAGACCCTTCCTCGGTCGTGGGCGCGAAACGCCGCCGCGGTCAGCAAAGCGGGGCGGATCCTCGCCCTGGTCGGGGTCATACTGCCGCTTCTCATGATCGGCGGGATGAAGTTCACGGCTGTTGAGATCGAGGCGTTGAGGCCGCTGATCGGCGGCACGCCTTGGCTCGCCTGGATGTATCCGGTATTCGGTGAAGCTGGTGCCTCTTATGTGCTTGGCGTCGTCGAGATCGCGACCGCGCTTCTGCTGATTGCCTCTCCCTGGTCGACACGCGCCGGTGTGGCCGGTGGGGCATTAGCCGCGCTGATTTTCCTGGTCACCTGTTCGATCATGGTTGCCCTGCCGATCTGGGAGCCTGCGCTCGGCTTTCCCGCGCTCGGTCCCGCCGGTCAGTTCCTGATCAAGGACATTGCGCTGCTCGGCATCGCGCTTGTCATACTGGGCGAAAGCCTGAACAGACTGAACAGATCGGCTACCTAAGCGGATCCAAGTCGAAGGCGAGTGGCAGAATGACGTCATCGGCATAGCCGCGCCAAATGGCGGGCTACTGCAAACTTGTGGGACGGGCACAGGTTCGCCGCGGCCACCGGACTACACATTCGACTAGATCGAAAAAGCCCCGCTCGCCACCACGATGCCGCGTCCGGAAACGCTCACTGAGCCGGCATCTACATCTACCTCAATGATGCTGGTACGTCCGAGAGTAGTGCCTTGCTCGACCTTGATTACGCCGGGCTGTGCAACACTGTGTGCAACGAGATGTGCGGCGAGCGGGCCAGCCGCCGTACCGGTTGCCGGATCCTCGGAAATGCCGACAGTCGGGTTGAAAAAGCGTGCATACGCTGTGGTTCCGGGCTGTAGCGGATCGAGTGAGAAGACGTAGCAGCCTTCCCCGCCGACCTCCTTGAGCAGGTCGAAAAGCTGTTTGGCATCAGGCGAAATCCGGTCGACGGCTTCGCGATCGCGGATCGGCACCAGGAGATGGGCAGCACCAGTCGAGACCACCTGGCAAGGCACAACGTCCGCTATTTCTTCAGCATTAAGTCCGAGTGCCGTGGCAAGAGCGCCAAGGTTTGAGAGCGCCCTGCCGGCCACTGGGGCTTCTTGCCGCATAATGATCTTTTCGAGTTTCCCTTGGCTTTGCCAGATGGCCAATGGGTACACCAAGTCGCCGATCTGTTGGTGAAACCATGTTGGGCCATCGCCCAGCTCGAGCCGCCCCGCCGCAGCGAGCCACCACCAAGCCCCTAGCGTGTTGTGTCCGCCTGCACCGAAAACCTCTACGCCTTTCGGCGTGAAAGAGCGCAATTTCCAATCGGCGTCCGCCCGGGTCGCCGGCAGGACAAAGGTGGTCTCGGACTGGTTGAACTCACGTGCAATGTTCTGCATGAGCTCGAGCGCCAACTCGCCACCGCCGTCCACAACCGCAAGTGAATTGCCCGTCAGCGGCGCCACCGCGAAGACATCGACGAAATGAAATGGAATTGTTCTGCTCATGGTTTCCTCCGGTGACCGCCGCCCGTTTCCGTTATTCGGCTAATGTTTGGAAGGTCGTCAATGTCCCGAATTGCAGAACAATCCTAATGCATGTCGCGCAAAAGTGTGCAGCGGTTTTGCGATAACGACGTGCACAAAACAACGACCTAAAGCGCGTCGCGTGAGGTCGGTCAAATGCGACGCGCTTTAGCGAAGATGCGAGAGCACGTTGAGCAACTTGCCAGTCGGGTCGGCAATGAAGAAACGTCTTACGCCCCACGGTTCGTCGGTCAGATCATAGACCACTCTGCAACCGATCTCGTTTGCGCGAAGATATACCTCGTCGACATTGTCGACCTCGATCGACAGATCGGGTACGGGGGTGCCTGAGCCACCCTCGCTGGCGATGCTGATCTGGGGAATGGTTGTTTCCCGGGACGCCAGCGTGACGAGCCACCCGTGATCCATGACAACATCGAGCCCGAACAGGTCGGTATAGAACTTCCGAACATCCGGAATGCTGTCTGTTGCGATATTCGAGACTATGCGCAGCACGGTCATCCCAACTCTCCTTTCCGCGGCTTGGATGATAACGCATTGCTGCGCGCTACGGAGCACGTCTTGAATGAAATAAGGCGCCCGATCACCTGAGCCTGGCGGGTGGCCCGTGCACGGCCCGCAGCAGGCTTCATTAACGCTGTTCACGCCCAAGTTGTGTCAACAGATGTCACCGGTCGCCCAACGAAGGTAACATCGCTGTTGACATCCGGTCGATTTCGAATTACGAGTGACGAAATTCAAAATTCGTCATTCGTAAGAGTTAACAAAACAAGATGCATGATACCCTCGATACGGCCGACCTGGTCCGGCAGGAGAATGTCGCGCGCATCCTCGATTGCGCAGAGCGACTGTTCCGCCACTACGGCTACGGCAAAACCAATGTCGCCGACATAGCGCGTGAACTCGGCATGTCGACGGCGAACATCTACCGTTTCTTCGCCTCCAAGGTTGAGATCCACCAAGCCGTTTGCGGCCGTATGCTCGCTACCTGCTACCAACTGACCTACGACGCCTGCCATAGTCCCGGAACGGCCAGCGAAAGGCTTCGCCGCTACGTGCAAACGCATTATCAGTGGACCCGCGACACCATGCTCGACCAGGAGAAGGTGCACGAAATGGTGGTCGTTGCCATCGAACGCGATTGGCACGTCATCGAGAAGCATATCGACAGGATCCGCGGCTTGGTGGAGGAGGTGATCCGCGAGGGAATCGCAGCAGGCGAGTTTGCCGACCAGGACCCGGAAGTCGCTTCGCGGTGTTTCGGCGCCGCTATCATCACCCTCTGTCACCCGCAAATGGTCGCCCAGTGCCTTGCCAAGAAGAATCGGGCGATGCCGGACGAGCTTATCGAGTTTGCCATCAGGGCTTTGACGAAATGACCGGCGGCGTCCGCAGGGCGTCCACAATCCATCTCCAGTTCGGGAGTACGCAAGTGCCTTTGTCCAAATCCATCATGAACAGGCTGCCGGCTATTGGACCGGCACTGGTCGTCGTCGCGGCGCTTGGGCTCGCCGGTTGCTCGCAAGAAAAGGTGGAAGTCAAGGACATCGTCCGGCCGGTCAAGGTCGTCGAGATCGCCAAGGCAAACGATACCCGTGAGCTCTCCTACTCCGGATCGGTGCGCGCACGCACCGAGATGAACCTCGGGTTCCGTATCAACGGCAAGATCACCGAGCGCCTGGTCGACATCGGTCAGCGCGTGAAGCCGGGCGACGTTCTGGCCCGCATCGATCCGGCCGACTACGCCCTTTCGGTCAAGAGTGCCGAAGCCAGCCTCGAGGCCGCCGAGCGGCAGGTCGAGACAACGGGCCTTGCCCGCCGTCGTGCCGAACAGCTGTTTGCCAAGACCTTCGCGTCGAAATCGCAGCTCGAACAGGCGACGCTCAGCTATGATCAGGCGGTCGCCACCCGGAATTCCGCGCGCTCATCGCTTGACCAGGCGAAGAACCAGGTCCTCTACACCGACCTCAAGGCGGACAGGAACGGCATCGTCACATCAGTCACCGCCGATGTCGGTCAAGTGGTCGGCTCCGGCACGCCGGTTGTGACCGTTGCCGTCGATGGCGAAAAGGAAGTGCTGATCGCCGTTCCGGAAATGGATATCGCCCAGTTCAAGCCGGGCAAGAACGTAAAGGCAAGCTTCTGGTCCGACGATGCGCTGACGCTCGACGGCAAGGTCCGTGAAGTCGCCGGCAGCGCCGATCAGCAGTCGCGTACCTTTGCCGTTCGCGTCAGCCTGCCCAACGATCCGCGCGTGCTTCTCGGCATGACCGCCAACATCGAGGCTTCGGCGGCCAACAACAGCCCGCAGAGCGTATCGATCCCGTTGAGCGCGCTGGCGCAAAAGGAAGGCCAGCAGATCGTCTGGACCGTGGACCGCAACGGCGAGACCGTCCATGCGCGTCCGATCAAGGTAGCCGAATTCACCGCCGACGGCGTGCATGTTGCCGAAGGATTGAACCCTGGCGACGTCGTCGTTGCGGCGGGCACGCAATTCATGACCGAGAATCTGAAGGTCAAGCTGACCGGCGATGCGGTGCAGCAGTCCGCATCGGCGGGCGACGATAGCGACGCCGCCAAGCGCGTGCGCTGACGGCCAAGAATAAAACGGCTTTTCCTCGCATCGGCGCAAGCCGCGAGGTCATGCGGTTCATGGTTTCCGGGCGGCAGGTGCCCGATTGTCGAGACGTCAGGTCGATGTAGCCCCCCACATCGATCCCCGCGTCCCACCGCGATGAGTGTCTCTCCGCTCGGAAAGCCTCGCCGCCCGGAAGCCAGCATTAGAAGCTCAGTGGGCATGCCATGTGCGTGCGCTGACGATCAGACAAATGGACTGGCGCTATGACCACCGACACCAATGAGAAGCGGCCCTTCAATCTTTCGCGCTGGGCAATCGGGCACCCGAGCATGGCGCGGTTCCTGTTCGGCCTGATCATCGTTGCCGGTGCGCTCGGCCTGATGCGCATGGGCCAGAAGGAAGACCCGGACTTCACCTTCCGCGTCATGGTGGTCCAGGCTGTCTGGCCGGGGGCCTCGATCCAGGAGATGGAGGACCAGGTCGTCAACAAGATCGAGCGCAAGCTGCAGGAAACGCCGCATCTCGATTTCGTCCGTTCCTACACGCGCGCCGGCAGCGCCATCATCACCTTGCAGGTGGAAGGCGACACCAATCCCACGCAGGTCGCGGATGCCTTTTACCAAGTACGCAAGAAGGTCGGCGATATCGCCAATGAGCTGCCTCAAGGGCTGCTTGGGCCCTACTTCAACGATGAGTTCGGCGACACTTTCATCACCCTGCATTCGATCAGCGGCGACGGCTACAGCTATCCCGAGCTGAAGAAACTAGCCATCCAGGCGCGTGACATGCTGCTGACGACGCCCGGCGTCGAGAAGGCCGTGATCATCGGCGACCAGCCGGAAAAACTCTATATCGACGTTTCGTCCAAGGTGCTTGCCGAGCGTGGCCTGACGCTCACCGATCTGCAGAACGCGATCAAGGGCCAGAACAATGTCGATCCGGCAGGCTCGGTCGATACCGGCCAGCGTTCGGTGCGCATCTCGGTCGAAGGCAACGTGACAGAGGCGGCCGACATCCGCGAACTTCGCCTGCGCGCCGGCAACCAGGTGACGCGCCTGGGTGACATCGCAACCGTGACCACAGGCCTCGAAGACCCCTATCAGCGCAAATACCGCTTCAATGGCCACGACAGTGTCCAGGTCGGTGTCGTCATGGCCAAGGGATTCAACGTCACCGATGTCGGCAAGGAGGTCGAGGCGACCTATCACCGCTTCGAAGAGGCGTTGCCTTACGGCGTTTCGGTCGATCAGATCGCCGACCAGCCGGAAGTCGTGCGGGAAGCGGTGAGCGAGTTCATGAAGGCGCTTGGCGAGGCGCTGCTGATCGTGCTTGTCGTCTCGTTCTTGACGATCGGCTGGCGTTCGGGCCTGGTGATCGCGATCACCATTCCGCTCGTTTTGGCCGCCACCTTCGCCATCATGTACGAGATCGGCATCGATCTGCAGCGCATTTCGCTCGGCGCGCTTATCATCGCGCTCGGTCTGCTCGTCGACGACGCGATGATCGTCGTCGAAATGATGGAGCGTAAGCTCGAGGAAGGACTGGTCAAAATCGAGGCGGCGAGCTTCGCCTATACCTCGACGGCCTTCCCGATGCTGAGCGGCACGCTGATCACCACCGCCGGCTTCATCCCGGTCGGCTTCGCGGCCTCGACGGCCGGTGAATACGTACGCACGCTGTTCTACGTCGTCGGCATCGCGCTGGTCGTGTCCTGGTTCGTGGCGGTTTACTTCACGCCGTGGCTCGGTCACATGATCCTCAAGCAGCGAAAACACGCCGGCAACCATCACGATGTCTTCGACACGAGCTTCTACCGCCGGCTTCGCGCCACCGTCGGCTGGTCCGTGCGCCACCGCATCATCGTGCTGGTCATGACGCTGGTGACCTTCGCCACCAGCCTGTGGGCGTTCCAGTTCATCCCGCAGAATTTCTTCCCGCAGTCGTCGCGTCCGGAAATCCTCGTCGACCTCTGGCTGCCGGAAGGCACCAGCATCAAGGAAGTCGAGACGCAGGCCAAGGCGCTCGAAACCAGGATGATGGACGACAAGGACAAGCGCTTCATCGCCACCTATATCGGCGAGGGCGCGCCGCGCTTCTTCCTGCCGCTCGACCAGCAGCTTCGCAATCCGAACTTCGCCCAGCTTCTGGTGATGGCCAATGACGAACCGGCCCGCGAGCGGCTGATCGTCAAGCTGCGCACCATTCTGGCCGAGGATTTCCCGTCGGTCCGCGCCAAGGTTGACCGCCTGTTCCTCGGGCCGCCCACGGGCTGGCCGGTGCAGATGCGCGTCATGGGTCCGGATCGCCAGGAGGTGCGCCGCATCGCCGACGAGGTGAAGGCGAAGTTCCAGGCAAATCCGCTGCTCGGCGCCGTCCACGACGACTGGCTGGAGCCGGTGCCGGAGATGAAGCTGGTGATCGATCAGGATCGCGCCCGTGCTCTCGGCGTCACCTCGCAGCGCATCCGCCAGATGCTGCAGGCGACCATGTCGGGCGCGCCGCTCGATGATTTCCGCGACGGCGAGGAGACCGTTTCGATCGTCGCCCGCGAACCGGAAGCAAGCCGTCACCTGCTGTCGGCGGTCGACTCCGTCTCTGTCCCGACGGACTTCGGTGGCTTCGTGCCCCTGTCGCAGGTTGCCAAGGTCGTACCGGTGCTGGAGCAAGGCGTCGAGTGGCGGCGCGACCGCCTCCCGACCATCAGCGTGCGTGCCACGTTGCCGGATGGCGTGCAGTCGAACGATGTCGTGATGAAGATGTACAGCGAGATGCAAGGCCTGCGCGACGGTCTGGCGCCCGCCTACAACATCGAGATCCAGGGCGGCGCCGAGGATTCGGCCGAAAGCCAGGCCTCCATTGCTGCGAAAGCTCCAATCATGCTGGCCGTCATCGTCGTGCTGCTGATGATCCAATTGCAGCATTTCGGCAAGGCGATGCTGGTGCTGGCGACCGGTCCGCTCGGCATCATCGGTGCTGCGGCGGCACTTTTGATCAGTGGCGCGCCGTTCGGCTTCGTCGCCATCCTCGGCGTGATCGCGCTACTCGGCATCATCATGCGCAACTCGATCATCCTGGTCGACCAGATCGACCAGGATATCGCGGCCGGCATGGAGCGCTCGGAGGCCATCATCGGCTCGGCGGTCCGCCGTTTCCGGCCGATCATGCTGACTGCGCTGACGGCGGTCCTGGCGCTGATCCCGATCTCGCGCGGCGTCTTCTGGGGTCCGCTCGCCTATGCCATGATGGGCGGCATCCTCGTTGCCACGGTGCTCACTATCCTCGTCCTCCCGGCAGGCTATGCCTTGTTCTTCGGCAGGGAGCGCAAGAAGGCCGAGGATGCGGAGCAGGCGGCCGAGCCGGAGCTGGCAGAAAACGACGACAGGCCGCGACTGGCTCTGGCCGCCGAATAGAGCTGTTGGCAGATGTGATGTCCAGGGGTTAAATCCGCCCACCGGCAGAGCTCTGGAGGAGGACGTCATGACCGTAGCTCAGACACCGGTGGCGCTGCGCCAGCCGATCGACGGACGCCACCGTCAGATGTTCGTCGATGGCGCCCGGGTCGACGCCCGCTCGGGCCGCACCATGGAGACCCGCAATCCAGCCACCGGCGCGGTCATTGCCACGGTGCCGCGCGGCGACCGCGATGATATCGAGCTGGCGGTGGCCGCGGCGCGCCGGGCCTTCGACGGGCCGTGGAGCCGGTATAAGCCTTACGAGCGACAGGTGCTGCTCCTCAGGATCGCCGACCTCTTCGAAAAGCACTGGGAGGAGATCAGTCGCTCGGACACGACCGACATGGGCATGCCGATCGTGCGTACCCGTGCCAACCGCAACCGCGTCATCGGTATGCTGCGCTACTACGCCGGCATGGCGACGTCCCTGCATGGCGAGACGATTGAGAACTCGCTGCCGGGCGAAATCGTCTCCTTCACGCGCAAGGAGCCGGTCGGCGTCGTCGGCGCCATTATCCCCTGGAACGCACCGACGGCCGCTTCGATCTGGAAGATCGGGCCAGCGCTTGCCGCGGGCTGCACCGTGGTGCTGAAACCTTCGGAAGAGGCGCCGCTGACGCCGCTTCTGATCGCCGACATCATGAACGAGGCCGGCGTTCCGCCAGGCGTCGTCAACATCGTAACCGGCACCGGTGCGGAGGCAGGTGCCGCTCTTTCCGAGCATATGGGCGTCGACAAGATCGTCTTCACCGGCTCGACGGCAACGGGCCAATCGATCGTCCGCGCCTCGGCCGGCAACCTCAAACGCGTCTCGCTGGAGCTTGGCGGCAAGTCGCCGGTCATCGTCTGCGCCGACGCCGATCTCGACAGGGCGGTGCCGGTCGCGGCGATGTCGGTGTTCGCCAATTCCGGCCAGATCTGCATCGCCGGCTCGCGCCTGTTCGTCGAACGCTCCATCCATGACGAGTTCGTCGAGCGCCTGGCGGTCTATGCCAAGGGCCTCAGGATCGGCGACGGCATCGACCCGGCGACCGAGATCGGCCCGCTCGTCTCCGAAAAGCAGCTGCAACGGGTCGCCTCGTATCTCGAGGCCGGCACGGCGGAGGGCGCGACCGTCGTCACCGGCGGTGAACGCCTTATGGAGGGTGCGCTGGCCGCCGGCAATTTCGTCGCGCCGACGGTTTTTGCCGGTGTCTCGGACGACATGAGGATCGCGCGCGAGGAAATCTTCGGGCCGATCATCTCGGCATTGCCGTTCGATACGCTCGACGAGGCGGTCGAGCGGGCCAACAACACGCCCTACGGTCTTGCCGCAGGGGTGTTCACCCAAAATCTCGCCACCGCCCACCAGCTTTCCAGGAAAATCCGCGCCGGCTCGGTCTGGGTGAACACCTATCACGCCATCGATCCGGCCATGCCTTTCGGCGGCTACAAGATGAGCGGCTACGGCCGCGAGGGCGGTGCCGAGCACCTCGACGAGTATCTCAACACCAAGGGCGTGTTCATCAAGATCGATTGATCTCACGCGGGATATGGCATGAAACGAAAAAACCCGCCTCGGCGGCGGGTTATCGGTGCCAATCGGCATTACAGCTAAAGGGGATCGAACGCGCATCGCGCGCTCAATCTTTGAGGCGGAGGTCAGATGACGAACAGCCAGTTGGCGAGCAGCATCACCACGACGCCGGCGATCAACGTCAGGTAGGGCAGGATGCCCGCCTTTCTGACGGCGAGATCGGATGAGGTCATGCCGAGATCAGTCAGCATGTGGTCGGGGAATTTGCCCTTGTCCTGAATGTAATGCCGGAAGCAGAACACCGGGATGATGAGGCCAGCCGTGATCAGCCCTGCCCACAGTGCCATCGGGTTCCAGATCTTTGCACCGGCGCCCATGAAGATCATGTTGACATAGGCAAAGATGGCACCGAGGCCGAGCAGCCAGCTCGGCGCGCGCCATGGCCGCGCGATGTGGCCGTTGTCGATGCGGTGGATCCAGCCGGCGTTGAGGTTGAGGAAGTTGAAGATGATGTAGCCGCAATTCGACACGGCGAGGATGAAGAAGAAGCTGGTCGCGTCGGCCGAAGCGATGGCCAGCACGGCCAGGTTGAAGATCAGGTCGGTCCACATGGCGCGGGTCGGGGCGCCGTGTTCGTTGACATGGCTGAGATAGCGCGGCAGCCAGCCGTCGACTGAGCCCTGATAGAGCGTACGCGAGGACCCCGCCATCGCCGTCATGATGCACAGCACCAGGGCCAGGATCATCAGCATCACCAGAAGGCTATGGATCAGCTGTCCGCCGCCGACCATGCCGGCCAGTGCGTCGGCAACGCCGGAGCCGTCGACGATCGGGGTCGCCAGCATGCCATTCAAGCCGAGCACGCCCTGGAAGGTGAACGGCACCAGGATGAACAGCAGCATGCATAGCAGGCCGGAATAGAAGATCGCCTTGAAGGTGTCGGTGCCGGGATTCTTGAACTCGGACGTGTAGCAGACGGCAGTCTCGAAACCGTAGGTCGACCAGGCGGCAATGAACATGCCGCCGAGAACGAGCGTCCAGC
This sequence comes from Mesorhizobium sp. f-mel, assembly GCF_053850215.1. Taxonomy (NCBI): domain Bacteria; kingdom Pseudomonadati; phylum Pseudomonadota; class Alphaproteobacteria; order Hyphomicrobiales; family Phyllobacteriaceae; genus Mesorhizobium; species Mesorhizobium sp. f-mel. The sequence goes on from NZ_JBSPTO010000001.1 coordinate 593,357, forward strand.
CGGCAATGTTCCACGCCCCGGGCTCCGGCGCGTAGGCGGCCGCCAGCGGCACCAGCGGCGAAAAATTCGCCCAGTCGATCTGGCCGGTGACGATCGGCACGACGCCGACGATCAGCATCGGAATGATGACGAACACGCCGATATATTTCTGCACGTTTGCCGTGCCCAGGATGCCGCGATGCTGGATGGAGAAGATGATCAGCATCAGCACGGCGCCGATGAAGAAGGTGGCGTTGAAGGTGAAGGAGACCGGACCCAGCGTGTGCCCGTAGAGCGTCCAGTTGCGGATCGCCGGTGTGGCGGCCGCGGTCACCGCCGTGATGGCATCGGCGGCACTCGTTCCGGCGTTAGCCGCGATATAGGCGGCGACTTCCGGCGAGGCGTCGGTAAACAGCGGCACCGGCGCCAGCGCGTTGAGGATATAGGCGGCGGCGATCGAGCAGCCGAGCGACAGCACCGGCGACCAGGCGAACCAGTTGCACCACACCGACAGCGGCGCGATGAACTTGGAATAACGCAGCCAGGCGGTGGCGCCATAGATCGAGGCGCCGCCGGACTTGTTCGGAAACAGGCCGGCGATCTCGGCATAGGTGAAGGATTGCAGGAAGCCCAGGATCATGGACACCGTCCAGATCAGGAAGGCCAGCTTGCCGGTCGTGCCGGCAATGCCGCCGATCGAAAACAGGACAAGGGCGGGAACGCCGCTCGCCACCCAGAAGGCGCCGCGCCAATCGATATTGCGGTGCAGCTGCCCTTCGGCAGGCGGCACCAGGGCAGAGACTATTGTGCTCATATACGTGGATTCCCCATTTTTGATGTTCCCCATCGGCGAAGCCGACACCTCGCGATGCGTCACCGACGCACGCGTTGAAACGAGCTCAGGCGGTTTCCGCTCAGTAGTATTTTTTTCTTGGCAGTGAAGATTGATCCGTCACGCTTTCACGTCAAGCGTTTTGTGAAGCTGTGCACATCGCAGATGCGGAACACGCTCTTACCTTCTCCCCTTGTGGCGAGAAGGTGGCCTCGCGAAGCAAGGTCGGATGAGGGGTGATCCAGCTTGGCACCGACAGCACTCCGTCCAGCACCCCTCTTCCGTCTCGGCGCTGCGCGCCGATCCACCTTCTCCCACCGGGGGGAGAAGGCAAGGGATGCCACCGTCAGGAGCGCGGTCTGCTCTTTTGCGGATCGTAATGGGCGAAGGGCACGACGCGCGCCGGCAGCCGCTTGCTGTGGCCGTCGAGCTTGCCGATCTCGACCTCGGTGCCGATCGCGGCATGGGTGACGTCGAGCCTGGCCAGCGCGATGGTCTTGTTCAGCACCGGCGAACGCATGCTCGAAGTGATTTCGCCGATCTGGGCGCGGCCGACATGGACGCAATCGCCATGTCCAACCGCGACATTGGCGTCGATATCGAGGCCGACCAGCTTTCTCTGCGGGTTTTCCTTGCGCCGGATCAGCGCCTCGCGCCCGATGAAATCGTCGGTCTTGGTCTTCAGCGGCACCGTGAAGCCGATGCCGGCCTCGAACGGATCGGTCTGGTCGGAAAATTCATAGCCGGCAAAGATCAGCCCGGCCTCGATGCGCACCATGTCTAGTGCCTGCAATCCCATCGGCTTCAAGCCACGCGGCTGGCCGGCTTCCCAAATGGCGTCGAACGCCTTTTCGGCGTCGCGCGGGTGGCACCAGATCTCGTAACCGAGTTCGCCGGTGTAGCCGGTGCGCGAGACGACGACCGGAATGCCGTTGCCGCCGCCGATCCGCGCGACGGCGAAACGGAACCATTCGAGCTCCTCGATCGACGGCTGCAGCGGCGAGGTCCAGATGATCTCTTTCAGGATGTCGCGGCTCTTCGGTCCTTGCACGGCGACATTGTGCATCTGGTCGGTGGACGAGCGCACCAGCACGTTGAGGCCGAGTTTTGTCGCGGTGTCGCGCAGCCATTCGCCGGAAAGATCGTCGCCGCCGACCCAGCGGAAATTATCCTTGCCGAGCCTCAGCAGCGTGCCGTCGTCGATCATGCCGCCATGCTCGTAGCACATGGCGGAATAGACCACCTGGCCGACGCCGAGTTTTTTCACGTCGCGGGTCAGCGTGTATTGCAGCAGCGCTTCCGAATCCGGGCCGGTGACCTCGAATTTGCGCAGCGGCGAAAGGTCCATGATCACCGCGTCCTGCCGGCAGGCCCAGTATTCGGCGATCGGCCCCTCCTTGGCGAAGGCGTTGGCCAGCCAATACCCCCTGTACTCGACGAAGTTGCGGGTGTGCCTGGCAAAGCTCGAATGAAATGATGTCTCGCGGGTCATTTTCGGTTCCGAATCGGGCGTCATGCGTCTGGCGATCGCTCGCGAGAATTTGTGCTGGCCGGAATAGGTCCTCACATGGATGTCGGTCAGGTTCCAGCCATTGGCCGGCGTCGTGTCGTCGGGGCAGGCGGATGAGACGCAGACGATGTCGGTCAAGGCGCGCAGCAGCACATAGTCGCCCGGCCGCGACCACGGCTCGTCGGAAACCATGACGCCATGCGCGTCGATCGCCGTGTTGAAGAAGAAGTTGATCGCCATCCAGCCGGCGCGAGGATTTACACCCTTGTCCGACAGCGCACGGTTGAAATTCTCCGAGCAGTTGGGGTGACCGGGATAGCCGATGTCGTCGTAATATTTGGCAGCGCAAGCGAGCGCGAACGCATCGTGCCGACCGCAAGTGTCCTGCACGACCTCGACCAGCGGCTCCATGTCCTGGTCGTAATATTTCGAGTGCAGGCCGGGCATCGGGTAGCTCGAACCCATCAGCGTGCGGGTCGTCGTCACGTCGAGCGGATGGTCGCGTCCCTTGTCGAGCTTGCGCGCCGAAAAGCACTGGAAGTCCGTGCATTGGCGCCCGTCGACATCGATGATCTGCAAATAGTCGCCAGCTTTGACGAAGTAGGATTCGGCGGTCGCCGAATGGACGCGCAAATCGAGCACTGGATCGGCCAGCGGGTCGCCAAGCTGCGACTTCGCCGCCGGGCGAATGGTGGCGCGCCGCACAATGATGCTGAGCGGCGTCGCCGTGTCATGGCCGTCGACCAGCATAGGACCACCCGGGGCGGCGATGAGCATCGAGCCGTCGCGGGCTACGGTAAAACTCTGTTCGGTGCCGGCAGGGGTGGCGCCACCGAAAACGCGAACCGTCTTTGCCTGATCCAGCTGCACCTGGCGTCGCTCCAGCCCCCGGCGCAAGGAAGCGAGGCTGTCGTCGCCATCGGCCAGCAGCGCCTTGATGCCGGCGGCATTGCTGTTCGATTTCTCGCCGAAAATGCCGGCATCGGTCGCGCCGGTCTTGTCCCATGCCAGCAACTCGCAGGCCTGCCCGCCTTCGACATTGCGCACGCTGATCGTGTCGCCGGCCTCGACGTCGATAAGCACCGCGCCATTGCCTTGAACAAAATAGCGCTCCATGCCAGCCGGCAGCGCCATCTGGCCGGGCCGCAGGATCAGGCTCGGCCGGGGCGGTCCGGCGGCGACGGCGGGGTAGGGCGACTGGCTCATCTCAACCCCAGTTTCGAGAAACAAGTTTGCCTGTACGTGAAATTATTTTAGCGGCAAGAATAGGCGGCAAGCCCGGATTTGGCAAGGTGAGGCTTCGTGCCGGCCGCAGACACGCGGATGAAACTTTACGCGAATTCCTCGGAATGCCTGATGTCGACGCCGTATTCGGCGGCCGCGTCGAGCATTGTGTGCCACAAGCTTTCGGCGAAGGTTGCAAACACCAGAAGATTGAACACCGCCTGCCCATCAGGCCCGTCATCGCCACGCCAGAGATTGACGCTGGTATGGTCGATCGACGTCGCGGCAGCGGCGCCGATCGGAAACGCCGTCGGGTGCAGATCGATCGACGACAATTTCGCCAGCATGGTGCGCGCCTTGGCTCCCGAGACGCTGATCCAGGCGCGCGCATGCGACTGGTCCGACAGCGAGGCGGATTGCGAAAACGCCTGGCTCAATGTGTTTATCGTGTACTTACCGCCCTTCGATAAGACGAGGAACTGATCCGGTCCCGACCAGATGAGCATCACGTCCGAAGCGCTGACCGCCTTCGGCACATCCGGAGCCGCCAAGCCGAAACGGGCTGTGGTGGCGCTCGCCAGTTCCGCCCCTTTGCCGCGCCGCGCCATCACCTGGGTCAACTCGAAATTGCGAACTTCAGTGAGGAAAATGCCCGGCGCGACCTCGCGCTCGCCATAAGCGCCCGCAACAAGCGCGCGTTCCAGCGGACTGCGGGGAAGCCACGAAAATTCAGCCACGCTGGCGCCCTCCATCCGGATCGTAAAAGACGGGATTGCACAGCTCGACATCGTAATCCTCGCCGCGGAGCGGGTCATGCGCATGGACGATCTCGCCGATCCGCTCGCGGCCGCGCTCGACAAGCGCCAGCCCAATCCACTGGTCGAGCGTCGGCGAGAAGCAGACCGACGTGACATAGCCCTGGTCGCTGGCGGAACCCGGTATCTCGCCCTTCGGAATGACATGTGCGCCGGAGCGCAGGCGGCGCTTCTTGTCGGTCGGCTTGATGCCAACCACGACCTGCCGATCCGCTGCCGCCAGCGCCTCGCGCCCGGCCATGACGCGGCCGATAAAATCCTTCTTGGTCGACATCATCTTGCCAAGCCCGAGGTCGGCAGCGGTCGTCGTGCCGTTCAGCTCCGGTCCGGCGACATGGCCCTTTTCGATGCGCATGACTCCAAGCGCCTCGGTGCCATAAGGCGTCACGCCGAATTGTTTGCCGACCAGCATCAGATTGCGCACCAGCGCGTCGCCGTAGCGGGCCGGAACGGAAATCTCGAACGCCATCTCGCCGGAGAACGAGATGCGGAACAGCCGTGCCTTGATGCCGCCGCGAAGCGCTACTTCCCGCGCCCCCATGAACGGAAAGCCCTCATTCGACAAATCCTCGGCTGGATCGATCATTTCGCGAACTAGGTCCCGGGTCTTCGGCCCGGCGATCGAGAATTGCGCCCACTGGTCGGAGACGGATGTCAGCTGCACGTCGAGTTGAGGAAACAGCACCTGCCGGCAGAATTCGAGATGCTGCATCACCGGCCCGGCTTTGGCGGTGGTGGTGGTCAGAAAATAATGGTCCTCGGCCAGGCGCGACGTGGTGCCGTCGTCATAGACCATGCCGTCCTCCCGCAGCATCAGCCCGTAGCGCGCTTTTCCCACCGCAAGATTGGAGAAGGTGTTGATGTAGACGCGGTCGAGGAAGGCGCCGGCATCCGGTCCGTGCACGTCGATCTTGCCAAGCGTCGAGACATCGCAGAAGCCGACGCCAGAGCGCACCGCCTTGACCTCGCGGGTGACCGATTCCAGCCAGTCCTTCTCGCCGGCGCGCGGATACCATTGCGCGCGCTTCCACAGGCCGGTGTCGACGAACACCGCGCCCTGTTCTGCTGCCCAGTGATGCGATGGCGTCAGCCTTGTCGCATGGAAGTTCTCATCGCGATGATGGCCGGCAAAGGCGCCGATGGCGACCGGCACATAGGGCGGACGGTAGATCGTCGTGCCGGTCTCGGGAATGGACTTGCCTGATACCGCCGCCAGGATGGCGAGGCCGGCGACGTTCGAGGTCTTGCCCTGGTCGGTGGCCATGCCGAGCGTCGTATAGCGCTTGAGATGCTCGACCGATTCAAAGCCTTCGCGCTGCGCCAGTTCGATGTCCGAAGCGGTGACATCATGCTGGTAGTCGACAAAGGCCTTCCCTTTGCCGGCGACATGCCAGAGCGGAGTCAGCGAAAAAGCCTCGTCGTCGGCGACTGGCGGCGTGCCGGCATTGCCGTCGTGTCCGGCACTGTGTGCCGCTGCCGCACCGGCGGCAAACCCTTGGCTCAGGCATGCGCCGAGGCCGAAGGCGCCGTTGGCAGCACCGGCGGCCACCATGCCCGGAGGGGCGCCGTCCGGCACGAAGGCTGATATGTCGTCCTGCCATTTCGGCCGGCCGCGATGGTATGAGGTCAGCCCGACCGCCGGGTTCCAGCCGCCGGAAACGGCAAGTCCGTCGGCTTCGACTTCCGCGCGTGCGCCGCCGGTCAGCGATATCGAGATTTTCCTGACACCGTCCTTGCCGCCTTCGACACTGGCGACCGAACCGTTCAGCACGGGAAAGCCGGCTTTGGCGGCAAGCGCGCGATGCGCGGCGGACACGTCTGGGCGAGCATCGACGACGGCCGCGATCTGCAATCCGGCACTGAGCGCGGTCTCGACTGTGCGCCAGCCATCCTCATTGTTGGTGAACAGGGCGATCCTCTTCGCAGGGGCCGCCGCGTAGCGCGCGACATAGGTCCGCATCGCCGAAGCCATCATCACGCCGGGCGTGTCATTGCCGGCAAAGACGATCGGCCGTTCGATGGCGCCGGCGGCAACGACACAGCGCTTGGCCACGATCCGCCACAGCCGCTGGCGCACCTGGTGTTCGGGCGGCGAGGGCAGATGATCGTTGACCCGTTCGATCGCGCCATAGGTGCCGCCATCATAGACGCCAAACAGCGTCGTGCGGTTCATGATGCGAACATCGGGCAGCGTGGCGAGTTCGGCCAGGGTGCGGGAAGTCCATTCGGCCGCCGGCATGCCGTCGATCGTGGCGCCGTCGGCAAGCAGGCGGCCGCCAAGCGCAAAATCTTCCTCGCACAGGATGACGCGGGCACCGCTGCGACCGGCGGCAAGTGCTGCCGCCAGCCCGGCCGGGCCGGAGCCGGCGATCAGCACGTCGCAATGCGCCCACGCCTTGTCGTAATGGTCGGGATCGGCGACACCCGCCGCGCGTCCAAGCCCCGCGGCGCGGCGGATCGCCGGCTCGTAGATCGCTTCCCAGAACTTTGCCGGCCACATGAAGGTCTTGTAGTAGAAGCCGGCGACGAAGATCGGCGAGAACAGCTGGTTCACCGCCATCAGGTCGTGGCGCAGCGACGGCCAGCAGTTCTGGCTGGCCGCTTCCAGACCGTCATAAAGTTCTGCCGTGGTCGCCTTGGTGTTCGGCTCGCGCCGCGCGCCCGTGCGCAGCTCGACCAGCGCGTTGGGTTCTTCCGAGCCTGATGTCAGGATGCCGCGCGGCCGGTGGTATTTAAACGAGCGGCCGACCAGCTTGACGCCATTGGCGATCAGCGCCGAGGCAAGCGTGTCGCCCTGGAAGCCGGCAAGGGTTTTGCCGTCGAAGCGAAAGTTCAGCGGCGCCGAGCGGTCGATGAGACCTCCCGATGCGAGACGATGGGATTGGCTGGAGATCACGATTGCCAGCCTTCCGTCGCTTTGACGTTATGCACGAGCGTCGCGCTGAGCTGGCGAAGAATATTCATTTGGCAACCTGCCTTGCGCCTGCGCCCGCCGCCGGCTCGACCGAGGAAATCTCATGTGTCAGCGTGTTGCGGGTGATCTTCAGCCAGGCCCGGCAGCCGCCAGCATGGTACCAATGTTCGCTCATCGCACCGGCAATGTTGTCGCGCAGATAGACATAGTCGAAGACGTCGTCCTCCGGGGCGCCGGCTGCCGGACGCACCGGCTCGGCGTCGCCGAGATAGCTGAACTCGCCGAGTTCGCGTTCGCCGCAGAAGGGACAGACAATACGCATGCTTTTTGGACCGTCCTCAGTGCAGGTTCGGTTGGGCGCCGACGCCCTTTTCATCGATCACAGCACCCCGCCGGAACCGGTCGAGGCGGAACCGCGCCGCTTCTGTGTGCAGTTCGTCGCGGGCCAGAAGATGGGCAAAGACGAGGCCGGAGCCGGGCGTCGCCTTGAAGCCGCCATAGCACCAGCCGGCATTGAGATAGAGCCCGTCCACCGGCGTCTTGTCGATGATCGGCGAGCCGTCCATCGACATGTCCATGATGCCGCCCCATTGGCGCAAGAGGCGCACGCGGCCGATCATCGGCATCAGCGCCATGCCGCCCTCGCAGACGTCTTCCATGACCGGCATGTTGCCGCGGTGGGCATAGGAATTGTAGCCGTCTATGTCGCCGCCGAAGACCAGCCCGCCCTTGTCGGACTGGCTGACATAGAAATGGCCGGCGCCGAAGGTCATGACGTTGGGGATCAGCGGCTTGATCGCCTCGGAGACGAAGGCCTGCAGCACATGGCTTTCGATCGGCAGGCGCAGGCCCGCCATCGCCGCGACACGCGACGAACTGCCGGCGACGGCCATGCCGACCTTGCCGGCGCCGATTGTGCCGCGCGAAGTCTCGACGCCGGTCACTTTGCCGTTGGCGTCGCGCGAAAAACCTGTCACCTCGCAATTCTGGATGATGTCGACGCCGAGCGCGCTCGCCGCATGGGCGTAGCCCCAGACCACCGCGTCGTGGCGCGCCGTGCCGCCGCGCCGCTGCAGCAGGCCGCCTTGCACGGGAAAGCGTGCATTGTCGAAGTTCAGGAACGGCATCATCTTCTTGACCGCCGCCAGGTCGAGCAGCTCGGCATCGATGCCGTTGATGCGCATCGTGTTGCCGCGCCGCGCATAGGCGTCACGCTGCGCATCGGAATGGTAGAGGTTGATGACGCCGCGCTGGCTGACCATCGTATTGTAGTTGAGATCCTGCTCCATGCGCTCCCACAGCTTCATCGACAGTTCGTAGAAGCCGGTGTTGCCGGGCAGCCCGTAATTGGAGCGGATGATGGTGGTGTTGCGGCCGGCATTGCCGGAGCCGATCCAGCCTTTTTCCAGCACGGCGACATTCCTGATGCCGTACTCGCTGGCCAGGAACCACGCCGTCGCCAGGCCGTGGCCGCCACCGCCGATGATCACCACGTCGTAGTGATCCTTCGGGCTGGCGTCGCGCCAGGTGCGCTGCCAGGTCTTGTGGCCGGAAAACGCGGCGCGGGCGAGGGAGAAGATCGAGTATTTCATAAATCTATCCGAGATCGCTCGCGCCACGCAGGACCTTTCTTGGCGCATCGGAATCATCCGAAAACCGCTTCACACTTTTCGGTCCGATGCTCTAGATATCCAGCGTGTGGTCACGCTCCCACTGGGTGAAGTGGGAAGCATAGGAATTCCATTCCTGGTGCTTGAGCTTTAGATAAGCCGACGAGAATTCCTCACCCAGCGCCGCCTTGAGCGATTTGTCATTGTCGAACTCGCGCAAAGCATCGAGCAGGTTGAGCGGCAGCTTCGGCGCGCCCTCCACCGTATGGCCGAACTGGTACATGTCGATGTCGTAGCGCTTGCCCGGATCGGCCTTCGAGCGGATGCCGTCGAGGCCGGCGGCGATGATGACGGCCTGCAGCAGATAAGGGTTTGCCGCGCCGTCGGGCAGGCGCAGCTCGAAACGGCCGGGGCCGGGCACGCGCACCATGTGGGTGCGGTTGTTGCCGGTCCAGGTCACCGAGTTCGGCGCCCAGGTGGCGCCCGAAATGGTGCGCGGCGCGTTGATGCGCTTGTAGGAATTGACCGTCGGGTTGGTGATCGCAGCAAGTGCGGAGGCATGTTTCATGATGCCGCCGAGAAAATTCTTGCCCTTCGCCGACAGGCCGAGCTCCATGGCGTTGTCGGCAAAGACATTGGTCTTGCCGTCCTTGTCCCACACCGAGATATGGGCATGGCAGCCATTGCCGGTCAGGCCGGGGAACGGCTTCGGCATGAAGGTGGCGCGCAGGCCGTGCTTTTCGGCAACGGACTTGACCATGAACTTGAAGAAGGAATGCTTGTCGGCGGTCGCCAGCGCGTCGTCGAAGGCCCAGTTCATCTCGAACTGGCCGTTGGCGTCCTCATGGTCGTTCTGGTAGGGGCCCCAGCCGAGTGCCAGCATGTGGTCGCAGATCTCGGCGATGACATCGTAGCGGCGCATCACCGCCTGCTGGTCGTAGCAGGGCTTTGACGCCGTGTCGTATTCGTCGGAAATCGTCTTGCCGTCCGGCGAGATCAGGAAGAACTCGGCCTCGACGCCGGTCTTGACATGCATACCGTCGCCGGCCGCCTCGTCAATCAGCCGCCTCAGTGTGTTGCGCGGCGCTTGCTCGATCGATTTTTCGTCCATAATGCAATTGGCAGCAATCCAGGCGACTTCCGGCTTCCACGGCAACTGGATGACCGAATCCGGATCCGGCACCGCCAGCATGTCTGGATGCGCCGGCGTCAGGTCGAGCCAGGTGGCAAAGCCGGCAAAGCCGGCACCGTCCTTCTGCATGTCGGCGATGGCTTGCGCCGGCACCAGCTTGGCGCGCTGCCCACCGAACAGGTCGGTGTAGGAAATCATGAAATATTTGACGCCGTTCTCTTTGGCAAAGGCGGCGAGATCGTTCCCCATTGTAGTTCCTCGCTTATGGCATTCTTGGTGGTTTGATATATCTTAGAAGCCGTTCTTCCCCGGTATCCAGTTGGTGCCGGCCAGCGGCACGCCGGCCATGGCGGCGGCTTCGATCGTCAGCGCGACGAGATCCTCGGGCTCCAGATTGTGCAGGCTGTTCTTGCCGCAGGCACGCGCGATCGTCTGCGCCTCCAGCGTCATCACCTTAAGATAATTCGCCAGCCGTCGGCCGGCCGCTATCGGATCGACCCGTTTCATTAGTTCGGGGTCTTGCGTGGTGATGCCGGCCGGGTCGCGCCCCTCATGCCAGTCGTCATAGGCGCCGGCGGTAGTGCCGAGCTCGTTATAGTTCGCCTCCCAGCGCGGATCGTTGTCGCCGAGCGCGACAAGTGCGGCCGTGCCGATCGACACCGCGTCGACGCCGAGCGCCAGCGCCTTGGCGACGTCGGCGCCATTGCGGATGCCGCCGGAGACGATCAGCTGCACCTTGCGGTGCATGCCGAGATCCTGCAGTGCCTGCACCGCCGGCCTGATGCAGGCAAGCGTCGGCTGGCCGACATTCTCGATGAACACTTCCTGGGTGGCGGCGGTGCCGCCCTGCATGCCGTCGATCACGACGACGTCGGCGCCTGACTTAACCGCAAGGGCTGTGTCGTAATAGGGCCGCGCGCCGCCGACCTTGACGTAGATCGGCTTTTCCCAGTCGGTGATTTCGCGCAGTTCCAGGATCTTGATTTCCAGATCGTCAGGCCCGGTCCAGTCGGGATGGCGCGAAGCCGAGCGCTGGTCGATACCCTTCGGCAGCGTGCGCATTTCGGCGACGCGGTCGGAGATCTTTTGGCCAAGCAGCATGCCGCCGCCGCCGGGCTTGGCGCCCTGGCCGACGACGATCTCGATAGCATCCGCCCGCCGCAAATCGCGCGGGTTCATGCCGTAACGCGATGGCAGATACTGGTAGACCAGCGTCTTGGAATGGCCGCGCTCTTCCTCGGTCATGCCGCCGTCGCCGGTGGTCGTCGAGGTGCCCGACAGCGTCGCGCCGCGGCCGAGCGCTTCCTTCGCCGGGCCGGACAGCGACCCGAAACTCATGCCGGCGATGGTAATCGGGATTTTCAGCTCGATCGGCTTTTTCGCATGGCGCGAACCCAGCACCACGCTGGTGTCGCAGCGCTCGCGATAGCCTTCGAGCGGATAGCGCGAGATCGAGGCGCCGAGCACCAGTAGGTCGTCGAAATGCGGAAGCTTGCGCTTGGCGCCGGCGCCGCGGATGTCATAGATGCCGGTCGCCGCCGCGCGGCGGATCTCGGAGAGCGTGTAGTCGTCGAAAGTCGCGGATTTGCGCGGCGTCGTCGGCGGGTTGCGATAGGTCATTGAGCCTCAATACGCGTCGGCGTTGTCGATGTTGAAATTGTAGAGCGTGCGCGCCGAGCCGTAACGCTTGAACTCCGCCGCCTTGACGCCGGTCGCGCCGGCACGGTCGAGAAGGCCCTGCAGGAGTTCCAGATGCTCTGGCCGCATCTCCTTGGCGATGCAGTCGGCGCCGAGGCTTTCGACCTTGCCGCGCACGAACAGCCGCGCCTCGTAGATGGAATCGCCGAGCGCGTCGCCGGCATCGCCCAGCACCACCAGATTGCCGGATTGCGCCATGAAGGCCGACATGTGGCCGATATTGCCGTGGACGACGATGTCGATGCCCTTCATCGAGATGCCGCAGCGCGACGACGCATTGCCTTCGATGACCAGCAGCCCGCCCCTGCCGGTGGCGCCGGCATACTGGCTGGCATCGCCTTTGACCGTTATCGAACCCGACATCATGTTTTCGCCGACGCCGGGTCCCGCCGAGCCATGCACGGTAATGGCGCTGCCGTCGTTCATGCCGCCGCAATAATAGCCGACGCTGCCGCGGACATCGATCGTGATCGGCTGGTCGACGCCGACGGCGACCGAATGGCTGCCTTTCGGGTTCAGCACTTCCCAGGCGGTCTCGTTCGAACCAGGGGTCAGATTGTGTAGCGCCTGGTTGAGCTCGCGCAGCGGCATTTCGGCCAGGTCGAAGACCGTCGACGCCCGACTCTGCTCATGGTCTTGCTCGCGGGTCGCCTTGGAGATGTTGATTGCCGGCATGAGCTCAATGCTCCCAGAAATAGACGGTTGCGGGCTCGGGCTCCCAGACCCTCGCATTGTCGATGCCGGGCAGCTTGGCGAGCGCGCGATATTCCGAGCCGAAGGCGACATACTGGTCGGTCTCGGCCATGACGGCAGGCTTGCAGGCGATCGGATCGCGCACCACGCCGAAGCCGTTCTTGGTGCCGACGACAAAGGTGAAGAAGCCGTCGAGGTCGCTCAGCGTGCCTTCCAGCGCCTCGCCGAGATTCTTGCCATGCGCCATCTGCGAGGAGAGATAGGCGGCCGCGACTTCGGTGTCGTTCTCGGTCTCGAATTTCATGCCTTCGCGGATCAGCTCGCGACGGACATTGTTGTGATTGGACAGCGAGCCGTTGTGCACCAGACACTGGTCGGCGCCGGTCGAGAACGGATGCGCGCCCATCGTCGTCACCGCCGATTCCGTCGCCATACGGGTGTGGCCGATGCCGTGCGTACCGGTCATGCTGCGCACGTCGAAGCGATCGACGACCGCTTCGGGCAAGCCGACCTCCTTGTAGATTTCGACGACATCGCCGGCGCCCATGATGCGGATATCGGGACGCAGCGCCTGGATGGCCTCGCGCACTTCATCGATCTTGTCGGGCGTGGTCCTGACGACCGCATGCGTTGATTTCACTGCGATGTTCACCGGCGTTCCGATCGCCCTGGCGAGTTCGGCGTCAAGGTTGCGGAAATCGTGCTCCGGCTTGCCCGACTGGATGGTGATCTTGGCCTCGTTGCCGGATGGCGCTCCATAGATGGCGATGCCGGCGCTGTCGGGACCGCGATCGCTGAGCGAGATCAGCATCTCCGAAAGCATCGAGCCGAGCCGGGGCTCGAGCGACTTGTCCTTCAAAAACAGTCCGACGATTCCGCACATTTCAGGCTCCCGAGATGAGGTATGATTTAGCTGCTACCAGCTTCATGAGTCGAATTCAACTCGTATGAAAGTTTTTTTCATCTTGGACAAGTCGTCTGGCGCAAATGACGCGCCAGACGACCGCCGGCGACTTAATGGCGGTCGATCGCCTTTCTCGTCTCATCTCCAGTTCGATCCGCAGCCATATCGGCCTCGATTTCAGCACTCTCGTGGCGCGTCTGGAGGACGTGCCATCCGATCCAGAAGACGAGGCCGATGATCACCATCACGACTTCGGAACCCTGAAACGGGTAGATCGCGCCGACGTCCTTGAGGTCCACGGCCCAGCTTTCCATTCCATTGGTAGACATTTGCGGTTCTCCTTGCCCGTTGACTATTTGATCATGGCTTTTTCGGCGGTTCCCACTTCGCGGACCGACGCCTCGAAAGCATGATTGAGGGCGAAGTCGACGCCCTCGAGTTCCACCTTCGCCGGTACGCGCAGGAGGTTCATGCTGTTGAGGATCTTGCAGACCACGAAGGTGGGGACGAAACCGAGCACGAACATCAGCACCGCACCAGCGAAATTGCCGAGCGGGTTGATGTGCGCGAAGCCCTCATAGGGCGAGGACGGCTGTCCCCACAGCATGAAGCCCGCCACCACGACCCCGAGGAATCCGCCATAACCGTGCACGGCGACGGCGCCGACCGCATCGTCGATCTTGAAGCGGCGTTCGACGAAATAGTGCAGGTTGTAGCAGATGGTCGGGACGATCGCGCCGATCAGCAGTGCCTGGATCGGGTGATAGAGGTCATTGCCGGCTGAGGCCGAGATAATGCCGCAAAGCCCCATCGAGAATGTCCAGAAGGGGTCGCCTTTAGAGACGATGTAGCCGGCCAGCATACCGCCCGACAGCGACATCAGGAAGTTGAAGGTGATCGCCGAGAGCGTGGTCGGCGCGAGATAGATGTTGGTCGCCGTCCAGGTCTCGCCGGTGATCTGGCCGGCAATCGTGGCCGGGCTGATCAGCGGAATGTTGCACGCGGCGTAGAAGCCCCAGAAGCCGGTGAAGATCAGGAACAGGCCGATCGTGACCAGCCACACATTGTGAGGTGGGATGTCGCGCGCCGTACCATCGGGCCTGAACTTGCCGATGCGCGGACCCAACACGATGAGAAAGGCGAGCGCCGCTCCGCCCGCGATCGCGTGCACGACGCCCGATGCATAGGCATCATGATAGCCCCAGAGCTTCACCATCCAGCCTTGCGGATGCCAGCCCCACGACGCGTCGAGGATCCACAGGACCGAGCCGACCAGCACCGCGACGATCCAGAACGCACCCGAGCGCGCGCGTTCTATGATCGAACCCGAGACGATCGACGCCGTCGTGATGGAGAACAGCAGGAAGGCGCCCCAGAACACGCCATTGAGGCGATGCCACAGCGCGGCATCGGTAGGGGTGACCCCCGTCTCGCCTGGATTGACACCGGAGAGGTGGGTGCCCATCAGGGGATTCCATGGTTCGGCAAATGGTGCGGTGACAAGTCCGCCGGCGATGCCCGGCCCATTGGGGAAACCGAAATAGATCCACCAGCCGAAGAAATAGAACGTGATCGTGACGAGCGGGATCGCCATCGCGTTCTTCATAAGCGTTTTCAGATGATTTCGCCGGCGCGACACGCCGACCTCGTACATGCAGAACCCGACATGGATCAGGAACATCATGACGATGGTCACCCAGTAATAGAATTCCGTGAAAATGGTCGTTAGAGCGTTGAGATTCCCTTCCATTTCATGTCCCCTCCGTTCAGTGGCGTTCCTTGCCTCTGAGTAAAACTTTTTGCATCTTAGTATTGCGCGCTTTTGGAGTTTTGAGTCAATATGGCGCAGACCGTCGCCGGGCCCTCAGTGCCCTTGAGCGGCGAAACACCGGCAATCGTGTGAGGAGAAGCAAGTCCATGACCGCATCCTGGAGATTTTCGACCTTGGCGGATCGCCATCGTGCGCTCGGTTCGAAGCTCGAAGACTGGAGCGGGATGGGCACCGCCTGGACCTACGACAAGAACGCCGACGAGGAGTATATCGCCATCCGCACCAAGGCCGGGCTGATGGACGTGTCGGGCCTGAAGAAGGTCCACATCACCGGGCCGCATGCCTCGCACCTGATCGACCTCGCCACGACGCGCGACGTGGAGAAGATCTATCCCGGCAAGTCGGCCTATGCCTGCATGCTGAACGAGGCCGGCAAGTTCACCGACGACTGCATTCTCTACCGCACCGGCCCGAATGCCTGGATGGTCGTGCACGGTTCGGGCACCGGCCATGAGGAGTTGCAGCGCGCCGCCATGGGCCGCGATGTATCGCTGCGTTTCGACGACAATCTGCACGACCTTTCGCTGCAGGGGCCGATAGCCGTCGATTATCTGGCAAAGCATGTGCCGGGCATTCGCGACCTCAACTATTTCCACCACATGCAGACCCGGCTGTTCGGTTTTCCGGTGATGATCTCGCGCACCGGCTACACCGGCGAACGCGGCTACGAGATCTTCTGCCGTGGCCAGGATGCCGGCACGATCTGGGACACCATCCTCGACGAGGGCAAGAGCGCCGGCATCATCGCGTGCCGGTTCACCACGCTCGACATGCTGCGCGTCGAGAGCTATCTCTTGTTCTATCCCTACGACAATTCGCAGAAGTATCCGTTCGAGAACGAAGGCCCCGGCGACACACTGTGGGAGCTCGGCCTCGACTTCACAGTCAGCCCCGGCAAGACAGGCTTTCGCGGTGCCGAGGAGCACTACCGCCTCAAGGGCAAGGAGCGGTTCAAGATCTTCGGCGTGCTGCTCGAAGGCAAGGAGCCGGCCGACGAGGGCGCGCCGGTCTATCGCGACGGCAAAAAGGTCGGTGTGGTAACCTGCGCCATGTATTCGCCGCTGGTCAAGAAATCGATGGGCATTGCCCGGCTCGATGTCGACTGCGCCGTCCAGGGCACCAGGCTCGAGATCCGCAACCAGAGCGGCGCCATCAGCGCGACGGCTGAGCCGCTTCCCTTCGATGATCCGAAGAAGACCAAGCGTACGGCGAAAGGCTGAGGCATACTGAGAGAATGGCAGCGAAAAGCATCATCAGCCGGCCGGTCTACGGAACCCTGTCCCCGCAGCCCGGCAAGCACCATCTTTTCGTGGCGGATGCAGAAGGAGCGCTGGCCATAACAGACCTGGCCGCCAAGGCGCCCGATGGTTTCTTTGCCGATGCCCATATCATCTTCATCCCCGGCAATGACAGCAAGCATGTCGCCGCGCTCGAAGCGCTGAAGCCGGCGCAGTTCTACCAGGGGCCTTCCTTCGCCAGCGCCCTCCCGCGGCTGAAGCAGACGCTGGCCAACGCCCATATGGGCCTGCGTCTCTATCTCGCCGGCACCGAGGGGCTGATTGGCCAGGCCATGCAAGCGGCGCTCGAAGCCGGCATCGACCACACCTCCATCCAGACCGAGCACCGCGGCTCGCTGGCGCGCCGCATCCAATGCGTCCATTGCAAGGGCATCACCGAAAACGTGACGACGCAGCCTGCAACGTGTTCGCACTGTGGCCTGCTTCTTCTGGTACGCGATCACTATTCCAGGCGCCTCGCGGCATTCCAGGGCGTCTGCATCAATGCGGAAGACCGCAGCGAAATTCCTCCGATGGAGGAGATCTTTCGATGAGCACCGGCACCACCAAGCTTGACGTCGTGGTGAGCGATGTCGTCCCGGTCAACGAATTGGTCACGCGCTTCCATTTCCGCCGGCGCGACGGGCAGCTTTTGCCGACATTTTCCGGCGGCGCCCATGTTGTGGTGGAGATGCGCGACGGCGAGCGGACGAGGCTCAACCCCTATTCGTTGATGGGCTCGCCGCTCGACACACGCGAATACACGATCTCGGTGCGCCGCGACGACGTCGGCCGCGGCGGCTCGCTGTTCATGCACAGGCATGTCAGGCCCGGCATGGAGATGGTGATCAGCTACCCGGTCAATCTTTTTTCGCTCGATCTGCGCGCCAGGAAGCATCTGATGCTGGCGGGAGGCATCGGCATCACGCCGTTCATGGCGCAGACCGCGCAGCTGGCAGCGGAAGGCGGCAATTTCGAGCTGCATTACACCTGCCGCACCGCCTCGCTCGGCACCTATGCCGATGTGCTCAGAGAGCGCTATGACCGCCGCGTCAGGCTCTATCACGACGACCGCGACGAGCGCATCGAGCTCGACCGGCTGCTGTCGTCACAGCCGCTCGGCACACATCTCTACGTCTGCGGCCCGTCCGGCATGATCGGCTGGGTGCGCGACCGCGCCGCTGCGCTGGGCTGGCCCACGGAAACCGTGCATTTCGAGCATTTTGCCGCCCCGCAGCCCGGCGCCCCCTTCGACGTGACGCTGGCGGTCAGCGGCAAGACGATCCGCGTCGGCGAGCAGCAGAGCCTGCTCGAGGCGATCGAGGCCGCCGGCGTCGATCCGCCCTATCTCTGCCGCGGCGGCGTCTGCGGGCAGTGCGAAACCAACGTCATCGCGCATGACGGCAAATTCATCCACAACGACCATTGGCTGAGCGAGGAAGAGCACCGTTGCGGCAAGAAGATCATGCCCTGCGTCTCGCGCTTCGAGGGCAGGTCGCTGGTGCTGGAAAGATAGGAGGCGAGCTTGGGAATCACCTTTCGCAAGGAAACGTTCCGCGACGACTTCACGTTCAAAAACAGCCCGGAGCACATCAGGCGGTTTCCGTTCCCGTTCCACGAAGACAGCTACATGTATGCGGTCAATATCGAGCCGCATGTTCTGGGGCCGAAAGGCAGCGTGCTCGAAAACCTGATCGACGTCGACGAGCACTATGTCGCCGAGATGCAGGACCGCGCGCTGGTGCTGGCGGAAGACCCGCTGCGCTGCCAGTCGCTGCCGCACATGACGCTGGCTGGCTGGGACCTGCTCGAACTCCTGATGGAACAGCAGGCGCTCGGTTATCCCGAGCATTTCACGCTGACGCGCGACGGCGACCGCTGGCGCTGGATCAATCGCCCGCTCGGCATCGACGACAGCTTCACCTTCGGCGACGTGTCGACTCTGCCTTACGGGCCGATGGAATACATCACGCGGCAATCACAAGGCGATTTCTGCATCCTCGACCAGCGCGACGGCAATCTATGGATGGACGCCGGCATGGTCACCACCCAGGCCGACTGGTCGCTCGATTTCGACATCGGCATGAACTTCTTCGAGTGGCACGCGCCGGTGCCGCTGGCGCATGAGAAGGGCATATTCACCCGGGCGCTGAAATTCCTCACCAACATTCAGCAAGGCAAGCCGGCGCGGCGGCTGAACTGGACGATGACGATCAATCCGCGCCTCGACACCAGTCCGGAAAATTATCACAAATGGGGCCCGGACCGGGCGACGGTGACGCCCGAAAACGTTGGCGACAAGGTCCATCTGCGTGTCGAATTGCAGAGCTTCTGGCGGCTGCCGCGCTCGAACGGCATCGTCTTCCCGATCCGCTGCTACCTGATCAAGATGGATGAACTGGTGACGCAGCCGAAATGGGCGCGGCGCCTGCACCGCGTCATCCGCGACCTTCCCGAGGAACTCGCCAATTACAAAGGCCTGACGCGCTACCGCGCGACGCTGGTCGAATGGCTGTCGAAGCTCGACGACGGCAGCCCGACGAGCCCGGGGTTTGGGCCGGATTAAGTTTCTGCCTGCTATGTTTGTGCCGCCCCTCAAGCCCTGGGTTCCTCGCCCCCGCTAGCGGGGGAGAGGTGGCCGCGAAGCGGCCGGAGAGGGGGCTTCGTAGGGCGCAGTCCCCCTCTCCGTCTCGGCTTCGCCGAGCCACCTCTCCCCCACTTCGTGGGGGCGAGGAACCCACGCTGGAATGGGACCCAGTCCTTCGCAGACGAACTCTATCTAACCGGCACTACTCTGCGGATAGCAGATGATCGAGAGATAGCGCATCGGCAGTTGCGTCAGCTGTTCCGGGCCGTGCGGCGCGTCGGCGTCGAAGAACAGGCTGTCGCCGGGCTTCATCGGATAGAGATTGCTGCCATGCCGGTAGGTAACCTCGCCTTCGAGCATGTAGAGGAACTCCATGCCTTCGTGCTGGAAGGTCGGAAACACATCGGAATCTTCGGTCAGCGTGATCAGATAGGGTTCGACGACGACGCCGCTGGTGTTCGAGCCGACATGGCCGAGAAGATTGTACTGGTGGCCGGCGCGCGTGCCGCGCCGCTCGACATCGAGCCCTTCGCCGGCCTTGACGAAGACGGCGCTGCGCTCTTCCTCGAAACGGCGGAAGAAAGCGGTGACCGGAACACCGAGCGCCCGCGACAGTGCCTGCAAAGTGGTCAGCGACGGCGAAGTGATGCCGTTTTCGATCTTAGACAGCATGCCAAGCGAAATGTCTGTTGCAGCCGCAAGATCGGCGACGGTGATGCCGAGTTTTTTGCGAAACGCCCGCACCTCGCGGCCGATCGCGACCTCCAGGACCTTTTCGCGGGTGTCGCGAACGGCGTGCGGGTCCTGGGTCAGTGGCGTCCGGATCGTTACCACCCCCTTCGGCGCTGGCTTGGCCTTGGCGGCTGCCCCATTCCTGAAATTGGAAGCTTTCTTCGCCATGTCGCCACTCCGGGGGTTCTGTGGATTTATTTCACTCACGGTGAACATATTCGGTGCGGATACAGAGCGCAACTTTGACTGCAACCCACTTTATGTCGAACGGCGTGCTCTCCGGATTTCGGCCGTCGGCGGTTTTGCCGAAAATCCGGTCTGGGGAAACGTGGTTTCAGCACAAGGCCTGTTGACAGCATCGAAGGGGCAATTACTGTCCTGTCAGTGAAATTTGTTTCGTTAGGGAAATGAGACCGGGAGGCTTTGCAATGAAAAGTCGTGTTGCCGTCATTGGAGCCGGACCTTCCGGCATGGCCCAGCTTCGAGCCTTCAAGTCGGCTGCCGACAAGGGCGCGGATATTCCGGAAATCGTCTGCTTCGAAAAGCAGTCCGACTGGGGCGGCCTGTGGAATTACACCTGGCGGACCGGCCTCGACGAGCATGGCGACCCGGTGCATGGCTCGATGTACCGTTACCTCTGGTCGAACGGACCGAAGGAATGCCTCGAATTCGCCGACTATACGTTCGAGGAGCACTTTGGCCGTCCGATCGGCTCCTACCCGCCGCGCGCCGTGCTGTGGGACTACATCAAGGGCCGCGTCGAAAAATCCGGCGTGCGCCAATGGGTGCGATTCAACAGCCCGGTGCGCATGGTGACCTTCTCCGACACGACGAAAAAGTTCACCGTCACCGCGCATGACCGCACCAACGACGTCACCTATTCGGAAGAGTTCGACAACGTCGTCGTCGCCTCGGGGCATTTTTCCGTGCCCAACGTCCCCTATTTCGAGGGTTTCTCGACCTTCAACGGCCGCATCCTGCACAGCCACGATTTCCGCGACGCCATGGAATTCAAGGACAAGGATATCCTGATCATCGGCCGCTCCTATTCGGCGGAGGATATCGGCTCGCAATGCTACAAATACGGCGCCAAATCGATCACCTCCAGCTACCGCTCGAAGCCGATGGGCTTCAAATGGCCGGACAACTGGAAGGAAGTGCCGCTGCTGCAGAAGGTCGTCGGCAAGACCGCGCATTTCAAGGAC
Organism: Mesorhizobium sp. f-mel; assembly: GCF_053850215.1. Taxonomy (NCBI): domain Bacteria; kingdom Pseudomonadati; phylum Pseudomonadota; class Alphaproteobacteria; order Hyphomicrobiales; family Phyllobacteriaceae; genus Mesorhizobium; species Mesorhizobium sp. f-mel. The sequence goes on from NZ_JBSPTO010000001.1 coordinate 614,300, forward strand.
GGCAGCACCAGGGATGTCGACGCCATAATCCTGTGCACCGGCTACCTCCACTCCTTCCCGTTCCTCACGGAGGATCTGAAGCTCAAGACCGCCAACCGCATGTGGCCGGACGGGCTCTACGAGGGCGTCGTCTGGGAGAAGAACCCGCGGCTGTTCTATATCGGCATGCAGGACCAGTTCTACACCTTCAACATGTTCGACGCGCAGGCCTGGTTCGCCCGCGACGTCATCATGGGCCGCATCATGCTGCCTTCGGCAGAAGTGATGGCGGAACACGGCAGGAAATGGCGGGCGCGTGAGGAAACGCTGGAGGACGCCGAGCAGATGATCTGGTTCCAGGGCGACTACACCAAGGAATTGATGGATCAGACCGACTATCCCGGCTTCGACGTCGAGGCTGTCAATCAGACCTTCATGGAGTGGGAACACCACAAGATGGAAAACATCATGGGCTTCCGCGACAATGCCTATCGCTCGCTGATGACCGGCACGATGGCGCCGCTGCACCATACGCCGTGGCTGCAGGCGATGGACGATTCGATGGAATCTTATCTGGAAGTGAAAGGGGTGGCGGCGGAGTAGCAGCTTCCTCACCGCACCGGCCGCAATCAAATGGCCTCCTTGGGTTATGGAGGTTCCGGAAGATCGGAAAATGAATCAGTTACTTGACGGACAGCTGCCAGCCCAACCCCACTTCACCGAAAAGCAGGGCCAGTATCTCGCCTTATCTGGACCTACGCCATGCTTAACGGTCGCTCGCCGGCCGAACGCGACATGCAGCGCCGTAGGCAACCTGGCCTCGCGCGCAGCATTGAACTGCTCATTGAACCCGACAGCCTGCCCAGGTTGCAACCCATCGAACCCGTCAAATCCGCTGTGCAGAGGCACTAGTTGCTGCGAGCCTCGCGCACGTCTTTCGTCGCCTCAATGATCCGCTCGAGCAGGGCATGGAGATCGTCGCGGTGGCCGCCGCGGCCGGCGGGGCCGTTTTCATCGGATGTCATGACTACGGTCAACGCGCGCCCGGGCACAACATAGACCATCTGCCCGCCATACCCCCACCCGTAGAAGACCGCTTCGCCCGCGATCTGACGGATGAACCAACCATAGCCATAACCGTCACCGGTGAAACGGGAGGCGGTGCGTGGCTGCCAGGAGAGCTTGATCCAATCGGCCGGCACGAGCTGCCGTCCGCCGCGGCTCACCCCGCCGTTGCGGTAGAGCTCGCCAAACGCGAGCAGCGAGCGCGGGCTCATGGCCATCTGGTTGCCGCCGAGATAGATGCCCTGTGGGTCGCGGTCCCAGGCGGCGATGGAAAAGCCCTCCTGCGGCCCCAGCCATTCGCGTGCCAGTTCCAGGGTTGAGCGGCCGGTCCGCCGCGTCAGGATCGCCGAAAGGAGATGGGTCGAGCCGGTGGAATAGAGCATGGTACCGCCCGGATCGTCGTCGAAGGGCATGGCGAGCGCTGCCCGCACCCAGTTATCGCTTGCCACCCAGCGCCCGTAGTTTGGGCCGGAGGTCCGACCCAGCCCTGCCTGCATGGAAAGCAGATGACCGATCGTAACCTGCTGGAGCCGCGGATCCACGTCGGCGGGCAGGTCGGCCTGAAGAAGCGGAGCGATCTTCTGGTCAGTGCCTTGGAGCACGCCCTTGTCGATGGCGATGCCGACGAGCGCGGAGATGATCGACTTGGAGGCCGATTTTATGTTGGCAGCACGTGCCGGAGAGTGGCCGCGATAGCCACGCTCCGCCACCAACGCGCCCTCATGCGCGATCGCAACCGTGCGCAGCGGCGTCAAGCGCTCGGCCTCATCAAAGAGCTTTTCAAGCCGCTCCCCCAAGCCGTCCGCACCGTGAGCAGCGACGGAAAAGATGAGGAGAAAGGCTAAACTCACGGTGGGGCGCTTCAGCATGAAACCAGCCTGGGACGCATTTCTGGCAATACAAAGGTGACGCGGGCTGGCAAAGACGTCTGCCTCGCACAAGATAGTCGGATAGGGCAGGCGTCCGGGGCAAGGCAGCGGCTATTCGAGCATCAGCAGCTCCACGAACCGGAGTTTCTGACCCGTTCCAGTCGTTCTCGCCACATCTGATGAACGACTGCTATGCGCCTAATCTCCGTCATAGAGTCCGCCCAAGCGGCGTCTCGAAAGCGGACAATGCAGAGCACTGGCGAGGTAGCATGTTTGCGTCAATTGCGGTCATCGCAAGCGGGTCGGCACGCTGGACGAAGAAGTCATGGAAAACCGCGGAACGGGTGCAGCTTCCCGAAACGGATATTCATCCAACGTGCCGATCGGCATTAGGATTGGTAGGCCGGGCTATTGGACGGTGTAGCCACCATCGACAGGCAAAGCGTGTCCGACGATGAAGCTCGCCGCGTCGCTGCAAAGCCAGAGGACGGCGTCGGCGATCTCTTCCGCTTTGCCAAGCCTGCCGATGGGAACGACCTGCATCAACGCATCCATTGCTTCCGGTTGGGTCTCGAGCATCCCGGTCACCATCGGCGTTTCGACGATGCCTGGGCAGACCGCGTTGATCCGTATTCCTTTAGCGGCGTATTCGAGCCCGGCGCTCTTGGTCAAACCGACCACACCATGTTTCGAAGCATGATAGATGCCGCGTTCAGCGATGCCGACCAGGCCGCCGAGCGAGGAGTTGTTCACGATTGCTCCGGAACCCTGCTCTCGCATCTGGAGCAGCTCGTACTTCATGCAGTTCCAAACGCCCCGCAAATTTACGCCCATGACGAAGTCGTAGTCCTTCGGGTCCGCGTCGGCGGTCTCGGCGACGGGACTTTGGACACCGGCGTTGTTGAAAGCGGCGTCGAGCCGACCGAATTCGTCAACTGTCTTTTTGACCATGGCAGCAACCTGCTCCAAGTCGGCGACATCACACTGAATCGCGATCGCGCGGTGCCCGGCGGAAGCAAGGGTTTCCGCCGCAGCGCGCACAGCAGCCTCGTTGACGTCGGCTAGTGCGACGGCCGCGCCCGCCTGGGCGAAGGCCGTTGCAGTAGCCAGGCCCATGCCGGAGGCGGCACCAGTGATCAGCGCGACTTTGTCTTCGAAAGAGAAGTTCATGGGTTTCACTCGTTGTTGTGTTGGAGAGCTTGAAGTGTCGTCCACTAGAGCTTGGGCGACAGCTTGATGAGATGATCGTCCGATGGACCTTCACCTCGCGGCGATCGGTTCGTCGTAATCGCGTAGACGACGTCGCCGCTGGAGAGCACGTCCCTAAACCGATCGCCGGACGCATAGATCAGCTTGAGATCGTTCGCTTGCTCGTCGAGAACGTAGATGCCCCGTCCGACCAGCGTGGCCACGAGGAGTTCGTCGCCTCTGAATGTGATGCCCGATGGTGCCCAGGTCTCGCTCCCGGAATGGAGGAGTGCGGTTTCCATTCCCTGCCGTCGTTCGTCGCCCTCGATCAGCGGCCAGCCGAAGTTCAGGCCGGGCATGATGTGATTGATCTCGTCATGGGCGGATTGACCGTGTTCAGCGACGAACATCTCGCCATCCGGGCTCCATGCCAGGCCTTGAGGATTGCGGTGGCCCAAAGAATACACATAGGACCCCTGAAAGGGATTGTTGGCAGGCACCTCGCCTTCCAAGGTCATCCGCAAAACCTTTCCCGCCAGGCTGTCATGGTCTTGTGGCAGGGCACTGTCCTCAATCCATCCGGTAGTGACGTAGAGGTGGCCGTCGGGTCCGATCGCCAGCCGGCCCCCATTATAGAGCCTGTGTCCAGGAAGGCGGTCGAGCAGAGTACGTGTCTCCCGCCACGAGCCCCCGTCGAACACAGCTTCGATGACCTTGTTGTACAGTCCGGCGTCTGTCCGATACGTGTGGTAGAAGTAAGCCTCGCCCGAGGTCTCGAAGTCCGTGGCCAGCGCCATGCCGAGAAGGCCGCCACCGCCCTCGCGAGTTACGCCGAGTGAGGTCTGCAAGGCATATCTACGCACCCGGCCGTTCTGGACGACGACGATGTTGCCTGCGGCCTCGGTCACGAAGACCCTCTCACCGCTAGCTTCGATGTCCCACGGGTAGTCGAGCTCGCCGACGACGGTTTCGACGGACCAATCGTTGGTGGACATGGCGACGACGGAGCGCGGAGGCGAGCGGTCCGTCGCCCAGGCGTAGGAGATGACGGTCCCGTTGAGGACGCAAGCCAATGCGATTGTCGATGACGGAGGTCTCATCATGATAGTCACCGATGTGAAGGGTTGACTGGCCGTTCACGCATTCTGACCGCGCGCCGGATGGAGGTGAAGAAGACGGAGGGCGGGTTCCTGATCTTCAGCAGATCGAAAAGCCGCCGTCTCATAGTCAGCGACTATCTCGTTGCAACACTCGCTACTAGGCAGAGAGGTGTTGGTCGAAGAAGGACTCAAGCTTGTCCCAAGGGATTAGGTCCACCTTGTCATACAGATCAACGTGGCCAGCACCCGCCACGATGAACAGCTTCTTCGGCTCAGCCGCCTTCTCGATCGCCTGCTCACTGAAGAACCGAGAATGCGCGGTTTCGCCTGCGATAAGCAACACGGGCCGCGGCGAGATCATGTCGACACGGTCGAACGGCCGGAAATGCAGGTAGGACGGGTCACCGGAAACATTCATCGCAGTTGTCGCGCGCGGATGAGCGCCACGGGGCGTCCGGTAGTAGTCGAAGAATTCCCGCGTGATCCCATCCGTCTCGGGCGTCAAGGTTTCAGGCAATGCGCCGTATTGCTTCTGTGCGCCCGCGGCCTCGGCCCAGCGTTGTTCGCCGATTTTGGTCAGCATGTCGATCCGGGCATCGGCCTTCATCTCTTCGCCCTTCCACGCCCATTTCGCGCCGCCCATGTCGTACATGCTCACCGTTGCTACCGCCTTCATGCGCGAATCGATCTGTGCAGCGGCAAGTGCGAACCCGCCGCTCGCGCAGACGCCGATGATGCCGATGCGATTCCGATCGACACGCGGGTCAAGACCGAGGAAGTCGACGCCTGCGCTAAAGTCTTCGACAACGGCTTCTGGTGACGAGATGAAGTGAGGCTGGCCACCGCTTTCGCCGTTGTACGAGGCGTCGTGTGCGATGGTGATGAAGCCGCGCTCCGCCATCGTCTGGGCGTAGAGTCCGGCTGTCTGCTCTTTGACACCGCCGTAGGGATGACCGACGATCAGCGCTGGGTAGCGTCGCGAGGCATCGATGTTCTTCGGGACATACATGTCCGCGACGAGATTGATGCCGAGGCGGTTAATGTACGAAACCTTGCGGTGCTGCACACGCTCGCTTTGCGCGAAAGTCTTGTCCCATGTTCCGGCATATTGAGCGAACGCAGGGCTGGCATCGAGCGACATTACGCCTGCCGCGGCAGCACCTGCTCCGGTCAGCTTCAGAAGCTCGCGCCGACAGATGCCGATCGTTTCCTGTCGACCGTTCGATCCAATGGGTCCGTTATCCATAGCCATTCTCCATTGCCCTCTGATTGGTTGCAGGAGGAATATAGGCGGCCAGGACCTGAGTGATTATCGGCTGCGATCTGCTAGCGCTTATGTGCCGTATGCATATATCGGCGACACGGGAAAGCCATCATCCATGTCTTCGAAAGCCGCAAAGGTGGAGCAAGTAGGCTACTTCGTCTGGATAATGCCATCCCATCGCGATCTCGTTTCGCATCAACTCTGATGACTTATTCTTGGTGAGCAATAATCGGTGATGACGTTTCGCAATCGAAGCCGTAGGTCTTGTCGATCCCATCTATAGGAGCGAACGGATGCTGCGCGCGAACGTAAATGACCTGTTGGCTTTCATTGTCGTGGCGCGGGAACGGAGCTTCACGAAAGCCGCCGCGCAGTTGGGCATGTCGCAATCTGGACTCAGCCATACGATACGGGCACTTGAATCTCGTCTGGGGCTTCGACTCCTGACTCGCACCACGCGCAGCGTGTCGCCCACGGCCGAAGGTGAGCGACTGTTGAACGCGATCGCTCCCCGGTTCGAGGAGATCGAAGGCGAGCTCTTTGCAATCACCGAACTGGGAGAGAAGCCCGCCGGTACGATCCGCATCACCGCCGAGGACTACGCGATCGACACGGTTCTCTGGCCCAAACTCGAGAAGGTTCTGCGGCAATATCCCGATATCAAGGTCGAGTTTATCGTCGATTACGGACTGACGGACATCGTCGCCGAACGGTTCGACGCGGGCGTTCGGCTTGGGGAGATCGTGTCACAAGGCATGATCTCGGTGTGTATCAGCCCCTATCAACGGATGATCGTCATTGCCAGCCCAACGTACGTCGACGAGCGAGGAATCCCGACAAAGCCTCAAGAGCTGACGTCGCATCAATGCATCAACCTCCGACTCCCCACACACGGCGGAACCTACGCCTGGGAATTCGAAAAAGACGGGGAGGAATTGAGGGTCCGAGTGGACGGCCAAGTCATCTGCAACGGGATCAGGCAGATTTTGAACGCTGCGATAAGTGGCTACGGTTTCGGCTTCGTGCCTGACGGCTTGGCGAAACCTGATATCGAAGCCGGAAGACTGGTTCAGGTGCTCTCCGATTGGTGTCCGTCGTATCCAGGGTATCACCTCTATTATCCGAGCCGCCGACAGCCGTCCGCGGCCTTCAAGGTGGTCCTCGATGCGCTCAGGCAGAAGTCATAGTGCATCGTAATTGTGACACCGCCGCTGGCGTTCAATCACTGGCAGTCGGCGCTGAGATGGTGACGCGCTGCGGCCACGGTGAAGCCTGGAGTTCAAACGTCCTGAGCGCTCACTCCGAGCGAGACAATTCGGCTTCACGCAGTTTCCCGTCGAGCCGCGCGTGATTGCCAAAGCAAGGAACATCGCTCTCCAGGCGAAGCCAGCCGATATGCAGGGCGTATCGGGGGCGATCATATTCGCCGGCGACTCGGCCACCATCATCTACTCGACCGAATACAACAACGAGGGGTTCGAGAATTTTTCCATCGCCCATGAACTCGGGCATTGGTTCCTTCCGGGACATCCCGAGGAGATCATCAAGAGCGGCGGCGCGCATATGTCGCGCGCCAACTTTACGCAAATACGTCGATTGAACTGGAAGCCGATCATTTCGCGAGCGGCCTTCTTCTGCCGTCAGGCTTCACTCGCAAGCTTCTCTCGAACAACCAGATCGGCCTTGACGGTATTCTCAGGCTGGCCGAAACAGCCCGCTGCTCTGTCACGGCCGCCGCGATCCGCGCCGCTGAATGCAGCGCCTACCCCGTGGCAATTATTGTCAGCAAGGGCGACGAGATCGCCTATGCCTTTACATCGGAGTCCTTCAAGAATCTCGGCAAGCTTGCCTTCTTGCGAAAAGGCGCGCCCCTGCCTCAAAGCGCGACGCGCCGGTTCAATGCGGACGCAACGAAAGTAGTGCGCGCCGAACGCGCCGTTGATGAACCGATCTGGCCACCTGGTTCGACGGGCCCGGCAGGATCGTGCTCGACGAAGAAATCATTGGCCTTGGCAAGTACGGCTACACCTTGACGGTCTTGACCGGCGAACAGCTTCCCGAGGATCCACTCGACGAAGAGGACGAGGATGCCGAGATGGAGAAAAGCTGGACGCCGCGTTTCGCGTACGGCCGCTGAATTGCGCTTTCTCGCCGAGGCGGCGGGAGCGCGACGGAGCAACCGTCTGAGCGCAAGATGTCGCTCGTGGCTTGCCGGACCTCCTCAATTGACGTCCTTGGCGCGTCGGGCCGTGTGGCGTCCGATATCGTGAGCTTCGGCAGTGCCATGAGGGAGGTGGAGTCAGCTATCTGGCTCGTATTTCTGAAACCAGACGGCCCACTCTCGGCGGCCGGACGGGCGCGGCGCTTCAATTCGCGTCCGAAGGCGAGAGCTTGGTGTCAGGCCCATTAAGGTAGTCAGGTCAGCGGTCGTGCAGCCGCCTGATTGGCGTCATGGGAAGGCTTCACGAAGCCGCGTATTCAGCAACGCGCCTCATATCGGCGGTCGATGGTGCCTTTGCCGCTCCTGATAAGCCGACATCCAAGCGACCACGAGGGTGACGGGCGATCAGGCTGGCCGACATGAGGCCTGCTGCCGGTTTCGTGGCCACGCACTTAAGCTAGCATAGCTCGTTCCTCGCCTGGTGCGGCGCAGCGGCAAGGTCGTGAGGAATCCGCCGGGCCATAGGCGGAAGGGCACGTGTCAGTGGAACGCGCCTTGCCCACCTATCTCTCGACCGAACCCCTGGTTGAGCCGACGCGCCTTGGCGAAGGTCCGGAGAGACGCCCACGGCAGCTCCCACCAGCAGACCACCGAGAGGTCTTTGAAGCGAATAACAATGGCGGGAGTGCGGTCTCGCCTGACTCCCGATGCTGGTCACGCCAAAGTCTGGAACAGCACCACGCGTCACTCGGGAACGATGCTCAGTCCTCCTGTCAGGTAAGCGAGGGTAATCGTCCGGCTGGTACTTGAACCGGAGCCGCTGGTCATGGAGCCTGAGATTTCGGCAGTAACGATGGCGTTGCCGCCGACCTTGCTGGCCAACTCTTCCTGAAACTCCTTGGAGCTTCCGAAGGTGATGATCACAGGCACCACATGCGGAGTCACCTTCAAACGCACGATGTCCCCCTGGGCAGGGGCGGCGTAGGACACCGAATTGTGGCACGTGAGTGTCCCCTGCTCATAGTTCACGATGTGCAAGGCATCGGAAGCGAGCTGGACCCCAGAGATGAGATTCTCCTTATTCACGATGGGTATCTTGTAGACAGCGGTGATCGAAATCTGCCCCCCGCCTGTCGTGTGAGCCGAACGCAGGACCAGGCCGCCGTCGGTGAATGGCTGCTCCGTCCAAGTCTCGGGCAGCGCCTTTGCCTGCTCGGCTGTCGGAGCTCCAGTCGTTACCCCAGGGATGTATCCTCCTGAGCCAGGCAGCACTCCGCCCCCTGGGCCGGATGCTCGGACGGTGACGTTCGCGGTCCCTACGGCGGTCGTGGAGACCTGGGCTCGTTGGAAATTCAGATGGAAACCAAGACCGCGTGACGGCGGGGTGGGCGTGGGAAGCTTGGGCTTGGACGGATTGCTCGGCTTGGGCTTCGGGGGCTCCACAGTCGGCACTGTACTTCCTCCTGTACCGGCCGTTGTCTCGGGCGCCACTTGAGATGGCCCCCCGCCGGAAGCGCTGGACGAGCCGCTCGTAGTTCCCGATCCGCCGCTGGGCTGCCCGCCGCTATTGCTTCCGTTGGCCGCCGGTGCCTTCGGCTGGACACCGATCTCCTTCTTGAACAGGTCCTCGATGAGACCCGCCTTCTTGGCCGCACTCAGTTCGTCGGCAGCACGGATTTCGCGAAGGAGATCCTGACGTTTCCCGCTCTTCAGGCCTTCCGAGGCAAGCGAGGTGGCGTTGTCCGACAGCTTTTCCAGCAGGCTGCCGAGTTCTTCGGCCGCCGACATGTCGCGAAAGATGCCCGGCGTGCCAAGGACTTTCATCGCACTTGCGAGGCCGGTTGGATCTGGAAGCGCGCCAGGATTGACGATGTTGACAAGGCTGTTGGGGAACTCCGTGGGAGTGAGTCCGGGGACGGTTGCCGCCCTCGAACCAGTGTCGACCGGCAGGATATCGGGTGCCTGGTGCGGGATGGGCGACTTCTGCCAATCCCAGAACCGGTCGTTATCGATCAACTCCGACGCGTTGCAGTTCCCGAGCTTGGCCTCTGCAAATACACCGCGCGACGGCAGCGTCAGCAACTGCTCGACGAACGTATCGGTGGGGTCTGGAACTGGCTCGTCGCGGAACTCCATCGCCCGATGAACCTGGCCTTCTGCCGCAACAGCGATTGGGAACGCGACCCAGTCCCCGCTGATCTCGACTGCCCGGTTTTCAATGATGTCCAGCACAGGCACGCCATTGAGAGCCAGTGCCTCAAAGCGAGCCGCGCGGGCGTTGGGGTCTTCCAACAGCCAGAGCACCCTCTGGTAGTAGTGGCGATGGGCCTCAAGATGACGCGTCAGAAGATCCACTGTTTGTAGATCTGCGGCATTCACGAATGCCTCGATAACGGGCGCCGGTGGTCCCGGCGGCGGTTTGGCGGTCAAGAACTCGGTTGTTTTCGTGTCGTCCGGGAGGTCTTTCCCATAACCGGCGTCGTAGAGCTGGATACGGTCGCCGACCAGCGTGAAGCCCTCCAGCTTTACGTGATTGATTCGCCAGTCTCCGCCGCCATCAAGACCGATCACGAATCCCCGGAGCTTGTTCCACTGAATGGGCTGCAACGGCTTGAGCCCATATGAATCAACGTCCCCATCCTCGAAATCATCGTATCCGGGATGGCCGAGATGGCGCGGGTTGCTGCTATCGTTAGGTTCAATCTGATGACTCCAGATGCCCGTGCCATCAGTCAGGTAGAAGTCCACGTAGGGGTCGCCGTCGGTTCCTCCTCCGCCGTCCCCTCCAGTGGAGATGGTAATCGTGAAGCGATCGAACCAGACATCTCCCGGCGCGGATGGCTTCGGTGCCTTCTTGGCAGCCTCGAAGGCCGCCCGTCCAGCCATGACTCGCCCCAAAGCGTCGAAACAGCCGATGAGTCGGCTGTCGAGCAGAATCGCCTCCAGCTCTCGCCTGAACGCCAGCAGTTGGCCCTCATCCTTAAAGTTGAAACGGTAGGGCGTATAGTCGATCAAAAGCGCAGGTTGGTTCCGTGCTAGCCTGGTCACCACCCGGTAGTGGCGGAGGACTTCGTAGTACAGGATGGTGAGGGCGTGGCTGTGGTTGTAGTTCGCCACCGTTCGCGTCTGCGCCGAGCTGGACTCGGCCTGCTCCGTCTGGACAACAACTGTCGAGCGAAGCTCGCGAAGTGCGGATGTCGCTTGGTGGAAAGAGTCCGAGATGCGTTGAGCCGTCTCTGCAGTAAGGTCCCGTGAGCCAGAAGACGTCGTGTAGGCACCGCCGAGAGACGCCGCTCCACCGATACCCATGTTGCCCGCTCCGAAGGCTCCGCTTCCAGCAGCGCCTCCCATAACCGAGCCCCCGCGCTGCCATTCTTCGAGCACCGCATGAACGGATTCGGTGAGAGAACGGTCGCGCAGTTGGTCGTGCTGAAGTGTCTCCGACAGAGAAGTCTGCTCGTCCCGCGTCCCCGCGTCGCTCCTCGACCAGTCGAGGACAGCGACCTTGACGATCTCGCCGGGCGCTAGAGGAAGGCTGTAGACGAGCGGTCCCAGCGAGTGTCCGATCTGGAACCACTCCGTGGTGTACTCGAAAATCCGCCCGAGCCGGTAGCGCTCGGTCCAGATCGAGACAGTGATGCTGCGGCCCTCTCGATCCTCACTCTCTTCTCGCGTTTCGTGCGTCATAGACCATTGCGCCCGTGGCACTCGCGCGACCTGCGAGAAACGGAATCGCTGGGTCGAAAGATTGCTCGGAAGAAGCGATTCGCAGCCATCGGCGCCGACGAGCAACGCCCCTGAAAGCGTGAACGAGCCGGGCGACAACCTCCAGTCGAGTATATTGGGGTTCTGCATGGAGGCCATCGGGTGGTTTAGTTCCCGATCGGCAAGCCGGGCGTTGTCGAGCTCGATTCGAAGAGCGATGACGTTAGGCCCAATGTCGCCGTCGCGTAGCGCGTCCACGATCAGAACGGGGTCGGCGAACGGGAACACCCAGAGGTTCCGGAGCCCGATCCGGGTCTCCACGCCAGGCTTCAGGATTTTTGCCGCGCGAAGCGCGCCAATGGTGTCCTGCGTCCTCAGCACATCCAGGTCGAACGAGGCATACCCGACGTGATCCGTGCCGAGTAAGCCCAGTGGTCGGTGGACGACGGGAACCGGAATGGAGTCGGGATCCGGATTCTCCTCAGTCGGCGGCACCGGAGTGGGCACCGCGTCCAGATCACCCAACGAGGCGATCGCGTAGACCGGCATCGACGCGAGTGCCTCACTATTCTCATACCGCCGCGCAAAGACGCTGAGTTGTCGGTATGGCAACTCGAAAGTGTAGTCGTCGCCCTCTAGATCGAGCGGTGACAGGAGTGGGGGCAGTTTGAGCCGCTCAGGTATCCGAACAAGTTGGGCGAAATTCGACAGCCTGGGGTTCAGGAGATCCGACATCGATGCCTCTCGCTTCGGTGAGAGAACGGTAACAACTTACAAGGCGACGCACCTGCCAAGCTGAGTGCGGTCGCCCAAGCAAGATGACTGCTACCTGAGACATTGCTGCCCTTGCAAAGCCGGCTGCTGCCATCCCCGACGGACTCTGAGCAGACGGTCGCTACCTTGGCGAGCTCAAAACCCGATGCTGGTAAAGCATTAATTGAGATTCTGCATAGCTCTTTAAGTATATTCTCGCCCTGCTTCGCGACGCGGCCGCCATCGAGCAAATAGGCTACGACGGTGCCGCGACGATCGATGGCAAATTGATCCAAGCTTACGACCGAGCTGAGCTGCGTGTCAGACACACGGCTCCTTATTACTTGTCGCGCTGACGGGTTCCCTATCAACAACATGCGCTTTTGACGAAGCGTTCGTAGCGCATCTGAATGTGGCGTTGGTCGGGGATGCAGAAGGTGCGGTCGAGCGGATCCACGCGCTTATCCAGAAGCTTCGTTGAGAGATGTTCCTATCGCCGAAGCTTGCAGCGCTTACATCGCCCGATCTGTCCATGGGGAATGAACGTCCGCTTCTTCCCAGGTTTTGCCGAAACCAGACGATCCGCAAGCGGCCCTGATGCAGACATTTTTGCGATCAGCTTGGCAACGACAGCTTCTGTGCAAGCTGCCGTTTCGCGGGGCGCGCGACCCTCTATTTTCCGGCTATCCCAGCCTTGCCCGTGCCTTCGCCGTCCAGGCGTTGAACAGCCGGTCGGCGATGATGCCGATGAAGGCGATGGCCAGGCCGGCGACGATGCCGCGGCCGGAATCGGCCTTGGACAGCGCAATGAACACTTCCTGGCCGAGATCGCGCGTGCCAACCATGGCGCAGATGATGATCATCGCCAGCGCCATCAGGATCGTCTGGTTGACGCCAAGCATGATCTCGGGCAACGCCAGCGGCAGCTGCACGCGCAGGAACGTCTGGCGCTTGGTGCAGCCCGACACCTTTGCCGCCTCGATCAGTGCCGGCGGCACCTGCCGGAGGCCGTAATTGGTGTAGCGAATGGCAGGCACCACGGCGAAGGCGACCGTGGCGATCATCGCCGTCACGTCGCCGACGCGAAACAGCATCACCACTGGAATGATGAAGCAGAACGACGGCAGCACCTGCAGCGTGTCGATGACCGGCGTGACGACCTTCTCGACGCGGTCGCTGCGCGAAGCCATCAGCCCGATCGGGATGCCGATCAGGCAAGCGATGAAGGCCGAGATGCCGCACAGATAGACCGTCGCCATGGTCTTTTCCCACAGGCCGGTCACCGCGCAGAAGATGGTCAGCGCGGCGACCAGGACGGCGAGGCGCAGGCCGCCGAGTTGGTAACCGGCAAGGCCAAGCAGGAACACCGCGCCTAGCCACGGGAAGCCCTCGCAGAAGGCGCGCACCGGGTTCAGCACATTGAGGATCAGCGCCACGCGAAACGCTTCGATCGTGTCGAAGAAGTTGATCGTGATCCAGCTCACCGCTGTCTTCCACATCGGGGCGGTGGTGAAAGTGATCGCTTTCGGCACCGCCGCGAAGGCCGGCACAGACAGGCCAAGCAGCGTCGTGACGGCAAGGACGGCGATGGCCAGCGTCAGATTGGGGCAGCGGCGCCAGAAGCTCGGGCTCACCTCCTGATAAACATGGCCTTGCGCGTGATTGCGCGCGATCGCCTGGCTCAGCCGGTCGAGCGCGATTGCCAGCGCGACGATGGCAAGGCCGGCTTCCATTGCCTCGCCGACCTTCAGCGCGCGCAGCGCCAAAAGCACGTCGTAGCCGAGGCCGCCGGCGCCGATCATCGAAGCGATAATCACCATATTGAGCGCCAGCATGATGACCTGGTTGACGCCGACCATCAGCGCTGGACGCGCCGACGGCAAAAGCACGCGCCACAGTTTCTGGCGCGCCGTGCAGCCGGCCATCTCGCTGAAATCGTCGATCTCGGACGGCACCCGCGACAGTCCCAGCATCGTCGCGCGCACCATTGGCGGCGTCGCGAAAATGGCCGTCGCGATCATCGCCGAAACCGGACTGTTGCCGAACAAAAGAAGCATCGGGATCAGATAGGCGAAGGTTGGGATGGTCTGCATCAGATCGAGGGCAGGAGAGATCAACAGCCTCTCAGCCCATGGCTTGCGCCACGCCCAGATGCCGACGAACAATCCGGTGACGATGCAGAACGGCACGGCGATGGAGATCAGCCCGAGCGTAAGCATTGCGCTGGTCCATTGGCCGAACAGCGCGATGTAGAGGAAACAGCCGCCGACCAGCGCGCCGAGCTTCCAGCCGCCGGCGGCGCGGCCGGCCAGGAATGCAGCAATGCAGACGCCGACCCATGACAGGCGCGGCAGGACGACCATATCCGCGCCACGGCCGATCTTGAAATTCTTGGCAAGCAGATTGAGCGCGAAATCGAGCGGCACGCCGAGCGCCGCGGTGATCGACCGCGTCAGCCAGGAGAAGTTCGACTTTATCAGGTTCATCAGCGCGCTGACCCAGTCGGCGACGGGAACGATAGCGCCGGTCGGATAGTTGACTGCCCAGGGCAGCCTATATTGTAGCAGGAACACGGCAAGCACGGCGGCAAAGGCGCAGGCCCAGACCACCAGCCAGATCTGAATCGGCCGCGATCTCGCCTCGCTGGTGCTTGCCGTCACCGTCATGCGCTAGCCCCGCGACGCTCGATCCCGGCCAGAAGATCGATCACGGCTTGCGGCGTGACCTCGCCAATCGGCTTGCCGGTGCCGTTGACCACCGCGAACGGCTTGCCGGCCGAGACTATGCTTGCCGAAAAACTTGATATCTTGGCATCCGGCGCGACCACGCCGCCATGCTCGGTGCCGTCGCAGGCGCGCATCAGGCGTCGCGCCGAGATCACCTTGGCGCGGTCGACGTCGCGGGTGAATTCGGCGACATAGTCGGTCGCCGGATTGACCACCAGCTCTTCCGGCGTGCCGATCTGGATGACCTCGCCGTCCTTCATGATGGCGATGCGGTCGGCCAGCCGGATGGCCTCGTCGAAATCATGGGTGATGAAGACGATGGTCTTGTGCAGCATGGTCTGCAGCCGCATCAGCTCGTCCTGCATCTCACGGCGGATCAGCGGATCGAGTGCTGAGAACGGCTCGTCGAGAAACCAGATTTCCGGCTTGGTGGCGAGGCTGCGGGCGATGCCGACACGCTGCTGCTGGCCGCCGGAAAGCTCGCGCGGATAGAAATGCTCGCGACCGCGCAAGCCGACAAGCTCGATGACCTCGCGTGCACGTGCTTCGCGCGTCGGCCGGTCCTGTCCTTGGATGCCCAGGGGAAAGGCGATGTTCTCCAGCACGTTCAGATGCGGCAGCAGGGCAAAATTCTGAAACACCATCCCCATGCGGTGACGCCGCAGCTCGATCAGCGCGGCATCGGAAATCTTGAGAAGGTTCTTGCCCTCGAATTCGACCTTGCCATGCGTCGGCTCGACCAGCCGCGACATGCAGCGCACCAGCGTCGATTTGCCGGAGCCGGACAGGCCCATGATGATGAAGATCTCGCCCTGGCGGATCTCGAGGTCGACGGCGCGCACCGCGCCGACCAGCCCGGCCGCGGCGACTTCCGCCATGCTGGCCTTGCCGTCACGCTGGCGGATAAAATTGGCCGCGTTCGCCCCGAACAGCTTCCAGACATTGTAGCAGGCAAGTTTTATCGGGCGGGCATCCTTTGGCGTGCCTGCTGCTTGTAGCAACTGTTCAGTCCTATCGGCCATGCAGTCGTCCTTCTGGAATATGGAATAGAGACCCGGCCATGAATGATCGGGTCTCGCGGTTTCCAGTTGGAACGATCACTCGGCCCAGGCCTTCCAGTCGGCTTCGTGGGCGGCGATCCAGGCAGCGGCGACTTCTTCTGGCGTCTTGCCTTCGAGATCGATCTCGCCGCTCATCTTGTTGAGCTCGTCCGTGTCGACCGTGTAGTTTTTCGCGACCTTGTAGGCGACCGGCCATTTGTCCTTCATGCCGGCCCAGGAATATTTCCAGATCTCGCCATGCGGCTTGCCGCAGTCATATTTCGCTTCAGGGTTTACGCCCCACTTCGGGTCGTTGTAGCACTCCGGCGTATAGTCGGGGAATTCGACCCATTCGCCCTTGTATTTGGCCGGCGCCCAATGTGGCGAATAGACCCACAGCATGATCGGCGCCTTGCGCTGGTAGGCCGAATCCAGCTCGGCGAACATCGCGGCGTCGGTGCCGGCATGGATGACGGTGAAGGGCAGCTTCAGCGCCGCGGCACGCTCGTCGTCAAAACCCTCCCATGTCACCGGGCCACCGAGGTAGCGGCCGTTCGGCGCCGTTTCCGCCGTCGAGAAGGCTTCGGCGCATTTCGGGTCCTTCAGCGCCTCCCAGTTCGGCAGGCCCGGGCATTTCTCCTTCATGTATTCGGGATACCACCATTCTTCCTTGGCCTTGGGCCCGAGCTTACCGAGCCGTTCGGTCTGCCCGGTCGCATCCGAGGCCTTCATGGCTTCGCCGGCAGTCGTGTCCCAGAATTCCAGAGCGACAGCGAGATCGCCATTGGTGAGGCCGGTGGTCAGGCTGGAGAGATAGTCGGCGGTCGGGTACTCGACCGTGTATCCGAGCTTTTCAAGAATGCCGCCGAGGATCTTGGCGTTCAGATTGACGCTGGTCCAGTCGAACAGCGCGATCTTGATCGGATCATTGGATTCTGGCGCCGCAGCCTGGGCCGAAGGCGCGAGTGCACTTGCCGCGGCAAGTGTTAAGGCTCCCATTGATAGTCTCGAAATCATACTCCGCAGTGACATGCCTGTTCTCCTGTCAAGCTCTGGTGGAAGTTATCGTTCGTTCCCTTCTTGCGTCTTTTTTGATTGTGTTGGAAAAGCCGGTCATTGCGCAAGTCCATTGGCACCAAATTGCTGTCGGCGCTAAGTAGGCGCAGACGAATGATGCCCAATTCGATGAAGATGTCGTGCGGGACGGGACCGCGTCATGGCTGCCGTGCTGCCGAAGCAGTGATCCGCGGATCGATCGCCGGTTGTGCGGCGCCCTCAAGCTTGCGAGCCATCAAGGTCCCAGGATGTCGACTGTCGGCAGTAACCGAAGCCATTTTCATGGGATGAAATTATATATACCAACGTTCATGTCGCGCAACGACTAATGCGGCCAGAGCATCGGGCCGAAAAGTGTGAAGCGGTTTTCGGATAATCCGATGCTCAAGCAATTGTGAAATTCGAACGGGCGCACTGTCGTCCGAGTATCCTCACGACATGATCAGGCCGCCATCGACATTGATGGTCTGGCCGGTGATGTAGGCGGCGTCGTTGCTGGCCAGAAAGCTGACCAGCCCGGAAACATCCTCGCCGCTGCCGGCGCGGCCCATCGGGATATTCCTGACCCATTCGGCCATCAGTTCGCCCGGCTTGTAGTCGCCCATCAGTCTGCCCCATGCCGCATCGTTGTAGGCCCACATGTCGGTGTCGATGATGCCGGGGCAGATCGCGTTGACGGTGATCTTCTCCTTCGCCACTTCCTTGGCGAGGCTCTGGGTGATGCCGACGACGCCGAATTTCGAGGCGGCGTAGTGCGGCGTGTAGATGAAGCCCTGGCGAGCCTGGCCGGATGCGGTGTTGATCAGCCTGCCACCGTCGCCATGCTTGCGGATGCGCGCGATCGCCTCCTGGCAGCACAGGAACACGCCCTTGGTGTTGACCGCCATCACCCTGTCCCATTCGTCCTCGGTCATCGCCTCGATCCTGGCGATGGTGATGACGCCGGCATTCTGCACGGAGATGTCGACACGGCCGAACTGCTGCTCGGCCAGATCGTAGAGGGCGGCGACCTCGTCCTTCTTCGTCACGTCCATGCGCAGCGATGCGACCCTGGCGCCTTCCGCCTTCATTCCGGCGGCGACTTCGTCGACGCGCGGGTCGATGGCGCTGACGACGACCGCAGCACCTTCCGCCGCAAAGCGCCTGGCCATCGCCGCACCGATGCCGCCGCTGGCGCCCGTGATGACCGCCGTCTTACCCTGGAATCGCCTCTGCATTTTTTCTCCTACCAGCAGACGAAGCCGCCATCGACGATCAGATCGATGCCGGTGACGAAACTCGAAGCCCGGCTGGCCAGGAACACGGTCGGGCCGACCATCTCCTCCGGCGCCGCCATGCGCCCCATCGGCGTGTCGCGCTCGAAGATCCTGACCTGGTCGGCGACCTCCGGCCGCTTGTTCATCGGCGTCAGCGTGTAGCCGGGGCTGACGACGTTAACGCGCAGGCCGCGATCGGCCCATTCCATGGCGAGGCTCTTAGACATATGGATGACGGCGGCCTTCGACGAATTGTAATGCGCCTGGGTCAGGCCGCGATTGACGATCGAGCCCGACATCGACGCGATGTTGACGATCGAGCCCTTGCGCCGCGTCAGCATTGCCCGCGCTTCGGCCTGGCACGACAAGAACACGCCGCTGACATTGACGTCATAGAGCTTCTGCCATTTCTCCAGCGAAAGCGTCTCGGCCGGCTCGGCCGCGGCGACGCCGGCATTGTTGACGGCGATGGTCAGCGCGCCCAGTTCCGTTTCAGTGCGTTCGATCGCCGTCGCGAGATCTGCCTCTGAAGTCACCGTGCCGGTCAGCACCAGTGCCTTGCGGCCAAGCTCCGAGATCCTGTGCGCCGTCTCGTCCAGCCCGCCTTTCGAGGCATGGCCGAAACAGGCGATATTGGCGCCGGCCTCGGCCAGGCCGATGGCGATTGCTTGCCCGATGCCGCTGCCAGCGCCGGTGACGATGGCAACGTCCCCATGAAGATCGAATAGTTTCATCGAAATGTTTCCTGTTGAGCCGCCGGTGCTGCCTAGGAATGAAGGGGCGCCAGCCTCGGCTGGCGCCCCGCGCGGTCCGGTGCTTGGGAGAATACCACCTGCTGCGCTTTGTTCCGATTCCCCGATCGCCGGTTACGTCCTAGCTTGTGGCGAGCTCCATGACGGCGACGTTGCTTGCTTCGCTGCGATCGAGAATGCCGCGCTGGCGGCCACGGCTCAGCACCAGCACGCGATGCGACAGGCCGAGCACTTCCTCGAGGTCGGAGCTCACCACCACCACCGCCATTCCGGAGCGGGCGAGGTCGGCGATGACATCGTAGATCGCGGCGCGGGCGCCGACATCGATGCCGCGTGTCGGCTCGTCCAGGATGAACACCTTGGGCGGCCGAGAAATCCATTTGGCGATAATTACCTTCTGCTGGTTGCCGCCGGAGAGCTTGCTGATCGCCTGGTTAGGCCGGCCCTTGACGCCGAGCCGGCTTATGCCGGCCTCGGCGAATTTCTGCACCGCCTTCGGAAACACCCAGCCATTCGGCGCGACATGGTCGAAATTGCCGATTGCCAGATTCTCGCCGATGGTCTGGTCGAGCACCACGCCTTGCGCCTTGCGGTCTTCCGGCACCAGCACGACGCCGGCCTTGATCGCCGCCGCCGGGCCATTGAGGTGCACCGGTTTGCCGGCGACGCGCACCGACCCCGACGAAATCGGATCGGCGCCGGCGATCGCCCGCACCAGTTCCGTGCGGCCGGCGCCGATCAGCCCGGCGATGCCAAGGATTTCGCCGGTCCGCACCGAGAAGCTGACATTCTGAAAACTGCGTTCCGGCGAGGACAGGTTCTCGACTTCGAGCAACGTCTCGCTGCCCGGTTCCGAGAGCGGCGGGAACATCCGCTCGACGCTGCGGCCGACCATCTGCTCGACCACGGTGCGCACCGGAATGTCGGCGCGCTCGTGCCGGGCGACGATGCGCCCGTCGCGCATCACCACCACGCGGTCGGCAATCTCAGCGATCTCGTCCAGCCGGTGGCTGATATAGATGAAGGACATGCCTTCCGCCTTGAGCTTGCGGATCTGCTGGAACAACAGTTCCGTTTCTTCGCTGCCAAGCGCTGCTGTCGGTTCGTCGAAGATCAGAAGCTCGGCATTGAGCGTCAGTGCCTTGGCGATCTCGACCTGTTGCTGGGCGGCGATGCGCAGCGTGCGCACCTTGCGATCCGGCGAAACATCGAGGCCGAGGCGCTTCAGTTGGGCCGATGCCCGCGCATTCATAGCCGCGCGGTCGATGCGGCCGCCGCGCATCGGCAGGCGTCCGACATAGACGTTCTCGGCGACCGAAAGATCCGGCAGCAGCTTCAGTTCCTGGTGGATCATGCCGACACCGGCGTCGATGGCCGCGGCGGGAGAGGCGGGGGAATAGGGTTTCCCCCGCCATGTGATGCTGCCGGCATCGGGTTTGGTCGACCCGGCGATGATGTTCGAAACGGTGGACTTGCCCGCGCCATTTTCTCCAAGCAGCGCCACGACTTCTCCCGGCCGCACTTCGAAGCTCGCATCGGCCAGGACCTGGACCGGTCCATAGCTCTTGCAGAGGCCGCTGACGAAGAGCCCCAGATGCGGGGTCTGCGTATGGCTGAGATCCAAGGCCATCGTTCCGTTACCGATTGTCAGGGATGCTTGGCGATGAACTGGTCGACATTGTCCTTGGTGGTCAGCGTCGCGTCCTGCAGCTGTTCTGCGGGAACGGTTTCGCCGGCCACCAGTTTGATCGCCGCGTCGACGGCAAGCCGGCCCATGCCTTGTGTCTGCTGCGTCGCGGTTACGTCGAAGACGCCGCCCTTCAGTGCCTTGAGCGCCGCCACGTCGCCGTCGAAGCCGGCAACCCAGACCTTGTGGCCGGGATTGGCGACCTTGACCGCCTGCGCGGCACCGAGCGCCAGCGCATCGGCCTGGCCGATGACGATCGACACGTCGGGATGCGACTGCAGCAGGTCCTGCGTCAGCTTGAAGCCTTCGTCCTGATGCCAGCCTTCGCTCCACAGCTCGCCGACCACCTTGATGTCGGGATAGCCGCTCAGCGCTTCGCCGCAGCCCTTCGACCGGTCGACCTCGGGCGTCGTGCCTTTCTGGCCATGGATGATGATCAGCTCGCCTTTGCCGCCGGCCTGCTTGGCGATGTAGTCGCAGACCGCCTTGGCCGATGCCACGCTGTTGGTGGCGATGAAGGTGTCGCCGGGTGCGCCCTCGGCATTGCGGTCGACATTGATGACCGGGATACCGGCAGCCTTGGCCGTCTTGGTCGGCACGGTGGCGGCGGTGGCGCCGGCCGGGATGTAGATCAGCGCATCGATGTTCTGCGTGATCAGGTCCTGCACCTGGCTGACCTGGGTCGCCGAATCGCCCTTGGCGTCGACGGTGATGATTTCGATGCCCTTTTCCTTGCCGTAGGCTTCGACGGACTGCTTGATCTGGTTGAAGAAATCGGCCTGCAGATTGGCGACGGCAAGGCCAAGCTTCTTGGCCTCCTTGGCCGACGCCATCTCGGACAGTCCGAGCAGCGGAATGACGGCCGCGGCAGCAAGCAGCAATGAACGTTTGGTCAGCATGTGTTTCCTCCGTTGATGTTCAATCTGTTCTGCCGGCGCATCACGGCGCCCTTGGCCGAACAACTCCCAGTTCGGATCACCGATCCGTTTTCGCCCGGACACCCTGGCGAATTCTTCATTGCGTTCTGCGCCGCCACGTATCCGTGGCCACCGCCAGCGCGATCACCACGCCGATCACCACCTGCTGGATGAAGGGCGACACGCCGAGCAGGTTCAGACCGTTGCGCAGCACGCCGATGATGAGCACGCCGATGGCGGTGCCGCCGATCGAGCCGACGCCGCCCGACAGGCTGGCGCCGCCGATCACCACCGCCGCGATCGTGTCCAGTTCGTAGCCGAAGCCGGAGCTCGGCTGGACGGAATCGAGCCGTGCCGCAAGCACGATGCCGGCAAGCCCGGCCAGCACGCCGCAGATCGCATAGACCCAGTTGGTCAGCGATTTGACCGGTATGCCGGACAGCCTGGCGACTTCGGCGCTGCCGCCGATCGCGTAGAGGCTGCGACCGGTCGCGCGATAGTTGAGGAAGATTGCGAAGATGATCGCCAGAACGATCATCAAGCCGACGGTGACCGACAGGAAGCCAAAATGGCGGATGATCGACAGGCTAGTGAACCAGTCGGGGAAGCCGATGATCTGCGAGCCGTCGGTGATCATGTTGGCGAGACCGCGGGCCACCGACATCATGGCCAGCGTGGCGATGAAGGGCGGCAGCTTGGTGACGGTCACGAGCAGGCCTGAAACCAGCCCGCAAAGTCCAGCAACGACAAGCGCTGTGACGATGCCGGCGGGCATGCCGAGATTGAGATGGTCGGGATGGGCGACGAACCCCATCACCATGGCGGCGAGCGCCAGCACGGAGCCGACGGACAGGTCGATGCCGCCGATCAGGATGACCAGCGTCATGCCGATCGCCATGATGCCGAGCACGGTGACCTGGTCGAGCACGTTGAGGATGTTGCGGACGGTCAGGAACGTGTCGGTGGTCAGCGACAGCGCAAGGCACAGCAGCACCAGCCCGATCAGCGGTCCCATGGTCCCGGCGAACAGCGCCGAAAGCTTCGCGCCCGCCGCGGCCTGCGCACCTGGGCCGGCCTTTAACTCGCTTGCACCGTTGCTCAGAGCCATTTTGTCTCCTCCATCAGCGATCCGGCGATGCGTCGTCGGCTCACTCTTGCTCACCAGGCACCTCCCTGTGAACAATTTATCTTTGATATACAATTTTGTTCAGCTAAACTGTTCGTCGGAAAATTGTCAAGGCCCGCCGCATCATTCCGCGCCGGTTTGCGCCGCCAGCCGGTTTGCCTTACGAAAGGGCATGAAATGCCGCGTTTCAGGTCCGCTCTCATCCTGCGACTTCGTTTCGGCTGCTTGAGCAGGCCGCGACGGCCAAGACAAAGTAAATGTTCACCATTTTGGCTTTCATCTCGCGTTGTAGACGACATCCTGTCGATGTCATAAATCTTGAATCCTGGGCACGAGAACGATTTCGTGGCGCTTGGTGGGATACGCCACTTGAATGGCATTTAAGGATTCGGACGACCGCGGGAGGGCAAAAAGATGGCGATGACGGAGAATGACAAGGCCTCGCGCTTCCCGGATGCCGAGCTTAAGGCACGTGCCGCTTGGCACTATTATGTCGAGGGGCTGACGCAAGAGAGGATTTCGGAGATCCTCGGGATCGGTCGCATCAAGGTGCATCGCATCCTGTCCGCCGCGCGTGAGGAGGGCGTCGTCCAGTTCCGAATCCGCGACAGCGTGGTCGAATGCTTGGTGCTGGAAGAGGCTCTGAAGCAGCGTTTCGGACTGAGCCAGGCGGTTGTGGTGCCGTCGGCCGCCGACCGAACCAACACGCCGCTGATGATCGGCCACGCCGCGGGCGCCTATCTGGCCGACAATGTGAATGCCGGCGATGTCATCGCACTTGGCTGGGGGAGGACGCTGAAATTCGCCATCAACGAATTGCCGCGGCGGCCGATCGCCAGGACGACGGTGGTTTCCATGCTGGGCGGCCTCACCCATGCCCAGCCGCTCAACCCGACCGAGAGCGCCTGGGAATTCGCCGAAAAGATCGGTGCGGAGTGCTTTCTGCTGCCGGTACCGGTCTATGCCGACAGGCCGGAGCAGCGCGAAGCCTTCATGAGCCAGCGCAGCGTTCAGGACGTTGTCTTCCGCGCGCGCCGGGCAAACATCGCCGTGCTCAGCGTCGGATCATTTTCCAACGACAGCCCGATCGCCAATTACGGCTTCATCAAGCCCAGCGAACTCGAGGAATTGCAGGAGGCCGGCGCAGTTGGTGATATTTTATGCCATTTCATCGACGCCGAGGGCCGGCTCGTCGACCATGAGGTCAACCGCCGGGTCTGCGCCTATCCGCTGCAGGACCTGTCGGACATCCCGGCCATCATCCTGGTCTCGGGAGGGCAGGAAAAAATTGCCATCATGCGGGCGGCGCTCGCCAACACCAAAATATCGGTTTTGATCACCGACGAGGATGCGGCCAAGGGCCTGCTCAACCGATAACCCGCAATTCTCACACTCGATGTGGCCTGCGCCGGTTGAAGAAGCCGGCAGGGTAGGAGCCGCGCGCAGAGCGATGCGGTCCCATCGGGCAAGCGCGGCGACACAGCCTGCCGGCTTCTTCAACCGGCCCTTCGGGTTGCCTTTCGGCGGGCACCTACGGTGTCGGGCGGCTCAACCGTATGTCTCTATACGCTTTCCGCCGCCCGACACCGTATCTGCCGCGCCGAAAGAGCAACGCAGGCTACATGGAGTGTGAGAATTGCGGGTTAACCTCGCTTAGCGCGTCGAGGCGGGCATGGATGTCGCGCGTCGCCCGATAAAGGTCGCGGTAGATCGCCTTGCGCGCGCGATAACCGGAGATCAGCCCGTCGACCGGCTCGACATGCCTGGTTGGCGGCGCGGCCATCGCCTCAGCCGCGGTCTCCGGCGAGGGAAACCATCCGATGGCGGAGGCCGCCAGCATGGCGGCGCCGAGCGCTGCGGCTTCGTTGACCGGCGAGACGGAGAGCGGCCGCTCGAGCACGCTTGCCATGATCCGCATCAGCAGGGCGCAGTTGGTGCCGCCGCCGGCAGCTATCACAGCCGCCGGTTTGCCGCCGGCTTGAGTTTCCATTGCTTCGCTGGCGATGGCCTGCTCGAAGGCGATGCCTTCCAGAACCGCTCGAAAAAGGTGCTTCGGCTCATGGTCCAGCGACAGACCGACAATGGCGCCTCTCGCCGCGCCGTCCCAGTAGGGGCTCATGACACCGGCCCAATAGGGCATGACAAGCAGGCCCTCGCTGCCGGCGGAAACGTCGACCGCCGCCTTCTCCAGCGCTGCGGCCGACGGCGAGCCGGTCGTGCGAACGATCCAGTCGACCAGTTGCATGCCCGAGCGCAGCACGGTCTCCAACATGAAGCCCGAACCGGTCGGCGAGACCAGCGTTCGAAACGCGTTCGACGTCGTGATCTTACCGGAATAACAGCCGCTGACGATGCCCGAGCCAAGCGAGAGATAGCTTTTGCCTTCGGCGTGAACGCCCATGCCGAGGCCCATCGCCTGGCCGTCGCCGGCGCCGGCGACAACAGGCGTGCCGGCCTTCAGGCCGGTCAGCCGTGCCGCACTTTCGACAAGTCCGCCGCAGATTGCGCCCGGCGCGACCAGTTCCGGCAACTGGTCCGGCCGGAGTCCTGCGGCGGTAACGAGCTCAGGGTGCCAAGTGCCATTCCTGACGTCGAGCAGCCCGAGCGGATCCGCACTTGCCGTGCTGGTGACCAGATGTGCGGTCAGCCGGTGGACGAAGAAGCCATGCACGTCGACGAGTGCGGCTGCGTCGTCGAGCGTTTGCGGCTGGTGTTCGGCCAGCCAGGCGATCGCATAGAGCGCGGGCGTCGGGTCTGGCGGCTTGCCGCTCCAGTCGCGGATCGTCTCGCGGCCGAGCTCAGCCGAAAGCCTGATAACTTGCGGGCGCGCGCGCTCGTCCAGCCACAGGATCGCCGGAATAAGCGGCTTGCCGGCGTGATCGATCAGGGTGAAGGTCTCGCGCTGGTGGGCGATGGAGATCGCCGCCACTCGCGAAGCGCCCACCGCCTCAGTGACCTGCTTCAATGCACCGAGCAGCGCGGTCCACCAATGTTCGGCATCCTGCTCGAAATGGCCGGGCTTGGGATTTGAAAGCGGATAGGCTTCGCGCGCCTGGAACAGTTCCTCGCCATCGCGCGTGAAAGCGATCGCCTTCACGGCCGTCGTCGAGGCGTCGATCCCGATTACGACATCGTCCATCAGGTGGAAATCCAGCGGATTCAGGCGGCGTTTGTAACGAACCGTCCGTCCGACTGGTCGAGACGACGGCGGATCTGGGTTATCACCATCGAATCGTCGGGTACACAGTTTTCGTAGGTGAGGAAATCGCCTGTCTTGACCGGCTTGACCACCTTGGCCCGCTCGGCGAGGCCGAGCGGCAGGGCGCCGCGGGCGCGCGCGTCCTCCCAGGTCATGGCGAAGCCGCGATAGTCGTTCTCGCCGATCATGCCGAGCGACTGGCCAAGGCCAAGGTCGCTCTTGGCAACCGCCACCGCCTCGGCGACCGGATGGTCGAGCGGCTCCATGTCGGCGCGCTTGTAGACCACGGCGCGCGCCGCCGACAGCGGCACTTCCAGGCTGGTCAAATGATAGGGGCGGAAGATCGTGAAATAGGGGCCCTTGCCGACCTTGAGGTCGATCATGCGCTCCAGCACGCGCGGATGCCGGGTCTCGATGATGCAGAACACGCCGGGCGCCACGCCCTTGCCGATCGAATAGTCGACCACTCCCTTGCGATGCAGCACGCCGCCATCCTCGCGCGGGCAAAGCACGCTGGCGAGCTCCTCCAGCGTCGCGGTCGGGCCGTGCATGCCGGGCACGTCGGGCACCAGGCCAGTGGCATTGGCGATCGCCACCATCTCGATCGCCGTCTTCGAGCCGTCGACGAATTCGACCAGCATGCGCGCATTCATGTTGCGCTCGGCCGCCTCCTTCTCGTAATCGGCCGGCATGGCGTCGATCTTCAGCGGATTGTTCTTGCCCTTGCCGGCGGCGATGATGTTGAAGCCGAGGCTCTTGGCAAAGCCGATGATCTCCAGCGTGCAGGCCGGCTCGTCGCCGGCCGCACCCGTATAGACGACGCCCGCCTTGCGCGCCTCCTCCTTGAGAAAGCGGCCGATGGTGATGTCGGCTTCGACGTTGAGCATCACGATATGCTTGCCGTTCTTCATCACTTCGAGCGCGAACAGCGTGCCGATGTTGGGATTGCCTGTCGCGTCGATGATGACGTCGATACGGCCGGCGGAAGCCAGCGCATGCAAATCTTCGGTCACCGCGATCTTGCCGGCCTCGATGGCGCGGTCGATATCAGCTGCATTGCCGGCGTGGACGATGTCCGAGCGGTCGTGGCCGGCGAGCAGCGCTGCATCGATCGCCGCCTGCGGCCTGACCTCGGAAATGGCGCCGATCCGCATGCCCGGCATCAACGCCACCTGGACGACGATGTCGGTGCCCATCTGCCCGGCGCCGGCAAGCCCGATGGTGATCGGCCCCTGCTTTTCAGCGCGTTGCAAAAGTTCCGCTGCAAATTGCGGATGGGCCATGTCGCTTCCTCCAGCTCTTGCCGCGCCGCGGCCTCCAAGTCATTTTGAACATTCCTATTTCTAAATGAAAAATATTTCAACCTGCAATTCGGCAGCCTTCTTTCCAAAATTGTGTGATTCGATTGTGCGCCCTTGGCATGCTGCTTGGCTGCGCGGTCAGCTAGGGAGCAGAAGGCGGTGATCTCTAGGGATGCAGACCGCGATGACCGAGACATCGCTTCTCGCAAGCGAGCAAGTGCGGCGATAAGCTGCTTCATGGCGGCTCAGCTGCCGGTGCGTCTATCGCTAACGACGAAGCGCGCGACAGGTAACGCCAACCGGCATGCCCGATCGGCGCATTCCAGTATCTTAGCTGCCGACCTCGAAGAAGGGCGCGCCAAGCAGGTCGGGAACGACGTCGATGCCGAGGCCCGGCCCGTCCGGAATGCCCATGCGGCTTCCCGAGACCGGCGGCATGTTCGATGCGGTGCGCACCGTCACCCATTCGTGGAAGGCAATGGCGTGCAGCCGGCGCTCCTCCGGCGTCGACAGCGACAGATGCGCCATGGCTGATGTGTCGATCTCGGCGCCGCCGGTGTCTTCGACGGTGATCATGAAGCCGAGATCGACGGCAAGGTCGCGGATCTGGCGCGTCTTGGTCACGCCGCCGAGCCGCGAGATCTTCAGCGTCAGCCCGTCGGCCGCGCCCTTGCGGTGGATGTCGAGCATGTCGTGCAGCGAGGCGACGGATTCGTCCAGCACCATCGGCTTGTCGAGCGAGCGGCGCACCGACATGCATTCATCGATCGTGGTGCAGGGCTGCTCGAACGTGTAGTCGATGGCACGCGTCGCGTCAGTGAACTGGCGCGCCTGATAGGGCGTCCAGCCGGCATTGGCGTCGCAGAAGATGACGGTGCCCTTCGGCACCGAAGCGGCGACCGCGGTGACGCGCTCGATGTCGTCATGGACGTTGCCGCCGACCTTGACCTGCAGCCGGTGAAACCCGTCCTTGACGATGCGCTTGGCAAGTGCGGCCATCGCATCGACCGTGCCATGGGTAACGACCTTGTATAGTTCTGCCGTCTCGCTCTCGCGCCCGCCGAGCAGCGTTACCAGCGGTATGTCGGCGGCGCGTGCCGCGAGATCCGAGCATGCCATGTCGAGCGCCGACTTGATGTAGGGATGGCCCTTGAACACCGTGTCCATCAGCCTGCCGATACTGGCCAAGGCTCGGGGATCGTGGCCGAGCAGATGCGGCGCGATTTCGATGACGCCGGCGCGAGTGCCGGCCGCGAATGCCGGCGAGTAGAAATTGCCGAGCGGCGCCATCTCGCCCCAGCCGGTCAGCCCGCTGTCGGCGGTGATGGCGACGATCACCGCGTCGAACGCGTCGGCGACACGACCCTTGGACATACGATAGGGCCCGTCCACGAAGGGCTGCACGACATGGTAGGCCTTGATGGTTTTGATCTGCAATTTCTCTGTCCGTTGTCTGTGATGTCCTGACGAAGCCGAAATTGGCGGCTTCTGTCGGCTCAGCTGCCGTCCGGCCGGTTGCGCGTCGGGCCAGCGCGATCGGCCTTGGCGCCCTTGGAGTCGCGCTGTTCGAGGCTGCGCGCATAGGCGAGCAGTTCTTCGAAGTCGAGGCCGATATGCTCGCGGGCGTGGCTTTGTGCGGCGCGCATGTCGGCGCCTTTCAGCAACCGCACATAGGTCTCGTGGATGTCTTCGTCAGGCACCAGCTCTTTGCGCGCCCGCTGATGCAGGGCGAAATACATCTGCAGCCGGCTGGTCAGTCGCTGCCAGGTCTCGAGCAGAACCGAATTGTCGGCCCATTCGTGGATCAGGCCGTGCAATTGCAGCGCCGTTTCGATCTGCCTTGTGGTGTCGCGGTCGCGCGTCGCCTGCTTCACCGCCTCGTGGCGCCGGTCAAGCTCGTCGAAAAACCGCTGGTCACGAAGCGGCCAAGTCAGTTCGATGGCGAACTCATCCAGAACCTTGTTGAGCGAATAGGCGTCGTCGATGTCCTTGGCGGTCACATCAATGACGAAGGTTCCGGCGTAAGGAATGCTGGTCAGGATGCCTTCCTGGACCAGCTCACGCATCGCTTCGCGCAGCGGTGCGCGGCTCACCCGCATCTGCTCGGCAATCCTGAGTTCGTTGAGTTTCTGCCCGGGTTCCAGCTGGCCGGTCAGGATTGCACGCCGAAGCAACGCCACGATCTCGGCGCGTCTTGTCGTGTCCGCGATCGGAGCAAAATCCAGCTTCCCCATCCTCAACTCCACAAGGTGCCGGAAGCAGAGAAGCAGATTGTCGACAATCCAACAAGAGGTATCTATGGATTTCCCGGTTTCGGGCAGATTTCGGTCCGGCTCTCCGATCCCTATTGCGCGTTCATGCCCGCGGCCGATCGCGCCGATGTCGCCGGCTTGTCGAACTGCTTCAGCAAAACGGCGCCCTCGGCAAAGCCGGGGGCGCCGCTGGACCGGGCCTGATGGGGGGTATCAGGTGGCCGGTTTCTCTGGCAGCGGCGAGACAGGCATTCCAGGGCCGATCTTCTGCAGATTGCCTGTTATCACCTGGTCGCCTTCCGATACGCCGCTCGAGATGGCCACCAGATCGCCATTGGTCGGCCCGAGCGAAACGATGCGCTGGTCGACAGTGTTGTCCTTGCCGACGACGTAGAGGTATTTGCCGAGCTGGCTCGATCCCAACGCCGTCTGCGGCACCATCAGTGCATCGGGCTGCTGCTTGATGTGCAGCCTGACGCGAACATATTGGCCCGGCAGCAGTGTGAACTTGGCATTGCCGATCGTCGCCCGTGCGGTGATGGTGCCGGTCGAACGATCGACCGTGTTGTCGATGAAGGTGAGCTGACCTCTCTGGCGCGGCTCCGTATCGCCGGGAAGCAGGACGTCGACATCGACGGGCCCCGCCGCGCGGGCTTCCTCGATCTGCACCAGATCCGTTTCACTCGGATTGAAGGTGACATAGATCGGGTCGAGTTGCACCAGCGTGTTGAGCACAGTGCCGGCGACGCTGACCAGGGTTCCGACCGAGGCCTGGTTGCGGCCGACGCGCCCGGCGAACGGCGCCTTGATTTCGGAATAGCTCAGATTGAGCTCGGCGGTCCGCACAGCCGCCTGGTTCACGGCGAGCGAGGCCTGGGCCTCGCGCAAGCTGCTGGTGCGCTGGTCGAACGCATCCTTGGCGATGTATCCGCTCTTGGCGAGCTCGGTGCCGCGACCAAGGTTGGAACGCGCATAGTCGAGCGTTGCTTCGTCGCGCTGGACCTGAGCCTTCGCCTGGTCGAGGGCGGCCTGGAAATCCTCGGGAGCGATCTTGTAGAGAAGGTCGCCCTTCTTGACATCGCTGCCGTCGGGCGCGACCTGCTCCTGCAGATAACCCGGTACGCGCGCCTGCAGCGTGATGCTGCGGATCGGCTCTGTGCGGGCGGCATAGTCGAGATAGATCGGGATCGTCTTCTTGACGACGCTCACCACCGGCACCGGCATGACAAACGCCGCGGGTTCGGGCGTTGCCGCTCCTGCCGTACCGGCGTTGAGCCCGAAATTGCCCATGTCGAGCAAGTGAACGCTGGCCACCGAGATCGCCCCAACGGCAACGGCCGCTCCCAATGCAATTTTCCATTTACGCATGATCAATTCTCCAATCCTATTCGGCCGCTTCGGCCAATCGCTCGAAAGCGGGTTCGGCAGTTGGTTCAGTCGGTTCGGCAACGGGTTCGCTCTTGCTGCCGCGCTCGCGCAGCTGCTCGATCACCGCATAGAAGACCGGCACGAACACCAGCGACAGGATCGTCGCTGCGACCATGCCGCCAAAGACGGTGGTGCCGATCGACTGGCGGCTCGCTGCACCAGCACCTGTGGAGAACATCAGCGGCAGCACGCCGAGGATGAACGCGAAGGCGGTCATCAGGATGGGCCGCAGCCGCAGGCGCGCCGCTTCCATTGCGGCGTCGACGATGCTGAGACCTTCCTCGCGCCGGCGCCGGGCAAACTCCACGATCAGAATGGCGTTCTTCGCCGCCAGCCCGATCAGCATGACGAAGCCGATCTGCGAATAGACGTCGATCTGCATGCCGCGCATCAACAAGGCGACAAAGGCACCGAACAGGGCAAGCGGCACCGCGAGCAGAACCATGAAGGGCATGGCCCAGCTCTCATATTGGGCGGCGAGGATCAGGAAGACGAAGACCATGGCGAGACCGAAGACAATCGAGGCGATCGATCCGGCCTTGAGCTCCTGATAGGTAATCCCTGTCCATTCGTAGCCGAAATCCTTCGGCAGTGCCGTGGCAGCGGCCCGTTCCATCGCGGCGACCGCCTGGCCCGAGGAGAAGCCGGGTGCGGCACCGCCGTTGATCAGGGCCGACGCATTGTTGTTGTAATGCGGGACGGTTTCCGGGCCGACGATAGGCACCAGCTTGCCGAGCGTGCTCAACGGCACCATGCCGCCGGATGCATTGCGCACATAGAGCCGCGAAATATCGGCAGCACCCGCACGCGCATCCTTGTCAGCCTGGATCGTCACCCGGAAGGTGCGGCCGAACAGGTTGAAGTCGTTCACATAAAGCGAGCCCAGATAGATCTGCAGCGTGTTGAACACGTCAGGCAGGCTGAGGCCGAGCAGTTTCGCCTTGTTGCGGTCGAGGTCGTAGTTGAACTGCGGCGTCGAGGTCGAGAACGACGAGAACAATTGCTGCGGGTTGAGCTCGGGCTGTTTGCGCGCTTCGGCGAGCACGGCTTGCGTCGCGTCGTTGAGCGCAGCGCTGCCGCGACCGGTCAGGTCCTCCACCTGGAATTCAAAACCGCCGGTCGTGCCGATGCCAGGGATCGAAGGCGGATCGAAGCTCAGCGCGAAGGCCTCCGGAATTTCCATAAGCTTCGAGCGCACGTCGGCGACGAGCTTCGAGGCGCTCTGGTCAGGGCCGCGTTCGTCCCATGGCTTGAGAATGGCGAATTCCACCGCCGAGTTCGACTGGGCGGCACTGGTGAGGAAGTTCAAGCCGCTGATCGAGCCGACGATATCGACGCCGGGCGTGTTCTGCAGGACATCGCGTACCTTCCGGGCCACCGCGTCAGTGCGCTCCAGCGACGCCCCATCCGGCAACTGGATGACCACGAAGAAATAGCCCTGGTCCTCGACCGGAAGGAAGGTCGAGGGCAGGCGCTGCCAGACGAAGTAGGTCGCGACAAGCCCGGCCGCGAACAGCCCGAGCATGATCCAGCGCAGGCGGATGAGGATGCGCACACCATGGGCATAGGCATGCGACAGCCGTTCGAAGCCCGCATTGAACCAGCGGAACGGCGCGAACTGCGTCGCCGGGCGGTGGCGCAGGAAGGCGGCGCTGAGCGCCGGGGTGAGCGTCAGCGAGACGAAGGCTGAGATGCCGAAGGAGATCGCCACCGTCAGCGCAAACTGGTTGTAGAGCCGGCCGGAAACGCCGGGTATGAAGGCGACCGGCACGAACACGGCCATCAGCACGGCGGTCGTGGCGATGATCGGGCCGGTGACCTCGGCCATCGCCGCGCGCGTGGCAGCGACCGGTTTGAGGCCGGCCTCCAGCTGGCGCTCGACATTCTCGACAACGACGATCGCGTCATCGACGACGAGACCGATCGCCAGCACCATGCCGAGCAGGCTGAGCATGTTCAGCGAGAAGCCGAACATGTACATGACGATGAGCGTGGCCACCAGCGACACCGGAATCGCAATCGTCGGGATGATCGTGGTGCGCCAGCTCTGCAGGAAGATGAACACCACCGCGACAACCAGGACCAGCGCCTCGCCGAGCGTGACCAGCACGTCGTGCATCGACGCCGAAACGAAACGTGTCGTATCGTAGTGCATGGCGTAGCTGACGCCCTTCGGGAAACGGGCCGACAGTTCCTGCATCTTGTCCTTGACGCGCTGCTGCAGATCGAGCGCGTTCGAACCCGGCATCTGGTAGACCGCAAGCACCACGGTCGGATCCTCGCCGAAGAACGCCGACGACGAATATTGCAGGGCGCCGAGTTCGATGCGCGCGACGTCGCGCAACCGAACCAACGAACCGTTCGCGGCATCGGCGCGCACGACGATATCGCCGAATTCCTTGGGATCGCTCAGTCGGCCGACTGCATTGACCTGCATTTCGAAAGCAGTACCCGCCGGCGCAGGCGACTGCCCGATCTTGCCGGCCGCAACCTGGACATTCTGCTCGGCGATGGCGTTTTGGACATCGACGGCTGTGATGCCGAGATTGGCGAGCTTGTCGGGATCGAGCCATACGCGCATCGAATAGCGCCGCTCGCCGAAGATCTGCACGTCGCCGACGCCCGGCAGGCGCTTAAGCGGGTCGACCACTTGCAGGTAGGCGAGGTTGCTGAGCGCGACCGGGTCGACGGAGCCGTCGGGCGAGGTGAGGTTGACGATCAGGACGAAATTCGGATTCTGCTTTTTGATCGTCACGCCGCCCTGGTTGACGATGGCCGGCAGCGAGGAGGCCGCCTGCGACACGCGGTTCTGGACGTCGACGGCTGCGGTGCTCAGGGAGTAGCCGACCTCGAAGGTGATGGTGATCGTCGACGAGCCGTCATTGGAACTCGATGACGACATATAGGTCATGCCTTGAACGCCGTTGATCTGCTGTTCGAGCGGCGTCGTGACGGTGTCGGCCACGACTTGCGCACTGGCGCCCGGGTAGTTGGCGCTGACCACGACCTGAGGCGGCGTGATGTCGGGAAATTGCGAGACAGGCAGCAGGAAATAGCAGATCGCCCCGGCGAGCACCATGATGATGGCGATCGACGATGCGAAGATCGGTCGGTGGATGAAGAAGTTTACCATGACACGTACGCCTCGCCCGATGCTCTCGCCTGGCCGAAGGCCTTGGCCACTCTAGACAGCCGTCGGCTGCGGCTTTGCCCCGGGTCTTCCAGGAAACGAGGCGGCGCCTTGCGGCTGCGGCCTTGCCTATCCGCAAGGGTACGCAGCATTGTCTCGAAAGAGCGCGGGTCGACACGGTCGGCCTTCATCAGCATCCGGATCATCGGATCCTCCACAACTTCGTCGATCGTCAAATCTTTGCGCTGCGACATCGTAGCGGCTCCTGGCTTGCGATCTGCGGTGGACGCCGCAGATCGGGTGTTCTTCCTGTTCGCGGCCAAAGTCGCCTGGGGCGCAGTTGATGCCTGGGCCGATTCGGCGGAGGCTGTTCACAGGCGCCTGCGAGATTGACACGAGGCAATGGGGGTGTTACCAGTAAGTAACATCTAGAAGTTACAGACCGGTAACACCCTAGTCAAGAGGTGTACCGAGGGATTTTTCGGAAACCCCGGAACCAAGGAGGTTTTGATGGAAGACGGCACTGCGGAACGCATCCGCCCCCGGGATCGCATCCTCGAGACGGCACGGGATATGTTCCACAAGCATGGCATCAAGGGCGTGGGTGTCGACGCGATCACTGAGGCCGCCGGTACTAACAAGATGACGCTCTACCGTCATTTTGAGTCCAAGGACGATCTGGTCATCGAGTGCCTGCGGGCGACCGCATGCAGCGCCAACGCGATGTGGCAAAAGTTCGAGGCCGAGCATCCGGGCGACAAGCTTGCGCAACTGCACGCCTGGGTTCGGATGGCGGCCGATTGCCTGATGGTGGACGGCCGCGGTTGCGACATGGCGAACGCCGCCATCGAGTTGAGCGAGACCGACCATCCGGCCCGTCGGGTGATCAAGGAACTCAAGCAGGCCCAGCGCGACCGTTTGGTCGGCCTGTGTCGGGATGCCGGGATCGGCCAGGCAGAGCTTCTCGCCGATACGTTGTCGCTGCTGCTTGAAGGCGCCCGTGTCAGCCTTCAAAGCGTCGGAGCCGAAGGCCCCAGCGCGCAATTTGTCCGCATGGCGGAAGGCCTGATCGCGTCTTTCCGGGGCGCTGCGGCCAGATAGTCTCGCAAGCGGCGAAACGATCGGTAGCGTGTTCATTGCGAGCCGCGCCGCCGAATGCTCTTTTGTCCGTTCGGACGAGCCGTCATCGCGCTTCTCCTTTGCCGGTCTGTCGCCGGACCATTCCCGGCGCTACCTGTTGCTTGTTGGTGAGGCAGGATAGAACCGATAGCGAATTGGTGAGAGTGACAAGTGTGACGGGATTCCGACGGATCCGCTGATCGCGGCTGCAACACCCTTGCTGGCGAATATGCCGGCGGCATCAACCCTGGTGACGGCTCCCGAACAAGCCGGTGACCATCGCCCGTATTGGTCGTTCGACGCCGATCAACGTTTCCGGTGATCTTCGTGACCTCAGCCTTTGCCCAACATCCGGAGCCGGAACAAAAAAGCCCGCTGCCGGGAGGAGGTGGCAGCGGGCTTGATTTCGAATACGGCACGGGAGGAGGTGTACCGCACTCAGCGTCGGCATCGCATCTGGGAGGAGTAGATGGCCGACACCTGCGAAACTAGGGGTTGCCCAATGATTCGGCAACAACGAAAGATGCATAGCACATGTGCAGATTTGCGGTATCAACCGAATTTTAGCCATTCGGGCAACTGACGGTGGCCGTTGCGCGGCATCACTGGACCGGAACGTTTTCCTTGAAGATCAGGCGCGGCTCGATGAATTTTCGCGTCAGATAGGGCGCCGAGGAAGCGATCGATCCGAGCAGGCGAATGACCGATTGCTCGGCGATCAGTCGTGCATTCTGGTCGATGACGACATCGAGCAGATCGTCGACGAGATAGCCGCGTGTCGCCCTCGTCAGGTCGTGGCAAATGAACACCGGCTTCCTTTGCGGCTTGGCTTCCAGCAGCGCTTTCGCCACGCCCGAACGCCCGGCGCCGACGCAATAGATGCCGAGCAGTTCCGGCTCGTTGTGCAGCGCCTTCATCGTCGCGGTGTAGCTGATATCAGGCTCGTCGTTGATCTCGACGGCGCTGGTCACGGTCAAATTGGGGAACTCCTCGCTGAGCACGGAGCGAAAGCCCATTTCACGTTCCTCATGCCCGCGATAGGAGCGTGAGCCGACGACCATCGCCAGATGGCCCGTGCGCCCGCCGACGAAACGTCCCATCAGAAGCGCTGCGGTGCGCCCGGCCACACGGTTGTCGATGCCGACATAGGCCGATCGCGGTGCGCCCGGAACGTCCGACACCAGCGTGACGAGGCGGATGCCGGCCTCGACGATCTCGCGCAGGATATTGCGCGTTCTCGGATGATCGATCGCGATGACGCCGGCGCCGTTTGCCTTGAGCGAGAGGTTTTCGACCGCCGCCTGCAACGCGTTCGGCGAGATGCCTGCGAGCTTGTGGATCCGGCAGGAGGCGACAAGCGGCAGGCGTGCCGCATAATCCTCGATATGATTTGCCAGATCCATCATGAAGGCATTGGTGCCGATCGGCAGGAAGAACTCGAGATGCGCCGGCCGCGAGGGCAGCGTGACCTGATCCACGACCGGCAAATAGCCAAGCTGCTTGGCCGCCTCCATCACGCGCTGCCGGTTGGCCGCGCTGGCGCCTGGCCGGTTGTTCAGCACCCGGTCGACCGTCGCGGTCGACAGCCCGCAGCTTCTGGCGATGTCCGCAACGGTGGCTTTCATTGTCGCAGTCATAGGAGCCGATGCGATCCTGTGCCAGAGATACGGCCAACCCGGCTTCCAGCTGGCCACTCAGCCCTGCGGTTGCTTCCCCTGCACGATGGCGTCGTGGATCTCCTTGTCAGACATGCCGGTGATGATCCGTTCGACTTCCGCGACGTTGGTGTTCTTCGGATCGATATCGTCGGCAACCACCTTGCCGCGGCGCATCACGACGATGCGGTCGACCACCTGGAAGACATGGTGGATGTTATGGGCGATGAAGATGCAGGAATGCCCCGAATCGCGGGCGCTGCGCACGAAGCTCAGCACACCTTGCGTCTCGGCGACGCCGAGATTGTTGGTCGGCTCGTCGAGGATGATCAAGTCGCTGTCGAAATGCATGGCGCGCGCGATCGCCACGGCCTGCCGCTCACCCCCGGAGAGCGAGCCGATCGGCGTGGTCGGCGGGATGTTCTTCGAGATGCCGACCTGCTTGAGCAGGTCGCGGGCGACCACGTTCATTGCTTCCTGGTCCATGCGGTTGAGGAAACGCGGCGGCTTGATCGGCTCGCGCCCGAGAAACAGATTGCGCGCGATCGACAATTGCGTGACCAGTGCCGAGTCCTGGTAGATCGTCTCGATACCGTGGGCGATGGCGTCGCTGGTGCTGCGGAAGTCCACCTTCTTTCCGCGGATGAAGATGTCGCCGCTGGTCAGCGGAACCGCACCCGACAGCACCTTGATCAGCGTCGACTTGCCGGCGCCATTGTCGCCGAGCAGACCGACGATC
The DNA here is from genome assembly GCF_053850215.1 of Mesorhizobium sp. f-mel. NCBI lineage: Bacteria > Pseudomonadati > Pseudomonadota > Alphaproteobacteria > Hyphomicrobiales > Phyllobacteriaceae > Mesorhizobium > Mesorhizobium sp. f-mel. The sequence goes on from NZ_JBSPTO010000001.1 coordinate 651,767, forward strand.
TCCCTTTCATTGACATGGAAATTGGCGTCTACCAGCGCCTGCACACGCCCGTAGGACTTGCGGATGTTTTCCATGCGGACAAGCGGTTCGGCCATGGTTCAAGTCCCCGCCTGATGCCGGCGTTCCAGCCATGAGTGGAGCGCCATCATGCCGAGGATGATCGCGCCGATGAAGATGTTGTAGGCAAGCCCTGGCACGCCGATCAGCACGATGCCGTTGCGCATCACGCGCAGGATCAGGATGCCGAGCACGGTACCGATAATGGTGCCGCGTCCGCCGGTCAGCGCCGTGCCGCCGATCACCACCATGGCGATGACTTCGAGCTCGTAGCCGGTGCCGCTGTTCGGGTTGGCCGCCGAGGTGCGCAGCGAGCTGATGACGCCGGCAAGCGAGGCCATGATCGACGACAGGATGAACAGGCCGATCTTGACGCCGCTGACATTGACGCCGCGCGCCCTTGCCGCATTGGGGTTGCCGCCAGCCGCCTGGATCCAGTTGCCGGTCCGGCTCTGCGTCAGCACGTAGCCGAGTGCGATCGCTGCTGCAATGAACCAGAACAGCGACATGTAGATGCGGAACGGCCCGATGAAGAAATCGCCGACCAGCGCCTCGGCAAGCCAGCTGCCTTCGGCGCTCCAGGTACGTTGCGGAAATCCGCTGGTGACGAACAGAGCGGTGCCGCGCACGACCAGCAGCATGCCGAGCGTCACCAGGAAGGACGGAATCTTGAGTTGCGTTACGAACCAGCCATTGACCAGCCCGATGAAGGCGGCAACCAGCAGGGCCACGACGAAGCCAGCTTCCAGCGAGGTGAGGCCGCTGTTGAAGAGCGTCCACATCAAGACGGGCGAGAAGCCGAACAGCGATCCGACCGAGAGGTCGAATTCGCCCGAAGTCATCAACAGCGTCATCGCCAGCGCAATCAGGCCAAGCTCGACCGTGAAGGCCAATATGTTGCTGATGTTCTGCGGCGACAGGAAGTCTTGGTTGAACCCCCAGAACACGGCGAGCTCGACGACGAGCAGCACGAAGGGCCCGAATTCCGGCCTGGCGATCGAGCGTTGGATGATGGAACTGTTTTCCACGTTGGACCCGCGACATGGTTGGGATTGGCCAAGCCCGGCACCGCGTAAGGCGGTTCGAGGCTCGGCGGAATGATGGGGATGACCGCGGCAGGCGTGCCGCGACCATCCCGATCGCGGTTTTATTTTCCGGACAGGATGTCGTCGTAGACCTGCGCGGTGTCCTTTTCGTAGAGTGCGCCGGTGATCACGTCGAAGCCGGGCGGAATGCCGCTGGCGGCCATATTGGCGATCGAAAGCGCCACATAGCTGGTCGCCTGCGGATCCTGCCATTGTGCGGCATTGACGTAGCCGGTCAGCACCTCCTGGGTAGTGTCGAGCGAGTTGCCCCAGCCGACGACCGGGATTTCGCCCGGCTTGATGCCGGCCTGATCGAACACCCGCTTTATCGAGCCGGTCACCAGATCGCCGAGGCCGATGATCGCCTTGACCTTGGTCCTGTTAGCGGTGAGGTAGTCGACCATACGGTTGATCGCTTCGGCCTGGTCGAGCGTGGCTTCGGTGATTTCATAGGTGATGCCGAGCGGCTCGAACACGCTCTTGATGCCTTCTTCTTCCTGAACGCCATAGGTGGCGCCCGGGATTTCCACCGGCATCCAGACAAAATCGCCCTTTTTCACCAGACCCTTGTCGACCAGATACCGCGCCCAGTTCCTGCCGAAGGTGACGTTGTCGCCGCCAACATAGGCGTTGAAGTCCGCCTTCGGATCGGGCGTGTTGAAGTTGATGATCGGGATGTTTGCCGCCCGTGCTTCCCTAGCGAGCTCGATAAGGCTGCCCGGGTCGGGGCTGGTGGTGGTGATGCCGTCGGCCTTTGCAGCGATGGCCGCGCGAACCGCCTCCTGCTGGGACGACACGTCGCCATTGTGGAACGAGGTGTTGACGGTGTTGCCGGTGTCCGTCGCCCATTGCTTGGCGCCGGCGAGGAAGTAGGTCCAGACCGGATCGGCCGGGCCGCCATGCGAAATCCAGTAGAAGGTCTTGGCCTGTGCCGCCGCCGGAATGGCCAGCGCCACGATCAAGCCGAATACAAATACTCGTAGCCTTGTCAGCATTTGATTTCCTCCCATTTGAAAACTTCCTCCACCTCCGACGACGATCACGGCAAACCCTGATCGTATTTTTGCCAGCGCCGACCTGGATGCATCAGAGCATCCGCTTTTTCGACATATGGCAAGCCTCCATTTGCCAGTGGTAGTCGGCGCGCGACAAGGCGCCATCAGCGGTCCCATCAGATTGCATCAGTTTAGCTGATATTTTCCGAGCGAGGCCCCTCAATTCGAGCGCCGAGAAATCTAACGTCGCAGGCTGGGCGGGAACCTAGATGAGGTTGGCGCTGGCGAGATCGCGCATCAGATGGCTGGCGCCGTAACTCCAGTGGGGACAGTCGGGCGACAGCCGCACCCGGTTGATCAGGGCGCCGAATTTCTCCGACGAGATGGTGACGATGTCGCCGACCTGGTGCGTGAAGCCCTTGCCCTTTTCGCCGCGATCCTTCGACGGCACGAACATGGTGCCGAGATAAAGCGCCAGCCCGTCCGGGTATTGGTGATGCGGACCCATGGCGGCGGCGACCAGCTCTTCCGGCGAGCGGCTGATCTCGGCCATCGAACTGGCGCCCTCCAGCGAGAAACCGTCTTCGCCCTCGACCTTTAGACGCACGATGGCCTGCTTCACGTCATCGATGGAAAATGTCGCGTCGAACAAGCGGATGAACGGGCCGAGCGCGGCCGAGGCGTTGTTGTCCTTGGCCTTGCCGAGCAACAACGCCGAGCGCCCTTCGACGTCGCGCAGATTGACGTCGTTGCCGAGCGTCGCGCCGACGATCTTGCCGCTGCTGGCGGCGATCATGGCGATCTCCGGCTCCGGATTGTTCCAGGTGGAAACCGGATGCAGGCCGACATCGGCGCCGAAGCCGACCGACGCCATCGGCTGGCATTTGGTGAAGATTTCGGCATCAGGGCCGATGCCTACTTCCAGATATTGCGACCAGGCGCCTCGCTGGATGAGCTTTGCCTTGATCTCCATCGCCTCCGGCGAACCGGGCTTGAGCTTCGACAGATCGTGACCGATCAGCCCGGCAATGTCGGCGCGAATGGCGTCGGCTTTTTCCGCTGAGCCGCGCGCCTGCTCCTCGATGACCCGTTCGAGCAGGCTGACGACGAAGGTGACGCCCGACGCCTTGACCGCCTGCAGGTCGACCGGAGAAAGCAGGTACGGTTTTTGCGAATCGCGCGCGGCCTGGAAACTGTTGGCGGCGATCGCATCAAGTGATCCGATCGGTTCGCCTCTGGCCGCCTGGACGTACCCTGCCGGGTCTGGCATCTCGCAGACGTCGCGCACGGTTGGTGCCATGCTCAACGTGATGTCGAACACCGTGCCGTCGCGCACCGTGACCACCAGCGGATGGGACCTATCGCTTGTCCGGGCGCGGCCGATGAAGAGGCCCTCGTTGGGCAGGAGAGTGGTGTTCGTCATGGCTACGGTCCTCTGCTGTCTGGTTCTGCTGCGACGGTCGTCGCTGCCGGACCAATGGTTCACAAAGAGCCTGGCCAGCGGCGGCGGCACTTTCAACAAATTCCGGCCAAAGGTCTATCCCGTCCTCAAGGCGAGTTTTGTCAATCTGTCCGGGCGATCTCCGCGCTGCTTGACGGTGATTGCCTTTGGCGTGTCCCGATTGCGAAGCGGAAACGAGCTTTCAAAATTATGAAATGGTGACTAGGATTTTCACAACGAACTGCACTCCAGGTGATCCTTGCCCGCACCGTTTTCCGATCCGATCTGGCAGAAGCCGCAATCGGCCGCCGCACCCCAGGCGCTTGTCAGCGGTAAACCCGTCGATGTCGTCATCATCGGCGGTGGCATCATGGGCTTGTCGACTGCGTTGCATGCAGCCCGGTTCGGCTTTGCCGTGCAGGTGCTGGAAGCCGGCGAGATCGGCCAAGGCGCATCGGGCCTGAATGGCGGCCAGGTGATCCCCGGCCTGAAATATGATCCGGAATGGCTGCTGGAGCATTTTGGCCCCGAACGCGGCGAGATCCTCGTCAATTTTGCCGCCTCGACGGCGGACGCCGTCTTCGAATTGATCCGCGACGAGAAACTGGCGGTGCCGTTCGTTCGCAACGGCTGGATCCAGGCAGCGCACACCGAGACGGCGCTGAAGGCGGCGGCGAACAGGGACCGGCAGTGGCGGAACCGCGGCGCCGATGTCCGGCTTCTGAGCCAGACCGAGATCGCCGCGTTGACCGGCGCGCAGGGCTATCTCGGCGGCTGGGTCGACCGCCGCGCCGGCGTCATCGATCCGCTTGCCTACACGTCGGAACTGGCACGAATCGCCTCGGCCGCGGGCGTGAAGATCGCCGAGCACCAGAAGGTGGTGCGCCTCGATAAGAACGCCGGGCTTTGGCGTATCTCGACGGAGGGCGGCGCCGAATTGCAGGCGAAGGCGGTCATTCTGGCGACGAACGCCTATACCGGCGATCTGCTCCCCGGTCTCGCCGAGACGATCGTTCCGCTGCACTCCTTCCAGATCGCGACAGCGCCGCTGCCGGCCGATCTGGCGGCCGGGATTCTGCCGGAGGGGCAGGCGGTATCGGATTCGCGCCGCATCCTCGTTTATTACCGCAAGAGTGCCGACGGGCGGCTGGTGCTTGGCGGGCGCGGCCGGATGGCGCAGCCGACCAGCGAAGGTGACTGGGCGCATCTCGAGCGCGCGCTGCTCCGGCTCTATCCCGCGCTGTCCGGCGTCGGCATCGAAAAGCGCTGGTTTGGCCGGGTGGCGATGACGCCGGATCACCTCCCGCATATTCACGAGCCCGAGCAGGGCCTGATGGCCGTGGTCGGCTGCCAAGGCCGTGGCGTCGGCCTGATGACTGCGCTTGGCGAGCGCATTGCCGGCTATCTGGCGAGCGGCGACGCCAGGCAATTGCCGTTCCCGGTCTCGCCGATCCGGCCGATACCGTTCCACGTCTTTCGGCAAGTCGGCGTCGCCGCGACGATCGCTTGGTATCGTACGCTGGATGCATTCGAGCGCTGATTTCATACCGGCCTAGGAATCAGCTTGACAGTTTCATGATTATGAAAAACCTTTAGGGGATTTCAAATTCCGATGGGCATGCGATGTCGACCATCGTTGCAAGGCAGCCACTGCCGGAGTCCCGGTCCTCGACGGGTTTCCGGTTGGCCATGCTGCTGCCGGGCGGGCTGGTCACCTTCTTCCTGATCCTGTTTGCGCTTGGTCTCGTACTTTTCCTCGCCTTTCGCGGCAATGACGGTTCGCTGCTGGGCGCCGGTTTCACCTTTGCGAATTTCATCACGGTGGCGTCCGATCCGCTGTACTGGACGGTAACGCTGCGCTCGCTGGCCATTGCCGGCCTGGTGACGCTGGCCACGGTCGTCACCGCCTATCCCGTCGCCTACTACCTCGCCTTCCATGCCGGGCGGCGGCGCGGGCTGCTGCTGTTTCTGGTGACGCTGCCATTCTGGACCAGCTATCTCCTGCGCGTCTTCGCCTGGAAGATCGTGCTGGCCTATAATGGCGTGCTGAACTCGGCGCTCGTCGAAAGCGGCATCTGGTCCGAACCGACACTGGCGTTTCTCAACACGCCCGCCGCCGTCGTCGTCACGCTGGCTCACGCCTATGCGCCGTTCGCTATCCTGCCCATCTATGTGGCGCTGGACACGATCCCGAAATCGCTGCTCGAAGCCGCTTCCGATCTCGGCGCCAGACCGTTCACCAGCTTCCGGCGCGTCGTGCTGCCGAACTCGATGCCGGGGGTGCTGGCGGCTGCTCTCGTCGTCTTCGTGCCGACGGTCGGCGACTATGTCACTCCGGCGCTGGTCGGCGGCCCTGCCAGCACCATGATCGGTTCGCTGATCCAGGCCCAGTTCGGCAAGGCCAATGACTGGCCGTTCGGCGCCGCACTCGCCGTCGCCGTCATGCTGGTCATCCTTGCCGTGGTGCTGGTGGTGCGTTCCGCCGACCGCAGATTTGGCAGCCGGACATGAACACGGCGCGTATCGATGCAAAGCAGGGCGGCGGTTGGCTGGGCGCCTATGTCCTTGCCTATCTGGTGTTCCTGTACTTGCCGATACTGCTGATCCCGCTGTTTTCCTTCAACAATTCGATCCAGGCGGCGTTTCCGCTGCAAGGCTTCACGTTCGAATGGTACGCGACGCTGTTCGGCAATTCGGCGCTGTCCGGCGCGCTTGGGAACAGCCTCGTCATCGGTGCAACTGCCGCCACCGGCGCGACGCTCTGCGGCATCACAGTGTCCTATATGGACCTCTACGGCCGCTCGCCGCTTGCCGCCACGATCAGCGCCATCGCGCGGCTACCGATCCTGATCCCCGGCGTGATCGTCGGCATCTCGCTGCTGATCCTGGTCAACCTCATTGGCTTCGGGCCGTCACGCACTGCCATCGTGCTCGGCCACATATTGGTGGCGCTGCCGACGACGGTGGTGATCATGAAAAGCCGCTTCGCTGCTATCCCGAAGACGATCCGCGAGGCCGCGCTCGATCTCGGCGCTTCCGATTGGACGACATTCAGACGGGTCATGCTGCCGCTCAGCCTGCCCGCCATTGTGTCAGCGTTCATGCTGGCCTTCCTGACCTCCTTCGACGAGTTCATCGTCGCCTTCTTCCTCGCCGGCACCGAGCCGACGCTGCCGCTTTACATCTGGAGCCAGCTGCGATTCCCGAAGTCGCTGCCGACCGTCATGGCGCTGGGCACGGCCATTCTGGCCGTGTCATTCGTCATCGCGGCAATTGCCGAAATCCTGCGCCATCGCGGGCTCGCCGCCGCCCAACGGCCGGTGCCCGCCGAGCTGTCCAAACCAGAAGAAACCGAAAGAGGAGAACTGCAATGGCATTCGACCTGAAATCGATAAATCGCAAGACAGTCCAAGCCGGATTGGCAGCCTTCGCGTTGGCGCTTTCGTCGACCGTCGTGCTTGCGGCCGACAAGTTGCAATATTTCACCTGGTCGGGCTACGAACTGCCCGAGTTCAACAAGAGCTTCCTCGCCGCACACCCCGATGGCGTCGAGGCCTCGATGTTCGGCGACGACGATGACGCCTTCACCAAGGTCAAGGCCGGTTTCCGCCCTGATGTCGCGCATCCCTGCTACGACAAGGTGGCGCGCTGGAACAAGGAAGGCCTGCTGCAGCCGATCGACACCAAGCGCATCAAGAACTGGGATTCGATCTTTCCGGTCTTCAAGAACCTGCCCGACCTGCAGGCCGGCGACGGCAAGGTCTGGATGGTGCCGTGGGACTGGGGCAACACCTCGATCCTCTACCGCACTGATCTGGTGAAGAACCCGGAACCGAGCTGGAACCTTTTGTGGGACAAGCAGTACGCCGGGCGCATGGCGACGATCGACGCCGTCCACGACACGCCGGTGGTGGCGGCGCTTCTCGCCGGCGTCAATCCGTTCGACATGACGCCAGAGCAGATGGACAAGGTCGCGGAAAAATTGCGCGAGCAGCGCCCGCTGCTCTCGAACTACACCACCGACATGACCTCGGTCGAACAGGCGCTGGCCAGTGGCCAGCTTGTCGCCGCCATGACCTGGAACGCGTCGGCCACCTCGCTGAAGAAGCAGGGCGTGCCTGTCGAGTTCATGAAGCCTAGGGAAGGCATGCTGACCTGGGCATGCGGCTTCGTCATGCTCAAGGTCGCCAAGAATGTCGACCTCGCCTATGACTTCATCAACAGCCGGCTGGAGACGGATTCGGGAAAATACCTGATCCAGGCCTATGGTTACGGCAGCTCCAACAGCTCGGCCTTCGCCGCGGTGCCGAAGGAGGAACTGGAAAAGTTGCAGCTGCCATCCGATCCGGAAGTGATGCTGAAGACCACCGTCTTCACCGGGCCGATGAAGCAGAATGACGAACTCGCCAAGATGTTCGAGAAGGTCAAGGCAGGCGGCTGAGTTCGCTCTTCCTTCTCCCCTTGTGGGAGAAGGTGGATCGGCGCGTAGCGTCGAGACGGTTGAGGGGTGCTCGACGGAATGCGGGGTTTGCCAAGCTGGAACACCCCTCATCCGACCGAGCTTCGCTCGGCCACCTTCTCCCACAAGCGGGAGAAGGGAAAGGCAAACGAGGAAGTATGCATGGACATGCTGAACGAAGCGGCTGAAAAGCCGAAAGACGACGCCGACGTGCGGGTCGGCCGGCGCGTGCGGGCGCTTAGGCTGGAACGCAATCTTTCGCTGGCCGAGCTTGCCGCCAAGGCCGGCGTTTCGATCGGGGCGCTCAGCCAGATCGAGCGTGGCCTGTCCTCGCTTCGCGTCAAAGTGATCTGGCCGCTTGCCGCCGCTCTCGATATCGAGCCGTCGGCGCTGATCGCCGACGGCAACGGTGCCGGCAACGATCTCTATTGCGTGCGGGCCAACAGCCGTCGGCAGATCCCGGTGAAATCTGAAGGCATCGCCAAGGCGCTGCTGTCGCCGCCGGCCGCCACGCTCACCGGCATGCTGGTGACGGTGGAAGCCGGTGGTGGCACCGTCGAAGCCTACGCGCATCCCGGCCACGAATTCGGTTTCGTCCTGTCGGGCGAAGTCGAACTCGTGGTCGATTCAACCACCTATGGGCTGAAGACGGGCGACAGCTTCGCCTTCAAGAGCACCTTATTGCATGCCTTCCGCAATCCGGGCGCCGAGCGCTGCCAGATTCTCTGGGTCAACACGACCAAGCCGTCCGAGTTTCGCGATGGCGCCTGAACCTCTCGTCCGGCTGGATGCGGTCTCGAAGATTTTCCCCGGCGGCATCGTCGGTCTCGACGCCGTCGATCTCGACATTGCCCGCGGCGAGTTCCTGACCTTGCTCGGGCCCTCCGGCTGCGGCAAAACCACCAGCCTGCGGGTGATCGCCGGTTTCGAAAGCCCATCGAGCGGACGGGTGTTGCTCGAAGGCCGTGACATCACTTCGCTGCGGCCGTTCGACCGGCCGGTCAACACCGTGTTTCAGGACTATGCCCTGTTTCCGCACATGGACGTCGCCGAAAATGTCGGCTTTGGCCTGTCGCTGCGCAAGCTTTCTGGGGCTGAACAGGCAAAGCGCGTCGGCGAAGCGCTCGACATGGTCGGCCTTGCTGAGAAGCTCGGTGCCCGCGTGTTCGAATTGTCGGGCGGCCAGCGCCAGCGCGTCGCGCTCGCCCGTGCGATTGTCTGCGAACCGCGTGTGCTGTTGCTCGACGAGCCGCTGTCGGCGCTCGACGCGCATCTGCGCGAACAGATGCAGGTCGAATTGAAGCGGCTGCAGTCGCGGCTCGGCACCACTTTCGTCATGGTCACCCACGACCAGACCGAGGCCCTGTCGATCTCCGACCGCATCGTCGTCATGAACAAGGGCCGCATCGAGCAGATCGCACCGCCCGCCACGCTCTACGACAGGCCCGCCACAAAATTCGTCGCCAGTTTTATCGGCACGATGAATCTTCTGCAGTCGCGCTTTGTCGGCCGTGACGGCGATCGATTGCGTTTCAGCGCCGGCGCCCTACCGCTCGAAGCCACGTCGGAAACCGGCGAAGCGCCCGGAGAAGGCGCGGTGCGAACCATCGGTGTGCGTCCGGAGGATCTTTTAGCGACGACCGAAGCAGCGACCGGCACCGCGCCGGTGCGGGTGAGCAGCATCGTCTTTCACGGCCGCACCCTGCGCCTGCACGCCGAATTGTCGCAGGGGATACCAGTGGTGATCGATGCGCCACGCCGGGCGGAAGGTTTTCAATTCAGCGTCGGCGATGTGGCGCATATCAGCCTGCGCCGCGGCGCTAACTGCCCTATGCTGCCCGGCTGATCTGATCCCCATCCTTCCAAAAAACCGGAGCACCACCCATGAGCAATCACCTGAACTTCTTCATCGACGGAAAATGGGTCGCGCCCCTAGTGCCGGCAACGCTGGACGTGATCGATCCATCCACCGAGGAGGCCTATACGAAAATCTCCGTCGGTGGGAAGCCGGATGTGGATCGCGCTGTGGCAGCGGCGAAGGCGGCCTTTCCGGCCTTCTCGCAGACCAGCAAGGCCGAGCGCCTGAAGCTGCTGAAGCGCATCCTGGAAGTCTACAACGAGCGCTACGAGGACATCGCGCAGGCTGTCAGCCAGGAGATGGGCGCGCCGATCACCTGGGCGCGCGAGGCGCAGGCCTGGGCGGGCAGGGCGCATATGGAGTCCACCATCAAGGCGCTGGAGGATTACGAATTCAGCGAGAAGCGCGGCACCACCATGGTGGTCAAGGAGCCGATCGGCGTCTGCGCGCTGATCACGCCGTGGAACTGGCCTCTCAACCAGATCGTCTGCAAGGTGGCGCCGGCGATCGCCGCCGGCTGCACGGTCGTGCTAAAGCCTTCCGAGATCGCGCCGATCAGCGGCGTCATCTTTTCGGAAGTGATGGAAGCGGCCGGCACGCCGAAGGGCGTCTACAACATGGTCAACGGCACCGGTCCGGATGTCGGACAGGTCATGGCCGGCCATCCCGACGTCGACATGGTCTCGTTCACCGGTTCGACCCGGGCCGGCATCATCGTCGCCAAAACAGCGGCCGAGACGGTCAAGCGCGTCGCGCAGGAGCTCGGCGGCAAGTCGGCCAACATCGTGCTGCCCGATGCCGATTTCGAGAAGGCCGTGCGCAAGGGCGTCAACGCCTGTTTCGGCAATAGCGGCCAATCCTGCGATGCGCCGACGCGCATGCTGGTGCCGGCCGGCCGCCACGACGAGGCGCTTGCGATCGCCAAGAAAACAGCCGAGGCGCACAAGGTCGGCGATCCGCGCTCGGAAGAAACCAAGCTCGGGCCGGTGGTCAGCAACATCCAGTTCGACAAGATCCAGCGGCTGATCGAGGCCGGCATCGCCGAGGGTGCGACACTGGTCACCGGAGGTCCGGGCCGGCCGGAGCACCTCAATCGCGGCTACTATGTCAGGCCGACCGTCTTCGGCCACGTCACACCAGGCATGACAATCGAGCGGGAAGAAATCTTCGGGCCGGTGCTTTCGGTCATGTCCTACGATGACGATGACGACGCGGTGAAGATCGCCAACGACACCGTCTATGGCCTCGCCGCCTATGTGCAGTCAGGGGATATCGACCACGCACGCAAGATCGCCGGCCGCTTGCGCGCCGGGCAGGTCTCGATCAACTATCCGGAGTGGGACACATTCGCGCCCTTCGGCGGCTACAAGCAGTCAGGTAATGGCCGCGAATATGCCGACTGGGCGATCCATGACTTCCTCGAGATCAAGGGCATCATCGGCTACGGCGCCTAGCGCATGACTGCGAACAGCGCCGCGTGTCCAAGAAGGACGCGCGCGTAGCGTGGGCAAAGCCAAGCTATTCGGCGGCTTCGCGGACGGGGATCAAACGCCGCTCGACCTGTTGGAGATGCAGCCGCATCGCCGCGGCCGCGCCGCCGAGGTCGCGCTCGGCTATCGCTTCGACGATCCGTTCATGGTCCGCGAAGCTGTGATGGTCTGCCGGAGGGCGGGCGCCTTCTGAACGAAGACGTCCCCACACCACGGTTCGGCGCACGGCGTTCAGGACATCGAACAGGCCGAGCAGCACATTGTTGCGGCTCGCCTGCGCAATCTGCCGGTGGAGCAGATTGTCGATGTTCTCGTATTGCCGCCATGTGACGGCTTCCCGCGTCTGCACCAGCGATTGTCGCATCGAGGCGATATCGGAAAGCGTGGCGTGCAGCGCCGCTTCGCGCGCAATCTCGGGCTCGATGATGAGGCGCGCGCGCATCACGTCGGCCGGATTCGTGCGCCCGGCGATTTCCGAAATCCCGATCGTCTCCTCGACCGGTCCACTGCCGACGAAGGTGCCCCTGCCGACGTGACGCCAGATGCGGCCGTCCTTCTCGAGCACCGCCAGCGCCTTGCGCAGATCGCCGCGCGATACGCCGAGGCTCTCCGACAGTTCCCGCTCGGCAGGCAGCCGTGTCTCGCCGGCATGGTCCATCTGGGCAAGATAGGCCTGAAGCTGAACCAGGGCGGCGTGGCCGCCATTACCGGGATCGTCCATCAATTTAACCAATTCGCATATGATTTCCCTTTGCCGGTGTTAAAACGATTAGCGGAAACCGTCAACTGCCGAGTTTTCTGGGCCCGCGCATCTGCCATCGCGCAGTTTCTCCTTGACCAATCCGCTACACAGCCTTAACCAATTAAGGTAATGGTTACAAAACGGGAGGAATGACAATGGCCAGCATGACCGGACGTACCGTCCTTGCCACCGCTTTCGCTGCGGTTCTGGCATTTGCATCGCACCTGTCGGCCGCAAATGCGGGCGACATGCGCATCGCATTCGGCGACCTTCCCGGTATAGAATCCATCCAGACGCTCGCCGCGATAGAGCGCGCCAAGGAACGCGGCGTGAATGTCGAGCTCATTGTTCTCAATGACGAGGATCTGGCTGCCCAGGCGATTGTCGGCGGCCAGGCCGATGTCGGTATCGGCGCGCCCTATACTTTGATCCAGAAGGTTGGCGTGCCGATCCGCATCTTTGCGCAGATATCGACGCTGCGCTTCTTTCCTGTCGTCAACAGCGAATTTTACAAGGAATGGAAGGATTTGGACGGGCAGGAAGTCGCCGTTCAGGCGCGCGGCTCCGGCACAGAGGCGGTCATGCTCCTGATGGCGAAAAACCACGGCATCAAGCTCGGCAACATCAGCTATGTCCCGGGTTCCGAGGTTCGCCGCAATGCGCTGCTGCAGGGGACCATCAAGGCGTCGATCGTCGATGCCGCCAACAGGCGCGCGCTTGAGGCCGAAGCCCCCGGCAAGTTCATCGTCCTGCCGGTCGAGGATCTCGGCGCCTCGGACGAAGCGCTTTTCGCGACCGCAGACTATCTGAAGAACAACGCCGCCGACGTCGACATCCTGGTCGAGGAACTGATGAAGACCGCGCGTGAAATAACTGAGAATCCAACCGTGGCGGTCGAGCTCCGCAACAAGTACAAACTGCTGCCGGATCTCGGCGCGGAGGCTGATAGCGAAATCACCGAATACTACAAGGAAACCGCGGAAGCCGGCAGCCTTGCGCTGAATGGCGGCGGAGCGGATGCGGCCAGAGACGACTTTGCCTTCTTCAGCCTTGCCGGCCAGATCGAAGGCGATCCCGCGAGCCTCAAGGTCGAGGACTTCTGGGATGTCTCCGCAATCGACCGCGCCGTCGCCAAGCTCGGCAAGAAATAGGCGGCCTGCCGGATGGCCGTAAGCATTAGAACCGACGGCGAGGCTGCCGACCTCGCTTCTCCATCGGCTCGAAGCGCAACGGGCGCATCGTGGGACCAGCCGATCCTGCTCAGGCTGGTGTCGATCGCTCTGTTCGCGGGAATTTGGGAAGTGGCCGGGCGTATTCCCGTCAGCTTCGCCTTTCCGACTTTTTCCGACACCATCGTCGCATTTTTCGGATTGCTCGCCGACGGCAGCTTGGCAACTGCTTATCTTTCAACACTGCAGCCGCTGTTGCTCGGCGTTGTCCTGTCGGCGTTCCTGGGTGTCGGCCTCGGCACGATCTGTGGCCTGTGGCGCACCGGCGAATGGCTGGTGATCCCTGTGTTCATCGTGCTTCAGGCAGCACCTGTCGCCGCCTTCATTCCAATGGTCACCTTCGTCTACGGAATAGGCATGACCGCCAAAACGCTCGCCGTCATGATCCTGGCGCTGCCGGTCATCGTGCTCAATACCTACAAGGCCGTGCGCAACGTCAACGAGTCGCTGCTGGTCATGTGCCGATCATTCCTGGGCACACGTTGGCAGACCGTCGCCAAGATCATTCTTCCGGACGCCAGTCCAGTGATTTTTGCCGGTTTGCGCCTCGGCGTCGCTGCCGGGTTCGTCGGCGTGGTGCTCGCCGAGCTGCTGATCACCCCGACCGGCATCGGCGACCTCATAACCTTCCACCGCTCGCGCGCAGACTACGCCGAGATGTACGCAACAATTGCCTCGATCATTGCGCTTTCCACCCTGACGCTCGTCCTACTGCAGTGGGTGGAAGTCCGTGTTTTCAGGCCGGAGAGTAGAGGTGCTTAAGATGGGCGCGACCGCATTGCGAAATGGACCGTCGCCGGTTCCCGCACCGATCGATTCAATCGTGGAGGTGAGAGGAATTTCCAAGACCTACGGCAATGTCGAGGCGCTGCGCGGCATCGACCTCGACTTTCCCAGGGGCAAGCTGACCAGCCTTCTCGGACCCAGCGGTTGCGGAAAGACGACCCTGTTGAAGATCATAGCGGGGCTGATACGGGCCGATGGCGGCACTGTCGGGATCAACGGCAAGCGCGTCAGCGCGCCAGGCCCCGAACGCGCTTTCGTGTTCCAGGACTTTGCGCTGATGCCTTGGGCGACCGTGATGCGCAATGTAGCCTTCGGACTTGAATTGCGCGGCACCAACAAGGCCGAGCGTGAGGAGATCGCCCGCCGCTATATAGCTGAGGTGGGTCTCGCCGGCTTCGAGGACAAATACCCGCACGAGTTGTCGGGCGGCATGCGCCAACGCGTCGGCCTGGCGCGGGCCTTGTCGGTCGATGCCGACGTCCTGCTCCTCGATGAACCGTTTTCGGCGGTCGACGAGCAGAACCGGCGGAAGTTCCAGGAAGATCTGATCCGACTGCGCACCAGCCAGAACAAGACCTTCATCTTCGTCACGCACTCGATCGAGGAGGCAGTCTACATCTCCGACCGCATCGTCTTGCTGTCACCGAGACCCGGCCGGGTGTCGCAGATCATTGAACCGGAAATCGATCGCTCCGGCGACCCCGAGCGCATTCATCGCGACAGGCACTATCTCGATACGGTCGAGGAGATATGGCAGGGGCTGAAGCAGTATGTGGAGTGACCGGTCATGACCCTGTTTGGCTACCGAGTACCAATGATGGCGTCCCTGCTCGTCTGGTGCGTCGTATGGGAAATCGTCGGCCGGCTGGACCTTGTCTTTCTGCTGCCACCGTTTAGCGACGTGCTGGCTGCAGCGGTCGGTTTGGTGCAGACCCCGTCCTGGCAGAGCGCGACGGTCACGACCCTTCGCGCCTTCGCCATGGGCATGGCGCTGTCGATCGTAATCGGCGTGCCTCTGGGCATCCTGATGGGACGTGTCAAGATCGCCGACGACCTGCTCGGCATGTGGGTCAATATCTTTTCAAGCGCACCGCTCTCGGCGATCGTCCCGGTGCTGATGATCCTGTTCGGCTTCGGCGAGCAGACGATCGTTGCGGCGGTGTTCCTGTTTGCGATCTGGATCATCGTACTCGACACGCGCGCCGGGGTCCGCCACATCTCGCCGTCGCTGATCGAGATGGCGCGTTCCTATGGCGCCTCGCGTCCGGCCCTTTATACCAAGATCATCCTGTGGGCGGCGCTTCCGGAGATCCTTGCCGGCATCCGCCTCGGCCTCATCCGCGGCGTCAAGGGCGTCGTCATCGGCCAGTTGCTCGTCGCCATCGTCGGCTACGGCGCGCTGTTCGAGACCTTCTCGCGAAATTTCCGCATGGCCGAATTCTGGGCCCTGACCATCATCCTTTTTGCCTTCGCCCTGCTGATTGCCGAACTGATCGAAAGGGCCGAAGCCAAAGTCGAATACTATGCAGGAGCAAGACAGTGAACATGCACGGCACGACCTCAAGCTACGTCATCGAACCGAACGCAATCCCCAGCATCCCGGTGGCGGGAACTGACAAGATGTTTCCGGTGCACCGGGTCTATTGCGTCGGACGGAACTATGCCGCGCACGCAGTCGAGATGGGACACGACCCCAACAAGGAGCCGCCATTCTTCTTCCAGAAGAATCCCGACAACCTCGATACGACAGGAGAATTTCCGTATCCTCCGGCCTCCAACGATGTCCATCACGAGATCGAAATGGTCGTGGCGCTGAAGAGCGGCGGCACGGACATCGCGGCCGAAAAGGCTCTGGACTGCGTGTTCGGTTATGGCGTAGGTCTCGACATGACCCGGCGCGACCTGCAAGGTAAGGCGAAGGACATGGGCCGTCCATGGGAGGTCGGCAAGGCCTTCGAGGCATCGGCGCCATGCACGCCATTGGTTCCGGCAAGTTCGATCGGTCATCCAACCCAGGGAGCGATTTGGCTGGACGTCAATGGCGAGCGAAAACAAACCGGCGATCTCAACCAGATGATTTGGAAAGTTCCGGAAATGATCAGCTATCTCTCGGGTCTCTTCACGCTGATGCCGGGGGACATCATTCTTTCCGGCACGCCGGCGGGCGTCGGGGCAGTTGTTCGCGGTGATGTTCTTCGCGGTCATATCGATGGCGTCGGCGACCTAGAGGTTCGCGTTGTCTGAAGCGGCGTCGCTCATTGAACGGCTTGCTGTCGGAGCGGACGATGCGCCGGCGATTTCGGCACCCGACAGGATCACGCTCACCCATGGCGGACTGCGCCGCCTGATCTCTGAAACGGCAGCGCAACTGCACGCGCTGGGCCTGGGCCGCGGCGATCGGGTGGCCATCGTGCTGGCGAACGGGCCGGAGATGGCGACGGCCTTTGTCGCGGTGGCCGCGGCGGCGTCCACGGCGCCGCTCAACCCGGCCTACCGGGCCGACGAGCTTGACTTCTACTTGACCGACATTGGCGCCAAGGCGATCCTAGTTGCCGAGGACGAAAGCGGCCCGGCGATTGCCGTTGCCGAGCGCCTGGGCATAGCGGTGCTCAGGCTCGCAGCACTGCGTGACGCGCCTGCCGGAAGCTTCAAGATCGAGGGCCAACCGATCGGCCCGCCGGCTACGCCCGAATTGGCTGAGGACGGCGACATCGCGCTGTTGCTGCACACTTCAGGCACCACGTCACGACCCAAGCTGGTGCCGCTCAGCCATGCCAATCTTGCCGCCTCGGCCGCCCATATCGGCGCGACGCTCGGCCTGACATCAGGCGATCGCTGCCTCAACATCATGCCGCTGTTCCACATCCATGGTCTGATCGCGGCGGTGCTGTCCTCGCTCGCCGCCGGCGGCAGCGTCTTCTGCACGCCGGGCTTCAACGCGCTGCGCTTCTTCCATTGGCTAAGCGAGGCGCGGCCGAGCTGGTACACGGCCGTGCCGACCATGCATCAGGCGATCCTGCCTCGGGCGGCACGCAATGCCGATGCACTGGCAGCGGCGCCTCTTCGCTTCATCCGCTCGTCCTCGGCATCGCTGCCGCCGCAAGTGATGGCCGAGCTTGAGGCGACCTTCGGCTGTCCGGTGATCGAATCCTACGGCATGACCGAGGCCGCCCACCAGATGGCCTCGAACCGGTTGCCGCCAGGCCTGCGCAAGCCGGGCAGCGTCGGCGCCGCCGCCGGACCGGAGGTGGCGGTGATGGCGCTGGACGGGCAATTGCTGAAGCCCGGTGAGACCGGCGAGATCGTCATTCGCGGGCCTAATGTCACCGCGGGCTACGAGAAGAATCCGGACGCCAATGCCACTGCCTTCGCGCATGGCTGGTTTCATACCGGCGACCAGGGTGTGCTCGACGGCGACGGCTATCTGCGCGTCACCGGCCGGCTCAAGGAGATCATCAACCGCGGCGGCGAGAAGATCTCGCCGCTCGAGGTCGATGACGTGCTGATGGACCATCCGGCGGTGGCGCAGGTCGTCACTTTCGCCACACCACACGACAAGCTCGGGGAGGAGGTCGCGGCTGCGATCGTGCTGCGCGAGGGCATGGCCGCTACCGAAGGCGATATCCGCAGCTTCGCCGCGATGCGGCTTGCCGACTTCAAGGTGCCGCGCATTGTCCTGATCCTGGACGAAATCCCGAAGGGCGCGACGGGCAAGCTGCAGCGCATCGGTCTCGCGACCAAACTGGGTCTTGTCAAACCCGGGCTTGCCAAACCCGGGCTTGGATGATGATGCGGATCACGATTTTTGGTGCCGGCGCGATCGGCGGCTATCTCGCGGCCAAACTTGCCATGGCCGGCCGGGTCGATCTGTCGATCATGGCGCGCGGCGCTCATCTCGATGCGATCAAGACGGCCGGACTTCGCCTGATCGAAGACGGTCTTGAATCCGTCGCCTCTGTCAGGGCCGCCGCGCAAGCGCAGGAGCTAGGCGTCCAGGACTATGTCGTACTGGCGCTCAAGGCCCATTCTCTCGCGCCGGCGCTCGACCAGATCGCGCCGCTGCTGGGCGAGGGGACGGCTGTCGTCACCATGCAGAATGGCGTGCCGTGGTGGTACTTCCACAAGATCGGCGGTTCGCTCGAAGGCACGCGGTTGCAAGCAGTGGATCCCGGTGGAGTGATCTGGGATCGGCTTGGGCCGGATCGCGTCATCGGCTCGGTCGTGTATCCCGCGGCTGAGGTGGATGCGCCCGGCCTGGTCCGCCATATCGAGGGAAGACGCTTTTCGCTCGGCGAGCCCTCGGGCGAGAAGAGCGAACGTGTCACGCGGCTTGCTGCGGAGATGGTTGCGGCAGGGCTGCAGGTGCCGGTTCGCGACGACATCCGAAGTGAGATCTGGGTGAAGCTCTGGGGCAATCTCTCCTTCAACCCCATTTCCGCGCTGACCGGCAGCACGCTTGCGGCAATCGCTGCCGACGAGGCAACCCGCACGCTTGCCCGCACCATGATGTTGGAGGCGCAGGCGATCGGCGAAAGTCTCGGCGTGCGTTTCCCGATAAATGTCGACCGCCGTATCAAGGGGGCCGGCGATGTCGGCGAGCACAAGACCTCGATGCTGCAGGATCTGGAGCGCGGCCGACCAATGGAGATCGATG
This sequence comes from Mesorhizobium sp. f-mel, assembly GCF_053850215.1. Taxonomy (NCBI): domain Bacteria; kingdom Pseudomonadati; phylum Pseudomonadota; class Alphaproteobacteria; order Hyphomicrobiales; family Phyllobacteriaceae; genus Mesorhizobium; species Mesorhizobium sp. f-mel. The sequence goes on from NZ_JBSPTO010000001.1 coordinate 670,563, forward strand.
CGCTGGTGACGGCGGTTCAGGAACTCGGCCGGTTGACTGGCCAGCCAACGCCCACCATCGACAACGTGCTGGCGCTGGTGCGCCGCCTCGCCATCGAGCGCGGCTGCTATCTGACGTAAGCTAGGGCAGGCGGGTTCACGTCGAAAAAACCCATCTGCAGGCGTAGGACGCTGGCAGCTGAACGGCTATGACGATTCCGTGGCCGCCATGTGAGCGCGAAACAACGCCGCTTCAGAGCCTCTTAACGTAATCCGCAAGCTGGTCGGCCACGGTGCCCCAGCCATCGAAAAAGCCCATCTCGTCATGGTTCTTGCGTGTGGCTTCATCGCGGTGGATGGCGGTCGCGATGTAGCGTGTCGCCTTGCCTTCCGGGTGCAATGATATGACCGCTGTGATGAACGGGTCCCCTGACGGCCGATAGCCGGGCAGCAACGCATCGGTCCACACCAGCCGCTCGTTAGGCACGATGTCGAGGTAGCAGCAATGCCGGTCGTTGACCTCCTTGCCATCAGGCGACTGCATGCGGGTCCGGAACAGGCCGCCGGGCCTGAGGTCGATCTCGCAATCGGTGACGATCCACGGCTTCGGTGTGAACCACTGCCGAACATGCTCGGGCGTCGTCCAGGCTGTCCACAAAAGCTCGCGCGGCGCTTCGATGACGCGTTCGAGGACGAGATCGAGTTTCGGGTCGGGTTTGAAAAGCGGGGTCGAACTCATTTGTCTTTCTCCTTGAGTGTCATCACGTAGGCATCGAACTGGTCGAGGCGGCGTTCCCACAGTGCGCGCTGCTCGGCCAGCCAATTTTCCGCGACCTTCAGCGGCTCCGGCGCGAGCCGGTAAGTCCTGACGCGGCCGGCCTTTTCGGAACGCACCAGCCCGCAGCCTTCCAGAACCCTGAGATGTTCGATGAAGGAGGGCAGAGCCATCTCGAACGGCTGGGCGAGCTCACTGACCGATGCCGGGCTTCGGTTCAGCCGCTCGACCACGCGCCGCCGCGTCGGATCGGCCAGCGCTCGGAAAATGCCGTCGATCGGCGGGACGCTAGGACTCGAGGTCTGTGGGCTTGTTGCGACGGTCATGTCTTCCTCGCGCCACTGCGCATGGCCAAAGATGGTTCGGAAAACACTTAGGAAAATTCCTTAGTATAGGCAAGCCCAAAAGTTCTGAGGATGCCTGCGGGGTCTCTGACAAAATCTGAAGGGTGGTTTAGGGTGCCGCCAGATTCGACGAACGATCAGTCCGAGGGGCCAAAATTTTGACCATCACGATGTACGGCATCACCAATTGCGATACGATCAAGAAGGCCCGTGTCTGGCTGGAAAGCCACGATGTCGCCTACCGCTTTCATGACTACAGGGTCGAAGGACTGGACGCGGACCGGCTGAACGGCTGGTCCCGCAAAGTCGGCTGGGAAATCCTGCTTAACAAGGCGAGCACGACGTTTCGCGAACTGTCGGACAACGACAAGCTGAGCCTCGACGAGAAGAAGGCCAAGGCGCTGATGTTGGCCAACCCGACGATGATCAAGCGGCCGGTCCTCGAACTTGGCGATCGCATCCTCGTCGGCTTCAAGCCTGATGTTTACCAGCAGGCGGTGGGCGGGTTGAAGTAGCGGGACGGGACGCTTTTCGCGCTCCAGTTCGAGAGCCTGCTTGCCGCGCCGGTCTCAATTCCGCCAGGCGAATTGGGTCGCGGGGAAGACCTTGGCCTGCCTGGCCGACAGCGCGTCCCATGCTTCGCGGCTGCGTGGGTCCGGCTCGATTGTCTCGGCGATGCTCGTCATGGCGTCCGCGGCCTCAGCAAAACTCTCGAACCATCCGATGCCGACCGCAGCGCTAATGGCTGCGCCGAGGGAGGAGGCTTCAGCGTTGTGACCCTTATGGATCGAGATCCCGGTCGCGTCCGCGATCATTTTTGTCCAAAGTTTGCTGTTGGCGCCGCCGCCGATCGCCACCATTTGCGCCGGCGAAAGACCATGGCTGCGCATCTCTTCGAGAGCCCTGGCGGTTTGCAGCGTCATCGCCTCTAGCCCCGCACGATAAAAATGACCGAGCGTGTGCGAGGGGTGCATGCCGATGAAGCTCGCGCGTGCGCTCGGATCCCAATGCGGGTCCATGCAACCGACCAGGGTGGTGCCGGCGAGAAGTCCGTCCGAGCCGATCGGGACGGCCGCCGCTTCCCTTTCCAGGCGGTCGAAGATCGCCGGATCGGAGCGTCCGCCGGCAAACATGTCTACGAACCAGTTGACGAAATAGACACCCGCCCGCTGCACTGCCTCGAGGAAATAGCCATCGCCTGTCGGCGAGGTCATGGTGCGCCAGAAGGCGCCGACCACCGGTTCCCGCGACCAGATTCCCGCGATGATCGCAGTTCCGAGATTGAGATAGACGACGCCGTCGCGCATGGCATTGACGCCGAGCCCGGCGCATTGCCCATCGCCGCCGGCGGCAATCACCGGCGTTCCTTCGGCTAGCCCTGTTGCGGCGGCGGCCGCGGCATGGACGGTCCCGAGCCGCGTGCCGGACCGCACCGCGTTGGGAAGTTGCGACGGCTTGATGCCGAGATGATCGAGGATCGGCTGCGACCATGCCTTGCGCGAGATGTCGAAGAGACCGAACGGATCGGCACTCGTCCAGCTCGCACTCGGCGTTCCCGTCAGTTTCAGCGTCAGATAACCGTGCACGTCGAGGATTTTATTCGCATGGTCCAACCGTTTCGGTTCGTTCTCGCGCAGCCACTTCAGGCGGTAGACCACCGGCGTCACATCGATCGGCTTGCCGGTGATCGCTTGCAGCCGCTCACGGCCGATTTCCGCCGCGAAACGGTCGACCAGCCCGGCGGCGCGTTCGTCGAGCCAAAGGCTCGCGGGTCCGATCGGCTCGCCGGCGCCGTCGATGAGGGCAACGGTCTCGCGCTGGTTGGAGATCGCGATACCGGCGATGCGTTTCGCATCGACCGCGCCGACAAGCTGTCGCAGCGCCACTGTTGCGGCCCGCCACCAGTCGGTGACCTCCTGCTCGACATAGTCCGGCCTCGGCTTCATCAGATCGAGCGGCGCGCGGCCTTCCGCCACGGCTCGTCCGTCCCGGCTCCAGGCAATCGCCTTGCAGGATTGCGTGGAACTGTCGAGGCCGACGACAAGGGGTCCGTCGCTGCTGCCCATGATTGTCCTCCCGAGACGATGAGTTCCACCGAGTGCTGGTTAGTCGAGTGCCGGTTATTCCAAGAGAATGTTCGCGGTGGCCATGTCGGTGACAAAATGTGTCGCATATCCGCCGCCGAGCCCAGCCCTGATCGCCCCCATCTTGCGGGCGCCGCCGGCGGCGCAGATACGGACGGGCACCGCTTTCAGTTCATCGAGCGTGATGCCGACGGTGCGTCCGTCGAGCGGAGTTGCGAAAGGGGCGCCTCGAGCGTCGATGAACCGCCCGATGATGACCCCGAGCGCTCCCCGCTCGATCATACCTGCAAGTGCGTCGGCATCCGATATCCCGGCTCGGGCATAGGTGCTCTCCGGCCCTATATCGCCGATCCCGAAGATGACCTTGCCGGCGGCACGGATCATACGGAACTGGTTGACGAGCATCGGCTCCTGCATGAGTTCGTCGTGCAGTTCGTCGGTGGAAACGATCGCCGGGGCAAGCAGGTTGATGCAGCGGGCTCCGAGCCGATTGGCCATCAGCGAGGTGCAGAATTCCGGCGAGAAATCGCTGGTGCCGATCGAGCTTCCCGAGAGCTGGACGACGGTGAGGTTCCGGTCATGCCGTAATCGTGGAATCGAGCGGGCGGCAGCGAGCACCGTTTTTCCCCAGGCGACGCCGATCGTGTCACCCGGATCGACCATGGATGCGAGCAACCGTCCTGCCGCTTCGCCGATGCGGCGGTCGGCATCGTTTGGATCGAGGTCGGGGATAACCGCCGCGCCGCGAAGGCCGTATTTTTCCATGAGGCGCCGCGAGGTCAACGTGCGGGCAAAAGCGTCGTGATCGACCTGCACGGCGACAAGTCCGCTTTCGCGTGCCTCCTGCAGATAGTTTACCACGCTCGCCCTGGAGACATTCATGACCTTCGCCACATCGCTCTGGTTGAGCTGGTCGACATAGTAGAGCCAGGCAGCCCACGCCACCGCGCTGTCGAATTCGGGCGGCAGTGCCGAGAGCCCAGATGTTCGGACCACGTCGATGTCGGCGTTGGCATTCATGTCCCTTTTTCCGCAGGTTTGCAGAACGAAGTCAAGCGTTGCGGCCAGATGCTTGACAAAAGACAGTGATAGGTGACTATTGTTCGATGGCGTAGCGCGCCTGTGTCTGGACTAGAGAGTTGCCCCCACAAGAGGACGCCATGACGAATCCGGCAGCCGGATCCTGGACGACTTTAATCGACGACATTTTGGACGGGAACTGGACCAGCCCGGAGACCGGGAAAAAGGCCGTGGTGCCTTATGATCGGATCGTCATCGAAGAAAGCCTCGACGGGCGGGCGGCCGATCTCGTTTCGGAGCTCGGTCTGGGTGAGCGGTTCACCGTCGTCGCGGATGCCGCGACCTATGATGCGCTTGGCGAACGCGTTGCGCGCGAACTGAAGACGCTCGGCCCTGTCGATGTCCTGATATTGGACCACCCGCATGCCGACATGGCCAACGTCGAAAGCCTGGCCGTCAAACTCGCGGATGCGGATGCCGTGGTCGCGGTCGGTTCCGGCACGATCAACGATCTCTGCAAGTTCGTCACCGGAAGGAACGAACGGCGCTATTGCGTGTTCGGGACGGCCGGTTCGATGAACGGCTACACATCGACGACCGCGTCCATCACACTTGAAAGCGGCCTGAAGGTATCGCTCCCTTCCCACGCGCCATCAGGCTTTTTCGTCGACCTTGGCGTCTCCGCTGCCGCCCCGACCTATCTGTCAGCGGCGGGGTTCGGTGACTGCCTTTGCCGCTCGGTCGCCCAGATCGACTGGTGGATGTCGCACCGTCTGCTTGGCACTGCCTACCATCAGGTCCCGTTTCTCATCCAGGAAAAGGATGAGGCGGCGCTCAACGAGCGTGCGGCAAAGCTTGCCGAACACGACATCGAGGCCAATGGCTATCTCTATCGCGTGCTGACGCTCTGCGGCCTCGGAATTTCCTTCACCGGCGTCTCCAATCACGGTTCCATGGGCGAGCATCAGATATCGCACTACATAGACTGCTTCGCCGGCGAGCGTCACCCCGGTACGCTCCACGGCACCCAGGTCGGCGTCGCTTCGCTCACCATGGCGCGATTGCAGCAAGCAATGCTTGCTAGCGACAAGCCGCCGGTAGTGAAGGCGACGAAGATCGATCCTGACGACATGGTCCGCCGCATGAGCCCGGCTGTCGCCGCACAATGTCTCGACGAACTGAAGAAGAAGGCCTTCGACGAGAATGCCGCCGCCGCATTCAACGAGCGGCTGCAGGAGCTCTGGCCGACACTCAGGCAGGAGCTCAAGCAATTCATGGTGCCTGTCGACGAGATGCAGCGCCTGTTGAAATCCACCGGCGGGCCGATCTCAGCCGCCGAATTGGGCACGCCACCCGATTTCTACCGCGAAGCCGTCGTTCATTGCCGGGAGATGCGCAATCGCTTCTCGTTCCTCGACATTGCTGCGGATGCAGGAATGCTGGAGGATTTTGCGCGTGGGGAAGCTTGACGGGATGCGCGACCTCGCCGAATTCGGACCCGAAGCTGCGTCGCGCATTCGCGGCGTCTTCTGCGATATCGACGACACCTTGACGACCGAGGGTCGTCTTCCAGCCGACGCCTACCGTGCGCTCGAAAGTCTGCACGAGGCGGGCCTTGTCGTTGCTCCCATTACCGGGAGACCGGCAGGCTGGTGCGACATGATTGCCCGGTTCTGGCCGGTGACCGGCGTGGTCGGCGAAAATGGCGCTTTTTACTTCGCTTATGATCAGGCAACGCGAAAGATGATCCGGGTTTTCGCCGCGAGCGCTGAGGAACGCCGGGAAAACAGGCGCAGACTCACGGAACTGGAAAAGCGTATTGTCCAGGAAGTGCCGGGTTCGGCCGTATCCGCCGACCAGCAATATCGCGAAGCCGATCTGGCCATCGACTTTTGCGAAGATGTTCCAGCTCTGCCGATCTCCGACGCCATGCACATCAAGCAGATTTTCGAGCAAGCCGGCGCTGTCGCCAAGATTTCGTCGATCCATGTGAATGGCTGGTTTGGCCAATACGACAAGCTGTCGATGACGCGCCGCTTTGCGAGCGAGAGGCTGGGAACCGATCTCGATGCCGAAAGGCAGGCCTACGCGTTCGTCGGAGACAGTCCGAACGACGCTCCGATGTTCGGTTTTTTTCCGAGCTCGTTCGGGGTCGCGAATGTCATGGACTTCCAGGGACAAATCGACGCCGAACCCGCTTTCGTCGCCAGGTCGCGGGGTGGACGCGGCTTCGTCGAGGTTGCCGATATGATCCTGGCAAACCGGAGGTCGGGGGTGGTCTGATCGGCCGGCGCGAAATGTGCCGCCCGCAAACGATGCAAAGGATGCTGCAGGCGATGGAACCGAACCAGGGACGGCTTAGGAAAGATTCGATGCCATTCTGCTTTCAGAGGAAAGCGAGCGCGATGCACCAGGCAACATCGCACAGCACCTTTGGTTGCTACCGCAATCCCGGCCGGTGGATGTCAGAGCGAACTCCCCGTCTCCTGGTCGGTGATGAGGCCGGTGAAGAATCCCTTTTCCAGGAGCTTGGCCATGATGCCGACCTTATTCTTTCCGCCGGAAACAAGGATGCGTTTGGGAATATTCATTGTGTCGAGAGGGTAAACCCCGACAATGCGTTCATTGACGGGATGGTCGATGAGCTCGGCGTTCCGGTCGAAGAAATAGCCGAGAAAGTTCCCGATCGGTTTCATTCTGAGGATATCGTCGAATTCCTCGTCGGTCATATAACCGACGCTCCGAAGCGTCGAGCTGGTTGTGCCGCCGACGCTCATCAGCGCAAGGTCGGCGTTCAGTGCCTTCTGGATAACCTCGCGCGCGCTCGGTTGCTGCAGGATCGTCTCGCGGCTGTCGCGGCTGTCGCAGATGATGGGTCCGGGGAGATAATAGGATTCGGCTTGGGTGCGCTGGGCAAAGACGGCGGCGGCGTCGTATTTGTCGATCGACGACCGGCGCGACAGAGAGCCGAGAAGCGGTACGACGGTAACGTTCCTGAGGGCCACCGGTTCGATGTTGGAGGCGAGCCATCTCATGGTTCGGCCCCACGCCATGGCGACCGTCATGTCGTCCCTGAGCAGCGTCTCGACGGTCTGCGCGGCATAGATGCCGATCACTTCGGAGAGCCCGAGCTCCGACCCGGTATCGTTCGGTGTGACGCTGCATATGTCGAGCCGGTACTTCCGCCTGAGCTGTTCTTCCATTTCGAGCGCCTGGGACGTCCCGGCGTTGATACGGATCGAGACGATGCCGCGCTCCTTCGCCTCGGCCAGCAACCTGTGGATCTTGGTGCGGTTGATCTGCAGCCGCTCGGCGATGGCCTGCTGCGTTTCGCCCAACACGAAATACTGATGGGCTACCCGTGCCAGGAGACCGATCGACGTCATGAGGGTCCTCCGATGCTGGTGGCGCACCCATCCGAATGCCGCTGTAGCCGGCCAACAAGTGCTTGCCACAGACAGGACGACAATATAGCATTTGAACAAATGCACAAGATATGAACATTTGTGCATCGCAAAACGAAGCGGTTCGGGAGGAACGCGTGCGGGTTGCCCAAGCCAGACGTTTCGTCGTTTCGGATCACCCGCTGCCCTGGCTGCTGCCGCTGGTGGCGATCCTGCTTGTCTTCACGGTCTACCCCCTGGTCTACAACATCTGGCTGAGCTTCCATGAGTTCGTCCCGCGCCGACGGGCGCTCGAATTCGTCGGAACGGAAAACTGGGTGCAGCTCTGGAACGACACGCGGTTCTGGCAGTCGCTCGTCATCACCTTCACCTATTTCGCCATCGCACTGGTCTTTGAACTGGTGCTCGGCATGGCGATCGCGCTGCTCCTCGACAGCGACGGCTTCGGTTTCGGATTCTTGCGAGGCGTCCTGACAATGACGCTTGTCATCCCGCCGGCCATCGTCGGCATGATGTATCTGCTGATGGAGGACCCGCAGTTCGGGGTGATCAGCTACCTCCTGCAGTCGATCGGCCTGCTCAATCCGAACAACCCTATCCTCGCCACGGCGTCGACCGCGCTAGCCGGCGTTCTCGTCGCGGAAATCTGGCAGTGGACGCCGTTCATGGTCCTCATCTTCCTTGCCGGTCTCAGGGCGCTGCCGCCGGAGCCTTACGAGGCCGCGATGATCGACGGCGCGTCGTCGTTCCAGATTTTCCGGCGCATCACCCTGCCGATGATGTCGAAGGTGATCGCAATCGCCGTGCTGGTCCGCGGCATCGATCTCTTCCGCGTCTTCGATTATGTCTTCGTCATGACGTCCGGCGGTCCGGGAGCGTCGACCTACTCGCTGTCCCTCTATGCATGGCAGCAGACGTTCAGCTTCGTAAAATGGGGCTATGGAGCCACGCTCAGTCTCGTCACCCTGGTGATCATCCTCGTCATTGCCAATCTCTTCATCCGTATCGCCAAGGTGAGATGGTAAAATGAACGGCTCCTTCTCAACGCGCATGTTTCGCACCATCGCCGCCTGGGTTGTGGTCGCAGTCTTCTTCTTTCCGATCTACTACTGGACGTCGGTGGCGTTCAAACACGGCAATGACATCTTCAACCGGCCGCCGAAACTGATCGCCTTCACGCCGACCTTCGACAATTTCCAGAAGGTGTTCGGGATTTCGCTGGGCAGCGGCGGCATCACCGTGACGCCGGGCGGCGGCAACTTCTACATGGCGCCCCGCGTCTGGGATTCGATCGTGATCGCGACGCTGTCGACCGTGCTCGCCGTTGCCATCGCCACGCTTGCCGCCTATGCCCTATCGCGAATGAACTTCCGCGGCCGGCACAGTTTTGTCGGATGGGTGTTGTCGACGCGCATGATGCCACCCGTCGCGGTCGCGGTTCCGATGTTCTTCATCTACAAGAATTTCGGTCTCATCGACACCTATACCGGCATGGTGCTGATCCACGCGCTGATGAACCTGCCGCTCGCCGTCCTACTGATGAAGAGCTTCTTCGACGACATTCCCTCGGAGATCGACGAGAGCGCCATTGTCGATGGCGCCAGCCGCTTCATGATCTTCCGGCGGATCGTGCTGCCGATGGCCAAGGGCGGCATCGCCGCCACGGCGGTCCTCTGCTTCATCTTCAGCTGGACCGAATTCCTGTTTGCGCTGACCCTGACCACCACGTCTGTCAAGACCGTGCCTGTCGTCTCGTCGACCTTCGTCACCTCGATCGGCACCGCTTGGGGCAACATGGCCGCGCTTGGCGCCGCATCCATCATTCCCGCTTTCATCTTCATTCTATTGGTTCAAAAGCACCTCGTGCGCGGTCTCACGATGGGATCGTTGAAACAATAGATGGGAGGCTCGAATTCGCAGCCTTGTGAAAATCGCGAATTAAACCGGAGGAGTAGACAATGAAAGACAGCATCAGAAAGGCGCATCTTGCCTCTGTCACCGATCGCTTCGTTCGCGGACAGATGGACCGGCGCTCGTTTCTTCGCGCAGCAAGCATTCTCGGCCTCGGCGCCGGCGCGCTCGGCATGGGCCTGGGACGACGTCCGTTCTACGGCATCAGCCAAGCATCGGCTCAGGAACAGGAACTGAAGCCCAGCGCCGAAATCACCAAGTGGCTCTCGGATGTCGGCAAGCCCTTTGCCGGAACGACCCTTCGTCTCGCCACCGAATCGACGCCGCCGTCGAATGCCATCGCCACGCAGCTCAAGCAGTATTTCGAGGAGGCTACCGGCATCAAGGTCGAGATCGAAGTTCTGCCGCTCGAGCAGGTGCTGCAGAAGCTGACGCTCGACGTGGCGTCGAGCCTCGGCACTTACGACCTCTACTATATCGACCAGAGCTGGGCGGCGAGCTTCAGCCAGGACGTCTTCGATCCGCGCGAGCAGCTCAAGAACGCTGATCTCGCAATGCCGAACTACAACATCGACGACTTCCTGAAGCCGCTCGTCGACGGTATCGCCATGTACGAGGACCGCATGGTCGGCGTGCCCTATGACATCCCGATCTTCATCATGCAGTACCGCAAGGACGTCTGGGACGAGCTCAAGCTGCCGCCTCCGGCCACGCTGGACGATTTGCTGAAGGCGTCTGCGGCGATCACCGACGCCAAGGGCCCGAACATGTACGGCACCAGCGGCCAGATGAAATCGGGCCATTACAGCCTCGAATGCGATTGGACGGCGTGGCTTTGGGGCCATGGCGGTTCGATTTTCGGCCCCGACGGCAAATTCACAGGCAATGACGAAGCTGGCTTGGCCGCCATGGCCTACTGGGACAAGCTCAAGGCGACGATGCCGCCCGGCGTCGACGGCTGGACATGGGATGGCGAGGGCCAGTCGGTCGGCCAGGGCGTCGCCGCCTCGATGCTGTCTTGGGGCGAATTCTTCCCGTTCTTCGACGATCCCAAGGCTTCCAAGGTCTCCGGTCTGATGGAAGCGATGGTTCCACCGAAACCTGCCGCCACGCTACGCACGGTCGAACAGACCGGATTCGGCGAAATTCCAGGCGTTGGTCACCAGGGCGGTTCTTCGCTCGCGGTGTCGAAATACTCGAAGAGCCCAGACGCTGCCTGGATTTTCATGCAGTGGGCGACCTCAGCCGATACCCAGGCGCTGATAACCGTTCTTGGCGGCGGTACGGGGCCAACGCGCACCAGCGTCTATGATGATCCGCGCGTGCTGGCCAATGCGCGTGTCGGCGCCGGCACGACCCGCCATTTGCCGGTCGTGCGCGACACCATCGCCAACTACATGGGATCCGAGCCCGACCTGCCGGCGTGGGCAGAACTCTCGAGCGATATGATCCCGGTTGCGCTGGGCAAATACTTCGCCGGCCAGTCGGGCTCGGCCAAGGAGTCGCTCGACGCCCTGAAAACCCAGGTCGACGATCTCGTCGCCAAGGGCTGAGTGTTCCGGGGTGGCGGCCTTGGGCCGCCACCCCGGGTATCGACAATTCCCATGAGGAAAAACAATGGCTGGAAAACAGCTCGTAGCAGTGACAGGAGCCAGTTCTGGTATCGGCGAAGCGGTCGCCAAGGTGTTTTCGCGCGCCGGCCATCCTGTTCTCATGATGGCCCGCCGTCTGGAGCGCATGGAGGCGCTGAACCTGCCTGACAGTATGGCCCGGCAGGTTGATGTCCGGGACCGCGCCGCAATTGCGGCCGCCGTGAAGGAGGCGGAAGCCGAATACGGACCGGTCGACATGCTCTTTGCCAATGCCGGGATCGCGCGTCTTGCCGATATAGGCCGCCAGCCGCCCGAGGAATGGGACGAGATGATCGACATCAACACGAAGGGCGTGCTGAATTCGGTCCACGCTGTGATGGCGGGCATGATGGCGCGCCGTCATGGAACGCTGTTCATGATGAGTTCGATCGCTGGCCGGAAGGTCTATCCGGATCATACGGTTTACTGCGGGACGAAATTCTTCGTTCACGCCGTGTCGGAGTCGCTGCGCGACTATCTTTCCGACTATGACGTCCGCGTGGTCGTGCTTTCGCCCGGGGTGATCGAAACCGAAGTTCTGAGCGGCGTCCTCGATCCGCAGACGCTCGCCAACTACAAGGCCAACAAGCTCAAGATCGGTGGCGGGATCGGGCCCGAGCACGTGGCTGACCTCATGCTGCACACCTACCAGATGCCGCAGAACGCCCTCGTGCAGGAAATCGTCATCACGCCGACAAGGCAGAAATACTGACGACCCGAATCCGGGCTTCTGGAGAGAGCGAATGGCTACCGTAGAATATAGGAACATCGCCAAGAATTTCGGGCATGTCGAGGTGATGAAGGACGTCTCCTTCGGCATTGCCGACCGCGAATTCGTCGTGCTTCTTGGGCCCTCGGGCTGCGGAAAGACCACGCTCCTGCGCATGACAGCAGGGCTCGAGAGCGTGACCAACGGCGATCTGTTGATCGGCGACAGGCGGGTCAATGACGTTCACCCGCGCGATCGCGATATCGCGATGGTGTTCCAGAACTACGCGCTTTATCCGACAATGAAGGTGTTCGACAATATCGGCTTCAGTCTCGAAGTGGCGAAAGTGCCAAAGGCGGAGATCAGGAAGAAGGTCGAATGGGCGGCGGAAATCCTGAATCTCACGCCCTACCTCGGGCGCTATCCCAAGGAACTGTCGGGTGGCCAGCGCCAGCGCGTCGCCATGGGCCGCGCCATGGTGCGGAATGCCGCCGTCTTCCTTTTCGACGAACCGCTCTCCAATCTCGACGCGAAGCTGCGCACGCATATGCGCGTGGAAATCCGCCAACTCCACAATCGTCTCGGCACGACCACGATCTACGTCACCCATGACCAGATCGAGGCGATGACGATGGCTGACAAGATCGTGCTGATGCACGCCGGCAGGATCATGCAGATCGGCACGCCCGACGAGGTCTATGAGCGCCCGAACTCGAAATATGCCGCTGATTTCATCGGCTCGCCGTCGATGAATTTCATCGCTGGCGCTGTCGAGACCGCGGGCGGCAGTCCTCGCTTCGTCGCCGAAGGCGTGTCGATCGGCCTCTCACCGGAGATCAAGGCGAAGCCAGGCCAAAAGGTCATCATGGGCGTCCGGCCGCACGATCTCGGCATTTCGGATGCGGGTGAGATCAAGGGCGAGGTCGTGCTGTCCGAAACGACCGGCGCGGATGTTCAGATCCATTTGCGCGTGGCGGGATATGACGCTGTCGCCGTGGTGCCGCGTGACGAGCGCCGCAACGCCGGCGCCGCGATCAATCTTTCGGTACTGCCGGGCAAGGTGCACCTCTTCGATGCGGCCACGGAACTGCGTGTCGCCTGAGGAGATCAGCGATAAGGCGTCGATGTGACCCGGCAGCGTGCGCGCTGCCTCAGCCCTTTAGGCGGAGATAGTCAGCCAAGGCCACTGCGTTGTTATGCATATCGTCCTGGGCGCCGTAGAGCAGCGTCACCCGGCCATTGTCGAGGAGGGCGCGCAATTGGCCGACCGCGTCGCTGTTCCTGTCGAGCTCGCCGCGATATCGCTGCTGGAATTCCATCCAGCGCGTCGGCTCGTGGCCGAACCATTTGCGCAATTCATCGCTTGGCGCGACGGTCTTCAGCCATAGCGTCAGCGCGGCGTCTTCTTTGCGGACGCCGCGCGGCCATACGCGGTCTATGAGCACCCGCTGGCCGTCGCCAGGCGAGGGCGGCTCGTAGATGCGCTTGACCTTGATATCGAGTTTCATTGCCAACTCCGGGGTTGATCGCCATGACGGTTTGTTGGCGGCTCCTTACGCCCACTCGCCCTTACGCATAACCGGCACGCGGCTGCCGTCCTTGCCGACGCCGTCGATGTCGATCCTGTCCGAACCGATCATCCAGTCGATATGGATGAAGCTCTTGTTGCCGCCACGCGTCCTGATCTCCTCCTGGCTAAGCGAGGCGCCATCGACGAAGCACTTCGAATAGCACTGGCCGAGCGCGATGTGGCAGGCGGCGTTCTCGTCGAACAGCGTGTTGAAGAACAGCAGGCCGCTCGCCGAGATCGGCGAGGAATGCGGCACCAGCGCGACCTCGCCGAGCCGGCGCGCACCCTCGTCGGTGTCGAGCACCTTCTTCAGCACGTCCTCGCCCTTCGAAGCCTTTGCCTCGACGATCCTGCCTTCCTCGAAGCGCACCGAGATCTCGTCGATCAGCGTGCCTTGGTAAGACAACGGCTTGGTCGAGGAGACATGCCCCTCGACGCGCCTGGCATGCGGCGTGGTGAAGACCTCCTCGGTCGGGATGTTTGGGTTGCAGGTGATACCGTTCCTGGCGGTCGAAGCGCCGCCCATCCATTCATGGCCGTCCGCCAGCCCGACGGTGAGATCAGTTCCCGGCCCGGTAAAATGCAGCGCTTGGAAATTATGGCCGTTCAGCCATTCGGTGCGGCTGCGAAGAGCCGCATTGTGCGCCGTCCAGTTGCCGATCGGATCCTCCACATCCACCCGCGAGGCGGCAAAGATCGCGTCGGCGAGTTTTGCCACGGCGACGTCGTCGGTATCGCCCGGAAACACCTGCTTGGCCCAGGCGAGGTCGGGATAGGCGACGATGTTCCAGTTGATGTCGAAGCCGGTGATCTTTTCCAACGCCGGCTGATAGGCGATGGAATTCGCCTTGTTGGCACGCGCTACTTTGGTCGGATCCTGTGCCGACAGCAGCGAGGGGTCCTCGCCGCGCACGGCAAGCCGCGCCGCATTGTTGGCGAAGGCCTTCGCCATCCCCTCATAGAGCCACCCGGCGGCGTGGTCGAAACCGGCATCGGCCCCGTAGCGGAAGCGCGCCAGCGTCATCTCGTCGTCATTGAAAATGGGCGTCACCAGGCCGGCGCCGGCTCTGTAGGCATGCTCGACGATCCGTCGCGTCAAAGGCAGCGCTGCGATCGACGATGTCAGTACCAGATCCTGCCCCGGCTGCAATTGCAGTCCAACCTTGATGGCGACTTCGGCCAGCCTATCGAGCTTCACCGGGTCGATCGTTGCGGAAACGCCGCGCGAATGTGTGGTCATGATCCTGCCTGTCGCGATGTGGGGTCTGGTTCCTACATAGATCGCTGCCCCTGAGCTTTCCACCGCGATTGCACGGGGCAGGTTCAGTTAGCGCTGGTGTGCGACCCGAATTGCGCCATCGTTGCCGCTGTTTCCTCGCGGATCCAGATCTTGAAATCCCTGACCTTGCGGCTTTCGGTCTTGGCGGCGGAGGTCACCAGCCAGTAGCCCAGCCCGCTTTTGGCGCGGACTCCGAAGGGCGCGACAAGGCGGCCGTCGGCAAGCGCGTCGGCGGCCAGCAATTGCCAGCCGAGCATGACGCCGTGACCGGCGATCGCCGATTCCAAGCAAAGCATCGGGTCGGTGAAGCGCGCGCCTTTGAGGAAGGTGACCGGCTTTACCCCGGCGGCCTCAAACCAGCTTTCCCAAGTGATCATCGACCTTTCGTCGGTGAACGCGCACGTCAAGGCGAGGTCTTCGATCGATTTCAGTTTGTTGGCGATCACCGGGGCGCAGACCGGGAAGACCTCCTGCGCCAGCAGGAGTTCCGCGCGCCCGCCCGGCCATTTGCCGTCGCCAAGGCGGATGGCGATGTCGATATCGGAGCGGTCGAGATCGGCGATCCGCACTGAGGCGTCGATGCGCAAAAGCACGTCCGGATGCCGGGCGAAGTGGCGTGACAGTCTTTGTAACAGCCACTTCGACGCAAAGGCCGGCGCCACCGAAACCACCAGCGTGCATTGCGATGCCTTGTCGGCGAGCGCTATCGCCTGGGCGAGTTCGCGAAACCCTGCCCCGAGCCGGGCGGCGAAGACGGCGCCGAATTCGGTTAGCACGAGACCACTTGCCGTTCGCTCGAACAGCGCCTGGCCGAGTTGCTCTTCCGTCCGCTTGACCTGCTGGCTGACGGCACTGGCGGACACGTTGAGTTCGCTCGCCGCAGCCGAAAGCGATCCCAGACGGGCGACGGTTTCCACGGCGCGCAGGCCGTTGAGGTGGACGCGGTTCAGCATGGCCATACAGTTTTTCTAAACCGACACGATTGAAATCTCAATTGAAAACATACGGCGGAAGGGCAGATTTTAAGGAAATAGCCAGACCTATCGAGGAAAATCCGATGAAGATTTTATCATTGTTCAGGGGCTTTTTCGTTGCCGGCGCGCGGCAAAGCCGGTCGCATGAAAGTGAGACCACCCGATGGGCGACCGATCCGCTGTCGCATCCTGTGCTCGACACCATGTCGGAGCGCGAACTCGCTGACGTGCCGTTCAGGCTGACGGCCCGGCGCACTGCCTACGAGACGGGCATCACAGGTCGCCTGCGGCTAATGAAACAGATTTAGCGGTCCGGCCCTCTGCGGCGGACACTTGCCAACAGCCGTTGCGAGCCGTCCTGGCCCAACACAAGCGGATTGTTTGACAGGCTCGTGCACCTATTGTGCACTGCAATGAAAGCCGCCTTGCCATCCCCTTTGCGTCTCGCCTTCGCCGGCATGATTGCCCTGGCCGTTGCCATGGGCATCGGACGCTTCGTCTACACGCCGATCCTGCCCGGCATGATGGAGCAACTAGGCCTGTCGCCGGCGGATGCCGGCTGGATCGCATCCGCCAACTATCTCGGCTATCTCATTGGTGCACTTGCGGCCGTCGGCGGCTGGGTGCACGGTCGTGAGCGCCTGCTGATGCTGGCTGGTCTTGCCGCCACCGCAGTCCTCACCGGGCTGATGGGTCTGGCCGAAACGATGGCGGCTTTTCTCGTCATCCGGTTTCTTGCCGGTCTGGCTAGCGCTTTTGTCTTGGTGTTCATGTCCAGCATCGTTTTCGGCCATCTGGCCGCGGCCGGCCGAAACGACCTGCAGGCGCTGCATTTCGGCGGCGTCGGTCTCGGCATAGCGGCGTCCTCGGCGCTGATGGCAATCCTCGTCACCGCACAAGCCGGTTGGCCGGCGGGCTGGTTCTGGTCCGCCGTGATCTCAGCCGGCGCTTTTGCCCTCGTGGCACTGCTGGTCGGCAGCACTGCGACCGCCAACGGCGCCGATGGTCGCGAACCGGCGCTGCCGAAGGATCGGTCGCTGGTGAAGATCATTGTCGCCTATGGGCTGTTCGGCTTCGGCTATATCGTGACGGCGACCTTTCTGGTCGCCATCGTCCGGCAGGGCGGCGGAAGCCGCGTCTTCGAAGCCATGGTCTGGATGGTCACCGGCCTTGCCGGGATACCCTCGGTCTGGCTTTGGCAGAAGATCGCCGGAAAGCTCGGGCTCTACCAGGCTTATGCCTTCGGGTGCCTCGTCGAGGTGGTCGGCGTCACCGCGAGCGTCGCCGTCGGCGGACACATTGGGCCGCTGCTCGGCGGGTTTCTGCTTGGCGGGACCTTCATCGCCATCACCGCGCTCGGCCTGCAGACCGGAAGGCAGTTGGCCCCGCAAGCGCCACGCCGGGTCCTAGCGTTGATGACGGCCTCGTTCGGCCTCGGTCAGATCATCGGTCCGATCGTTGCCGGGCTGCTTGCGCAAGCCTCGGGCGACTTCTTCCTCGCATCGATCATGGCCGCCGCCGTCCTGCTTGTCTCAGGCGCGATCACCTGGTCGGCTGCGCCAAAATCGCCATGATTGTGGTCTTGCTCGGGGCCGGGCACCGCGCACCGGCCATTTTCATTCCGATCGATGTGTGACCTTATGCCCGCTGAACAGCAACGCCGCTGATTTGCGCATCGACCGAGGATTTCCCCACCGTGTTCGTATCCTTCTTCCCGCAGCCGAAGCTGTTCTTCATTTCGGCCGTCGCATGGAGCCTTCTGCTCGTCATCCTGTGGTTCTTGGGCGGCGAACACCTTGGCACGATGCTTGGCATGCCGCCGGTCGATCCGCAGGCGCCTATCATAAGCCCATTGAGATTCCTGGTGCCGTCATTCCTCTGGTTTTACGGGTACTTTTTCGCGGGTATCGCCTTATTTTATCTTTTCTGGGCGGTGTATGCCCCACATCCTTGGCAAAACTGGTCGATCCTTGGCTCCGGCCTGGTCATTTTCGTCACCAATTTCATTGTGCAGATAAGCGTGGCGCTAAATGATTGGCGTGGCATGTTTTACGACATGGTGCAGAAGGCGCTTACCACGCCTGGATCCGTTACGCCGGCCGAGCTTTACTACGGAGTGTGGCAGTTCCTGTCTTTGGCTCTGGTTTATATGAGCATTGCCGTTCTGAATGTTTTCTTCGTCAGGCATTATGTCTTCCGCTGGCGCACGGCGATGAACGATTACTTTACCGCTTATTGGCCGAGGCTGCGCCATATCGAAGGGGCGTCGCAGCGCGTTCAGGACGACACGATGCGGTTCTCCGGCACGATGCAGGGGCTGGGTGTTAACTTCATCGATTCGGTTATGACCCTAATCGCGTTCCTACCCTTGCTGGCATCTCTTTCCGTTCACGTTCAAACTCTCCCCATAGTTGGAGCAATCCCTTATCCGCTGGTCATCGCGGCGATCGCTTGGTCGCTGTTCGGCACCAGCTTGCTAGCCGTGGTCGGCATCAAGCTACCCGGGCTGGAATTTCGTAATCAGCGTGTTGAAGCCGCTCTGCGCAAGGAGCTTGTCCTTGGTGAGGACGATACGGCACGAGCTCAGCCACCAACGCTGGCTGAGCTTTTCAGAAATGTTCGGAAGAACTACTTCACGTTATACGCTCATTATGTCTACTTCGACATGGTTCGCTATCTATATCTCCAAGTTGACAACGTTTTTGCTACCCTCATTCTTGTTCCGACCTTAGCTATTGGTAAGATAACCTTTGGGATTTTTCAGCAAATTGTCACCGCGTTTTCCCAAGTCGCCAGTTCGTTCCAATATCTCGTGAATTCCTGGCCGACCATCGTCGAGCTGATATCCATCTACAAGCGCCTGCGCGCGTTCGAGGCGACGCTTGAAGGGGCGCCGCTACCGGAAATCGACCAGGACTATTTGGAGCGAGAGCGAGCCGGCTTGCGCCCTGAAGATCAGCCGGTAAGTTGAGGAGTAGCGGGCGGCGAGCGCTTCCGGTTCAGCCGCCCACCGACACCCGCTTTTCGCTGTCACGTCGCCGTGAAATAAAGTCGCGATAGCTGATGCACTCGACATCGGGCTTTGTGCAGACCTCGCCGGCGAAGCGCTCCAGCGCATTCCAGTAGGCGCCGTCATTCATCAGCGTGAAGTGGAAGCCGAGTTCCAGCGGAATGCGTTTTCCCTGGTATTGGGCGTCGAAGGCGGCGTGAAAGGCGTCATAGGTCCGTTTGGCGAATTCGTCGGCCTTGCTCGGCCGCTCGAAGCCGCCGGAATGCCTGACATAGAGATTGTAATCCATCGCGATCACCCGCCTTGTGTCGGGACCTTCCGGAATTTGCGGCAGCGAAAAGCGCGTGATGCCGCTCACGGTACGCGGTCGGGCGGGGCCGCGCGCCACACCGCTCGCGTCGAACAGATAGCCCGCCTTTGGCAGCGCCTCGTAGAGCGCCTTGTTCGCCGACAGATAAGGCGCGCGAAAGCCGACCGCCTTACGCGCGATCTTGCGCCAGCCTGCGGGTTCTGGCGCAATGCCGTTGATCGAATAGGCGTTTTCGAGAATGCGCTTGAACGAACCGAACTCGCTCAGCCAGTCGGCCTTGCTCCAGTCCTTGCCGTCGAAATGGCCGCAAGCGTGGCTGCCGATGTCATGACCTTCCGAGACGGCGAGGTCTATCTGCTCGAGCCGGTCAGCGACTTCCTGTTTCGAGGCGGCGAAGCCGATATTGGATTTGCCTGATGTCTTGCCGGGCGCCGTGTATTCCTTGCGCGTCTCCGGCGAGAGCAAGAAGACGCAGGACACGAAATAGGTGAAATGGGCGCCGGTGCGTGCGGCCAGCGCGCGGCTACGCTTCCATTGCGAAATATCGCGGGCGCTGTCGAACGAGATGATGACGGCCTGCTTCGGCTTTACCGGCGCTGGCGGATCGGCGACAGCAGCGTCCGCCGCAGCAAGCGACACGATCGAGAACGCAACAACGCGGGACAAACGAGGCATCGATCTCTGATCTGGATTGTGAGGAGGGTTCGAGCACCAGCTATCGGCGAAATGTGGCGCGGGTGCGGTCGCCCTTTTCAGTCGTCCTTTACATCGCCTGTCCGGCGACTAGCCGATTTTCCGGTCGAACCCCTTCCATGCCGACAAAATTTCGCTAAAACGCGGGGCTCATGTACCCCCTTCAGGGGCAGGAATGGTTTTGATCCATGTCGGACGACAGTTTTATCCGCGAAGTCAACGAAGAGATGCGTCGCGATCAGGCGCATGCACTATGGGACCGTTTTGGCCCTGCCTTGCTTGCGCTCGCGATACTGGTGGTGGTTGGCACCGCCGCCTTTGTCGGCTATCGCTATTGGGACGAGACCCGCGCCAATCGCTCGGGCGACGCCTTCTCGCAGGCGCTGAAGCTTGCCAATGAGGGCAAGAGCGACGAAGCGCTGGCAGCCCTCGCTGAGCTGGAGAAGGATGGCTACGGCGCCTATCCGTTGCTCGCCCGCATGCGCGCGGCAACTGTCAAGGCGGATAAGGGCGATGCCGCCGCCGCCGTCAAGGACTTCGACGAGGTCGCCGCCGACACGGACATCCCCGCCGGCCTTCGCGACATGGCGCGCCTCAGGGCAGCATTGCTGCTCGTCGACCACGGTTCGTTCGCCGATGTCTCGAGCCGCGTCGAAGCGCTCACAGCCGATACCAACCCGCTGCGCCACACGGCGCGCGAAGCGCTCGGCCTTGCCGCCTGGAAGGAAGGCAAGGCGACGGACGCACTGAAACTGTTCGACCAGATCGCCTCGGATGACAGCGCCCCGCGCAACGCGCGCGAGCGGGCGACGTTGATGTCCGAGCTGATCCGTGGGTCGGGCGGCGTGTCGTAATGCATGTCACCCAAAAGTGTGTAGCGGTTTTGGGACGACGACATGCATGGCAGATGTAGGGGCGCATGACGTTCAAAGTCGCCATCATCGGCCGGCCTAACGTCGGCAAATCGACCCTTTTCAATCGGCTGGTGGGAAGGAAGCTGGCGCTTGTCGACGACACGCCAGGCGTCACCCGTGACCGTCGCGTCCATGCCGCCAAGCTCTACGATCTGCATTTCGACGTCATCGATACTGCCGGCTTCGAGGATGCTGCTGCTTCGACGCTGCCGGGCCGCATGCGCGCCCAGACCGAGATCGCCATCCGCGAAGCCGACCTGATCTTTTTCACGATCGATGCCAAGTCCGGGCTGATGCCTGACGACAAGACCTTCGCCGAAATCGTTCGCAAGTCCGGCAAGCCGGTTGTCGTCGTCGCCAACAAGGCCGAGGCGCGCGGCGCCCAGGGCGGCATGCTGGAGGCGTGGGAACTCGGCCTTGGCGAGCCGATCCCGGTCTCGGCCGAACACGGCCAGGGCCTGCCCGATTTGCGCGATGCGGTGATCGCCGCACTGGGCGAGGCGCGCGCCTTCGGCGAAGAAGAAGAGGTTGCGGACGAGGAGACCGCTGCTAGCGAGGTGCTGATCGGCGAGGACATCACCGATCCGGATGCCGAGCCGAGCTATGACGAAACCAAGCCGATGCGCATCGCCGTCGTCGGTCGCCCGAATGCCGGCAAGTCGACGCTGATTAACGCATTGATTGGCGAGGAGCGGCTCTTGACCGGGCCGGAAGCCGGCATCACCCGCGATTCCATCTCCGTCGACTGGGACTGGCATGGCCGCCGCCTCAAACTGTTCGACACCGCCGGCATGCGCCGCAAGGCCAGGATCCACGAAAAGCTGGAAGTGATGTCGGTGCAGGACGGCTTGCGCGCCATCCGCTTTGCCGAGATCGTCATCATCGTGCTCGACGCCACCATTCCCTTCGAGAAGCAGGATCTGCAGATCGCCGACCTGATCATCCGCGAGGGCCGCGCACCGGTGATCGCCTTCAACAAATGGGATATGATCGACCATCCCCAGGAACTCCTGGCGGAACTGCGCGAGAAGACCGAGCGGCTGTTGCCGCAGGCGCGCGGCATGCAGGCGGTGCCGGTCTCGGCCGAGACCGGGCGCGGCCTCGACAAGCTGATGGATGCCGTCATCAGAACGCACAGAGTGTGGAACAGCCGCGTCTCGACCGGCAAGCTCAACCGCTGGCTGGAAGGCATCCTGGCGCATCATCCGCCACCCGCCGTGGCAGGCCGCCGGCTGAAGATCAAATATGTCACCCAGGCCAAGACGCGCCCGCCGGGCTTCGTCGTGTCCTGCTCACGGCCGGACGCGATGCCGCAATCCTATGTCCGCTATCTCTCGAACAGTCTGCGCGAAGCCTTCGACATGCCAGGCGTGCCGATCCGCATCGCCTTGCGCACCTCGGAAAATCCGTTCGCCACCAAGGCGAAAAAACGCCGCTGAGCGCTGCGTCTTCTGGGCGCCAGCATCAGGCTACGCTTCGCAGGCGGCTCGCAGCGGCGCTTTAATGGGCGGTGTAGGCTCCGTCCACCAGATGGTAGCTCCCAGTGATAAAGCTGGCCTGATCGGACAAGAGGAAGCACACAAGAGCCGCTACCTCTTCCGGTTTGCCGCGTCTGCCCATCGGTTGAAGGGCTGCCATGCGCCGCGTGGCTAATGCCTCCACTTGCTCCGATAGAAGGGGCGTTTCGATCCAGCCGGGGCCGACGACATTGATGCGGATGCCCATCCTCGCATATTCAATCGCCGCAACCTTGGTGAGTCCAACGACCCCGTGTTTCGCTGCCGTGTATGCAGACGCAGTCGGCAAGCCGACGGAACCGAGAATCGAGGACATGTTCACGATGGCGCCTCCGCCTCGATCCAGCATGGCGGCGATTTCGTACTTCATGCTGTAGAAAACGCCATTTAGATTGACGTTTATCAGCTGGTGCCAGTTGTCGAGCGGATAGTCTGCCGTCGCTTTTCGAACGCCGTCGATGCCTGCATTGTTTACCGCCATATCCAGTCCGCCGCATTTCTGGACAGTGAACTCGATCAGCTTTTCGACGGCAGCCGCATCCGTGACATCGACCGCAAAGTCGTGGGCCCTGCCTCCTTGCAAGCTTATTTCGGCGGCTCTGCAGCGCGCGGCCTCGGCATCAAGGTCGGCGACAACAACCTCGGCTCCTTCTTGCGCGAGTTGCCGTGAAACAGCCGCTCCTATTCCGGAGCCTGCGCCGGTCACAATCGCGACTTTACCATGGAAGTCAGGCTTCATCGTCTCTGTCCTATGCCCATTGTGACATAACCGAACAGAGGCAGACGATTATCGCAAGAAGTTTCGATCCAATTCGCTTGTCAATCCTGTGAATTCATTTTGCCACCACACAGCGAGACTTGGCCCGCAGGCCTTGGAATGGTAGAGACGAGGGGGGCGGTAGATCGACCAGTTTCCTAGCAGGTAGAAATGGAAGAACACCACATTGCGCGCCGGGGGCTCGTGCTGGGTACTCTGGCTCTGATCGTCTCCGGATGTACGTCGACGTTTCGACAGGTGACGGAGCCGATTTCATCCGCGTTCGGACCAAGAAGTGGCCTCAGTCCTCGATTCCGACGGCAGCATGTGCGGTACGACGGAAACGAGCCGCCTGGAACGATCGTCGTCGATACTTCGCAACGTTTTCTCTATGCCGTCGAGACCGACGGGTGGGCGACGCGCTACGGCGTCGGCGTCGGCGAGCAGGGACTTTCGTTCAAGGGTACAGCGACCGTCGCCCGCAAGGCGGACTGGCCGTCGTGGACACCCACCACCAACATGATGAGGCGCAAGCCGCGCTTGGTGAAGTATGCAGGGGGGGTCCCTGGCGGACCAAACAACCCGCTTGGTGCGCGTGCCCTTTATCTCTATCGCAACGGGCGCGACACGCACTTCCGGATACATGGTACAAACGAGCCATGGACGATAGGCACAGCGGTATCGAACGGTTGCATCCGTTTGCTCAATGACGACATCATTGACCTCTACGACCGTACTCCTTTGGGCACGACGGTGGTGGTTGTTTGATGGTGGGCGGGCCTCATCTCCGTTGGATGGTGCGCTCTGCCGGCACGTCACCGCAAAGCTGTCGCCTGCAACCGGACGCCGACTGTGTCATTTCTGCACTAGGCGTTGGTGTAGATCGCAGCTAACTTGGCGGGGCTGCATATAATTTTTTATTTGTGGCGATTCTATTGGCTGTTCCGCCCCCGGGGAAAGGATTGCTTGATGAACAGAATGTTGATTGTAATGGTTGCCACCCTCGCCGTTACCAGCCTGAGCGGCTGCGCGAACGTGATCGGTAAAGGAAAGGGGAAGGCTCCTCCGCCGGAACCCGCTGCCGTAGAAGAGCCCGTGATTAAATAAGCACCGGCTTTCGGAGATTTGGGGAAGGGCCGCCAGGCCCTTCCCCATCGATATGCAGAGGCCAAGGCCGGAGTCGCAGCCTACCTGCGGTTGGCTGGCATAGGCTGGCACTAGATCTGCGGTCCTCGGAGTTATGGATGAGATGACGCTTGTGAGTGGCCGTTCAACAATTGTGGCCCTGCTCGCGCTTGTCGCCGCGTCATGTCAGTCGCAGGACAACAAGCCCCAGCCGACTTTTGTGTCCAATGATCGGGCACTTACAACCGCGGCGATGCCGGCGCGCGCGGCCCAACGGCATTTCATCGAGTTCCGATCCCGATACGCCCTTACCTACGGCCATTCCTACGTGATTTTTGGACGATTGAACCAGGCGGGACGGATGGTCAACCCCGAAGTCGCGGGGCTCGCTCCGAAGTCCGATGATCCCAATGTCTATGTTCTCGGCCATTTGGCGCCCGTGCCAGCCTCGACCGGGTGGACGGACGGCGACCTGGAAGATGCCTACCGGTCGGCAAGCTGGCGCGTTTTACTTACCGAAGCCGAATACAGGAAAGTCGTCGCGAGCATACGAAAGTTGCAGGCCAGTTCTCCGCTTTGGCACGCCTCGCTCTACAACTGCAACGCATTCGTAGCGGACATCGCCAGATCCATGGGGTATAAGACCCCCGGTACCTGGCTGCGGCCGCAACAATTCATAACCAAGCTTCGGGAGATGAACGGGGGTTGAAATGCGACTGGCAAAACCGCTTTCGCGTCTCATTGCCCGGTTAAGTCCGAAAGGAACGCGCTCTGAATGTCTATCGGTCGACAATTCGGACGGTGACATCGTTGCGACGGCTTGCCGTGGTCCCAGATCAAGAAAAGGCTCCGGTGACCTGAAGTGAGCATTGCTGTAGCCTCACTTGGCGAGATCATATGGGTGATCGGCATCGTTGCTTGGTACGTGATCCGGTATCCCTTCGAGCGCCGGGCAAGGCGCGTTCGAATTGTAGCTGGCGGCCGCTCAAGTTCCGACACTGTCGGGCTTGCATCGGCTCTCCTTGGCCTCGCGATTCTGCCTGGCTTCTATGTCGCCACCGGCATCCCCGCGGCTGCTGACCATCCGGCCAGCGCGTGGTCCGTGGCGCTCGGAACCATCATCTTCTGCTCTGCGCTGTGGATTTTTCGTCTATCCCACAAGGAACTTGGCCGTAACTGGTCGATTACGCTCGAGATTCGCGAACGGCATGAACTGGTCAGCGCCGGGCCATATGCCTTGGTCCGTCACCCGATGTACACCTCGTTCCTGCTTATGGGGCTCGGCCAGGCCTTTCTGCTGCCGAACTGGGTTGCGGGCATATCCGGTTTGATCGGTTTCGCAGTGCTTTTCCTGCTGAGAGTGGATAAGGAAGAGCGTATGATGCTGGAGAATTTCGGCTCGCAATACCGTGCCTATATGGAAAAGACCAAGCGAATAGTCCCTTATCTTTACTAGAGGTCTTTTGATGCGAGGCCGAGCCCTCAAGCTTTCGGCGCCCCGGCGCCTTGTTGGCGATCTGATGAGGTTTTCGATCGGCGTGCCACGGGTCGCGGTGCAGCGTCAGATGAACCTCGGCCCACTCGTAAGGGCTAGAATGGCGCAGCAGACCAGGCCCTCATGGACCGCGATCTTCCTGAAGGGATATGCGCTTCTCGCCCTGGAGATGCCGGAGCTGCGGCGCGCCTATGTCAAGTTGCCCTGGCCGCAGCTTTACGAGTATCCGGCAAGCGTAGCCTCGATTGCCCACGAGCGCGAATATGATGGCGAGCCGGCCGTTCTGCTGAGCCGCGTCAAGTGCCCGGAGCGCTACTCTATCACGCAACTTGAGGAATCCATCCACGCGGCTCGATCACGGCCGATCCTCGAGGTTCCGGAGTTCCGGCGTGCCTTGCGGATGGCAGGTGCGCCCGCGCCAGTCCGGTGGCTGCTTATGTGGCTAGGGTTGAACATCGGCCGGCAAAGGGCAAATTACTTCGGTACCTTCCAACTGTCCGTCTATTCTGGTCTCGGTGCGGAATCACTCAACCCGCTGACACCATTGACCACGCTTCTAAACTACGGTCCGATCGAAAAAGACGGATCGGTGACTGTCCGCATCCACTACGATCACCGGGTCATGGATGGAGCGAACGTCGCACGAGCACTGGAGAGATTCGAAAAGATTCTGAACGGCACTGTCGCCAATGAAGTGATGCTGCTCGGTCAAAGTGTTGCTGCTCCTGCAAGACAGAGGAACGCGACATGATTTCGCACAATGAATTCCGGCCAGCCGTCGTCGTGATTGGCGGCTCGGGTGGAATTGGCCGGGCAATTGCGAGCGTCGCTGCACGGGAGCGCGGTGCGGTTGTGCTGGTTGCCCGCTCGCCCGAGGGTTTGGCCGCCGCGGCGGCTGAGGTTCGGGAGGGGGGTGGCGAGGCATTCACGCTCGAGTTGGATCTCGTGGCAGGCGATGCGCCAACGCGCCTAGAGGACTTTCTGTCCGCACACGGCCTGGTCTGTGATGTCCTGGTCAACAGCGCCGGCTATGGCCTGCGGGGCGCGGCGACGGCCCTGCCTATTGATGGTCAACTCGGCATCATCGATCTCAACATACATTCCCTCACAGAACTGACCCTCCATTTTCTGCCGGGAATGGTGGCGCGCCGACGGGGTGGGGTGCTCAATCTCAGTTCTGTCGCCGGGTTCATTCCCGGGCCTTATATGGCTCTGTACTTCGCTAGCAAAGGTTTCGTGCGCTTCTTCTCAGAGGCGCTTCATCAGGAGTTGCGCCGAACCGGCGTGACGGTCACATGCGTGGCACCGGGCCCGGTGTCGACGGAGTTTCTCGCAAGGTCAGGCGCCTATCAGACGGTGCTCTTCAACATCTTGCCCAAGGTGGATCCGGAGTATGTGGCCGAGCGTGCCTGGCGAGGGTTCAAATCCGGCCGTCGCCTCGTCGTACCGGGAATCTCGGCCAAGTTGGCCGCCCTTGCGGCGGCGCTCCTGCCTTCCGCAGCGATGCTGCCCCTGGTTGGCCGGCTGCAACGCGGCGGCAATGATCCATGTCCTTGCGGTTCAGATATGAAGTTCAAGAAATGCTGCGGTACCCGCCAGATCCAGCTACGCCGCGGGCCTCGAGGAATTATCCCCTGACCATCCTGGCGCATCATCCGCCGCCCGCAGTGGCGGGGCGCCGGCTGAACATCAAAATATGTCACGCAGGCCAAGACTCGCCCGCCAGGCTTCGTCGTGTCCTGCTCACGGCCGGACGCGATGCCGCAATCTTATGTCCGCTATCTCTCGAACAGCCTGCGCGAAGCCTTCGACATGCCAGGTGTGCCGATCCGCATCGCCTTGCGCACCTCGGAAAATCCGTTCGCCGGTAAGGCGAAAAAACGCCGCTGAGCGCTGTCTCGTCCTCAAGCCACGTTCTTCAGCTTTCATGCCTCGCATTTTCGGGCTTGTCGTCATCTCGTCGTGACCGGCGTCTGGCTGGCTGCAGCTTATTGCGCGCTGATCGCCTGGCCGATCTTTCTTCGGCCCGAACATGGCCGCAAAAGCGCCTGCCTTCAGATCGACAGGGGGATCGACAGGGAAAACACGATCCAACCTGTTAACGCCCCATCAAGGTTAATGCATCATTGTGCCTCTCCAGTGGGGTCAGTTGCGTTTCTGGAGAGTCCCGTGCATCGACGTGTTCTGAAGCGGCTTGTCGCTGTCGCCGGTGAGAAAAAACGTTCCTTTCTGTCTCCACTGGTCATTGGACTTGGCATCTGGGTCGGCTTTCCCAATGTCATTGCCTATCAGGACATGACGAGCCTGATTTCGGGCCTCAAGGCGCCAAATGCCCGCTGGAACGCCTATGTCGAGAAATCCGTCGCCGGCTCGGTCCATGCCGCCGAAATGCCTTTCCTCGATTCCGACACCACCGGCTCGATCTCCGGTTCCGGCGTGCGGTTGCCCGGCGTCGGCGCCGTGTCGTTTCGCGGCAAGAGCAGCGTGGTCAGCACGACGCCCGACGAGGACCGCATCATGCGCGCCGACAAGAAGGGCCGCATCATCATCGTCTCGCCGGTCGCGCCGCCGAAGAACTTCAACGCCGGCTCGATTTTCGAGCGCACCTCCTCGCTGCTTCGCCCGAGCATGGACAGCGGCCTGAAGATGGCTTTCGCCAAGCCCGAGATCAAAGGCAAGGAAATCCAGATTGCCGCCGCGTTTCATAGGCGCGTCGACAAGAAGCCGGATCCTGGGGTGCCGGCCATGCTGGCCGCACTGGTCAACAACGACCGCGCCGACGTCCTGGCGACCGCCTACGCAGCGGCCGCGCCCGACTATGCGCAGGCTTCGCCCTTCGAGGCCTTGCTTAAGGACGAGAAGCCGAACGATGGCCGTTTCATTCCGCCGGTGGCCAAGGGCGATCATTCGTGGATGCAAACTCCGCTGCCGGCGAGCGTCTTCTCCAAGCCGGAACAGACTTGCCTCGCCAACGGCATCTATTTCGAGGCGCGCGGTGAATCCGTGCGCGGCCAAGCCGCCGTCGCCCAGGTCATCCTCAATCGCGTTCGCAATCCGGCCTATCCGAACTCGATCTGCGGCGTCGTCTATCAGAACGACAAATGGTTCAACCGTTGCCAGTTTTCCTTCGCTTGCGACGGCAGGAAGAAGCGCATCCAGAGCCCCTCCCACTACAAGACCGCCCAGGATATCGCCATGGCGGTCACTGCCGGCAAGATCTTCATCCCGGAAGTCGGATCGTCGACCCATTACTACGCCAACTACGTCAACCCGGGTTGGGCGCGAACGATGAAAAAAATGACCAAGATCGGCCTGCATATCTTTTACCGCACCTATGGCGGCGGCTGGAGCTGAGCGCTCCGGCAAGGCCCTGGGTGCGGCCGATCGAAGACCCGTTGCCGGAGGGATTCGGTCGCGGCACGCCAACGACGGTAGCGGGCACGATGTCGCACCCTGGCAAGCGATTGATTTAAATAGGGAAAATACTTAAGGCCGAAGTCCCGCCCGTGGCTTGACGGGCGCGGACCCTCTAACTATGTTGCCGGCGACTTAAGAGCGGACGGACGGTGACGATCTGACCGGGCAAGGGGGTTGCGATGGCCGACAAGAACGGGCCAGACGGAACCGGAGAAACCGGCCGCGGCAAACAGCGTCAAGCCGACAACCGCGACGACGATCTTGAGCGCCGCCGGCGTAACCTTGAAGCATCGCTTGCGACAAGGCGGCCGGGCCGGCTCGAGGGGAAAGACGACGCGAAAGCGGGCAGTGCGGCCGGATATGGCCAGGCGCTCAAGCTATCCAGCGAGTTCATCGCCGGGATAGTGGTTGGCGCTGGTCTCGGCTGGATCATCGACCGTGTGGCGGGGACCTCGCCATGGGGTCTGATCGTTTTTTTGCTGCTGGGTTTTGGCGCCGGCGTTCTCAATGTCCTGCGCTCCGCGGGACTTATGGCGGAATTCGGACAGGGCGACAAAACCCGCGATCCGAAAGAATGAACTTGAGGCGCCGCTTGCCGGCGCAGTGAACAGGACACTAAAGCCGCGTGCGGCTTTGATGGGGATTTAAAGTGGCTGCTGACAAGGTCGATCCGATCCACCAGTTCCATATCAACAAGCTGATTCCGATCGAGATCGGCGGCTACGACCTGTCCTTCACCAATTCAGCGCTCTTCATGGTCGCGACCGTCGCCGTCGCATCGGCGTTCCTCTATCTCACCACCTCGAGCCGCAGCCTCGTCCCCACCCGTCTTCAGTCGGTCTCGGAAATGGCCTACGAATTCGTCGGCAACATGCTGAGGGACGCGGCCGGAACGCAAGGCATGAAGTTTTTCCCCTTGGTGTTTTCGCTGTTCATGTTCGTGCTCGTTGCCAATCTGCTCGGTCTTTTTCCGTATTTCTTCACCGTCACCAGCCACATCATCGTCACTTTCGGCCTTGCCGCGCTGGTGATCGGAACCGTCGTCGTCTACGGCTTCATGAAGCACGGCCTCGGTTTCCTGAAACTGTTCGTCCCTCATGGCGTGCCGGTTTATCTGCTGCCGCTGGTGGTGCTGATCGAGGTGATTTCCTTCGTCTCGCGCCCGGTCAGCCTCTCGGTTCGTCTGTTTGCCAATATGCTGGCCGGCCACATTACGCTGAAGGTGTTCTCGGGCTTCGTGGTGAGCTTGAGCGCGCTTGGCACGCTCGGCATTGCCGGATCGGTCCTGCCGCTGGCGATGGCCGTGGCGCTGACGGCGCTGGAATTGCTGGTCGCCTTCCTGCAGGCCTACGTCTTTGCCGTGCTGACCTGCATGTATCTGAACGACGCCCTGCATCCCGGGCACTGACCCAGGCTGGCCAAGAGTTTCCGGCATTGCTGCCGGATGGAATTGCAACGGAATTTTAGATCCAAAGGAGTTGAACAAATGGAAGCAGAAGCAGCAAAGTTCATCGGCGCCGGCATCGCATGCCTCGGCATGGGTGGCGCCGGTATTGGCCTCGGCAACATCTTCGGCAGCTATCTGGCGGGCGCGCTGCGTAACCCGTCGGCCGCCGATGGCCAGTTCGGCCGCCTGATCTTCGGCTTCGCCGTGACTGAAGCGCTGGGCATCTTCTCCCTTCTCATCGCGCTTCTGGCCCTGTTCGGCTGAGCCCCTGTTCGGCTAAGATTGGGAATTGGACGGGCCGGCCGCAATCGGCGGCAGGCCTGATATCAGGGGATAGTCCATGTTCGTGACATCTGCCTTTGCGCAAGAGTCCGCGCCCGCCGTCGAAGGCGGCCATACCGGCACGGAAGGCGATACGCATTCCGGGACCGGCGTGCCTGCCGAGGCCCACGGCGTGTTCCCGCCATTCGATCCGGCGACATTCCCGTCGCAGCTTCTGTGGCTGGCGATCACCTTCGGGCTGTTCTACCTCTTTCTGAAGAAGGTGGTGATGCCGCGTGTCGGCGGCATCATCGATGTCCGCAACGATCGCATCACCCAAGATCTCGATCATGCCGCCAGGCTGAAGGGCGAGGCCGATGCCGCCGTTGCCGCTTATGAGCAGGAGCTGGCGGAGGCCAAGACCAAGGCCAATGCGATCGGCCAGCAGGCCAACGATTCCGCCAAGGCGGAAGCCGAAGCCGCCCGCAAGAAGGTCGAGGCAGCGCTTGACCAGAAGCTTGGCGAAGCCGAGGCTCGCATTTCGTCCATCAAGGCCAATGCCATGAAGGAAGTCGGCACGATCGCCGAGGACACTGCTTCGGCCATCGTCGAGGCGCTTGTCGGGGGCAAGGCCAGCAAGGCCGAGATCGCGGCAGCCGTCAAATCCGTGGCCCGGTGAGGAGCGCATCATGGACGCCACATCACTCGCGACGCTTTGGGCCACCGTTGCCCTCGGCATTTTCCTGGCCATTGCCGTCTACATCAAGGTGCCGAGGCTGATCGCCAAGGCGCTCGACGCCCGCGCCGACAAGATCAGCAACGAGCTTGAAGAAGCGCGCCGGCTGCGCGAGGAGGCCCAGCAATTGCTCGGTCAATACCAGCGCAAGCGCAAGGAAGCCGAGCAGGAGGCCGCCGACATCGTCGCCGCCGCCAAGCGCGAGGCCGACATGCTGGCTGCCGAGGCGCACAAGAAGACCGAGGACTATGTCGCCCGGCGCACCGCGCTTGCCGAACAGAAGATCGGTCAGGCCGAGCGCGAGGCGATCAGCGAGGTGCGCGCCAGCGCCGTCGATATCGCCGTCGAAGCCGCCCGCACGCTGCTCGCCGGCAAGATTGACGCAAAGGCCGGCGCCGACCTGTTCAAGGCCTCGCTTCAGGACGTGAAGTCCAAGCTGAATTAAGCGACTTCATCCAGAAGTCATCGAAAGCCGCCCGGGAAACCTGGCGGCTTTTTTGTTATGGCGAGGATAATCTCCCCCTCGAGGGGAGATGGCCGTCAGGCCAGAGGGGGTAGCCGCGCGTGAAGCGCCAACCTTTTTTCGTCTTACATGCGTAGCGCCAGCCGAGGCGACCCCCTCTGTCGCCTTCGGCGACATCTCCCCCTCAAGGGACCCTCAAGGGGGAGATTACGCGCTCAGCTGCATCGCCGCGAGGATCGACCGAATCGCTCAATCCAGGCCGGAAAGGCTCTCTTCATCGAGCACTTCGGTTCCGCCAAGCCGGAACGGTGCAAAGGACGCGCGGTGCAGCCGCGCCACCGGTCCATGCATCTCGATTGCGGTGCGGTGGCGGACCGTGGCGTAGCCCATATGCAGTTCGAACCCGTAATGCGCGTGATGGCTGCCGCAGCCGCACATCATGCGGTCGCGCATCACCTTAGCGACGATCGAGGCGGCGGCGATCGACTGCGAGCGTTGATCGCCCTTGATCAGCGCTCTTCCTTCGCATGGCAGTCCGGGCGGCACGTCTCGGCCGTCGGCCAGGGCCAGCTTTGGCTGCACCGAGAGCCCGACCAGAGCGCGGCGCATCGCCTCGAGGCTGGCCTTGAGAATATTGCTGCCATCGATGCCTTCCGCGCTGACCGAGGCCATCGACACGCCAAGAGCGGAGCCGAGGATTTTCAGGAACAGCGCCTCGCGCTGCAGATGGCTGAGGCGCTTGGAATCGTCGAGACCATCGGGAATGTTGGCGGGATCGAGTACCACCGCTGCCGCGACGACTGGCCCGGCGAGCGGGCCGCGGCCGGCCTCGTCCATTCCCGCCACCGGCCACAGGCCTTCGGCCATCGCCTTCGTCTCGAAGGAGAAATCGGGTCTCTCGACGATTTCGAAGAGAAGCGGAGAATCAGAACGCGCGCGAGCCATGTTGCGGCGAGGTTCGCATCGGCTCCGATTCTCCGCAAGCCCCTCCGGGTCGGTGAGGCACCGGACCCGGAGGGCACCGTCTGCAAGCCCGGGGACAGGACAGGCCGGACGGGATTTTTCCATGTGCCGCCGGCAGCTGCGGCACACGATGGCTTCAAAGCAGCATCAGTTGCTCGGTTGCCTTGGCCGCAGCGACGAACTGGTCGGTCCTGAGCGACCGCCGCTCGGCATTGAGGCCAAGCCGTTTGGCGGCGATCTCGAAGCGCCGGCCGATCTGCCAGGCATACGGGCCAGAGCCTTTCATGCGCTTGCCCCATTCCGAATCGTAATCCTTGCCGTCGCGCATCGAGCGGATCAGCGACATCACGTGACGGTAGCGGTCGGGATAATGGCGCAGAAGCCAATCCTTGAAGATCGGCGCGACCTCCAGCGGTAGCCGCAGCAGGACGTAGCCCGCCTCACGCGCGCCCGCCGCGTAGGCCGAATCGAGGATGCGCTCCATCTCCTGGTCTGTCAGGCCAGGGACGATCGGTGCGACCATGACAGAGGCCGGAATGCCGGCATCCGAAAGCTGCCTGATCGCCTCCAGCCGCTTGCTTGGCGTCGAGGCGCGGGGTTCCATGGTGCGCGCCAGCATGCGGTCGAGCGTCGTCACCGACAGCGCCACCTTGGCCAGTCCGCGCTCGGCCATGCGCGACAGGATGTCGATGTCGCGCGTCACCAGCGCGGATTTGGTGACGATGCCGACCGGGTGGCCGCGCGCCTCCAGCACTTCGAGGATCTCGCGCATGATCCGGTACTGCTTCTCGATGGGCTGGTAGGGATCGGTGTTGGTGCCGATGGCGATGGTGCGCGGCTGGTAGCCGTCCTTCGACAGTTCCTTGTCGAGCATGCGCGCCGCATCCGGCTTGGCGAACAGCTTCGATTCGAAATCCAGCCCCGGCGACAGGCCCATGAAGGCATGCGTAGGCCTGGCAAAACAGTAGACGCAGCCATGTTCGCAGCCACGATAGGGGTTGATCGAGCGGTCGAAGGAAATATCGGGTGATTCGTTGCGGGTGATGATGGTGCGCGGCTTCTCGACCTGCACCTCCGTCTTGAACGGCGGCAACTCCTCCAGCGAATTCCAGCCGTCGTCGAAGACATGCCGGCTGACCGGCTCGAACCGCCCGGACGGATTGATGCCCGCGGAACGGCCGCGATTGCGCTCCGGACGGACGCGCATCCCGCTCTGTTCGATCATCGCATTGGCCATCTCGGCTCTTCCTGCTCCGAAGGCTGCAATGTCGGCACGCACGATCTGTTCCATTTTCGCCCTCTCCCAGGGACTGTCGGCTGGCTGTCGAATCGCTCTGTTCATGAAATTATTCCTATTTCGTTCACTAGAACAAATCAAGAACAATTTTATGATGCGACGCAAAAACTGGCGCTGCGCCCGGCTTTCCGCTATTCGGCTAACGATGCTCAGCGTTCTCATCCAGACCCTGAATGACGAGGAAAGACTTGCCCGCACGCTCGCCTCGCTGATCGGCGGCGCGGTCGAGGGCGTGGTGCGCGATGTCATCGTCTGCGACACCGGCTCGACCGACCAGACGCACCGCGTTGCCGAACATGCCGGTTGCCTTTATGTGGCGAGCGGTGGCATTGCTGCCGGCATCAGGCAGGCCAAGGGCGACTGGCTGCTGCTGCTGGAGCCGGGCGCACGGCTGGCGGAGGGCTGGATCGACGAGGTCGTCGCCCACACCGCCAGGCAAACCATGCCGGCGCGGTTCTCGCGGGCGCGCGGCAGCCGCGTGCCGTTCCTGTCGCGGGTGTTTTCCGGAAACCGGGCACTGGCCGAAGGGCTTGTCATCAGCAAGCGTCAGGCCGCGGCCATGTCGAAAAACGCCCGCAGCGCCGAGGCCATCGCGCGCGGCCTCGCGACCAAGAGGCTCGACGCCGAGATCTGGGTGGCGCCGGTGAAGTGAAGGGCGTCCCTCTCCCGGTAAGCGGGCGAGGGAAGAGCGCGTCCTCCGCTGGGATCAGGCGGAGCGCAAGCCGTGGGCGGAAAGGCGGCTTGGTGGAAGCCGTATTGGCGCGACACTCCTGCGAGGAATGCATATGCTTGTCGTCCTGCGGGAAACTCGCGATACTCGGCGACGTCTAGGGGAGATTGCAGATGAATGTATCTCAATTCGTTCGTATCGCCTTACTCGGAGCCGCTTGGTCAGTGCCGGCGATCGCGGTGGCGCAGGAATCGTCCCTTTGGGCGGTTTATGAGAACACGCTCAAATCGGCCAAGTACATCGATCTGACCCATGCCTTCGAGCCGGTGCAGCCCGTATGGCCAGGCTTCGCAAATGCCAAGTTCAAACCGGCTGTCGCCGGCAAGGATATCGAGGGCTACGTCAAGGCCGGCGAAGAGTTCACCTACGACAAGCATGGGTTCGTCGCGAGCGCCTACGAGTTGACGACGGACCAGTATGGCACGCAGCTCGATCCGCCCTCCCACTGGAACCCACTCGGTGCAACGATCAGCGACCTGCCGGCCACTTATGCCGTGCGGCCGCTCGTCGTAATCGACATCAGCGGCAAGGTGCAGACTGACGAAGGCTATCACCTCCAGGTCGCTGACATCGAAGAATGGGAAAAGGAGCACGGCCGCATACCGGAGGGTTCGGTCGTCTTCGTGCGTTCGGATTGGCACAAGAAATGGTCCGATGCCGCCCGCTTCAACCAGAAGCCGTTTCCAGGCGTCAGCTTGGACGCGCTGAAGTTCCTGCATCTGGAGCGGAGGATTCTGTTTCATGGTCATGAGCCGCTCGACACCGACACCACGCCCAATCTCGAAGGCGAACATTGGCTGCTTCACAACGATTTCACGCAGGCAGAAGGCGTTGCAAATCTCGACAAGGTGCCAGAGGCCGGGGCGTTGGTCACAATCGGCTTTGCCAAGCCGCTCGGCGGGTCAGGCGGATATGCGCGTTATATCGCTATTGCACCCGCCGACTGGACGGAGGGCGTTTCGGTCACCGAAGCGCCTGGTGTGCCGCTTTCCCGGCAAACCGCACCGCTCAAGCGCGACGAGAACGGCGTCTTCCGTCCGATGCCCTGATCACTGGCGATGTCAGTCGGGAGGCCGGGCCATGGCGCGTTCCATTCCGCGCGATTTGTCGCGCAAGTCGGGACAAAAGGCCCGGACTACCAACCCCTCCGGCGCTCGCGAAAACGTGACTGTCCCGACGATAGCCATCACAATTGCTAGCGTTATCGTAGCATGAGCGCCGATCCTGCCACGGGAGGCAGTCATGCTCCGCTTATCTGCTGCCGTTCTGCTGACCCTGGCTTTCTGGCCGTTCGCCGCGTCGGCCCAGGAAGAGCCGCCGCCATCGAGATGCGTTGCGATCGCCGAAGCGCTGCCGTCGGCCACCTATGCCAGCTTCACAGCGCCAAAGGCGCAGACGCCTCTGCTGGCCGAGGCTTTCGTCGACGGCGACGTTACGATCACCTATGCCGGCCATTCGACCTACATCATCGAGACGCCCGCCGGCGTCAGGATCGCCACCGACTTTTCCGGCGTCTATGGCGCTGACCCGCTGCCGCGCGTGGTGACCATGAACAAGGCCCACCGCACCCATTATTCGGACCATCCGGATCCCGCCATCGAATATGTGCTGCGCGGTTGGAATCCGGACGGCGGTCCGGCGCGCCACGCCGTTGTCGTGGACGATGTCTACATCCGCAACGTGCCCACGGATATCCGCAATGGCGGCGATCTCGGCAAGGACGGCAATTCCATATTCATTTTCGAAGTGGCGGGACTCTGCATCGGCCATCTCGGCCATCTGCACCACCGGCTGGAGGATGCGCATTACGGCGCCATCGGCCGGCTCGATATCCTTATGGTGCCTATCGACGGCGGCATGACGCTGTCGCTTGACCGGATGACCGAAATCACCGCGCGGCTCTATTCCTCGATGATCCTGCCGATGCATCGCCATGCCACCGCGATCAGCGAATTCACAGGCAGGATGGGCGACGATTTCGCGGTGGAATTCCTCTCCGGCCGGTCGCTGACGGTCTCGCTGAAGACCCTGCCCGACCGGCCGACGATCATCATTCTCGACGGGGTTTGATCGCTTCGTCGCGATCTTCTCCGCCGCGCGCGGCCTCCGTTCCACCTCGCTCGAAACACTCGCTGTCGCGAAATCAACGAGCCTTAACGCTCTGTCAAGCTTGCCGGAAAGTTTGCGACAGCTCCTTTCATTGTGCATTGCACAAAAACTGACCGGGGGTTATCATTCCTTTGATACGGGCGGATCGGTTATGGGTAACGCCGGAGCGGTGAGTGGCCGACGCTTCGTCGACGCTGCCCTCATAGCTGAGGATCCTGATGGCCCTTTCAAGCCCTGACAAATCCGGTGCTGCAAGCCTCGAGTCGATCGCTCGAAACGGCAGCCTGCTGCGCCGCATTGCCGTGCGGATTCCAACCTATCTGTCGGATTTTCGCGAGAATCCGGCATGGCTGCCGATGTTCATGCTGGCGCGAACCATGCCGGGGCGGCGGTTGCATTGGCGTGGCGCAAAACCGGTTCGACCGGCACAAAAAGCTGAGGAGACGATGTTTACCGGCGTCGATCGTGATGCCGTGGTCGGCGCGCTCCGCTCGGACGGCCTCTTTTCCGGGCTTGCCCTGCCGTCGTCGGTCCACCAGGAGATCGCCAGCTTTGCGCAGCGCACGCCTTGCTTCGGCAATTTCGACCGACGGCTGGAGTTCCTGCCGGCCGAGCACGCCGACGCCGAGAAGCACTTCGGCCGTCCCTTGCTCAGCGGCCACTTTTTCGAGCGGGTTCTCGACTGCAATGCTGCGCTTACCGTGCAGCGCGATCCGCTGCTTCTCGACATCGCCGCCCATTACCTCGGCAGCCAGGCGAAGCTGATCACCACGCGCGTCTGGTGGTGCTTTCCGACGAGCTCTGTCTCCGACGCCGAGAAGAACCTGGCGTCGCTTGGCAAATACCACTTCGATCTCGACGATTGGCGGATGCTGAAATTCTTCTTCTATCTCAATCCGGTCGATGCCGAGACTGGTCCGCATGTCTATGTCCGCGGCAGCCACAACCGCCGCGCCCTCAAGCACCAATTGACGCTCCTCGTCGGCCATCCCGCGGAAGAGGTTCTGAACGTCTACGGCGCGCAGAGCCCGATTACGCTGACCGGCGAGGCAGGTTTGGGCTTTGTCGAGGATCCCTTCGGCTTCCACATGGGCACAGTGCCGACGCGCAAGCCGCGGCTGATGATGGAAGTCGGCTTCGGCGTTTCGCCGCCCTCGCGCCGGCGGTTCCACGGCGAGCCGGTTATTCGCTGATTTTGGCCCCGAAACAGCCTTGGGAGCTTGGCTTAACTTGTCTTGGTCCCGCCGCGCCGCAGATGTTCGTCCAAGCGCGGCATGATCTCGACGAAGTTGCAGGGCATGTGCCGGTAGTCGAGCTGCGGCTTCAAAATGCCGTCCCAGGCGTCCTTGCAGGCGCCGGGCGAACCCGGCAGCACGAAAACGAAGGTCGCGTTGACGACGCCGCCGGTCGCCCGACTCTGGATCGTCGAAGTGCCGATCTTGTCGTAGGAAATGCGGTGGAACACTTCGGAAAAGCCGTCCATGCGCTTTTCGAAGATCGGCTCCAGCGCCTCCGGCGTCACATCGCGACCGGTAAAGCCGGTGCCGCCGGTGGTGATGACGACATCGATCGCTTCGTCCCTCGACCAGCCCAGAACCTTATCTCGAATTTTCTCGCGGTCGTCGGTGACGATGTCGCGGGCGGCGAGTAAATGGCCGGTTTCCACGATGCGGTCGGCCAGCGTCTGGCCGGATTTGTCGTCGGCGAGGCTGCGCGTATCGGAAACGGTCAGCACCGCGATGCGCACGGGAATGAAGGAACGGCTCTCGTCAATCCTGGCCATGCGTGTCAGCCTCAGATGTCATGGTTCGCGTCGCGGCGACGAACCAGTCGGGATGGCGGCTGCGGATATCGACGGCCGCGCGCTTGGCGACATTGCCAGTCTCAAACAGTCCGAAGCAGGTCGCGCCGGAACCCGACATCCGGGTGAACCCCGCTCCAGCCTTGTTGAGCACCGAAAGCGCCTTGCCGATGGCGGGTTGGATTGCCCGCGCCGCGGGCTCTAGATCGTTGCGCGTAATCTCCAGCCAGTTGCGGATGCTGTGGAAGTCGAGGTCGCGCGGCAGCGGCGGCAGGCCCTCATTGTGGCGATCAGAAAGGGCATTGAACACCTCGGCCGTGGAGACGGCGGTGCCCGGATTGACGAGGACCAGCCCGAGTGCCGGAAAGCCCGGCACGGTCGACAACTCTTCGCCAATGCCGAGCGCGATCAGCGGCTTTGCCGCAAGGCACATGGGAACGTCGGCGCCCAGCGAGAGGCCGATCCGCGCCAGTTCGGCGTCGTCGAGATCCAGCCTCCATATCTCAGCGAGCCCGCGCAACACCGTTGCGGCGTCGCTCGATCCGCCGCCGACGCCGGATGCGACCGGCAGGTTCTTTTCGAGCCTGATGGCGACCGGCGGCGTTTGCGCCGGACCGGCCTGCTTTCGCAGCGCGTCGCGCGCTTTGACGGCTAGGTTGCTGTCGTCGAGCGGGACCGCGGAGACGTATCGGCCCGACGCGGAAAACCCGTCGCTGTCGGCAAGTTCGATCTCGATCCTGTCGCCGAAGCGCGTGAACACCGCCAGGCTCTCGATCATGTGATAGCCGTCGGCGCGCCTGCCGGTGACGTGCAGCGCGAGATTTATCTTGGCGTGCGCATGCCACGCCCGGACAGTGATGCCGGAATCCACGGGGTCGGTCGCGAGGGGGATGATGTCAGTCCTTGGCCAGCCGGTATTCGCCGGTCTTCGGGTCCTTAACCAACGTGCCCATTGTGCCGTTGGTAGCCTGCTTTTCGGTGCGCCGTATCTTGGCCGTCACGCGCTCGGCTTCCCTGACGAAGGAGCGATAGCCGAAATAGGCGAGCAGGCCGACTGTGATGAAGAAAATGATCTGTAGCATGTCAAACTCCTCCCTCACAAGGCCGACTGCGGCGGCCGGTCGGGTCGGCCAAGCTTTCAAGCTAAACGCTTTTACCGGCTTTTCAAAGCCCGAAGCGCGCCCATAATGCGCGCTCTTCCGCCGCATCGATCACGCTGCTTGCGGCAGCGGCGGCGATCTCGGGCGCCGAAAAACCCGCTCTGCTCGAGCCGAACCAGCCGAACCGGCCGAACAGGCCGCGCGGCGCCGTGATCAGTTTGAGCTGGGTCTTTGGCCCGAAACGGGTCTTCAGCACGCTGCGCATATCGCCGAGCGCATCGACAAGGCCGAGCTCCAGCCCCTTTTTACCGGTCCAGAACAGGCCGGTGAACAGGTCCGGGTCGTCCTTGAGCTTAGGGCCGCGCCGGTCCTTGACGAGATCGATGAAGGTCTCGTGGACATCGAGCTGCAGCGCCTTCAGCCGTTCGATATCTTCCTTCTTCTCGGGCTTGAACGGATCGAGCACCGCCTTGTTCTGGCCGGCAGTATGGACGCGGCGCTCCACGCCGATCTTCTTCAACAGCTCCGGAAAGCCGAACGAGGCCGACACCACGCCGATCGAACCGACGATGGAGGACGGATCGGCAAAGATCTCGTCGCCGGCGATCGCTATCATGTAGCCGCCCGAAGCCGCCACGTCCTCGACGAAGACCAGAACCTTTTTGTTCTTCTCGGTCGCCAGATCGCGGATGCGTCTGAAGATCAGCCGCGACTGCACTGGCGAGCCGCCTGGCGAATTGATCGAAATGGCGACCACGGGCGCATCGAAGGAAAACGCCTTCTCGATAGGGCCGGCAGTGGACGCGAGCGACAGGCTCGGCCGGAACTGGCCGCCGCCGGGCATGATCGTACCGTGCAGCCGGATAACAGGAATAACGACGATGTCGGAGCGCCAGGATTTCGGCAGCAGGCGGTTTAGGAAGCGTTTCACGGGGTCTCCGGTCAATTGGCTTGAAGGCATGTAGGGATTCGCCGGCCAACGGCAATGCCCGCGCCGCTTGCTGGTAGAAAAGGCTCAGTCGCCGAACAGCGAAGCCAGCCCGTTATTGATCATCTCGGTCCGCTCGGTTGGTCCGTCGCCCGATTGCGCATGCAGCATCAGCGGCGGGCGGATCGACAGTTTTCCGCGTGAGCCGAGTATTGCCCTGACGACGATGCGGATCGCCGCTGCTTCGGGGCGAGGGTGGACGGCCAGCATCTCGGCGTCGCCGAAGCGGCCTGATATCGCATCGAGGATGGCGCCGAGCTGATCGGGCCTGGCAATCACGGCAAGACCGCCGCGCGGCCTGACCACGGCAGCCGCACTTCGGATCCAGCTGTCGAACAGCCGATCCTCCATGACATGCGCCGCCTTCCTGAGCGGGTCGGGCGTGGCGCGATCCTCGGCGGCGTTGAAGGGCGGGTTCATGATGATGAAATCGAAGGAGTTGTCGGCAAGCCCAGTGGCTGTTCGCGCTTGGCCCGACAGCGCAACGTCGGCGGCGAGCACCGAGGCGCGGTCGTTGAGATGCGCATTGCCGGGATGGGCAAGCGTCGTT
Source organism: Mesorhizobium sp. f-mel (assembly GCF_053850215.1). Classification (NCBI taxonomy): domain Bacteria; kingdom Pseudomonadati; phylum Pseudomonadota; class Alphaproteobacteria; order Hyphomicrobiales; family Phyllobacteriaceae; genus Mesorhizobium; species Mesorhizobium sp. f-mel. The sequence continues at coordinate 711,925 of NZ_JBSPTO010000001.1, forward strand.
GCGGCGAAGGCTGCCATTTCCGGAGACCGTTCGATGAGCACGGCCTCGGCATCAGGACAGCGCGACAGCACGGCCAGGCCTGCGGCGCCAGCGCCCGCGCCGAAATCGGCAAGGCGCCCGGCGAAGGAGGACGGCACGGCAGCGGCCAGCATCATGGCGTCCATGCCGGCGCGATGGCCGGCTTGTTTCGGCTGCACCAGCCAGAACCGCCCGCGATGGAAGGCATCGACCGTATGGGCCGGCGTGTCCTTGACAAGGGTGGCGCGCGCCGCGGACATTATGTCTGGCGGATCTCGTTGGCGATGCCAGCATCCGTCAGGATGCGCCGCGCCGCATCGGCCTGGTCGGCGTCGACCAGGATGCGCCTGGGCAGGATGCCGATCGAACCGTCGAGCACGCTCATGTTCTGGTCGGCGACGAAACAGCCGATGCCGGCATCGCGCATCAGCGATTCGACAAAGGAAATGATCACGGCATCGTTGGTGCGGATAAGCTCTATCATCGGGCGAAACTCGCAGGTTGCAGCGTTTATGTAAATGCGGGTGGCTCCGGACGCCAGCCTCGACCGCGCCAATTCGCCTCTTGCCGTGCCCGTGGGTACCGCCCTAGAGTCTGCCGCGGAATCGGGGTGCCGTCGTGCGCGTGACTTCTGGACGGGAGTGTTTGTGGTGGGTGTCGTTCTCAACATCGAAAACGGGAAGCGCGAAGCCGCCTCCATAAAGGATCTCATCGACCTGACGTCCACCGATATGGGGCGTGTCAACAAATTGATCCTGTCGAAGGCCGGTTCCGACGTCGAGATGATCCCGGAGATTGCCAACCACCTGATCTCTTCCGGTGGCAAGCGGCTGAGGCCGATGCTGACGCTCGCCTCGGCCCAGATGTTCGGCTATTCCGGCGAGGGCCACGTCAAGCTCGCTACATCAGTCGAGTTCATGCACACCGCCACGCTCCTCCACGACGATGTCGTCGACGAGAGCGGCATGCGGCGCGGCAAGAAAACCGCCCGTATGATCTGGGGCAACCAGGCGAGCGTGCTGGTCGGCGATTTCCTGCTTGGCCAGGCTTTCCGCATGATGGTCGATGTCGGTTCGCTGGAAGCGCTCGACATCCTGTCCAGCGCCGCCTCGATCATTGCTGAGGGCGAGGTGATGCAGCTCGCCGCCGCCAAGAACCTCGAAACCACGGAGGATGAGCATTTCGCGGTGATCAAGGCCAAGACCGCGGCCCTGTTCTCGGCCGCCGCCGAGGTCGGTCCGGTCATCGCCCAGGCGACGCGCAACGATCGCGCGGCGCTGCGCTCCTATGGCATGAATCTCGGCCTTGCCTTCCAGCTGATCGACGATGCGCTGGATTATGGCGGCACCAGCAAGGATCTGGGCAAGAATGTCGGCGACGACTTTCGCGAAGGCAAGGTGACGCTGCCGGTGATCCTCGCCTACCGGCGCGGCACCAAGGCCGAACGCACCTTCTGGAAGCGCGCCATCGAGGACAATGTCACCGACGACACCGGGCTGGAAAAGGCGATCGGATTGATGACCCGCCACGGCGCGATCGCCGACACCATCGGGCGCGCCGGCCATTTCGGCGAGATCGCCCGCGATGCGCTGGCGCCGCTCGAGGCGACGCCGCAGAAATCGGCGCTGATCGACGTCATCGATTTCTGCATCAGCCGGGTGAACTGAGAGGCATCGCCGATATTTGGCCGGCACGGCGTCCGCACGTCATTTTGGTTTCCCCGGAAGGACCATTGCAGCGAGCAGGCTGAAAACGATGCCTGCCGCAGCGAGCCAGAAGGCGACCTGGATGCCGTCGGCGACAGCGATCTTCAAGGCATCACCTGTCAATCCGCCGACATTGCGGTCGGCAATCGCGATCAACACCGCCATGCCGATCGCATTGCCGACATTGAGCATGGTGGAGGCCATCCCCGACGCGACACCTTGCTCGTCATGGGAAACACCCGAAGCGGCGGCGATCCACATGGCGGTCCAGACGATGCCTTGTCCGACGCCGGAGATGATCAGGCCGGGCACGAGGGATAAATAGCTGCTGTCGGCGTTTGCACCTGATACCATCAAGGCCGTCCCGATCGCGCCGACGATCATGCCGCCGACCAGCGTGGCACGAGTCGAAAACCGCGTTGCCAGACGTTCGCCGACCTGCGTGCCGGCCGCGATTGCGACCGATGGCACCAGGAACGCCAGGCCGGTCTGCAAGGCGGTAAAGCCATGTACGTTCTGTAAAAGCACGGTGAGGAAGTAGGGCAGGGCACCAAAAGTCCCCATGTAGAGGAAGGTGATCGTCATGCCGGCGACAAGGCTGCGGTTGTGGAACAGGCGCAGCGGCATTAGTGGGTCGGCGCTTCTCGCCTCTATCACCGCGAAGGCGGTCAGGAAAATCACCGCCAGCAAGGCGCTGGCGATGATCGCGGTCGACCCCCAGCCATATTCAGGCCCCTGAACCAACGTGAAAACAAGCAGGGTCGCGCCGGTGGTGACGGTCAGCGCGCCCGGCAGATCGAAGCTGCGGTGTTCGTGCCGCTTGCTGTCACGCGGAATGATGGCGAAAGCCGCAACGATGGCGACCCCGGCCAAGAGCACGTTGACGTAGAAGACGGAGGGCCAGCCGAAGGCGCTGGTGAGAAGCCCTCCCGCCAGCGAGCCGAGCGTCAGGCCGCTTGCTCCGGCGCCGCCCCAGACCGCGAGCGCCCGGTTGCGTTCGGGCCCCTCGGCAAACAGGCGATTGATCAGCGAGAGCGTTGCCGGGAACAGGAATGCGGCGCCGATGCCTTGCACCGCACGGGCCGCGATGATGACTTCCGGCGACCAGGCGAGGCCGCCGACCAAGGACGAAAGCGCATAGAGCCAGAGCGCGAAGATGAAAACGCGGCGCTGGCCGATCAGGTCGGCGGCCCGGCCGCCGAACAGCAGAAAGCCGCCGGTGAATACGGTGTAGGCGCTGACCACCCACTGCAGGGTCTGGCCCGAAAAGCCCAACCCTGCGCCGATTTCCGGCAAAGCCACGAAGACGATGTTGAGGTCGAGTGCGATGATGAGCTGCGCGAAGGCGAGCAATCCCAGCGTGGCGCCGCGCCTCGCGCCGATCCCTCCTGTTGCCGCGGCGCCGAACGGCGCGCCGTGATCGAGTGAACTCATGTCAATCTCCATATCGATTCTTTATCGATCGACAAAGAATGGAGTTTGCAATCCGAAGTCAAGCGGATTATTTGTTGATTGATAAAAAATGGAGGCCGCAATGGCGGGAAGGCCAAGGGAGTTCGATCGGGACCAGGCGCTGGAGAAGGCCCGCGACGCCTTCTGGACGCGCGGCTATGAGGGCACCTCGATGGCCGATCTCGTGTCGGTGCTTGGTTTGGCTTCGCCGCGCATCTATGCTGCGTTCGGCTCGAAGGAGAGCCTGTTTCGGGAGGCGGTGGCGCTTTACGAAGCCAATGAAGGCGGCTTCGCCACTCGGGCGCTGGCCGAGGAACCGACTGCTCGACAGGTCATCGAGCGGATGCTGCGAGAAGCGGTCGAGACCTACACCAGGCCGGGGCGGCCGCAGGGCTGCATGGTGGTGTCGGCCGCGACCAACTGCGCCGTTGAAAACGAGAATGTGCTTTACTGGCTGGCGGAGCATCGCCTGGCCCGCACCGCATCGATTGTCGAGCGACTGAAGCAGGGCGTCCGCGACGGAGAGCTGCAGCCGGGTACGGATGCGGAAACATTGGGCGATTACTACGCAACGCTGATGCACGGACTTTCTGTGCAGGCGCGCGACGGCGTGCCGAAAGAGCGGCTGCACGCTCTGGTCACCGTCGCGATGCAGGTGCTGGACGCAAGACTTTCGGGGAAACCGTGAATTTCACGCATCGTGGATGGGCCGGCTGTGCAGCGCGTTCAAGCGGATATGGGGATACCTGTATACAGAAATCCGGCCTGCCGCAGAAATCTTCAACGAAGCGCGCTGGACGGTCGCAGTTGGCGCTCCTAGCGTGGTTTTTGATCGCATGACCCGATTGTGAATTCGGCCGGGTTGAAGCATGACCCCAAAAAGGCCATGCTTTGCCTGGAAAAGATCGAGTCTACGGCGATCCCGCTGACGCGGGCATGGCTTTGACTGAAAGGGATACGATGCGGCAAGGATGTGCGCGCTGGCTGACAGGGCTGGCAATTGTGACGGGTATGGCGATCTCCGGTTTGCCTGCCTATGCCAAAGAGACCACCGAGCCAGTCAATATCACGTCGTTCTCGGGCGCCTATCTTGCCGCGCGGGTCGCCGAAGGCGACAATGATCTCGACAGCGCCATCGCCTACTACAAGCAGGCGCTCGCCTTCGCTCCCGGTGATACCTCGTTGCAGCAAAGCCTGATGCTGTCGCTGATCGCGCAAGGGCGCTTCGAAGAATCGCTGGTCTATGCCGACAAGCTCAAGACGGTTCCCGACGTCGAGCGGTTCTCGCGCCTGGCGCTGGCCGTCGGTTCCTTTCACAAAAAGGATTTCACCAAGGCCGAGTTCTGGCTCAAGCTTTCGCTCGAATCCGACCTCGACCGGCTGATCTCCGGCGTTATGACCGGCTGGGCCAAGCAGGGCGCCGGCGACCCCAGCGAGGCCATGTCCTCCATCGACAGGCTGCAGGGTCCGGACTGGTTCGGCCTCTTCAAATCCTTCCATCGCGCGCTGATCGCCGATGCGTCGGGCCTGCCCGAAAAGGCGGACGCGATCTACGCCGCCACCTTGCAGGACACCGCGACCGGTAGCGCCGCGCCCGAAACCTGGATGCGGAATGCGCAGGCCTATGCCTCCTTCCTTGCCCGCAAGGGCGACAAGGACAAGGCGCTGTCCGTGCTCGATCAGGCCGAGGCATTTGCACCCGGCAAGGTCGAGATATCAGCGCTTCGCGACAGGATCACCAAGGGCGAGAAGGTCGAACCCTTCGTTGCCGGCCCGTCCGACGGCGCCTCGGAAATACTGCTCGATCTCGCCACCGCGCTCAATCGCGGTGGCGGCGAGCCGTTCGTCCGCCTCTATCTGCAATATGCCCTGGCACTGCGGCCCGACAGCGACGCGGCCCTTGTCCAACTTGCCGCCGTTTCCGAGCAGTTGAAGGACGGCGAGGGCGCCATCGCCTTCTATCGCCGCATCCCGGCCAGTTCGCCGCTGAAGCCGCTTTCGGAACTGCAGCTCGGCCTCAACCTTGCCGATCTCGACCGCTATGACGAAGCCATCGCCCATCTGAAGGCCCTCGTCGAAGCGCATCCCGACGACATGCGCGCCTATCAGGCGCTCGGTGGCGTCTATGCCTCGAAGGAGGATTTCCGCTCCGCAGCCGGTCTCTATGACAAGGCGGTAGCGATGCTGAAGACCCCGACCCGCGCCGACTGGAACATTTTCTACCAGCGCGGCATCGCCTATGAGCGGCTGAAGGAGTGGACGAAGGCCGAGCCGAATTTCCGCAAGGCGCTGGAATTGTTCCCCGACCAGCCGCAGGTTCTGAACTATCTCGGCTATTCCTGGGTGGACATGAACATCAACCTCGAGGAAGGCCTTCAGATGATCCAGAAGGCCGTCGACCTCAGGCCGAGCGACGGCTACATCGTCGATTCGCTGGGCTGGGCCTATTTCCGCCTGGGCAGGTTTGAAGACGCTGTGCGCGAAATGGAGCGTGCCGTGTCGCTGAAGCCGGAAGATCCGGTGCTGAACGATCACCTCGGCGATGCCTATTGGCGCGTCGGCCGCAGGCTGGAAGCCACCTTCCAGTGGAACCAGGCCCGCGACCTGAAGCCGGATCCCGACGTGCTCGCCGCGTTACAGCAGAAACTGCTGAAGGGCCTGCCGCCGATCGAATCCAACACGGCGCAGGAAACTCCGAAGGTCAAGCCCGAACCGGCGCCCGCGCCGAAGGGTTGACCCTTCGCCTTGACGCTTGGCAGGCGGCGCTCTAGAGCCTGATCCCGAAAAGTTGCAGACTTTTCCGACAAGATCATGCGGTCTCATCCAACAGGTGCCGCATCCCGCCGCTCCGTCGAGGCCGCCGTGACCGTTGATATCCCAGCCCATATGCATCCCAGCCGCTCGTTCCAGGGGCTGATCCTGACCTTGCATAACTACTGGGCCGACTATGGCTGCGTCGTTCTCCAGCCCTATGACATGGAAGTCGGCGCCGGCACGTTCCACCCGGCGACGACACTGCGCGCGCTCGGGCCAAAGCGCTGGAACGCGGCCTATGTGCAGCCTTCGCGCCGGCCCAAGGACGGGCGCTACGGCGAGAACCCGAACCGGCTGCAGCACTATTACCAATACCAGGTCATCCTGAAGCCGAACCCGCCTAATCTGCAGGAGCTTTATCTCGGCTCGCTGGCGGCGATCGGCGTCGATCCGCTTCTGCATGACATCCGCTTCGTCGAGGACGACTGGGAAAGCCCGACGCTCGGCGCCTGGGGGCTGGGCTGGGAGTGCTGGTGCGACGGCATGGAAGTGTCACAGTTCACCTATTTCCAACAGGTCTGCGGCATCGAATGCGCGCCGGTGGCGGGCGAGCTTACCTACGGGCTGGAGCGGCTGGCCATGTATGTACAGGGCGTCAACAATGTCTACGACCTCAACTTCAACGGCCGCGACGGCGCCGACAAGGTGACCTATGGCGACGTCTTCCTGCAGGCCGAGCAGGAATATTCGCGGCACAATTTCGAATTCGCCAACACCGCGATGCTGCTTCGGCATTTCGAGGACGCCGAAGCCGAGTGCAAGGCGTTGCTCGAAGCCGGTGCGCCTTTCTCCCCCCTCAAGGGGGAGGGGAACCACCGGATGGTATTCCCCGCCTACGACCAGTGCATCAAGGCCAGCCACGTCTTCAACCTGCTCGACGCGCGCGGCGTGATTTCCGTCACCGAGCGGCAGAGCTACATCTTGCGGGTGCGCAATCTGGCGAAAGCCTGCGGCGAGGCGTTTTTGCTGACGCAGGCAGGTGGGCTGGCGGCTTAGCTCCAGAGACAATTTGCGATTTCGACTGAAGCGCTGATTGGCAGTACGCCTTGGCCGCTGGAACCAGCCATCGTCCGCAGCGCCTGTCTAACGCCAGGCATCGTGAACGTGCCATGAGCCTGCGCCGCGAAACAGGCGCTGAGCGCGAGGATCTGCAGGAATGTCGATGCCGTCTTCATGGTCGTTCAGCCAATAGTCCTCTGCCTGAGCGTTGGTCGCTTCAGCGCTGCGTTCGGTTCATGGAAATCTGTGATCCAAGGACGGATAGCCCCGCTTCGACCCGACAGGCAGCGGAATATTTTTGGAAATCGTCGGTAAACATGCCGATTGCATGGGGAAGGGTGACAGCAGCCAGCCGAGTTGCTATGCCCTCTTTACCTCCCCCTCGATGGGGGAGGTCGCCGCGAAGCGGCGGGTGGGGGTGCCGGGGCGATTTGCCAATGCCGAAGCTTGACCGGTTCAAGCTGCAGTCTGCGCAACGGCTTCGGGCGGCAATGACCGATGAGGAACGCATCTTGTGGCGGCATCTCTGGCGAATCCCCGTGGAAGGCACGCAGTTCCGTAAACAAGCATCCGTCGGGATTTACTTTCCGGACTTCATGTCCCGTCGGCTGAAATTGATCATCGAGGTCGACGGTGCCCACCACAGCTTTGATGACCAGCAGCGCCATGATGAGGTTCGAACGAAGTGGTTCGAAACCCAGGGCTATCGCGTGATCCGCTTCTGGAACCATGAAGTGAAAAACGAACTGGATTCCGTGCTTGATACGATCTATGCGGCGGTGGAAGAACGGAAATTACACCTTCGCCCCGAGAGTTAACGCAGAGGGCGCTGGTGACCGAGACGCCGCCACCCCACCCCGGCGCTGACGCGCCGACCCTCCCCATCAAGGGAGGGTGAGGAGCTAATTTATGCCCGACCTGCTTTTAGAACTCCGTTCGGAAGAGATTCCCGCGCGCATGCAGCGCAAGGCGGCGGGCGACCTGAAGAAGATGATGACGGTCGGTTTGGTCGAGGCCGGGCTGACCTATGAGGCGGCGCGCGAATATTGGACGCCGCGGCGGCTCGCGCTCGACATTCGCGGCGTGACCGCGCGCTCGAAGGACATCAGCGAGGAGATCAAGGGGCCCTCGACCAAGGCTCCCGAACAAGCGGTCCAGGGTTTTCTGCGCAAGGCCGGTCTCTCCTCGATCGCCGAGGCGCATATCCATGCCGATCCGAAGAAGGGGGACTTCTATGTCGCCCATATTGCGAAGCAGGGCCGGGCGGCGGAAGAAATCATCGCCGAGTTGGTTCCAGGCGTCATCCGCGATTTTCCATGGCCGAAATCGATGCGCTGGGGGCCGGCCTCGGCGAAACCCGGATCGTTGCGCTGGGTGCGGCCGCTGCAATCCATCCTCTGCACCTTCGGCCCTGAGACCGAGGAGCCGGTGGTCGTCGATTTCGAGATCGACGGCATCCGCTCGGGCAACGTAACCTACGGCCATCGTTTTCACGCCCCGGGCGCGATCACCGTGCGCCGCTTCGACGACTATGCCGCCAAGCTGGAGGCGGCGAAGGTCGTGCTCGACGCCGACCGGCGAAAGGAGATCATCCTTTCCGACGCCAGGAATCTCGCTTTCGCCAACAGGCTCGACCTTGTCGAGGACGAGGGGCTGCTCGAGGAAGTGTCAGGCTTGGTCGAGTGGCCTGTGGTGCTGATGGGCGACTTCGAGCAAGACTTTCTCGCCATTCCGGCCGAGGTGATCCGGCTGACCATCCGCGCCAACCAGAAGTGTTTCGTCACGCGGCCGCAGGGCGTCGGTGAAGAGCTTTCCAACCGCTTCATCCTGACCGCCAATATCGAGGCCAAGGATCGCGGCAAGGAGATCGCCTACGGCAACGGCAAGGTGGTGCGCGCGCGGCTGTCCGACGCGCTCTATTTCTGGAAGACCGACCAGGGCGACCTGCCTGATCTCGACCAGTTGCAGGCATCGGCGGAAAAGTTCGGGCTCGATCTCAAAAAGCCGCTCGACCAGCGCATGGCCCGCCTCGACCATCTCGGCGTCACCTTCCATGCCAAACTCGGCACCCAAGGTGAGCGGGTGGAGCGGATTGCACGGCTTGCTGACGAGTTGGCGCCGATCGTAGCGAGTTCAATCTCCCCCCTTGAGGGGGAGATGGCCGGCAGGCCAGAGGGGGTCGCCCCGCGTGAAGCGCCGGCATCCTCTGTCCGCGATAGAGCGTTGCGTCAGGGCGTACCGACCCCCTCTGTCGCCTTCGGCGACATCTCCCCCTCAAGGGGGGAGATTCCCGCACTCGCACGGCGCGCCGCGGTGTTGGCCAAGGCCGATCTCACCACCGAGGTGGTCGGCGAATTCCCCGAATTGCAGGGCGCTATGGGCCGCAAATACGCGCTGCTGCAAGGCGAGCATCCCTCGGTCGCCACCGCAATTGAGGAACACTACAAGCCGCAAGGTCCATCCGACCGCGTGCCGACAGATCCAGTGTCGGTGGCCGTCGCGCTCGCCGACAAGCTCGATACGCTCGTCGGGTTCTGGGCGATTGACGAAAAGCCGACGGGGTCGAAGGATCCCTATGCGCTGAGAAGAGCGGCGCTGGGCGTGGTGAGGATTTTGGTTGAGAATCGTGTCCGGCTTGCGCTGGCATCTCTCTTCGACCGCGCTTACCAGATGGCGAACTATCTCGCGTCCGGACGGCCCTTTAGCGCCGATCTCCTCGCCTTCTTCCACGACCGCTTGAAGGTCTACCTCCGTGACCAAGGCGCGCGGTATGATCTGATCGATGCGGTGTTGTCAGCGGGCTCGCGCCCAATCTCCCCCCTAGAGGGGGAGATGTCGGCGAAGCCGACAGAGGGGGGCGCTGTCCCGCCAACCTCTCATCCTGTCGCGCCCCCCTCTGCCCTGCCGGGCATCTCCCCCTCAAGGGGGGAGATTGGCCAATCGCCGAACGACGACCTCCTGCAAATCGTCCGCCGCGTCCAAGCACTTGGCTCCTTCCTCGACACCGAGGACGGCAGGAACCTGCTTGCCGGCACCAAGCGTGCGGCCAACATTCTGGCCGCCGAGGAAAAGAAGAAAACGACGGTTGCCGAACGTGCTGAGCCGGCTCTGTTCCGGGAAGGGGCCGAGAAAGCGCTGTTTGCCGCGGTAAATCAGGCCGAGAAGGAAGCCGGCGAAGCAATTCAAAACCAAGACTTTTCCGCCGCCATGCTGGCGCTCAGCGCGTTGCGTGAACCGGTTGATTCATTCTTTGAAAGCGTTCTCGTGAATGATGAGGACCAAGCCGTGCGTGCCAATCGTCTGGCACTGTTGGCACGCGTCCGGGCAGCGACCGACCAGGTTGCGGATTTCTCGAAAATCGCCGGCTGAGCGCGAGCGTTGTCATAGCCTCGAACGGCTATCTGGCCTGCTCGATCTCGGGAATGAGCGTCGGTTGCGGCGTTGCCGGCTCAGGCGGGCTGTTCGTTGCCGTTATCTTTTTGTCGGATTTGGTGGCCGCCCCAGGTGCGGCAGCGGTTGTCGCGGCAGGTGCGGCGCTCGGGGCCGGCTTTGCGAAGGCATCGCCGACGATGCCGCCGCGAATGATCATCGGGCTTTGCATGAAATCATGCTTGGGCTTGGGCTGGCTCGGGATCGCAGCAACTTTTTCATAGGTGACATCAGGCACTGGTTCGCCGAGCGCCACGATCGATGGCGTCGAGGAGCTCCCAGCCACCTTCACCGGTTCAGGCGCGCCGAGCTTGACGACGGACGGCGTCGAGGATGGTGCACCGAGAACAACGAAGGACGAAGCGTGTGCTCCGCCCGCCGCCAGAGTGAGACCAAGCGCTCCCAGGATACGCACCCAGACCATGATAGATCCCCTGCCCAACAAGCAGTCAACATACCGTCCGGGAATTGATGCAGGCTTGCGAGGAAAGCTAGCATTTTAGCGATTTGGTAATTCGCTAACGCCCGGACTTGCCCCGTAAACGTCACCGTATTACGCACCCACATCTGTGAGGTCCCACATATGTGAGGTCCTGCTTCTGTAAGGTGATGAGAGTGGCTGAGATACTTGCCGCCGGCGAGGCGATGGAGCGGGCGCTGGCGCTGCTCGAAGGCGGTGATGTCGTCGCCATTCCGACGGAAACCGTCTACGGGCTGGCCGCCGACGCCACCAATGGCGTCGGCGTGGCGCGCATCTTCGAGGTCAAGGGCCGGCCGCGCTTCAACCCGCTGATCGCCCATGTTGCCGATCTGGCGATGGCCGAGCACATCGCGCTGTTCGATTCCCTCTCGAAAAGACTGGCGCAGACATTCTGGCCGGGACCGCTGACGATGGTGCTGCCGCAGCGGCCCGGCAACGGCATTCATCCGCTGGTCACCGCCGGGCTGGATACGATCGCGCTGCGCATGCCGAAAGGCTTTGGCGGCGAACTGATCGCCAGGCTCGGACGCCCGCTCGCAGCGCCCAGCGCCAATTCCTCAGGCAAGATCAGCGCCACGACAGCCAAGGCAGTGGCGGCGGATCTCGGTGCAAAAATCAAGCTGGTGGTCGATGGCGGCGCAACGTCCGTCGGGCTCGAATCGACGATCGTCAAGATCGAGGGCGGAAAGCTGCGGCTGCTGCGACCGGGAGGCATTGCCGCCGAGGAAATTGAAGCGGTCGCCGGCACGACGCTGTCGCGCGGTGCGACGGGTATCGAGGCGCCGGGCATGCTCGCTTCGCATTACGCGCCGGGTGCTGCGGTGCGGGTCAACGCCGCAAAAGTCGCAAAGGGCGAAGCCTTGCTGGCGTTCGGCCCCCGCCGTGCCGAAGGCTGGCAAGGTGCCGCCGCTTTGCGCAACCTGTCGGAGACCGGCGACCTGCGCGAAGCCGCGGCCAACCTCTTTGCCCACATGCAGGATCTCGATCGCAGCGGCGCCAAGACAATCGCCGTCGAGCCAATTCCGTTCGACGGGCTGGGCGAGGCGATCAACGACCGGCTTTCGCGCGCTGCCGCCCCTCGTGACAAGATCGATTGGGCACCATAGTTTCCACCTATGAACGACATATCCCGGGATATCGACCTCGCCCTCATCGACCGCTTTGCGGCAATCGTCGGCGACAAATACGCGCTTCGGGACCAGCAGGATATCGCGCCTTATCTCATAGAAAGGCGCGGCCTTTGGCATGGCCGAACGGCGCTGGTGCTGAGGCCGGGCAGCGTCGACGAGGTTAGCCGCATCATGCGGCTGGCGACCGAGACGGGAACGCCGGTCGTGCCGCAAAGCGGCAACACCGGGCTGGTCGGCGCGCAGGTGCCGGATATGTCCGGCCGCGAGATCGTGCTGTCGCTGTCGCGGCTGAGCCGCATCCGTGAGATCGACCTCCTCTCCAACACCGTCACCGTCGAGGCCGGTGTCATCCTGCAGACGCTGCAGGAAGCGGCCGACGCCGCCGACCGGCTGTTTCCGCTGTCGCTTGCCGCGCAGGGCTCCTGCCAGATCGGCGGCAATCTCTCTTCCAATGCCGGTGGCACCGGCGTGCTTGCCTATGGCAATGCGCGTGAGCTCTGCCTCGGCGTCGAAGTGGTGCTGCCGACCGGCGAGGTGTTCGACGATCTGCGCAAGCTGAAGAAGGACAACACCGGCTACGATCTGAAGAACCTGTTTGTCGGCGCTGAAGGCACGCTCGGCGTCATCACCGCCGCCGTGCTCAAGCTTTTCCCCAAGCCCAAGGGGCGCGAGGTGGCCTTTGCCGGCCTGTCCTCGCCGGAGGCGGCACTGTCCCTGTTCAGCCTGGCGATGGATCGCGCCGGCGCTGCACTCACCGCTTTCGAACTGATCGGCCAGAGACCCTACGATTTTACGCTTCTGCACGCGCCAGGCGTCGTGCGGCCGCTGTCCGGGGATTGGCCGTGGTATGTGCTGATGCAGATCTCGTCGGGGCGCTCGGCGGAGGATGCGAGGGCCCTGATCGAGGAGGTGCTCTCAGCCGGCCTCGAGCAGGGGATCGTCGGCGATGCAGTGATTGCGGCGAGCATCGCGCAGGGCGATGCCTTCTGGAATTTCCGCGAGGTGCTGCCCGAGGCGCAGAAGCCCGAAGGCGCCTCGATCAAGCACGACATCTCTGTGCCGGTGGCGGCCATCCCGCAATTCATCGAAAAGGCGGCCGGCGCCGTTCAATCGGTCAGCCCCGGTGCGCGCGAGGTGTGTTTCGGCCATATGGGCGACGGCAATCTCCACTACAATATCTCCCGGCCGGTCGGCGGCGATGACGAAGCGTTTCTCGGGCTCTATCACGCCATGAACAAGGCCGTGCACGATGTCGTGCGCAGCTTTCACGGCTCGATCTCGGCCGAGCACGGCATTGGCCAGCTGAAGCGGGATGAATTGATTGCGACAGCGCCGCCGATGGCGATCGATTTGATGCGCAGGGTGAAGGCGGCCTTCGACCCGGCCGGCATCATGAATCCCGGTAAGGTTATCTGATCCTTTCGACGTCTTGTGATTGGTTCCATTCCGATAACCATCCCCTCGAGATCAGCAAAATTTAACCGACTTTCTTAAGCGCTGCGATAAGAAGCTCGCGCTAATGTTTCTCCACAACGAGGCTGGAAAAACCGGCCCGGAGAACCGGAAGACCGGCTCTCAGGAGAGACAGGAAAGGCACAATATGAACACTGGACTGAAGCCAGTCTGGGCCGGGCGCAACATGCGCCTCGACCCATTCCGCCTGCCGCAGGTGGTGAGCTACGCCACGCGCGACGATTATGGCGACGTTACCTTCACCATCGACCACCGTGGCGCCGTCATTCGCCGCATGCTGGAGATGAGCGGCGTGCCGGCGTTCATCGCTCTGCCCGCCAACGCGTTTCGTGGCGTGGCCGCCCGCGCGATGGAGGATCCGGATGGCAATGTCACGGTGACGCTGGAGCTTCTGCACAATGATCCGATGCTGTCGGTGCCGCTGCTAGTGGCCGACGATCTCGAGGATGTCGCCGCCGACTGGCGTGCCTGGGCCGATGCCTATCGTCTGCCGATGCTTCTGATCGAATCAGACGGCATCGCCCGCACGCTGGAGGAATCGCTTGGCGCCGCCATCAAGACATTGCCGGCGCAGAGCCGCCGCAAGGGTCGGGTTTCGACCACGCGTCGTCCGCGCTTCCTCGCCCGTCGCAGGGCCGGCGATCTCGGCCTCAGGCTGGTGATTGGCGGCCAGGAGATCATTTCGCGCGGATAGCTACACCAGCGGCTTCAACGCCACCCACAGCGCGCCGCCGATCAGGCCAAGGAAGATCAGCCAGCCGACCTGGTTGTTCGATCTGAACAAGAGCATGCACTGGTCCGGATCGTCGATGTCCAGCACTGCGATTTGCCGCGCCATATGCGCTCCGGCGGCGATCAGTCCGGCCAGCGCCGGCACGGGCGCCTGCGCCGACGCGAAGGCGATGGCGAAGCAGACCAGCGCCCCGCCATAAAGCCCGACGAGCCAGGTCTTGGTGTTGTCGCCGAACAGGCGTGCGGTCGAGCGCACGCCGACGATGGCGTCGTCCTCCTTGTCCTGATGCGCATAGATCGTATCATAGCCGATCACCCACAGGATCGAGCCGATATAGAGCATGACGGGCGGGCCGTCGAGATCGCCGAACTCGACCGCCCATCCCATCAGCGCACCCCAGGAAAAAGCAAGGCCGAGAACCAGTTGCGGCCAGTTGGTGTACCGCTTCATGAATGGGTAGATGGCGACTACGGCGAGCGAGCAGATGCCGAGCAGGATGGCAAAGCCGTTGAACTGCAGAAGCACAGCGAGTCCAATCAGTGCCTGGATAACGAGAAACGCCCAGGCCTGCCGGCGCGTGACCTTTCCCGCCGGCAGCGGCCGTGAGCGCGTACGTTCCACCTGCTTGTCGATGTCCTGGTCGACCAGATCGTTATAGGTGCAGCCGGCGCCGCGCATGGCGATGGCGCCAATCAGGAACAGCAGCAGGTACAAAGGTGTCGGCAGCAGCGAGAGCAGCGTATCGGTAGGGCGTGAATAGGCACTCGCGGCAAGGGCTGCCGACCACCAGCACGGCCACAGCAGCAACTGCCAGCCGATCGGCCGGTCCCACCGGGCAAGCTGCGCATAGGGCCACAGCCAGCGCGGCAGAATGCGGTAGACCCAGTGGCCGCTCGGCGCATCGGCGACGCGGCCCTGGGCAGCTTTCGATTGGATGGGTTCCATAGTGCTGGAGTGGCAGCAGTGGCGAACGCCGTCAAGCATCAAGCAGGCCGACCCATTCTCGTTCCCGTGTGGAATTGCTTCAAACTCTCCCAAATGTCTTGACCCATCGTCCGGGGCGCAATAGCGCAGTCCTGATCGTGGAATGGCAAGGGATCTGTGCATGCGTGTTTTGTTGATCGGCTCCGGCGGCCGCGAGCATGCGCTGGCCTGGAAGATCGCGGCCTCGCCGCTGCTGACGAAGCTTTACGCGGCCCCCGGCAACCCGGGCATCGGCCACGAAGCCGAACTGGTGACGTTAGACATTGCCGATCATGCGGCGGTGGCCCGGTTCTGCACGGAGAAAAACATCGACCTCGTCGTGGTCGGGCCGGAAGGGCCGCTGGTTGCCGGCATTGCCGACGACCTCCGCGCCGCGAACATTCGCGTCTTCGGCCCATCCCGGGCGGCGGCGCGGCTGGAAGGTTCGAAAGGCTTCACCAAGGACCTCTGTGCGAAATACGATATCCCGACCGCCGCCTATGGCCGCTTCGGCGACTTGGCGTCGGCCAGGGCCTATGTCGAAAAGATGGGCGCGCCGATCGTCATCAAGGCCGATGGCCTCGCCGCCGGCAAGGGCGTCACCGTCGCCATGACGTCGGCCGAGGCGCTGGCCGCACTCGATGCCTGTTTCGACGGGTCCTTCGGACAGGCCGGCGCCGAGGTGGTGGTCGAGGAGTTTCTCACCGGCGAGGAGGCGAGTTTCTTTTGCCTGTGCGACGGCGCCACCGCGTTGCCGTTCGGCACCGCACAGGATCACAAGCGCCTCAGTGACGGCGACATCGGCCCGAACACCGGCGGTATGGGGGCTTATTCGCCGGCTCCGGTGATGACGCCGGAGATCATCGACCGGACCATGCGCGAGATCGTCGAGCCGACCATGCGCGGCATGGCCGAACTTGGCGCACCGTTTTCCGGCGTGCTGTTTGCCGGGCTGATGATATCAGGCGAGGGGCCGAAGCTGATCGAATACAACACCCGTTTCGGCGACCCGGAATGCCAGGTGCTGATGATGCGGCTGAAGGACGATCTCCTGGTCCTGCTCAACGCTTCTGCCGACGGCCAGCTTGCACATACCTCCGTGCGCTGGCGCGACGAGGCGGCGCTCACCGTGGTGATGGCGGCAAGGGGTTACCCCGGCACGCCGGAAAAGGGCTCGGTCATCCGCGGCCTCGAAGAGGCCGCTGGCGATGGCGTCGAGATCTTTCACGCCGGCACCGCCATCAACAGCGGCGCGCTGATCGCCAATGGCGGCCGTGTGCTCGACGTCACGGCTGTCGGCGGCACGGTCGGAGAGGCGCAGAGACGAGCCTATGCCACACTCGACCAGATCGATTGGCCGCAAGGTTTTTGCCGCCGCGACATCGGCTGGCAGGCCGTCGCGCGCGAGCAGGCGCGCTGACGCCGAACGGCTTTCAGCTTTTAGCGCTGGCCATGGTCGAACTCGGTTGATGCGGTGCTGACCGGATCGCCGGCGGCGGGCGTAGCCTCAACCGCTGATGCCGAGTGCTTTTCGTTCCGCGTCCAGGCCACATATTCGGCAATCCCGCGCGGAAGGCGCAGCAACGTCTTCACAGCAGGCATTTGAAAGCTGCTGCGGAACTTGGCCCAGCGGGCGCTGAACATGGCGGTGATTTCGGTGAAGGTCGATGGTGCCACCACGGTGGCGTAGGTGACGGCATTGCCCGCAAGGCCGGCCTCGCGCGAGAGAGGCACCGGTATCGAGGCAAGGTAGTCCGGCTGCACGTCGATCAGGCCGCCGAAGGGCCATTGCGCGCGCAATGCGGCGGCATCCATCGGTGCGACATTGACGTCGATATCGTTCGGCGTGCCGGGCACCCGGTAAGGACAGCGGAACCGGCCGCAATTGGCTTTTGCCGAGAACTGCCAGAGTGCGTAGCCTTGCCAGTTGCCCATCGGAAAATGCACGCCGATGTCCGGCTTGTAGCGCGCATACCAGAGCGGCAGCCGCGACAGGAGCCGGTATTTGTACTTGTTGTCGGCGATGTGCCTGGCGGTCTTGCCGTTGGTGTAGAGCACCGGAAAGCGGCCCAGCCGCCGGTGCACATGGCGGATGAATTCCTCTGCATCCTCGAGCGACATCCATTTCGTGGGGTCGTCGTCCTCGATGTCGAGGGCGAGCAGGTCATCCGGACCAGGTTTCGCGAAGTTGATGAAATTATTGGCCTGTCCCACGGGATTGCCGGGGCGGGCGAGATGGTAAGCGCCCCATTTCAGGCCGAGCGCCTTGGCCACCACCTTGCGCGTCTGGAACAGTTCCTGTGCCACCGCATGGCGCTTCCACAGCGCCTTGCAGAGCCGCGTCTCGGTCTCGTCGCCGAAACAGAAATAGGCTGGCGGCATCCCGTCGGACGCCTTGTTGATGAAACCGACGATCCGCTTGTCGGTCGCAAGTTCAGCCCAATCGATGGAATTGTATTCGTAGGCGTCGATCACCAGCGCCCGGTCGGCCTTCCACGGCTCGGAGAAGTCCGAGGCTTGTGCCGGCCCGAACGCCATTATCATCGCGGTCGCGACGAGGAGTCCTAGGCGGCGGAGAGGGTGCGCCGGCGGCTTCAAACAGCAGATCCTTGCTGGCCAAAGCCTGATCCTGAACCGCCATGGTTAAGGAAATGCTTTCGGCGGTCCGTGGCGAATGCCGCAATTCGGCCGGTTATGGTTTTGCTTGCCATCAACGAGGGGAGAACGGCTGGATCTGGAACAGGTCGGGCGCCGGCGCCTGCGGCAGCGTTCCCTCAGCCTCGTGTTTGCGATGATGGGCCAGCGAGCATTTCGGCGAACACAGAATGCCGCGATCCGACCAATAGGCGGAGCCGACCTCGATCTTGCCCCGATGGTACCAAAAACCTGCCGCTCGATAGGGCAGGCCGCATTCGATGCAGCGATAGGTGTCAGGTCTGGCGAGCACGCGCGGTCCGATCCAGTATTATTGGTCTGTCGCCGGTCGGCTTGTCCGGCCTTTTGCCGATTTTAGCCTGAACAGCTCCAAATGCAAAATCCGCGTGACAAAATTTGACGTTTACGTAAAAAGAAGGCGGGAGCGGCGACCCAAAAGCGAATGGTTTTGTGTCCGCACGGATCATAAGTTTCCCTGCCGGACAGAGGAGGAGCGAGCGGCATGTATCGGGCACCGGTCGAGGAGATCGCCTTCACGCTGATGTATGTGGCCGGCCTGAAGCCGGCGCTCGCCGCCGGCTCCTTTGGCGAGCTTGGCGAAGACCTCGTCGACGCCATTCTGGCGGAAGCCGGCCGCTTCGCCACAGAGGAGATCGCGCCGCTCTACAAGATCGGCGATGAACTAGGCGCGGTGCTGAGCGGCGCTGCCGTCACCATGCCGCCCGGCTGGAAGGCGCTCTACCGCCGCTGGATCGACGGCGGCTGGAACGCGCTGTCGGCACCGGAGGAATTCGGCGGCCAGGCGCTGCCGACCATGCTGGGCGTCGCTGCGCTCGAAATGTGGAACTCCGCCGCCATGGCCTTCGGCATCGGCCCGACGCTGACCATGGGCGCGGTCGAAGCGCTCGACAAGCACGCCTCACCGGCGCTGAAGGCCAAATACTTGAAAAAGCTCGTCTCCGGCCAATGGATGGGCACGATGAACCTGACCGAGCCGCAGGCGGGCTCGGACCTGAATGCGTTGCGCGCCCGCGCCGAGCCGGCCGGCGACGGCACCTACCGCATCTTCGGGCAAAAAATCTTCATCACCTATGGCGAGCACGATTTCACCGACAACATCGTCCACCTGGTGCTGGCGCGGCTGCCGGATGCGCCGGCCGGCACACGTGGCCTTTCGTTGTTCCTGGTGCCGAAATTCCTTGTCGGCGAGGAAGGCGCCCTGGGCGCACGCAACGATGTCTTCTGCTCCGGGCTGGAGCACAAATTGGGCATCCACGCCTCGCCGACCTGCACCATGATCTATGGCGACGGTTTCGAGGGGACCACCCCCGGCGCGATCGGCTGGCTGATCGGCGAGGAAAACAAGGGCCTCGCCTGCATGTTCACCATGATGAACAATGCGCGGCTTGCCGTCGGCATGCAGGGCGTGGCGGTCGCCGAAACGGCCACGCAGAAGGCGCTCGCCTATGCCAATGACCGCCGGCAAGGTAAGGCCGCGAGCTATGATGGCAACGGCATGGCGCCGATCGTCCATCACCCGGACGTGCAGCGCAACCTCCTGACCATGAAGGCGCTGACCCAGATTGCACGCGCCATCAGCTATTCCTGCGCGCATGCCATTGACTACGCGCGCGTATCCTTCGGCGATGAAGCCATCCATTGGCAGGAACGTGCCAATCTGTTGACGCCATTGGCCAAGGCCTTTTCCACTGATGTCGGTGTCGAGGTCGCCTCGCTCGGGCTGCAGGTTCATGGCGGCATGGGATACATCGAGGAGACGGGTGCGGCAGCACTTTATCGCGACGCGCGCATCGCGCCGATCTACGAAGGCACCAACGGCATCCAGGCGATCGACCTAGTGGCGCGTAAGCTGCCGTTTGGCGGTGGCGAGCATGTGCATGGTTACATCGCCGAACTAAAAGCGGTCGCCAATGAAGTGCGGACCTCAAATCCCAGGAGTTTTGGCCGCACCGCCGATGCTCTCGACCAGGCGCTCGACGACCTCGGCCAGGCGACGCGTTTCCTGCAAGGGCTGCTTGCCGACGGGCGCTCGGACGAGGCGCTGGCCGGTGCTACGCCGTATCTGCGGCTGATCTCGCTTGCGGCGGGCGGCGCCTATCTGGCACGCGGCGCGCTTGCCGACCAAAGCCGCGCCGCCCTTTGCCGTTTCTTCGCCGAAAACCTGCTTGGCGAGGCGGGCGCGCTGAAGGAGCGCGTCATCGGCGGCGCCGAAAGCCTTGCCGCTGCGGGCAAGACACTGATTTCTGCCTGACATCCACAAGGTTGCCGTTTCACGAAAAGGCTGACGTTCACAAAGGATCACCCGTGACAGACCACATCCTCGTCGAGCGCCAGGGCGCCATCCAGATCATCCGCATGAACCGTCCGGACAAGAAGAACGCGCTGACGCGCGCCATGTATGCGAAAATGTCGGCGGCGCTTGCCGAGGGCGACGCCGATCCGGCGATCCGCGTCCATGTCTTCTTCGGTGTTTCAGGCGCCTTCTCGTCCGGCAACGACCTTGCCGATTTTATGGTCGTCGCCACCGGCGGCGAGGGCGGCACCGAGGTCTGGGATTTCCTGATGGCACTGGCCAGGACGGAAAAGCCCATGGTTTCCGGCGTCGATGGCATCGCGGTCGGCATCGGCACCACGCTCAACCTGCATTGCGACCTGACCTTCGCCACGCCGCGCACACTATTCCGCACGCCCTTCGTCGATCTCGGCTTGGTCCCCGAGGCGGGGTCGAGCCTGCTTGCGCCGCAGATTCTCGGCCGGCAAGGCGCCTTCGCGCTGCTTGGCCTCGGTGAAGGTTTTTCTGCCGAGCGGGCGAAAGCTGCCGGACTGATCTACGCGGTGGTCGAGGATAACGAGCTCGAAGCCTCCGTCCTGGCAGCGGCCAGTCAAATCGCGGCCAAGCCGCCGCAAGCGCTGAAGATCGCGCGTGACCTGATGCGCGGCTCGCGTGAAGACCTTGTTGCCCGTATTGGCCAGGAAAGCGAGCATTTCCGCGAGCGGCTCAAGTCCGACGAGGCCCGCGCGGCCTTGATGGCCTTCATGACCAGGAAGAAATAACCTAGCGTTCTGCGATCAAAACTCTTCAATCCGATAATGGGCATTTTCATCCCGATCGTTTCCCGAAGTTGATGGCCTGAATGTTAGGGATAAAGCCTCGTCTTGTCCCAGCCGCCCTCCGCGTTGCGGGAAAAGACGAGGCGGTCGTGCAGCCGGAAAGGCCGATCGTGCCAGAACTCGATCGTCTGCGGCACGATACGGAAGCCCGACCAGTGTTTCGGCCGTGGGATCTCGCCGATCGCGTGGCGCGCCGTGTATTCGGCAACGGCTTTTTCCAGTGCGAAGCGGCTCTCCAGCGGCCGCGATTGTTTCGAGGCCCAAGCGCCGATGCGGCTGCCGCGCGGACGCGTCGCGTAATAGGCGTCCGCTTCCGCCTCGGTAACGATCTCCACCGGCCCGCGTGCGCGCACCTGCCGCCGCAGCGATTTCCAGTGAAAGCACATCGCCGCCTTCATGCTGCCAAGAATCTCGCGGCCTTTGGCGCTCTCGAAATTCGTATAGAAGACAAATCCGCTTTCATCGAACCCCTTGAGCAGCACCATCCGCACATTCGGCATGCCCTCGGCATCGACGGTCGCCAGCGCCACGCCGTTGGGATCGTTGATCTCACTTTTCGTCGCGTCGTCGAGCCATGCGGCAAACAGGCGGAATGGCTCGGCAGCCTCGGTAAAGTCACCGCTTATTAACTCAGTTTCGCTCATAGTTTTTCCAAATTCTATTGCCGGCCGGGGAGATTGCCGATTGTCGCGCATCGCGCAACCTTTTGACAGCAGGCAATGGAGCCTTATTGCTTCGGCCAGCGCCCAGGCTGCGGTCAAGGTCGCGATCGTGCTGGTCGCCTTGCCGCTTGCGGCCTGCGGTGCCGGCGGCTTCAGTTTGGAGCAGGCGGAGATCGACCGTACGATCCTGACCAGCAGCACGCCTGCTGCTGCCTCGCCGATCGATCAGGATCGCGCCTCGGACCAGGCGACGATCCGCAACGCGGTGTCTTCCGCCGATATCCAGGAACTTGGCGGGCAGGCCGTTCCCTGGGCGAATTCCGATACCGGTTCGCGCGGCTCGATCACCGAACTGGCGGAGTCCAGAGACAACGGCCAGCTTTGCCGCCGCTTCACCGCGTCGCGCGAAAGCTTCGACGGCGTAGCCCTGTTCAAGGGCGAGGTGTGCCTGGCCGGCGCCGGCGCCTGGCGGATGCAGGACTTCAAAGCGCTCTGATTTTCCACCATCGTATGACCGCGCGCCACTGGAATTTCTTCCTATGCGAGCGCATATAGATGGCAATCGTGGACTCACTCCTTCTCCAGGGCAGGAAGCATGCGCGACCCCTATGAGGTGCTGGGCGTTGCCAAGAACGCATCGGCCAAGGACATAAAATCGGCATACCGCAAACTCGCCAAGGAGTATCATCCGGACCAGAATCCGGATCCCAAGGCGAAGGAGCGGTTTGCCGCAGCCAACCAGGCTTACGAAATCGTCGGCGACGAGAAGAACCGTGCGGCTTTCGATCGCGGCGAGATTGACGCCGAGGGCAAGCCGCGCTTTCAAGGTTTCGAGGGTGCCGCCGGCGGCGCCGATCCGTTCGCCGGTTTTCGCCGGCAGCAAGGGCCGGGCGGCTCACGTTTCGAGTTTCGCTCAAGCCGTCCGGGCGGCGATCCGTTCGACGGCAACAGCGACATCTTCAGCCAGATATTCGGCGAGACCTTCTCTCGCGGTGCCAGCATGGGCGCCGGCCGGCAGGCGCCGTCCGGCGCCGACCTGAACGTGACGCTCGACATCACCATCGAGGAAGCGGCGACTGCGGAGAAGGTAACGGCGATGTTCCCCGACGGACGCAAGGTCGCCGTCAAGCTGCCAGCCTATGTCGAGGACGGCCAGACCATCCGGCTGAAAGGCCAGGGCGAGCAAGGGCCGGGGCAGCCGGGCGACGCGCTGGTCAAGATCCGCTTCCGGCGGCACCCGCGCTATCGTGTCGAAGGCCGCGACCTCCACGCCGACCTGCCGGTTGCACTGGCGGATGCCGTGCTGGGAGCCAAGGTGGCGGTCGAAACGCCGACCGGCAAGGTTGCGGTCAATGTTCCCGCCTGGTCGAGCTCGGACAAGGTCCTGCGGCTGAAGGGCAGGGGCCTGCCGGAAAAAGTTGGCGGACACGGTGATCTCTACGCGCATGTGCGGCTGATGCTTCCCGAAGGGGGCGACAGCGATCTCGAAGCGCTGATGCGCAACCGGAAACGCTAGCGCATGACCCCCTAAAATCGATGCGCAAGGTTAGGTGCTACAGCGTCCTTTGTGCGTCCAAAGGGACCCGCGGCGCTGTGGGGCGATGCTTTTGTCCCCTGAACTGTCCGTGTTGAGCGCTTGAAGGGGCTCTGTGCCTGTGCGATAGCCACTCCACAAAGCAGAAGATATTGCGGAGAGCGCTCACATGGCGGGTGGACAAGGCATTATGGCCGGCAAGCGCGGGCTTGTCCTTGGCGTCGCGAACAATCGGTCGATCGCCTATGGCATAGCCAAGGCTTGCGTCGACCACGGCGCCGAGATTGCGCTGACCTATCAGGGTGAGGCGTTCAAGAAGCGCGTCGAGCCGCTGGCGGCGGAACTCAACGCCCATGTCGCCGGCCATTGCGATGTGACCGATCCCGCAACGCTGGATGCGGTGTTCGACGACATTGCCAAGCATTGGGGCAAGCTCGATTTCCTCGTCCACGCCATCGCCTTTTCCGACAAGGACGAACTGACAGGCCGCTATGTCGAGACGACGCGCGACAATTTCCTGCGCACCATGGACATTTCGGTGTATTCCTTCACCACCATCGCCAAGCGCGCCGAGGCGCTGATGAGCGAGGGCGGCTCGCTGCTGACGCTGACCTATTATGGCGCGGAAAAGGTGATGCCGCACTACAACGTAATGGGCGTCGCCAAGGCGGCGCTCGAAGCCAGCGTGCGCTATCTGGCCGTCGACCTTGGCGCCAGGAAGATCCGCGTCAACGCCATCTCGGCCGGGCCGATCAAGACGCTCGCGGCCTCCGGCATCGGCGATTTCCGCTACATCCTGAAGTGGAACGAATACAATTCGCCGCTGAAGCAGACGGTCACTCAGGAGGAAGTCGGCGATTCAGCCGTCTATTTCCTGTCCAACCTTTCACGCGGCGTCACCGGCGAGATCCACCATGTCGATTCCGGTTACCATGTCGTAGGCATGAAGGCCGTCGACGCACCCGACATTTCGACCGTCAAGGACTAGTTCCTTCCACGAACACCAATCCTGCCTGTCTGCTCCCGATCTCTTCCGGAAGATCTGATGTATCCGCTCGTCTACATCGCACGCCACGGCCAGACGAAGTGGAACGCCGAGTCGCGGTTGCAGGGGCAGGCCGACACCGATCTCAATGCGCTCGGCCGCGAGCAGGCTAGCCGCAACGGGCGCCGGCTGGCCGAATTTGTCCATAACCCCCAGGATTTCGACTTTGTCGCCAGCCCGCTGCGGCGCACGCGCGAGACCATGGAGCGCCTGCGCGCGGCGATGAAGCTCGATCCGCATGCCTATCGTACCGATCCTCGCCTTGTCGAAATGAGTTTCGGCGACTGGCAGGGTTTCACCTTTCCCGAACTCGAGGCCCGGCATTTGGGCTCAGCCAGGGAGAGGCGCTTCGATAAATGGAATTTCCTGCCGCCCGGCGAGGGCGCCGAAAGCTATCAAATGCTGCTCGAGCGGATAAAGCCGTGGTTCGACGCGCTGGACCGCCAGACGGTCTGCGTGACCCATGGCGGCGTCGTGCGCGCCCTGTTCCGCATGGTGCTGGGAATGCCCGAGAAAGAAGCCGCAACCCTGAATGTGCCGCAGGATCGCTTGCTCAGGCTAGAGGGACGACGCCTGGAGTGGCTCTAAGGGTCGAAACCCACTCACTCTGAACGATCGTGTTGAGCCCCTCTCGCCGTCGCTTCACACCGGCCGGCAAAGCCGTCCGACATGCTGACATTGAGGACACCTGCCGATCTTGAGGCCGTGGCGACGATCATCGCGGCCCCCGATCCGGTCGAGGGCTGCGAACAAGCTCTGGCTAGATGGAGCTCCGGCATGAGTCAGGCCAAGATCTAGCCGGAACTCTTCACCGGCCATTTCGACGATGGAGCCGCCCATTGCCGAGCAGGCGTGGTGCGCTGCCCGACAGAGTGTGTCGTGAACGAAGGCCTGAAGTCGGCTGAATGAGTTTCGACCAAGACCGTGATCCCGAACCGAGGGTTCGGACAAGATGGTAGGTCACACGACCTTCATCCCGGCTTTCGGGACAGGTCAGCCGGAAAGACGCTATTCGGTTGAATCCGGCAATTGCATGTCGGTGATGACGTTCTCGCCGTTTGTCTCGTCGTAGGCGATCACGATATCCATGCCGGGTTTCAGCGCTTCGAGATCGGTTTCGGCGTTCAGCTTGTAGGATTTGCCGTCGTCGAGTGTCAGCGTCAACGTGTCCTTATCGATCTCTTTGATCAGGCCTTCGGTTTGGCCGGCGAAGGCGGCGGTGGAAATCAGCAACATGGCGGCAACGGCGCCGAGTAGGATACGCATCATCGTCCTCTTATCATTGCGCCGGCACGGTGGCGGCGGGTGTTCAACAGACGGATCGAAGGAAGCAGAAACCAACCGAATGTGTCAAAACTAAATCCGCCAGATCACAGTTTGACCGCTGCCGAAAACGCCAATAGAACGCAGGCTACAGCGCCGCGCGTCCCGTTGGACGCGCGCAGGACGCTGTAGCACTTTGATTGTGCGCATGACCCCGAAAATCGCTCCGATTTTCGCGGTCATGCGCTAAGCCGGCTCCGATGCCGGCAGGGCTGGTTTTCATGTCTCACAATACGTTTGGCCACCTTTTCCGCGTCACCACCTGGGGCGAAAGCCATGGCGCAGCGCTCGGCTGCGTGGTCGACGGCTGTCCGCCCGGCATCCGCTTCACGCGCGCTGAGATCCAGGCCGAGCTCGACAAGCGCCGCCCGGGTCAATCGCGTTTTGTGACGCAGCGTCGCGAACCCGACGAGGTCAAGATCCTGTCCGGCTTCATTTTGGAAGACGACGGCGAGACCATGATCACCACCGGCACGCCGGTGTCGATGCTGATCGAGAATGTCGACCAGCGCTCCAAGGACTATGGCGAGATCGCCCGCCAGTATCGGCCTGGTCATGCCGATTACACCTATGATGCCAAATACGGCCTGCGCGACTATCGCGGTGGCGGCCGGTCTTCGGCCCGTGAGACGGCGGCGCGGGTGGCGGCCGGAGCCTTGGCCCGCAAGGTTGTGCCCGGCATGATCGTGCGCGGCGCGCTGGTGTCGATGGGAGAGAAATCGATCGACCGCGCCAACTGGAACTGGAATTTCGTTGGCGACACCGAAAATCCGTTCTTCACACCCGACCCGGCATCGGTCGCCGTCTTCACCGCGTATCTTGACGGCGTCCGCAAGGCGGGCTCCTCGGTCGGCGCGGTGATCGAGATCGTCGCCGACGGCGTTCCGGCAGGCCTCGGCGCGCCGATCTACGCCAAGCTCGACCAGGACATTGCCTCGGGCCTGATGTCGATCAATGCCGTCAAGGGTGTCGAAATCGGCAACGGCTTCGAGGCCGCCCGCATTACCGGCGAAGAGAATGCCGACGAGATTCGCGTGGGCAATGACGGCAAGCCGGTCTTCCTCTCCAATAATGCGGGCGGCATCCTCGGCGGCATCTCGACCGGCCAGGCGATCGTCGCGCGCTTTGCCGTCAAGCCGACCTCGTCGATCCTGACCCCGCGAAAGTCAATCGACAAGGACGGCAACGACGTCGAGATCATGACCAAGGGCCGGCACGATCCGTGTGTCGGTATCCGCGCGGTACCGATCGGCGAGGCGATGGTTGCCTGCGCGATTGCCGATCACTATCTGCGTCATCGAGGACAAACGGGAAGGCAGTAGGGGAGTAAGGCAGTAGGGGAGTAAGGCAGTAGGGAGTATGTTATGTAGCTCCCGCGACAGAAATTTTCCTTTTCCCTACTCCCTTACTGCCCTATTCCCCTACTCCCCTGCGAGTGAAACGAGCACTTATGCCTTACGACCAGAAGAAGATCGTAGAAGCCCTGCGTGCGTTCGAACGCGGCGAAATCGTCGTCGTCATGGACGATGACGGGCGCGAGAACGAGGGTGACCTGATCGTCGCCGCCGTCCATTGCACGCCGGAGAAGATGGCGTTCATCGTCCGCAACACCTCCGGCATCGTCTGCACGCCGATGCCGCGCGAGGAAGCCAAGCGCCTGAATCTTTCGCCGATGGTCGCCGACAATGACTCGGCCCACACCACCGCCTTCACCGTCAGCGTCGATTTCAAGCACGGCACGACGACGGGCATTTCGGCCGACGACCGCACATTGACCGTGCGCAATCTTGCCAATGGCAATGTCGGCGCGTCTGATTTCGTCCGCCCCGGCCACATCTTTCCGCTGATTGCGCGCGAAGGCGGCGTGCTGATGCGTTCGGGCCATACCGAAGCCGCGGTCGATTTGTGCAAGCTGGCCGGCCTGCCGCCGGTCGGCGTGATTTCCGAGCTGGTCAATGATGACGGCACCGTGATGCGTGGCCCCCAGGTGCAGGCCTTCGCCGAAAAGAACGGTTTGAAGCAGATTTCGGTCGCCGACCTCATTGCCTACCGCCAGCGCAAGGAAACGCTGGTCGAGCGTGTTGCCTGTTCTGCCATCGACACGCCTGGCGGCAACGCGCAGGTCTTTACCTACACGCTGCCGTGGGATTCTATGCACCATGTGGCGATCGTCTTCGGCGACATCCGCGACGGCGAGGAAGTGCCGGTGCGGCTGC
Organism: Mesorhizobium sp. f-mel; assembly: GCF_053850215.1. Taxonomy (NCBI): domain Bacteria; kingdom Pseudomonadati; phylum Pseudomonadota; class Alphaproteobacteria; order Hyphomicrobiales; family Phyllobacteriaceae; genus Mesorhizobium; species Mesorhizobium sp. f-mel. Next base: position 739,690 of record NZ_JBSPTO010000001.1, read on the forward strand.
ATTCCGAGGACGTTGTGACGGACGTCTTCGGTACCAGCCACAGGCTGGACGGCATCATGAAATCGATGGGCGAGCGCCGGCGCGGCGTCATTGTCTATCTGCGCGAAGGCTCCGTCGGCGTCGCCCATCAGGAGCGCAACCGGCCAGCTGTCGGCGACCGCGAGGACCATGAAGAGGCGCGCCGGCGCGAAAGCGAATGGCGCGAGATCGGTCTTGGCGCGCAAATCCTCAAAGACCTAGGCATTTCGTCGATCAACCTGATTGCCTCGCGCGAACGCCACTATGTCGGCCTCGAAGGTTTTGGCATCCACATCGCCAACACCGAAATTCTTTAGCCTGGCCTAGCGGCGCTCGCATGCGTCCGGCCCTGCTCAGGACCGGACGCATAGGAGCCTATTCGGCAGGAACCGCGGCTGCGTCGCATGCGGAGGTGTCGCAATCCGCCGTGGCAAGGCTGCGCATGCCGAGCAGCACGATGACCAGTGCGATTGCGCCAGCCGCCACCGACACCAGGAACCCGCTCTGTGCGCCGAAGGCGTCCACCACCCATCCGGCGGCGAAGGAGCCGAGCGCCATGCCGATGCCTATGCCGGTCATGACCCAGGTGACGCCCTCGGTCAGCATCGCCTCCGGCACGCGCCGCTCGATCAGGCCGAATGCCGTGATGAAGGTCGGCGAGATCGCCACACCGCTAACGAAGACGGCCAGCGCCAGAAGAGGCACCGTGTCGGCGACGAGCAGCGGCAGCGTGGTGAGCGCGATGATGGCGATCGCGATGGCAAGCTGAATTTGCAGCGGTGTTTTCAGGTTCAGGGCGCCGATGATGATGCCGACGACGAACGATCCGAGGGCGTAGACGCCGATGACGAGGCTGGCGGCGCCCGGCTGGCCGAGCTCTTTGGTGATTGCCACGGTGCTCACCTCCGTGGTTGCGAAGGTCGCGCCAATGAAGATCAGGGCCAAGGTGATGATTTGGACCGGCCGCAGGCGGATTGCCGAGCCGCGCGAGCCCTGGTCGACCGGTCGCACTCGCGGCTCGGTCGAGCGCTGCAGGATGAATGCTGTCGAGCCGAAGGCGAGGAACAACGTGCTCGCCAACATTCCCGCTTCCGGGAAAAGGGCCACGCTCAGGCCCACCGATAGCGATGCCCCGGCGATGTAGACCAGCTCGTCGGCCGCCGACTCGAAGGCGAACGCGGTGTTCATCTCAGGGCGATCCCGGAAGAGCTCTGTCCAGCGCGCGCGCACCATTGCGGGGATGCTGGGCATTGCGGCGGCCAGCAGCGCTGACACGAACAGTGTCCATATCGGCCAGTCCTGATTGGCCGCCGCTACCAGCACCACGAAAGCGAGCACGGAAATCACAGTGGTGGGCACCACAATCCGCGCCTGGCCGAGGCGGTCCACCAGCCGCGATATCTGCGGCGCGACGAAAGCATTGGCCAGCGCATATGTCGCTGAGACGGCGCCGGCCAGCCAGTACTCGCCGTGCGTCTGCGACAGCATCGCGACGATCCCGATCGGAGCCATGGCCATCGGCATCCGGGCAACGAAGCCGGCTGCGGCGAAGCCCTTGGCTCCCCTTGCCTTGAAGATTTCGCGATAGGGATTGGGCATGAGAACACTCCTGGATTCTTGAGGTCGAGCCACTTATATACGTGGCGTATGCAAATCAGATAATGACATACGACGCGTATGTCAATTAATATACGAGACGTATGTGAAGGAATGAGCGAATGGGGCACAGACCACGCAAGGAAATGATCGCCGAGACCCGCGCCAAATTGGTCGCGGCGGCGCGCCATGCCTTTGGCACTGTCGGCTATGCCGAAGCGTCGATGGACGACTTCACCGCATCGGCCGGGCTGACGCGTGGTGCGCTTTATCATCACTTCGGCGACAAGAAGGGCCTTCTCCAAGCGGTCATCGCCGAGATCGACGCGGAAATGTTGGCCCGGCTGAAGATCGTTTCGGCCAGGGCGGACACTCTCTGGCAGGGCTTTGTCGACGAATGCACCGCGTATATCGAGATGGCGCTGGAGCCTGAGATCCAGCGTATTGTCCTTCGCGATGGACCGGCGGTGCTCGGCGATCCTTCGCAATGGCCGAGCCAGAATGAGTGCATCCGCTCGATGAGCGAGAACCTTCAAAAGCTGAGGGACGAGGGAACCATCGTTGCTGTTGATCCCGAAGCCGCAGCAAGGTTGATCAGCGGCGCCTCGCTACATGCCGCGCAGTGGATCGCAAATTCGGAGGATCCCGAAGCGACGTCGAAAAAGGCGGTGCAGGCATTCAACGTGCTTTTGGAGGGGCTGCTCAAGCAAAGCCGCAGGATTGGCCGTTCGCAAGCACCGGCTGAGATTGATAAATCGCTGGCCTGAGTCTGTTTCAAGACCTTCGAAGCCAAGGCGCGCGGCAATGGCTCGCGCTGGACCCAACCAGCACCCCAACATCTAAACCCTGTTGAACGTCTTGCTTTGGTGGCGCCAGAACATGGTCAAAGCCGCCGGGCGCGCCTATATCGGGGGCATGGTCACAAGGCTTTATACCCACCCGGTCTTTCTCGAACACATAACGCCGCCCGGTCATCCGGAGCGGCCGGACCGCCTGCGCGCCATCGAACGCGCGCTCGACGACGAGGCCTTTGCGGCCCTTGATCGTGCCGAGGCGCCGGAAGGCGACGAGGCCACCATCCTCTACGCACATCCGCAGGAATTCGTCGAGCGGGTCCGCGCTACGATACCGGACACCGGTATCGCTCGCGTCGACGCCGACACCACCGCCAGCCCGAAAAGCTGGCAGGCGGCTGTGACGGCGATCGGTGCCGCCAACGCGGCCGTCGACGATGTTTTTCGGGGCAACGCCACCAATGTCTTCGTCGCCGCCCGGCCGCCCGGCCATCATGCCGAAAAGACGACGTCCATGGGCTTCTGCCTGTTCAACACCGCGGCGATCGCGGCGCGCCACGCGCAAAGGCAGCACCAGGCCGAGCGCGTCGCCATCGTCGACTGGGACGTCCACCACGGCAATGGCACACAGGATATTTTCTGGGACGATCCGTCGGTGCTCTACTGCTCGACGCACCAGATGCCGCTTTACCCAGGGACCGGGGCCGTGAGCGAAACCGGCGCCGGCAACATCGTCAACGCGCCGCTGGCGCCGCAAACCGGCAGCGAGGTTTTCCGCGACGCTTTCCTGTCGCGCATCTTGCCGGCGCTCGACAGTTTCGCGCCCGACCTCATCATAATTTCCGCCGGCTTCGATGCGCACCACCGCGATCCGCTGGCCGAGATCAACCTGACCGAGGGCGATTTCGACTGGGCAACCGGCCAGTTGATGCAGCGCGCCGGTCGCCACAGCGACAACCGGCTCGTCAGCCTGCTCGAGGGCGGCTACGATCTGCAGGGATTGGCATTTTCGGTCGCCGCCCATGTCGGACGACTGATGAAAGGATAGACGATGGCTGGTGAGACCAACGAAGACGTTAAGGCAATGAGCTTCGAGCAGGCGCTCGACGCGCTGGAGAAAATCGTCGATGATCTGGAGCGCGGTGACGTGCCGCTCGACCAGTCGATCCGCATCTATGAGCGCGGCGAGGCACTGAAGGTCCATTGCGATCGGCTGCTCAAGGCGGCCGAGGACAAGGTCGAAAAGATCAGGCTTTCGCGCGACGGTAAGCCGGTGGGGACAGAGCCGCTGGACGCGGAGTAAAGCGCGGTCTCGAACGACAATTTCGCCTCGCGGCTTTTGGATATGATCATGATTGAGGATAAAATTCATCCCGTTTGAAAACGGCTCCAGGACGAGAGGAGATCGCGAACGATGTGCAGAAACATCAAGACCCTGTTCAATTTCGATCCGCCGGCAACCAATGACGAGGTCCGCGATGCCGCACTCCAGTTTGTCCGCAAGCTGAGCGGAACGACGCGGCCGTCGAAACAGAACCAGCATGCGTTCGACCACGCCGTCGAGGCCATAGCCGCGTCGGCGCGCGAATTGCTAGACAGCCTCGAGACGACACAGCATCCGCGCAATCGCGAAGAGGTGGCGGCCAAGGCGAAAGCCAAGTCTGCACTCCGCTTCGCCTGAGGAAGACCGCATGAGCTTCTTCCCCGGAAACGACCCTCTGCCCGGTGACGCCTTCGCCAGCGACCAGATCGAACTGATGGTCATTCCGAACGCCAAGGATATTGGCGGCTTTCAGGTTCACCGTGCCTTGCCAACCGCCAGGCGCCGGCTGGTAGGCCCCTTCATCTTCTTCGATCGCATGGGCCCGGCGATTTTGCGGGCCGGCCAGGCGCTCGATGTCCGTCCGCATCCGCATATCGGCCTGTCGACGGTCACTTACCTGTTTGACGGCAAGGTCAGGCATCGCGATTCGCTCGGCACCGAAATGGTAATCCAGCCCGGTGACGTGAATTTGATGACCGCCGGCCGCGGTATCGTCCATTCCGAGCGTACGCCACAGGAGCTGCGCGGCGCACCGATGTCGGTGTCCGGCCTGCAGACATGGCTGGCGCTGCCCGACGACAAGGAGGAGGTCGATCCAATCTTCGAGAATACGGCGGCCATGCGTCTGCCCGAGATCGACGCCGAAGGCGTCAGCGGGCGCGTCGTCATCGGTGCGTTTTCCGGGCTGCGGTCTCCGGTCGCGACTGCTTCGGACACGCTCTATGCTGACCTCAGCCTGGCGCCCGGCGCCAGCGTGAAAATCCCTGCCGATGCCGAGGAGCGTGCCATCTATACGTTGGAAGGCGAGGTTTCGATCTCCGGCGACCGCTTTCCGGCAGAGCGGCTGCTGGTGTTCCGGCCCGGCGACGAGATCGTCGTGTCCTCGGAAGGTGGAGCGCATTTCATGCTGTTCGGCGGCGCCTCGCTCGGCTCCAAGCGCTACATCTGGTGGAATTTCGTGTCATCGTCGAAGGAACGCATCGAACAGGCGAAAGAAGAGTGGAAGACAGGCCGCTTCGATATCGTTCCTGGAGATGAAGAAGAGTTCATTCCGCTGCCGGACAATTAGAGCGCCGCGCGTCCTTTTGGACGCGTAAAGGAAACCCTAACACTTTGAATCTACGCCGCGTCACTCGCACGCATTTACATTCGCCGGCCAGCGGCCTATTTCGCACGTGGATAAAAGCAGGCCCTAGCACCAGTGAACGCAAAGCTCCATACGCCACTTCTCGACAAGGTCCGCATCCCGGCCGACCTCAGGACGCTTGACGCAGGTGATCTGCCGCAGTTGGCGTCGGAGCTTCGCACCGAGTTGATCGACGCCGTGTCCCACACCGGCGGACATCTCGGTGCTGGCCTTGGCGTGGTCGAACTGACGGTCGCATTGCATTATGTCTTCAACACGCCAGACGACCGGCTGATCTGGGACGTCGGCCACCAGGCCTATCCGCACAAGATCCTGACCGGCCGCCGCGACCGTATCCGCACGCTGCGGCAAGAAGGCGGCCTGTCCGGTTTCACCCAGCGCGCCGAGAGCGAATACGATCCGTTCGGCGCCGCCCACTCCTCGACCTCTATTTCCGCCGGCCTCGGCATGGCAATGGCACGCGATCTCTCCGGTGGCCGCAACAATGTCATTGCCGTTATCGGCGACGGCGCCATGTCGGCCGGCATGGCCTATGAGGCGATGAACAATGCCGGCGCGCTCGATGCCCGCCTGATTGTCATCCTCAACGACAACGACATGTCGATCGCTCCGCCGACCGGCGCGATGAGCGCCTATCTGGCCCGCCTGGCGTCGGGCAAGGCCTATCTGGGCTTGCGCGATTTCGGCAAGAAGCTGACTTCCTATCTCGGCGAGCGCGCCGATCGCGCCATCAAGCGGGCGGTCGAGCATGCGCGCGGCTACGTCACCGGCGGCACACTGTTCGAGGAAATGGGTTTCTATCACATCGGCCCGATCGACGGTCACAATCTCGAGCACCTGATCCCGGTGCTGAAGAACGTCCGCGACAATGCCGACGGTCCGGTGCTGATCCACGTCGTGACCCAGAAGGGCAAGGGCTACGGACCGGCCGAGGCGGCCGCCGACAAATATCACGGCGTCAACAAATTCGACGTCATCACCGGCGCGCAGGCCAAGGCGCCGGCCAACGCGCCGAGCTACACGAAGGTCTTTGCCGAAAGCCTGATCCAGGAAGGCCGCGAAGATGATCGCATCGTCGCCATCACCGCCGCCATGCCGAACGGCACCGGCCTCGACCTCTTCGGCGAGGCGTTCCCGTCGAGGACCTTCGATGTCGGCATCGCCGAGCAACACGCGGTGACTTTTGCCGCCGGCCTTGCCACGGAAGGCTTCAAACCTTTCGCAGCGATCTATTCGACCTTCCTGCAGCGCGCCTACGACCAGGTCGTCCACGACGTGGCGATCCAGAAACTGCCGGTGCGCTTTCCGATCGATCGCGCCGGCTTCGTCGGGGCCGACGGGGCGACCCATTGCGGCGCCTTCGACACGACTTTCTTGGCGACGCTGCCCGGTTTTGTCGTCATGGCCGCAGCGGATGAGGCGGAACTGCGCCACATGGTGCGCACGGCGGCAAGCTACGATGAAGGCCCGATCGCCTTCCGCTACCCGCGCGGCAACGGCGTCGGCGTCGACTTGCCGGAGCGTGGCTCGGTTCTCGAAATCGGCAAGGGCCGTATCGTCAGGGAGGGCACCAAGGTTGCGCTGCTTTCCTTCGGCACGCGGCTGCAGGATTGCCTGGCTGCGGCCGAGGAGCTCGGCGCGGCAGGGCTTTCCACGACGGTCGCCGATGCTCGTTTCGCCAAGCCGCTCGACAAGGACCTGATCCGGCGGCTGGCGCGCTCGCATGAGGTGCTGGTAACAGTGGAAGAGGGCGCGGTCGGCGGCTTCGCCAGCCATGTGCTGCAATTCCTGGCCCATGAAGGGCTGCTGGAAAACGGCCTGAAGGTACGCCCGATTGTGTTGCCCGACACTTTTGTCGATCACGCCAAGCCCGAAAAGATGTACGCCGACGCCGGGCTTGATGCCGCCGGTATCGTGCGCACCGTCTTCGTGGCGCTGGGACACACCGCGAGCGCGCAAAGCGCCTGAATCAAAGTCTCAACGGCTTGAATAAGCTTCCCGACGGGCAGTCGTAACTGACTGTTTGTGTTGTCATTTGGCATTCGCCTACGGTGTCTCTGGTCTCGCGGCCAATCTTCTCAGAAGCAGAGTGAAATCCTGATGCTTGCTACCGTGTGTGAAGGGCAGAAATGGGTGGTTTCGTGCCGTTCGATTGTCGACTGGAAATGAGCAACCAGCGCCAGAAACGGACATTAGCGAAAGCGATTCCAGGGCAGCTTTGGAAGAGCGGACATTCGACAACCTCATCAATTCATCAGCTTCGGCTCCGGGAATACCCACGGGCGATCTAAAATTTGCGTGCGCACGTGATAGAAGGGGACCCAGTAACTCCAGCCTGGTGTAATTGAAATACAGTTGGCAATCTTTCCGTCGCAGCCAACGAACTGGATATCGACCGATCCATCCGCCCCGGGCGAGGCCCAAGTCCGCGCGGGAGCAAGCGAGAGGACACGAGTCCGACCGTGCGCTGCCGGAGGTCCTCGTTAGCTCGGGAATGCCTGTTGTGCTATCGTCCTAAAGTCTCTCGGGCCGCCGAGGGTCTCGCATGATCTTCCGTTCGAGGGAGAGAGCATCTGTGACGGAATTTGAAACGAAACTGCAGTCGGCCCCCAAGCTTGCCGCGAAAGGCAGGGTCTCGCGTCGTGACTTTGTTCAGCTGGCGCTCGCCGCCGGCCTTACCGCCACGGCCGCCAATGCGATGTTCGTGAAGGCGGTGCGCGCCGAGCCCAAGAAGGGCGGCACCTTGAAGATCGGCATCGGCGATGCCGCCGCCACCGATTCACTGGATCCGGGTAGTACCAACGTCAACCAGTTCACCGGCACCGCGCTATTCGGAACCTTGTCGAATAGCCTGACCGAGATCGATTCCAAGGGCAACGTGGTCCCCGACCTCGCCGAGAGCTTTGAGCCGTCAGACGGCGCCAAGAAGTGGGTGTTCAAACTGAGGAAAGGCGCCACCTTTCACAATGGCAAGACGGTTACCGCCGACGATGTCGTGGCCTCTGTCAGGCATCATAACGTCGAGGGCACGAAATCGGTGATGAAATCGCTCTTGGCTTCGGTCAAGAATGTCGTCGCAGACGGTGCCGCGACGGTGGTGTTCGAACTCGACGGCGGCAATGCCGACTTCCCCTACATCATGTCGGACATCCCGGTAATGCCGGCGAAAGAGGGCGGCGTCGACTGGGAGTCGGGCATCCGCACCGGCCCCTACATGCTCGAGAAATTCGAGCCCGGCGTCATCGCCACCTTCAACAAGAACCCGAGCTACTTCAAATCCGACAAGGGCTGGTTCGACCATGTTGAATGCCTGGCGATCTATGATGTAACGGCGCGCACCAACGCGCTCTACACCGGCGAGGTCCACTACATGGATCGCTGCGATCTGAAGACGCTCGACATTCTGAAGCAGAACCCCGATCTCGTGATCTTGGAGACGACGGGCTACGGCCACTATGTCTATGTCATGAACGTCCAGAAAGCGCCCTTCGACAGTCCCGATGTGCGCAATGCGATCAAATACTCGCTCAATCGCGACGAGATCGTGCAGAAGGTGTTTCTCGGCCACGGCGCCGTCGGCAACGACAATCCGATCGCGCCAACCGTCAAGTTCGCGATCGATCCGCAGCCGAAGCACGTCTACGACCCCGACATGGTCAAGAGCCTCCTCAAGAAGGCGGGGGCCGAGAACACCCAGTTCGACCTGTCGGTCGCGGATGCCGCGTTCACGGGTGCGACCGACTCGGCTCTCCTGTGGCAGGAGCATGCCCGGGCGGCCGGGCTCAACCTGAATGTGATCAGGGAGCCCAACGACGGCTATTGGGACAATGTCTGGCTCAAGAAGCCGTTCTTCGCCTCTTACTGGGCCGGCCGGCCGACGTGCGACTGGATGTTCACCACCGCCTATGCGGCGGAAGCGGTGTGGAACGAAACGTTCTGGAAAAATCCGCGCTTTAATGAGCTGCTCGTCGCCGCCCGCTCGGAGACCGACGATACCAAGCGTGCCGGCATTTATGCCGAAATGCAGCAATTGCTGCATGACGACGGCGGGCTGGTGAACCTGGTCTTCAACTCCTATGTCGATGCCCACACCAAGGCTCTCGCCCATGGCGAGGTGGCGTCGAACTGGCCGATGGACGGGCAGAAGATCGCGGAACGCTGGTGGTTCGCCTAGACTAAGACTAGCACTACTTTGGCAGATTTTTGGGCCCGTGTACTCATAAATTGGGATGGCGGACTGGACGCGTTTGATGTCCCCTTGTCCCCCACCAGCGGCTCCGGAGCGGACATCGCAGCAGGTCCGAGTTGGGCCACAAGCGGAAATCGCTAGCGCGCGTCCAGTGTCCATCAATTGCCTCTGATCTTGGACAACGCGTCCTTTGCGTAAATGCCAACCAGAGCTTCATTCTGGAGTGCCACGAGCGCCGGAATCGCAGTTCGTGCCGAAGGCCCGATCTTTCCCAGCGCCTCGATGGCCTCCCGGCGGAGGTATTCAACCTTGAGCGCTTCAACCAGAGCCGGAACGGCTTGTGCTGCCGCTGCGCCAAACCAGCCCAGTCGCTTTGCTGCATATTGCTGGGAAAAGGGATTGCCGGTCTCAAGCTCTGCTTCCAGGCTCGTAACGGTGACGTCCAGCGGCAGCGCAGCGACACGGACACCGTCATTCAGGCGCTCCCGGACGCTTGCGTGTTCATAATCCCATTTGAACGAGAGGTGTAAGGTGTCGGGAAGGTTTTCGAGCCCTTTCTGGTCTAAACCCGGTCGGAACTTCAGTAGCATTTGTCTCGCTTCTTCCCGGCGACCGAGCTGCGCCAGCACGGAACTGAAAGGTAGAAAGAGCGCAGTTGCGTCTGGGTTTCGCCTGACGCCTTCTCCGAACACCTCAGCCGCTTGTTTCAGATCGCCCGTTGCAAAAAGCGCCAATCCACGCGCGAGAACGTAGTGGCTTGGATAGTTCGGGTTGAGCCGCATGGCGGTCGCGACGAAATTCAGCGCCTCTGCAGGTTCGCCTGAGATCGTCAGCGCCCAAGCCGTTGCGATGTGTGCCTCGGGGTCGTTGGGATCCAAAGCAATCGCTCGACCGGCATTCCTGCGTGCATCTTCGGCCAGACCTTGATAGACGTCCCGCAATGCCTCGACCGTATAAGACAGTGACGTTGGATATTTGTTGGCCAGCTCTACATAATCGTGAGCTCCCCACCAGAAATATGGTTCGTCCCTTCCGAGTTCTTTACCCCAGAGTGACTCAACGACGCGGAAGTAGGCCAGCGCCAGGGCGGCATAAGCGCGCCCATATTCGGGATCAAATTCGGTTGCTTTTTTCAAGGAAGTAATGGCGGCAGCTGTGTCCTTTGCGTTGTAACGGAGATAAAGGCTCCAGCCCTCTTCGAAAGCTTCCTTGGCTGCAATGTTGTCCGGCTTGGCGCGGGCAATTTCCGTTTTTTCGGTGGTGGTGAGATTGACCTTCAACGCTTCGACGATCTTTGCGACAAAAACGTCCTGGACCGCAAAAATATCGGCGACGTTTCCATCGAACCTGTCCGCCCACACATGCCCGCCGGAGAGGGTATCGATGAGCTGGGCGTTGACTCGCACCTGCTCGCCGGCGCGCCGTACGCTCCCCTCGAGAACGTAGCGCACGCCAAGTTCCTCGGCGACCTGGCTGATTTTCACCGGCTTGCCGCGGTAAGCGAATGTCGAGTTTCGCGCGATTACGAAGAGGCCGGAAACCTTGGAAAGGTCGGTAATCAAGTCATCGGTCATGCCATCAGTAAAGGTCTCTTGCCCCGCCTCGTTGGACATATTGGTGAACGGCAACACGGCGATGGATGGCTTGTCAGGCAGCGGGAGCACCATTCTTGCCTTCGAGGCCACCTCGACCCGCGGACCTGAACCGTCGCCGAGCACGTTCCAAAGCGCTACACCTCCGGCGATCAGGATCAGCGCCGTCGCCGCGACTGTCAGCCGGCGCCTTTCGATATGACGTTTGCGTTTTGCTGGAACTGCTCCGGACGCGGCGCGTGTCCGCGGGCTCACCCGATACAGGCGAACAGGTTTTTCGATGTTCTTGAGTTGTTGTTCACCCAAAAACTCGAACTCAAAATCCAGCTTTCTCTCGACCTGATCGAATGCCGTTCCAGAAATCAGGACGCCCCCGGGTTCGGCCAATCCTTCCAGTCTCCCCGCGACATTCACGCCGTCGCCATAGATGTCCTGCCCTTCGACAATCACATCGCCAAGGTTTACGCCAATGCGGAATTCGAGCTGTTTTTCCTTCGGCAGTTCGGCGTTGCACTCCGCCATCGTCCGCTGGATTTCGACGGCGCAACCGACCGCGTCGACCACGCTGGAGAATTCTATCAGCGCGCCGTCGCCCATGAGCTTCACGATGCGCCCCTTATGAGCGGCGATCTTCGGATCGATCAGGTTCTCGCGGGTACTCTTCAGGCGCGCGAGGGTATCCGCCTCATCGGCTTCCATAAGGCGGCTGTAGCCAACGATGTCAGCGGCAAGTATCGCCGCAAGCCTGCGCTCCATGGTAGTGTCCGGCGCTGGGCAACTGTTTCCACGATAAAAGAGTATCGCTTCGGAGCCTAGTCCTGCTCTGGTCGGCTTTGGGTCAGGAACGCTGGTTGGGGTGAGCGTCGGCCATCGGGCAGCGAAATGGGCTGATGAAGGTCAGCTCAGAGTCATGGGCGTGAATTCGGCCGGTCGCGAACGAACCACCGCCAAGGGGTCATCTTCTGCCCTTCCGCACCGGTACTGAGTGTCAGATTTTTCCACTAGAACCACATATCGCGCACGCAGCGACCATCGCGCGGCAGGTCCTCGAACGTATGGAGACCATCGAAATGGTCGATTGGGAGGTCGGCGACGGCGTCAGGCGGCGCAAGCCTCACATTGACGGCGATCCGAGTGCGACCGTCGGCACTGGATCGCAAACCACGCCAGGCCAGAACGCAGGCGCATGTCGGACAGAACAGAATCTCGAGCGACGGGGTATCTTTTCCGGCGCGCGTATAAGACCTTGTCGATCCCGCAACGTGAATGCGTTCGTCGACATAATCGTAAGCCCACAGTGCGCCATAGCGGCGGCACAGCGTGCAATTGCAGGCTGTGATCGAGCCGGGATCGCCCTCCAACGTCCAGTGGGCCGCGCCACAATGGCAGGTTCCGGTCAGCATCCGTCCTCCTTCACGTTCTGGCAGCAAAACGGTATATCGTTCCCAACATTGTGCCGGACCTGGTGCGATATTCAACAAGTTGTGGCGCGGCCTGCTTTCCCCCAAGATGTTCGTTGTTCTTCCCAATATCCTTGCCTTCGTGACGGGCTTTCGCCATGAAGGCCGATGAACTCCCCTTTGCCAGCCAGCCCACGCCAGCGGCTCGACGAACTTCTCGTCGCGCGCGGCCTGTTTCCCAGCCGCTCTCGCGCCCGCGACGCGATCGAGCGCGGTACGGTGACGGCCGATGGCGTCATCGCCCGCAAGCCCGGCCAGACCGTCCTGGCTGATTGCCTCATAGCCGTCGATGATCCGGCGCTGGGTTACGTGTCGCGTGCTGCGCTGAAGCTGATCGCCGGGCTCGATCATTTCGGTCTCGATCCCGCCGGCAGCGAAGCGCTGGACGTCGGCGCCTCGACCGGAGGCTTCACTCAGGTCTTGCTTGAACGCGGCGCGGCACATGTCACGGCGATCGATGTCGGGCATGGCCAGATACATCCGGATATCGCTGGCGATCCGCGTGTGACGGTGATCGAGGGATTGAACGCCCGTGATCTTTCCGCCGCCGATCTTGCCGATCGCATTCCGGATTTTATCGTCTCCGATGTCAGCTTCATCTCGTTGAAACTGGCGCTGCCGCCGGCGCTCGCCATCGCCACGAGCGGCACCAGAGCAATATTTCTGGTCAAGCCGCAATTCGAGGCGGGCCGCGAGGCGATCGGCAAGGGTGGCTTGCTGAAAGACCCATATGATGCCGCGCGGGTTGCCGGCCTGCTGCAGGATTGGCTCGACGGCGTCCCGGGCTGGCGCTCGCTGGGACTGCATCTGTCGCCGATCGAAGGCGGCGACGGCAACCGCGAGTTCCTGCTCGCCGGGATCAAGGATGCCGAAGTCGAGAACAGGGGGATCGGAGGCCGATGAACGCGCGCTTCACGATCGCAAGACTGGGATCCCAGGCCGACGGCGTCGCCGAGACTGAAACCGGCGAGCTTTTCATTCCGTTCACGCTGCCCGGTGAAACCGTCACCGCCGCGCGCGAAAAGGACCGTGCCACGCTGATGTCGGTGCTGGAGGCTTCTCCGCTTCGCATCGATCCCGCCTGCCGACATTTCACCGAATGCGGCGGCTGCGCCATCCAGCATCTTGAGGCCGAAGCTTATCATAAGTGGAAGCGCGACAAGGTTGCGCATGCGCTCAACAGCAAGGGAATCGCCTGCGACATTGACGCGCTGGTCCCGTGCGCGCCGCAGACGCGTCGGCGCGTCGTGTTCACCGCCCGACGGAGCGAGGCCGGCATGCGGCTCGGCTTTGTTCGCGCGCTGTCGTCCGAAATCATTTCCATCGAGGAATGCCCGATCTCGCTACCCGAGATCGTCGCAAAGCTCGACCGTCTGAAAGCACTCGCCGAATTGGTTTGCGCAACGACGAAATCGTTCCGCATGACGGTCACGGCGACCGGTTCCGGCCTCGATGTCGCGGTTCACGAGTCCGGCAAGCTTGGTGAGAACCAACGCCGCATCGCCTCCAACTTCGTCATCGCTCAGGGAATGGCCAGGCTTTCGATCGATGGCGAGACCATCATCGAGCCCAAAAAGCCTGTTGTCATGTTCGGCAACGTCGCTGTCGAGGTGCCGCCGGGCGCTTTCCTGCAGGCCACCGACGCGGCCGAGCAGGCGATGGCCGACATCGTCGGCCGGCATTTGGTGCCCGCCAAAAAGGTCGCCGATCTCTTCGCCGGCTGCGGCAGCTTTGCGCTACGTCTCGCCGCAAAGTCGGAAGTCCATGCGGTGGAGGGCGATGCGGCAGCCCTTTCGGCGCTCGACCGGGCGTTCCGTTTCGCCAGCGGTCTGAAACGAGTGATCAGTGAACGCCGCGACCTGTTCCGGCGGCCGCTTACATTCAAGGAGCTGAATGCCTTCGATGGCGTCGTCTTCGATCCACCCCGCGCCGGCGCCGAGGACCAGTCGAAGCAGATTGCCCGTTCCGACGTGCCGCTTGTCGCCGCGGTTTCCTGCAATCCGGTGACGCTGGCGCGCGACCTGCGCATCCTTATCGACGGCGGCTATGCGCTGAAAAGAGTGACGCCGATCGATCAGTTCCTGTGGTCGCCGCATGTCGAAGCCGTTGCGCTTTTGGAGAAGCCGAAACGACGGCGGTAGCAGGTTTGCATTTGTTTGAGCTTGATTTGCGCGTAAAATGAGCACATTTTTATCACATGCTGTTCAAAACGTGCTAGGATGATACCATGAATGCCGCAGCTCTCGAAATTCGAGCATCGCGCTTTGGCGAGGAACGGACGCCATTTCTTTCGGCAAGACGGGTGGCTGAATTGCTGGGCGTCAATCTGACCGAACTGGCGGGCCTGATCGGCGTCGCGCGCAACACGCTTGCCGCCAAGACCGGCGCGCGCAAGGTCGATGCTGCATTGAGTCCGATTGTCCGTATCCTGGCGATGGCAGGCGAGATGGCCGGCGATGAACAGCGTGCGGCGATCTGGTTCAAGCATCAGCCGATCCCCGGCTGGGCGGGAAAGACCGCCTACGATCTCGTTCGAGAGGGCAAGACGGACAACGTGCTTGCCTATCTGGAGGCAGTCCGCTCCGGCATCTATGCCTGACAGCAGGCTGAGCCTATGGCGTGCCTTCGTGCCGCGTTGGGCGCATCTCCCACTTTCCGGCGAAGGAGCGGCCCGCTTTGGCGGGCGCTGGAATCCGGTGGGCACCCCGACCATCTATGCTGCGCGGGAATTATCCACCGCTTGGGCGGAGTACAACCAGGGCTTTGTCCAGCATCCGGCGGTGATTGCGCAGCTCGAACTTTCAGGCGCGCGGCTGGCCGACCTGACGGACGCTGATGTGCTGACCAAGCTCGGCGTGACGCCAGACATTCACCGATGCGAATGGCGCGACATCATGGATCAAGGCCTGGTGCCTGAGACGCACACGCTGAGAGATCGCCTGATTGCCGATGGGCAGCACGGCGTGATCTACCCGTCCTTCATGTCGCCGGGGGGCACATGCGTCGCCCTCTGGCGATGGAACGAGAACAACGCACCGCGTCTGAAGGTCATCGATCCCGACCATCGTTTGCCGAAAACCCCGGCTTCGTGGCTGTAGGGCAGTTCGAAACTGGCCGGCAGACGGCTATGCTTCTTGCACGCCGCTCTGGCGGTTCCCGCCACCCTTACAGTCACTTGCCAAGGATCGCGGGCGGCAGCGGCTGAGAGGGACCGGTTTTCGCGACCACAATAGCTGGCGCGGCCGATCTATCAAACCCGTGTGCCGCCGACCGTCATCTGGTTCATCCTGAGATGCGGCTGGCCGACGCCGACCGGCACGCCCTGGCCGGCCTTGCCGCACATGCCGATGCCGGTGTCGAGCTTCATGTCGTTGCCGATCATCGAAACCCGATGCATGGCATCCGGCCCGTTGCCGATCAGCATGGCGCCCTTGATCGGCTGCGTTACCTTACCATTCTCGATCATGTAGGCCTCGGTGCAGCCGAACACGAACTTGCCCGAGGTGATGTCGACCTGGCCGCCGCCGAAGGAGACGGCATAGATGCCGTTCTTGACCGACGCGATGATTTCGTCCGGCTGCATATCGCCTGAGGTCATGTAGGTGTTGGTCATGCGCGGCATCGGCTGGTGCGCATAGCCTTCGCGCCGTCCGTTGCCGGTGGCCTCCATGCCCATCAGCCGGGCGTTCTGGCGGTCCTGCATATAGCCGACAAGCTTGCCGTCGTCGATCAGCACGTTGCGGGCCGACGGCGTGCCTTCGTCATCGACGGTCAGCGACCCACGCCGTTCGGCCATGGTGCCGTCGTCGACGACGGTGACACCCTTCGCGGCCACCTGCTGGCCCATCAGTCCGGCGAAGGCCGATGTCTTCTTGCGGTTGAAGTCGCCTTCCAGCCCGTGGCCGACGGCTTCGTGCAGCATGACGCCCGGCCAGCCGCTCGACAGCACGATGTCGAAGGTGCCGGCGGGCGCCGGGACCGCTTCGAGGTTGACCAGCGCCTGCCGCAGCGCCTCCTTGGCCGCGTGCTTCCAGCTCTCCTCGACCAGGAATTCGCCAAATGCCTTGCGTCCGCCCATGCCGTAGGAGCCGCTCTCCTGGCGGTCGCCGTTGCCGACCACCACCGACACGTTGATCCTGACCAGCGGGCGGATGTCGCGCACCATCTGGCCGTCGGCACGCACGATCTCGACATGCTGCCAGGAGGCGGCGAGCGAAGCCGTCACCTGTCGCACGCGCGGATCCTCGGCTCGCAGCCACGCATCGATTTCCTGAAGCAGCTTGGCCTTGGCCTCGAAGGAGGGCGAGGGGATCGGGTTCTCGTCGCCATAGAGATGGCGGTTGGTGCGGGCGGGTGCCGCGGCAAGCGTGCCGGAATAGCCGCCCTTCACCGTCGAGACGGCGTCGGCCGCGCGCAGCAGCGATGCTTCGGAAAGATCGCTGGAATGTGCGTAGCCGCTCGCTTCCCCGGCGACAGCACGCAACCCAAAACCCTGGTCGGTATTGAAATTGGCGGTCTTCAGCCGCCCATTGTCGAACATCAGCGCTTCGCTTTCGCTGTATTCGAGGAACAGCTCGCCGTCGTCGGCGCCGTTGATGGTCTCGGCGACGATCTGTTTGATGCGATCGTCGGAAATGTCGAATTGGCCGATCAGGCTGTTCATGGCAGGTCCGTCCGTGGAAAGAGGTTGTCCTCACGATGTAGGCGCGAACGTGCGCCCAGACAATCGACGATGACCATTGTCTCGCCAAAGGCCAGTCACAATCGCTTTCTCGGATCTTGGTTCTGACCGGTTCTCAAGGCAGGGCGGCGAACCCGTCGGCGAAACCCTTGAGCTCGACCGGGATGCCGATGCCTTCCTCCGGCGTCTGGAAGACAATGAAGGTGGCTGACGTTCCGGTCTTCAGCGTGTCGAGCAGCGGCTTTTCGAGAATGACCTCGGCGTAGCAGCCGTCCTGGAAGCAGCGCACGAAATAGGCCCGGCCGATGTCCTTGCCATCGACATTGAGGCCGAGCCCGTTGGGCAGCAGCACGCCGAGCGGCGCCAGCACGCGCAGGATTTCAGCCTTGTTGTCGGCGGTGCGCAGCACGACGACGGAAAGCCCCATCTCTGGACGGTCCTCGGCGACGACGTTCTGCATCATCACGCATTGTTCCGATGTGGCGCCGGCCGGCGTGTCGCAGATGATCGACCACGCGCCATGCGTCGAGCGCACCTTGCCGCTTGGCTGTGCAGCATTGGCCTGGCTGGACAGGCCGACGCCAGACAGGCCAACGCTAGACAGGCCAACGCTAGACACCGCGGCGAGAAAGATGACGTTCGCCAAGGTTCTCGAAAGCCCAAGTCTCGAAAGCCCAAGTTCCCAAAGCCAAGAGTTCATGACGGCTCCAATGCGAATCACGGCACTTTAAGCCGCGCCAAGGGCAAGTAAAGGATGAGACCACTGCCGGCCTGCCTCGACCAAGGCAATTGTGCGCTTTTCCGTGCCAAATTCGCCCGAATTGCGACAGCCCGGCGCATTTTGCCAGGACAGTCCGCCGCTCGGGCGTCCGCGATCCGCCACCGCCGCGGCCGCCGCCAAAATGCGCAGCCGCGCTTGCGCGCAAAAATGCCGCACGGTTTCCTCCGCTCCTTTCTTGCGGAGGCAAATAGAGTATGGTTTGAACCAGCCTCGGGACTGTCCGGGATTCCCGTCCCGGCGTTGTTCGATATTCTTGCGGTCCGATCGCGAGGAACTGGGAGATAATGACGGCAATGAGAAAATTCCTAGCAGGCGCCAAACTCCTAGCGAGCGCTTGGGCTGCCGCCACATTGTTCACCGGCGCATCCGCCCATGCGGCCCAGCCTGCGCCGTGGGAAATGACCTTCCAGCCCGCCGCCACCGACATGATGCGGCAGATCGCCTGGTTCGAGCACTACACGCTATGGTTCATCGTGCCGATCACCCTCTTCGTGCTCGCTCTTATCGCCTATTGCATCTTGAAATTCCGTGCCAGCGTCAACTCGATCCCGTCGCGCACCAGCCATAACACGCTGATCGAGGTGATCTGGACGGTTGGGCCGGTCGTCGTGCTGCTCTGTCTCGCCATCCCTTCGTTTCAGCTCCTGACCGCGCAGTACACACCGCCGGAAGAAGCCAAGCTGACCATTAAAGCGACCGGCAACCAGTGGAACTGGGACTACGAATACCAGACCGAAAACACGCTTTCCTTCAACTCCGCGATCCTGGCGGATTCTGACCGCGCGGCGGCTGGCAAGGAGGATCGCGGCGTTTATCCGCGCCTGCTCGCCGTCGACAACGAGATGGTGGTGCCGGTCAACACCATGACCCGGGTGCTGGTGACGGCGGCGGACGTGATCCATGCCTTTGCCATGCCATCCTTCGGCATCAAGACCGACGCGGTTCCGGGTCGCATCAACGAGGTCTGGTTCAAGGCGGAAAAGGAAGGCCTCTATTACGGCCAGTGTTCGGAGCTCTGCGGCAAGGACCACGCCTTCATGCCGATCGCGATCCGCGTCGTCTCCGACGCCCAGTACAAGACCTGGCTGGCGGCAGCCGGCACCGACCTTCCCGGCGCCAACAAGGCGCTGATGGCCGAGGTCGACAGCAAAGACAAGGTAGCGGCCGCCGGCAACTGATGCCGGGACCAGAAAAGATCAGGGAACGGAGCCGAACATGGCAGACGCTGCAGCTCACGACGATCACGACCATAAGCCGTATCATGGCTGGGTCCGGTGGGTGTATTCGACCAACCACAAGGATATCGGTACGCTCTATCTGATCTTCGCGATCATGGCGGGCTGCGTTGGCGGTGCCCTTTCGGTCGTCATGCGCATGGAACTGCAGGAGCCGGGAATCCAGATTTTCACCGGCCTGGCGCAGATGGTCTACGGCTTGAATGCCGACGCCGCGCTCGATGGCGGCAAGAGCATGTACAATGCCTTCACCACTGCGCATGCGCTGATCATGATCTTCTTCATGGTCATGCCGGCGCTGATCGGCGGTTTCGCCAACTGGATGGTGCCGATCATGATCGGTGCGCCCGACATGGCTTTCCCGCGCATGAACAACGTCTCGTTCTGGCTGCTGCCACCGGCTTTCATCCTGCTGATCATCTCGGCCTTCGTGCCGAGCGCGCCTGGCGCCTACGGCGTCGGCGGCGGCTGGACGATCTATCCGCCGCTATCGACGTCGGGCCAGCCGGGACCGGCGATGGACCTTGCGATCCTGTCGCTGCACATCGCCGGCGCGTCGTCGATCCTCGGCGCCATCAATTTCATCACCACCATTTTCAACATGCGCGCGCCTGGCATGACGCTGCACAAGATGCCGCTGTTCGCCTGGTCGGTGCTGATCACCGCTTTCCTGCTGCTGTTGTCGCTTCCGGTTCTGGCCGGCGGCATCACCATGCTTTTGACCGATCGCAACTTCGGCACCACGTTCTTCGCGCCGGATGGCGGCGGCGACCCGATCCTGTTCCAGCACCTGTTCTGGTTCTTCGGGCATCCGGAAGTCTACATCCTGATCCTGCCGGGCTTCGGCATCGTCAGCCACATCGTCTCGACTTTCTCGAAGAAGCCCATCTTCGGCTATCTCGGCATGGCCTATGCCATGGTCGCGATCGGTGCGGTCGGCTTCATCGTCTGGGCGCATCACATGTACACGACCGGCCTGTCGCTCGACACGCAGCGCTATTTCGTCTTCGCCACCATGGTTATCGCGGTGCCGACCGGGGTGAAGATATTCTCGTGGATCGCCACCATGTGGGGCGGGTCGATTTCGCTCAAAACCCCGATGCTATGGGCGATTGGCTTCATCTTCCTGTTCACTGTCGGCGGCGTTACCGGCGTCCAGCTTGCCAATGCCGGTCTCGACCGCCCGCTGCATGACACCTACTACGTGGTCGCGCATTTCCATTATGTGCTGTCGCTGGGCGCGGTCTTTGCCATCTTCGCCGGCTGGTACTACTGGTTCCCGAAGATGACCGGCTACATGTATTCGCCTGTCATCGCCAACACCCACTTCTGGATCACCTTCGTCGGCGTCAACCTCGTCTTCTTCCCGCAGCATTTCCTCGGCCTGTCCGGCATGCCGCGCCGCTACATCGACTATCCGGATGCGTTTGCCGGCTGGAACATGGTGTCGTCCTACGGCTCGTATATTTCCGCCGTCGGCGTGGTCATCTTCCTCTACGGCGTGTTCGAGGCGTTCCAGAAGAAGCGGGTAGCTGGCGCCAATCCATGGGGCGAGGGTGCAACGACGCTCGAATGGCAGCTGCCTTCGCCGCCGCCCTTCCACCAGTGGGAACAGCTGCCGAAGATCAAATAGGCGGCTGCCTGGGCGAATACGGAACCGCCGGTCCGCCCGGCGGTTTTGGCCAACGGAATGATGGACTTTAAGTACGCATGGCCCTTGTCGACGACACATTGACTGACGAACCGGGCTTTCGCATGTCGGAAGCAACGGCGGGCGATTTCTTCGCCCTGTTGAAGCCGCGTGTCATGTCGCTGGTGGTGTTCACCGCCTTTGTCGGTTTGGTCGCGGCCCCCGTGACCATCAACCCGCTTCTGGCGGTGATCGCCATCCTGGCTATTGCCATTGGTGCTGGCGCGTCCGGCGCGCTCAACATGTGGTATGACGCCGATATCGATGCGGTGATGACCAGGACCGCCGGCCGTCCTGTGCCGGCCGGCCGCATCCGGCCCGGCGAGGCGTTGAGTTTCGGCCTGGTGCTGTCGGTGCTGTCGGTGATGACGCTCGGCGTGCTTGTCAACTGGCTGTCGGCGACGCTGCTGGCCTTCACCATCTTCTTCTATGCGGTCGTCTACACGATGTGGCTGAAGCGCTGGACGCCGCAGAACATTGTCATCGGCGGTGCTGCCGGCGCCATTCCGCCGGTGATCGGCTGGGCCGCGGTGACCGGAACGGTCAGCCTGGAAAGCGTCGTCCTGTTCCTGATCATCTTCCTGTGGACGCCGCCGCATTTCTGGGCGCTCGCTCTCTTCAAGTCCGAGGACTATGCCAGGGCCGGCATCCCGATGATGCCGAATGTCGCCGGCCAGGCTTCGACCCGACGCCAGATCTTTGCCTACGCGCTGATCCTCGCGCCGGTTGGCGTGCTGCCATGGGCGCTCGGTTTCACCACGCCCGCCTATGGGGTCTTTGCGGTGCTGCTCGGTGCCGGCTTTGTCTGGTATGCGTGGAAGGTGCTGCAGATGGCGGACGACGACCATGTGATGAAGCCGGCCAAGGCATTGTTCGGCTACTCACTGCTCTACCTCTTCGCCATCTTCGCCATCTACCTTGCCGACTGCGTTGTCGCGCGCGCCATGGGCGGAGCATGACCATGGCCGATAAGAAACTTGAACTCGTCACGCTGACCGAGCGCCAGCAGAAGGCCCGGCGCAACCGTTCAGTAGCCATCGGCCTGGCGCTGGCGGTGCTTGTCGTCATCTTCTATATCGCGACCGTCGTGAAGTTCGGTCACAACCTCACCGGAACGATGTGAGGCTCAAGATGAACCGCAAAACAGTGCCCCATCCTCAAAAGAGGAACACCAACCGCATCGTCGCCGGCGTCTGCATCGCCTTTTTCGGCGGCATGATCGGCATGGCCTATGCTGCGGTGCCGCTCTACGAGATGTTCTGCCAGGCGACCGGTTACGGCGGCACCGTGAAACGCGCAACACAGCAATATGCCGACCGCGTGCTCGATCGCGATATCACCATCCGCTTCGACGCCAACACAGTCGGCGTGCCATGGCAGTTTGAGCCAGTCGACCGCTCGATCACCATCAAGATAGGCGAGACGGCGCAGGCGCATTATAGCGCGACCAACAAGTTCGTCCGGGCGACTACCGGCCGCGCGACCTTCAACGTGCAGCCGGAACTGGCGGGATCTTACTTCAACAAGGTCGAGTGTTTCTGCTTTACCGACACGACGTTGAAGCCTGGCGAGACGCTGGACATGCCGGTCGTGTTCTATGTAGATCCCGACATCGTCAATGCGCCGGAACTGAAGGACCTGAAGACGATTACCCTGTCCTACACGATGTTCCCGGTCGAGAAGAACGAGAAGAACAAACCGGTCGCGTCGTCGGCGCCGGCCGAAGGCACAAGCAACAAAGTTTCACATACCGAACGAAGCCTCGGGGGTTGATATGGCAGACGCGCACGCAAAACCACAACATGACTACCATCTCGTCGACCCGAGCCCGTGGCCGTTCCTTGGCTCGGTCGGCGCGCTGGTCACCGCGATCGGCGGCGTCTGTTACATGCAGTATCTCAAGGGCGGCGATTTCCCGATCTTCGGCTTCAATATCGCCAATCCGTGGCTGTTCTTCATCGGCCTTTTGATCGTTATCTACACGATGTACGCCTGGTGGTCGGATACCATCAAGGAAGCGCATGAAGGCCACCACACGCGTGTCGTGTCGCTGCATCTGCGCTACGGCATGATCATGTTCATCGCTTCCGAGGTGATGTTCTTCGTCGCCTGGTTCTGGGCTTTCTTCGACGCCAGCCTGTTTCCAGGCGAGGCACAGCAATACGCCCGCGCCGCCTTCACCGGCGGTGTCTGGCCGCCGAAGGGCCTCGAGGTTCTCGACCCCTTCCACCTGCCGCTCTACAACACCGTCATCTTGCTTTTGTCGGGCACTACGGTGACCTGGGCGCACCACGCGCTCATTCATGGCGACCGCAAGGGGCTGATCAACGGCCTGGTGCTGACCGTCGGTCTCGGCATGCTGTTCACCATGGTGCAGGCTTACGAGTACATTCACGCCCCGTTCGGCTTCAGGGATTCGATCTACGGCGCCACTTTCTTCATGGCGACCGGCTTCCACGGCTTCCATGTCATCATCGGCACGATCTTCCTGCTGGTCTGCCTGGTCCGTGCGATGAAGGGCGATTTCACGCCCAAGCAGCATTTCGGCTTCGAGGCGGCCGCCTGGTACTGGCACTTCGTCGACGTGGTCTGGTTGTTCCTGTTCGCGTCGATCTATGTCTGGGCCTCGAGCGGCGCGGTCATTGAAGGCCACTGACATCTTCTTGAGGAAATCGACGAGGCGGCTGCGGCGACGTGGCCGCCTTATCTTTTGGGGCGAAGGGCACTAAGGTATCGCAATGAGCGACGACAAGGCGATCTGGCCACCAATCGATCCGATTTCGGCTGGCCTGCACGGCCGCTGCCCGCGTTGTGGCAAGGGACCGCTGTTTTCCGGCTTCCTCACGGTCGGCAAACGCTGCGCCAATTGCGGCCTCGACTATTCCTACGCCGATGCCGGCGACGGGCCGGCGGTGTTCGTCATCCTGATCATCGGCTTCATCGTCGTCGGGCTGGCGCTGTGGATGGAGGTGACGCTGAACCCGCCGCTCTGGCTGCATCTCATGGTGTGGATACCGCTAACGCTGGTGCTTTGCCTGGGCGCGCTCAGGCTGATCAAGGGTGTGCTCTTGACGCTGCAATACCGCAACAAGGCGGCGGAGGGCAGGCTGGACCTCGGCGAATGAGCACGACATCCGGTTCAGTGGCAGGCCTTTCGCGACCAAAGACGGCATTGCTGCTTGGCCTAGGCCTCGTGCTGTTCTTCATTTTGCTTGGGCTAGGCACCTGGCAGGTGCAGCGCCTCTACTGGAAAGAGAGTCTTATTCAGACTATCGACCAGCGCACGCACTTTGCGCCTGTGCCTTTGGCCGAGGTCGAAAAGCGGTTCACCTCCACCGGCGACGTCGACTACACGCCTGTGACGGTATCAGGCACTTTCCTGCATCAAGGCGAGCGACATTTCTTCGCGACCTGGGAAGGCCAGTCGGGTTTCGATGTCTTCACGCCCTTGCAACTGGAGGACGGCCGCGTTGTTCTGATCAATCGCGGCTTCGTACCGTACGATCTCAAGGACGCGACCAAGCGCCCGCAAAGCCAGGGTGCGGGCCAGGTGACGGTGACGGGGCTCGCCCGCAATCCGCTGCCGGCAAAGCCCTCGATGATGCTTCCCGACAATGATCCGCAGAAGAACATCTTCTACTGGAAGGATCGCGACGCCATGGCGGCCAGCGCCGGTCTGCCGGCCGGCGCGGGGCTGGTGCCGTTCTTCATCGACGCGGACGCCACGCCGAACCCGGGTGGGCTGCCGGTCGGCGGCGTTACCATCATCGACCTGCCGAACAGCCATTTGCAATATGCCGTAACCTGGTACGGCCTTGCCGCTGCCCTTGCCGGCGTCCTCATCTTCATGCTTCGCCGCCCGGCGAAAGACGCATCGGCCCGAAAATCGGAATCGATTTCGGAAAGCACGATGCGTAGATAAAAAGTGTTAGAGCGTACTTTGTGCGTCCAAATGGACGCACGTCGCTCTAATGATCGGCACCGGCGCCCTTGACAGGGCACGGGTGCGCACCTCATTTCGCGCCTTGAGTTCAAGACTTGAGTTCATGCTACGACCAACCGGCCGGTAATCATGCTTCACACGACCACAAAGCCACCGCTGACGATAAGGCTCTGCCAGCCGCGGGGCTTCTGCGCCGGCGTCGACCGCGCCATCCAGATCGTCGTGCTGGCACTGAAGAAATACGGTGCGCCAGTCTACGTCCGCCACGAGATCGTCCACAATCGCTACGTCGTCGAGGGGCTGCAAAGCCTCGGTGCGGTGTTCATCGAGGAGCTCTCCGAGATACCGGCGGAGCATCGCCAGAGCCCGGTCGTCTTTTCGGCGCATGGCGTGCCGAAGTCGGTACCGGCGGACGCCCAGGCCCGCAACCTCTTCTATCTCGACGCCACCTGCCCGTTGGTGTCGAAGGTCCACAAGCAGGCGATGCGCCACCAGCGGCTCGGCCGCCATGTGCTTCTGATCGGCCATGCCGGCCACCCGGAAGTGATCGGCACGATGGGACAATTGCCGGACGGCGCCGTCACCTTGATCGAGACCGAAGCCGACGCGGCGAATTTGGTGCCCGTAGACGCGCAGGCGCTCGGTTTCGTCACCCAGACGACGCTGTCGGTCGAGGACACCGCCGGCATCATTCGGGTGCTTAAGGATCGTTTTCCCGATTTGCATGCGGCGGCAGCGGAATCGATCTGCTACGCCACCACCAACCGCCAGGAAGCGGTCAAGGAGACCGCCGCGGGCTCCGATCTCTTCCTGATCGTCGGCGCCCCCAACTCCTCCAATTCGCGGCGTCTCGTCGAAGTGGCCGAGCGCGCCGGCGCCTCGATGTCGCTTCTCGTGCAGCGCGCCTCCGAAATTCCGTGGACTGATATTGCCGGCATCTCGACGCTCGGTGTGTCGGCAGGCGCGTCGGCGCCGGAAATCATCGTCGACGAGATCATCGATGCATTCCAGCAGCGCTTCAACGTGACGATCGAGCTGGCGGTGACGGCGACAGAGACCGAGGATTTTCCGGTGATGCGGGTCCTGCGCGATGTCGAACTGACGGCGGCCGACATGGCCTTCGTCAACGGAGCCGCGTGAAGAGCCCATGGCGGTCTACACCGACGTCAACGAAGGCGAGCTCGGCGCGTTCCTGGAGGCCTATCCGGTCGGCGATCTCCTGTCCTACAAGGGCATCGCCGAAGGCACCGAGAACTCGAATTTCCTGCTGCACGCGACCAGCGGCTCCTACATCCTGACGCTCTACGAAAAGCGCGTCGACAAGGCCGACCTGCCGTTCTTCCTCGGCCTGATGGGCCATCTCGCCAGGAAGGGCATTTCTTGCCCGCTTCCGGTGACGGCGCATGATGGCAACGTCATCGGAACGCTTGCCGGCCGGCCGGCGGTCATCATCACTTTCCTCGAAGGCCTTTCGCTGCGGCGGCCGACATCAGCGCATTGCGGCGAGGTCGGCAAGGCGCTGGCGGCACTGCATCTTGCCGGCGCCGACTTTCCGATGACCCGTCCGAATGCCCTTGCAATCGATGGCTGGCGCAAGCTGTGGAGCGCCGCTCGCCTTCGCGCCGACGAGGTCGAGCCGGGACTGGCGGCCGAGGTCGATGCCGACTTCGCCGATTTCGAGCGGAACTGGCCCAAAGACCTGCCGGAGGGCATCATCCATGCCGATCTTTTCCCGGACAATGTCTTCTTCCTCGGCGAAAAACTGTCCGGGCTGATCGACTTCTATTTCGCCTGCAACGATCTCTACGCCTACGATGTCGCTACCTGCCTCAATGCCTGGTGCTTCGAGAAGGATTTTTCCTTCAACCTGACCAAGGGCACGGCGCTACTTGCCGGCTACCAAAGCGTGCGGCCCTTGAGCGGCGAGGAGAGAGCTGCGCTGCCTATCCTGGCACGCGGCTCGGCGCTGCGCTTCATGCTGACCCGGCTTTACGACTGGCTGACCGTTGCCAATGGCGGGCTGGTCGTGAAACGCGATCCGACCGAATATATCAGGCGGATGCGTTTTCACCGGGCGATCAGATCTCCTTCCGAATATGGGCTGACATGACCAAGCGCGTTGAAATCTTCACCGATGGTGCCTGTTCGGGCAATCCGGGGCCTGGCGGCTGGGGGGCGGTCCTGCGCTTCAACGCCGTCACGAAAGAACTGTCGGGCGGCGAGGCTGCGACCACCAACAACCGCATGGAACTTTTGGCCGCCATCTCGGCGCTCAATGCGCTGAAAGAACCTTGTGCCGTCGATCTTTATACCGACAGCAACTATGTCAAGGACGGCATTTTCAGCTGGATCGACGGCTGGAAGCGCAACGGCTGGAAGACCGCTGCCAGGCAACCGGTGAAGAATGCCGAGCTGTGGCAGGCACTCGACGAGGCGCGCAACCGCCATCAGGTCGTCTGGCACTGGGTCAAGGGCCACGCCGGCCATCCGGAGAACGAACGTGCCGACGAGCTGGCGCGGCTCGGCATGGCGCCGTTCAAGAACAAGACGGCCAGGCCCGCGCCCGTTTCATCTAGGGAAAGCACCCAAGCCAAGCAGCCGGCTGGCAAGAAAGTGCGCCGCTCGACCCAGAGCTACTAACCAGTCTGGTCCGCCTCAACGGATCAGCAGCGCCGTGCCGAAAAGTCCGAGCGCGAACATAGTATGCGACACGAGGTTGAGGGCGCGGATCTGCATCGGGTTGGGGCGCTTTGATGCGGCCCAGCCGGCGCCCATGCCGGGCGCCAGCAGGAACCAGCCGGCGCCCACGGTGACGATGCCGAGGATGAAGGCCGGCAGGAAGGTCGGCGCGGCCAGCCACGCCGCTCCCGCCAAAACGGCCAGAATGATGCCGTAGACGATGCCGACAAAGTAGTGGAAGGCCCAGCCCAGCGCCGATTCATGCGCGTATGGTGCTGCCTCGCCGATATCGTCGTGGAATACCTTGCCGTCTCTGAGATGCCAGACCCAGCGGCCAACCAGTCCCCAGTTCGGCCGCGGCTGAGCAAATACCATGTTCAGGAAAATCGCCCAGAGGTCCATGAGCGCCGTGGCGCCGATGCCGATCGCCACAGCGCGCCAGAAGTGGTCAAACATCATTGAGGTCCCCCAAAAGCAAGCATCCCTAATGCATGTCGCCCAAAAGTGCGCGCCGGTTTTGGGATAACGACATGCATAAAAACAAAGAGTTAAAGCGCGTCGGATTGGCCCCGGACGGCCGGCCTCTCGGCCAGAGGCGCAGGCGTTTCATCTGTTCGGCCGATGCGCAGGTTCGCTGCGCGGGCGAAGATTGAAAAATCAGCAGCCATGATCGAGTGCCGGGCCGGCGATGGCCCTGCGAACTTCGGATGAAGGACTGACTCTATTTTGTTGCGGGTAGACTCATATCCGATCGCGGCAAGGGTTGCTTTTCTGGCCACGTTGGCCGGCGTTCTCCTGTTCGCCCTCTTTGCCGGAATGGCTGTTGTCGGATTTGGGCGTGACCTTCAGGTTTCATCACGGAAAGCTCATTCACGCCGCCGCGTTCGCCGTTTTGGCGGCCCTCGGTAGACTCGGCTCGACGGAATACAATGCAACGCTGATTGTTCTCCTCGCTTTTTCGGGCCTGGCGATTGAGGTTCTTCAAGGCGCACAACTGATAGGGCGCGGTCGGGATCTAATCGACTGGGTTGCCGACTGGGCCGGCATCGCGTGCAGGCTGACACTCGCAGGCTGGACACAGAGGCTCGCTGGCGGACGGCCATAATGGCGGGCGCCGTTTGGGGGAGGTTGCCCGACAGGCGCGGTCAGTCTCTCCGGGCTCACCATTAATTGTGGCTGCTGCCACTAATCTTGCCAAGGCAGCAGCCTAGATCGGCAAGCCTGCCGATGAACTCTGATCCAGCGCGGATCGGGCTCGTCTGAACGCCGCCTATAAAGACGCCTTTAGACGGCGGCATCATCCAGATAGATGTCAGGGAAGCGTCCCGCTGCGTGTATGATGTTGGCGGTTTGGAGGGAAGAAACGTGCAACGATCGGGCGCCTGTCCCATCTGCCGGACCAATGCCGGTCCGGTGGTGATGCGCGAAGGCGAGTATAGCGGACGGCAGTGCGCGTGCGGGGTCATTTATATCGATCCACTGCCGGCCCATCCGGTGGACGCGACGGTCGATCATCACCACCGCATCTATTATTCCGCGCCGGCGCGTGCGCGGGTCAGTTGGGTGAAGGCATTCACGAGGCGTGGACGGCTGCTTGAGATAGGCTGCGGTGGCGGCGAGTTCACCGCGGCGGCGATCCGGGCCGGTTTCACGGTTGAGGCAGTGGAGCCGTCCGACGAATGCGCCGGGCGCGTCGAACGCGCCCTGGGCATCACGGTCGAGCGGGCGCTGATCGAGGACAGCCGTCTGCCCAAGGGGCGCTACGACACCAGCTTCCATGCCGATCTGCTGAGCCACTTCCCCGATCCGGTCGCGGCGTTGAGGACGATCGCGGCGAAGGTGGCGCCGGGCGGCACGGTCTGCTTCGAGGTCGGGCTGTTTTCCAATCTGTCGCCCTTCTGGCAGCGGCTTGCCGGGCGGCCGAACATGCCGACGCATATGTGGTTCTTCGATGCGCCGGCGATCGAGCGGTTGCTGGACGCAGCCGGGCTGAAGCTGATCGCGATGCGGCGCTATCCGGTCGGGCTGTCGACCGCGCTCAGTACGGTGCTGGGCAGCCGGCGCGTCGCAGCGGCACCGGACAGCCACGCCCCTCTCGCGCAGGGCTGGGCGGCCGCGCCTTACTACCGGCTGCACATGTTCCTGCGCTACGGGATAGGCCGGTGGCTCCCGATGGGCGGCCCGCAGACCGCGTTCGTCGCCGCACGGCACAAGACCGACAGCGCGTGATGCGCAAGCTACGCCGCATCATCGTCGTCGTCACCGCGCTGCCGCGCTGGATTTCCGATTTCAACCATGTCAGCACGGCGTTGGCCGAGGCGGGACACGCCGTGGAAGTGTGGTCGCCGGACGACAACGGACTTGCTACCGCCGGCTGGGATTCAAGGCCGGCGATCGATGCCGCACGGGACGCGCTGGCGCCAGGCGTCGCGACGCGGACCATGCCGTTTTCGCGCAATCGGGGGCGGCCGAGCCTCTTGCGGCTGGCGCGCGCCAGCTTGATGGCGGCGCGCGCGGCGCTGTTCAGCCCGGGCAGTGTGTTCATCCTGTGGTCGGCGCTATCGATCATGCTCGCCGGGCCGTGGGTCCGGCTCAGCAACCGGCATGCCACCTATCTGGTCACCGGACTGGGCGCGTGCTTCTCAGTGTCGCAGCGCGACAGCCTGACGACGCGGCTGATCTGTATTGTCTATCGCTTCGTCTTCGCTAGCCGGCGCGCGATCGTCATCGTCCACAATCACGAGGACAAGGCCGAACTGATCAGGCGCACCGGCGTCGCATCGGAGCGCGTGATCGTCACCGGCGGCTGCGGCGTCATGCCGGAGGATTTCCCCTATAAGCAAGCGCGCGCGGTCGGCGCACGGCCGACGATACTCGTTCCCGGGCGGCTGTTGCGCGACAAGGGCGTGCTGGACGCGGCCGCCGCGTCGGGCATCCTGTCCGAACGGGGCGTGGCGCACCGCATGGTGTTCACCTCGAACCCGATGAGCGGCCGCGCCGACGCGCTGACGGAAGCGGAACTGGCGCGGGCGCGATCCTATCCCGATGTGGCGTTCATCGGGTACCAGCCGAGCATCACCGCCCTGTATGCCGGGGCGGACATCGCCTGCATCCCATCCTGGTATCGCGAGGGATTGCAGACCGCCTTGCTCGAATCCGCGTCCTCGGGGTGCCCGATCGTCGCGTGCGACAATGTCGGGGTACGCGATTTCCTGCGACCCGAAATCGAAGGACTGGTCGTGCCGCCGCACGCGCCGGCACCGCTGGCCGATGCGCTGGAGCGGATGATCCGCGAACCCGGCCTTGCCGAGCGGCTGCGGACCGCTGCTCATGCCCGATTCCTGTCCGGCTTCACGCGGCAGCACATGGTGGAGACGACGCTGGCAGCGATGCGCCGCACTGGCGTCGAGACGCCGCTATGAGCGATCACGCATGGACCGGTCTGATCATGGCCGGCGGGCAGGGCGAGCGCATGGCGCGCTCCGGCATAGTCGGACGCAAGCCGCTGGTCGAGGTCGGCGGGGTCAGCCTGCTCGAGCGCAACATCTGGATGATGGCGCGCGGTGGATGCCGGCGCATCTTCGTCGCGCTGACCCGCGCCGATGCAGCACGTGAGGCGGACAGGTTCGCTGATTTCGCCGCGCGCGCCGCCGGCATCGGCGTGGCGGTCGCGCCGTTGATCGAGGAGGTACCGCTGGGCAATTTCGGCGCCGCGACGATGCTTTCGAACGACGCCGGCGATGTGATGGTGGTGTATGCCGACAATCTCACCACGCTCGATCTGGCGGCGCTGGCCGCCGCGCACCGTGCGTCCGGCGCGGCGATGACGCTGGCGGCGCATGACGAGCCGTTCCACATGCCCTATGGCGCGCTTGAGGTGGACGCGGAAGAGCCTGATCTGCTTACCGCCTATCGCGAGAAGCCGGTCTATCCGATCCTGGTCGGCAGCGGGCTGGCGGTGGTGACCGCTGCCGCTTTGAGCAGCCTGCCGCAGGGCACGCCGCTCGGCCTGGTCGATGCCGCCAATCGGTTGATGGCCGGTGGCGCGGCGGTGCGGCTTTATCGCCATCAGGCTTCATGGATCGACGTCAACGACGCCGCCAAGCTGGCCGCCGCCGAAGCTTTGCTCTTGAGAGATGCCGCTTTCGAAGCGTGGTGGCCGGGGGAGGTGGCGCGCGAAATCCGGGTCGCGGGCGGCAATGTAGGTTATGTTTGCGACGCGATGACGGAAGCCGGGGTGCTGCGGGTCCATGTCGGCGCGGCGGGTACGCTCAGTGGCGATGAGTTGCCGGGGCCGGTGCGCCGCCGCCTCGCCGCACGGGGGCAGGGGGCGTGATCGGTATCACCGGTGCAAACGGCTTTATCGGCCGGGCGGTGCTGCGCCGGATCGGCGCGGATGCGTGCGTGGCGCA
Source organism: Mesorhizobium sp. f-mel (assembly GCF_053850215.1). Taxonomy (NCBI): domain Bacteria; kingdom Pseudomonadati; phylum Pseudomonadota; class Alphaproteobacteria; order Hyphomicrobiales; family Phyllobacteriaceae; genus Mesorhizobium; species Mesorhizobium sp. f-mel. Next base: position 771,450 of record NZ_JBSPTO010000001.1, read on the forward strand.
TGCCGGCCCGATCGATGGGGAAGCGGGGGCGATCGACATTTGTGACCAGCCGGCGCTGGAAGCACTGTTCGCCGGCGTTGACACGGTCGTTCATCTTGCCGGGCCCAGTGCCGTCGCGGCGTCGTTCGACGCGCCGGCGGCATTCGCCCGCGTACATGTGCTGGGCACGGCGACGTTGCTCGCCGCCGCCGAGCGGATTGGCGTGCGGCGCCTCGTCCATGTGTCGTCGGCCGAGGTCTATGGTCGCCCGGACACCGCGCGCGTATCGGAGAACGCGCCGCTCTTGCCGCTCTCGCCTTATGGCGCGGCAAAGGCGGCGGCAGAGCAACTCGTCTCGGGTGCGGTGCGGCGAGGGGCGCTGGAGTCGGCAATCATTGTTCGGCCCTTCTCGGTCTACGGCCCGGGGATGCGCGCGAACGGGCTGGTCGGCCGGCTGGCGGCACAGGCGCGCCTGCGACAGCCGATGCGCGTCTTCTCGGCCGATACGGTGCGCGATTACCTGCATGTCGACGATCTGGCGCGGGGATTGCTGATGGCCGCCGCGCGCGACGAACCTGGCCTCCTGACGCTCAACATGGCCTCCGGCACCGGGACCGACGTCGCCGCGCTCGCCGCCGCCTTCGCGAGGATCGGCGGCGGGCCTGACGCGCTGATCGTCGAGGGGCAGGGCGACCGATCGCGCGGGCTCGACATCGCGCATCTCGTCGCCGACGTGTCGCTGGCGCGCGAGACGCTTGGCTGGCGGGCGGAGGTTGCGCTGGTCGATGGCGTGCGCGATTGCCTGGGTGGGATGGCGTGACGCAGACGATACTGGTCACTGGCGCGCAAGGGTTCATCGGACGCTATCTGGTGCGCGCTTTGTGCGATCGTGGCGATTGCCGGGTGGTCGGCGTCGGACGTTCGCCGGGCAATGCGACACGCTTCACGCACTACATCCATCCCGGCGGTGCCGAGCGCGCCGCGCCGCTGCCAGATGCTCTGGTGTCCGACGGGCCGAATTATGCTTATGTCGCCACCGACCTGTCGGATGCGGCGGCAGCGGTGCGGTTGATCGCGGAAACTGCGCCGGACATCGTCTTCCATCTTGCCGGATCGTTGCGCGACGAACCGTTCGAACGGCTGGTTACCAACAACATCGTCGCCACGCGCCATCTCTGCGATGCGCTGGCGGCGCACGGCGCAGTGCTGGTGCTGGGATCCTCGGGCTCAATCTATGGCGAACTCGGCGGTGGGGGCCTGCCGTTGGTTGAAATTGGCGCGACCGAGCCGATCGACCTATACGCCGCAACCAAGCGCACCAGCGAGGACATCGTGCGGATCGCAACGCGCGCGGGAAGGATCGACGGACGCGTGGCGCGCATCTTCAACGTCGTCGGTCCGGGCCAGGAGGAGCGCCATGTCGCCGGCCGCATCGCCAGCCAACTCACTGAGCTAAGGGCGGGCCGCCGTAATGGCATCACCCTCGGTCCGCTGACCGCATGGCGCGACTTCATCGACGTGCGCGACGTGGCCGATGCGCTGGTCGCGATCGGCTTCGCCGGGGCCGGCGATGTTTTCTACAACGTGGCGTCAGGGCGCGAGACGCAGATCGCCACCGTCTACGATCTGCTCGTCGCCGCGGCTGGGATTGCCGATCCATCACTGACGTCATTGCCGGGGCGGGCAGTGGATATCGCGCGGCAGGTGGTCGATGTCAGCCGGCTGCGCGGGCTCGGCTGGCAGCCCCGTGTCGATCTTCCGCAGAGCCTCGGCGACGTGATGCATTATTATCTCGAACTGGAGACCAAAGCGTGACGGTGGACGCGTTCTTCGGGTATGGGGCCTACTGCGAACGCTGCGCCGTGTTGTGTGCCTTGAACGCCGCGCGAAGGCTTAGTGCCTCTGGGTTGGTGCTGCCCAGCTTGGTGTCCCCGTTCTGCGATCCCCACGCGTATGCAAAGTCAAACACGGGATCGGGAGCGTAGGTGGCCCAGCGCACGAACATCTGGTTTGCCTGGTCCGGTGTCGGCAGTTTATAGACGTCTCTGAACCCGCCGGTATGGGTCGACCAAGCGCCGCCGCCAAAGGCTTGGAAGACAGGCACGATCTTATTGAGCGGGATACCAGCGGCAACGGCCGCCTCGACCGTCCTGTCGATGAAGTCCAAATCGAAAACCTTGCCGCGCACCGGATACGGATTGAGGCCGAAGAAATCGATCCCGGTGTTGGCGGGATTGAAGGTGTTCATGAAGTGGGGGGCTTCAAAAGACCCCATGTCCATCAGCGTGACGAACGTCACGGCCCCGGGCACATTGGCCTTGATCCAGTCGACCTCTGCCTTAAGGGCTGCCGAGCTGACTGCCGGGGAGTGGTACTTGCCAGTGATGTCCGGCTCATCACAGAGCCGAAAGCCGAACAGCTTCGGGTTGCCGATGAACGGTTTGACCTTGGCGATGAAACGCGGCGTAACGCCGCTGGTCTCATCAAGCCAGATCAGCCCCTTCATCCCGGGAGGGAGCGCATTGAGTTGCTCGACATATTGTACGTCAGCGAGGTTAAAACCTGCCTTGGCAATATCTGCGCCGGAGCCGCCAGAGGTGTAATGCAGGGTTATGCCATTCTCCTCTGCCGACAGTTTCGGTTGGCCAATCAATAGAATGAGCAGGGCTGATACGAACAGGATGCTCATCCCGGCAATCATTGAGCCGCCGAAAGAAATCAAAGAACTAAGACGTTTGAGCTGTGGTCGTGACCTTGTTGGCGTGGCGCCATGTTTCGGCTCGATGTTCTGCGCCGCAACGGCCGGCTCGGCGACGATCAGCGTGGCGAAGCACGCTGCGATAAGCCTGTAGGCATTCGCAATGGCAGATTTCATTATACAGTCCCCCTCTATCGATCCATTGAAGCAGAGATGTGCCTTTGGTCCTGGGACACCGCTTTCACCTTTGCAGCCAACACCATCGGGGCAATCCAGGTCGCCCGACAACATCGACTTCCTAATGAGTATCTTCAGTCGGGCGAGGTCGCGACTAATGCGAGGTCCAGAATCTTCGCTGTAATCGCCCTCGAGTGTGAAGGATGTAGGCCTCGGTTGGCGCGCGAAGGCAACAAACGTAAGCGCTAGCTCGGCTACACCGTCGCCCAGCGGCACATTCCCTTCGACCGACACCCCCAAAGCATCCTTAAGGTGGACGTCCAGCGAGGCGACGTCAGCAAGCCGCGCCCAAATGGAGGCTGCAGAATGCCCGTATATAGCAGGATTTCCCGTGTCAAACTGTACGCAGACGCCTGGCTGGCCAACTGCTTGAAGAATTTGGAGTGTTCTTTCGGAGTCAAGCCCGCTTTCATATGCCAAAGTAATCCCCACGGCTTGGGCGGGGCCAAGTGCGAAACGCAGCACTTCAGCTGTTTTAGCTACGTCCTCGGGCGTCCGAACGAGGCTCTGGCGAAAGCCCGGAATGATGATCCTAGGTACCCGCAGACGGTCTGCCACTCTAATCGCGTGCAAGATAATTCGCCGGACCTCCAACGCTTCCTCGCTACCCTTTGGCGCAGTCAGGCCAAGATCGTTGAGCCGATTTACTGCAAGGGCGGTGATCGGAAGCGCGAAACGGCGTGACGTTGTGTCGAACGCCGCCAGTACTCCGATATCTGTGAGATCGGGACCGCGGTTAGGCCCACCCAAGTCGACGTGAACGTGATCGAGACCCGCGGCGCCGGCGGTTTCAAAGCCGGTCAGACCCCGGTCCCCTACCTTCCACAGCGCGATCCCGATTTGTGGTCGATAGATACTTTGCTCGACAGTCAAATGCGCGTTGCTCGTCAACGAACGTTCCTTCAAGTTCGCCACCTCCGTAAGTCGATCCCAAGCTTGGTCCAAGATCTAAGCGGCGGATAGCCGACGGCGTCGCGTAATGTACGGACAGCTTCCTCCGGATCTGTCACGATCGTAAGAAGCGGCCGATAGATATCGGGGCGAGCGCTGAGGTCGAGCATTGCCCGGGTCAGCATCGCGTTGGAAGAACCGCGGTGCCCCGTGATCGAGATCCGCTTGTGGCCGATAGTTGTTTGGCACTGCTCGGCAACCGGCCAACCGACACGTCCGCCGGTATTTCGCGCGCGGACTTCGCTGAGATTGACCCCGGGCAGACGCGGGTCTCGACCCTCAGATGGGAGACCTCCGAAGAGATGGAGGATGCCACCGTCGCACAAAGCGTTGAGTCCGATACTGAGTGCGGCCGCTACATCCTGCCGCGAGGAACATAGGATCACAGTGTCGAATTTCCCGTACTCAATAGCGGCCTTCTCTTTCGTTCCTATGACTACTACGTCCCGAACCGACGCGCAGGCAGTTCTGAGCGCAAGACGAAGCAGTTGGCCGATCGTACCTCGTCCCACCACCAATACACGGGTCGATTCGGCGACCCGCTCGAGAATGCCTCCGCACGTTAGGACGGATGCGAGCGGCTCAGCGAGAATAGCGAGATCGGCAGCCAGTTCTGCGGGCGACGAAACGACCAACGACCGCAACCGAGCAGGCACGAGGAAGCGCTGCTGCATCATCCCATCGAGAGTATGGCCGAGTTCAGCGGTGCCCCAGTCTGGCGTTGGATTCACAGCAATCGTCGTACCTAGCCAGCGCTGGTCCGCTTTCGCAGCCACTTCTTCGACAACAGCGACGCCCTCATGGCCAAGGATCCGGGCTGGATCGTCACGCACGCCGCGCAGAATCTGGAGATCAGTCCCGCAGACACCGACAATGAGGGTCCGGCACACAAGGTCGCCCGGTAGCACCACGGGTGCCCCGACCTGCTCCAGTCTTGGGGAGCCCATGCCCGGCGGCCGTACCAGAGCGAGGTGCGACTTCGATCCGGTCAAGCCGATCCGATCACTGGAAAACATGGATGCTTCGTCCCTCATCCGCCATTTCGGCGAGATGGCCAGCGCCGATGAGTCCAGACAGATCCCCCGTCGCGAAAATATGGAGCCGGCGGGCAAAATAGGACGGATCGCTTTCAGTGATCTGGAATAATCCGTGATCCCGGAATTGCCGATCAAGGCTGGCCGAATAGGCAGGTTCGAGGGCATCCACGACACCGCCAGTGAGAACAATTGAATCAAGTAGTGGATCGTGCGTTAGGAGCGCCGCGAAAATAAGTGCTAGCGGTCGCGTGATCGTAGCGAGGACTTCTAAGGCGAGGGCATCAGCAGCCGCCACTCCACGCGAGAACTCCGCGAGTATGGCATCGTCGTCCCCGTCGCGTGCTGCGGCCATCGTCGAGACTGCTAGCGCGTCCGGCGAACGAGACGGCAACTCGCGCAGCAATTTCAACACGCCTCGTCCGGACGAATAGGCGTTCAGATGGCCGGATCCCCCGCAGTCGCAGGTATACTTGAGACGTGTGCCCTGGAAGAAAGCTTCTGCTTTGATATGGCCAATTTCGCCCTGGATCCCGTGTAAGGGATCGACCGGCACGCCGCCACGCGCGAAGTCGTAGAGCCTCGACCCGATTCCGGTGCTCACGGTAACGAACAAGATACGCGAGTGCTTTCCCGGATCGCAGGTCTGTATGTAGGATGCCAGTCCAGCGGTCACGTCGTTCGCAATCGTCCAGCGTGTGTCCAACTGGCGGCGTATCAACGCGCCCTGGAGTTCGAAGGGTCCCGACTTCGGACCCCAAAGTGGGCCAGATTGCAGCACACGACCATTACGAGCGTTCACAGGTGCTCCAAGTGAGATGCCGGCATGCCTTACCGCGGTTCCGCTCTCCAACTGGAGGCGCTTTGTCTCGGCCACCAAATAGTCAGCCAACGCCTCCTGAAGTTCGACGGGACTGTGGTGGGCCGTATTAAGGTAGTTGATCGCACGTCGTCGCGTCACTGGACCAAGCCTTCCATTTGTCCACAGGGCCGAACGAAAATGCGTGCCGCCTATATCAAAGACAGCAATTTTCTTATTGATCATTGGTGGCCCCGCACGGTGGGCGGATTGCTGGCAACATCACGCCAAAACCGGAAAATTCGCGTAGCTGCAGTGCGGACTTTGTCGGAAGTCGTAATTCGATCGGCTTCGAGCGCTGCACCAATCGTGTGCGGTGTAGGATCGGCAAGCGCAGCGAGGCACAATCGTTCGTGATGCTCGAACGCCGCGAGCCAGTCGCGGAATAGACCGTTCGCTGGTGCGGGTTCAAGAATATCGATGCGATCACCGAGGATGCGGGCGCGCCTCTCGTGAACGAGAGATCCATTCACCGCGACATTTATGGTGGCATCGTAGCCCTGCGCTCCGACGCGAGCGGCGACGAGCGGTACGACAGCTTGCGCATACCAAGGCATATCGCGCTCTGCTATTCGCGCCGGCCATCGTGTAGGATCAGCGATAAGATCCTCGGCAATCGCATCCCGGAGAGATATTAGCGCGGCCGCCCTACCCTTGTCGTGCGGAGACCGGCCGTCGAAAACAGCGAAGTATTTCGTGGGAATTGCGCCAAGGCGAAGAATATCGTCCCGGTACTTCTGCGTTGCGGTATCTGGGGCCAATCGGAGGACACGCTGCAGGAGATCCTCCCCGTCACTGGTCTTGGCGATGGGGATGAAGCCTCTGTGATTGAGGCCCTCGTAGCTCCAGTAAAGTTCGGTCGGATCGATGCGTAGCGCCCTTGCGAAAGCCTGGAGTGTGGCGAGGGGGAGCTCGCAGATGCCGACTGCAGTCAAGCCGCGGCGGAGCATCATGGCCGTCGTCAGGCTCAGCGGGTTAATCATGTTCACGATGAAGGCACCGGGACAGATTGCCTTCATGCGGGTCGCGAGATCGTCTACCGGGCGCATTTGACGGAAGGCAGATAGCAGGCCGCAGGGCCCCAATGTTTCGTCAGCGAAGCATCCCAGCTCGCGTGCGAAAAGTTCGTCATCGGCCCTCGCCTCAAGCCCGCCGAAGCGCGTCTGGACAATCACAATCTCGGCATCGACCAGGGCCGCATCGAGGTCCGTCGTGGATATGACCGAGGTTCCGAATGCCCTCAGCCGGTGCCGGGCATAATCTGCAACCGCATCGAGGTTTTGCACGTTGCGCCCTTGGAGGACTAACACCCATTCCCCCAGCCGATGGCTCAACGCCTTGCTCCCCTCAATCGCATCGACCAGCGCCACCGTGAAGGGCGAACTACCGCCGAGGACGCAGACCCGCGTCATCAGGACGTCCAGAACGAGCCGATAATCGCAGTGACGTAGGCGATCTCCTCCTCGGGCACGCACGGCCGAATCGGCAGCGTTGGTGGGTCGCCGGCAAGTGCCTCAGCGACCGGGAACCGCCCAGCTTCAAGTCCGGGGTCGACGAAGGCGGGCTGGAGATGAATAGGCGTCGGGTACCGGACAGTGGCCTCACTGCGGTGGGAAATAAGATAGGGCAGGGGCGCATCGCGTTGAGGCGTGCGAATCTCGCTCGGTGAGCCGGAAACGAGCCCGATCATGTCCGCCACGAGCGCGCAGACGCCTGTATCGCTCGACATCGAGGGGTGATTGGCGAAATCACGGCTGCCCTCCTCCCTTGCACAATTTGTCGCGCTACCGCAGCAGAAGAATTTCTCGAAATCGGCGGCCGCAAGCTCGCAACGTTAGGCCGGAACATCGCCTGGCGGCACCGGCTCAACTGAAACTTCCGGCCCAATGCCGTCAGTCCGGCCGCAAGATCCTCGTAACCGCGCGCCATCGCGGACGCGTCGAGAATGGTACTTCGATCCTCGTCAACCAAACCGCTCAGCAGGAGCGTGTCCCTCGACAGAGAGTTCCCTCCCATAGTGAGCCGAACCGCTGTAGGAGATACCTTCCTGCAGGTCCCGAGCGCGCAGATAGGTCAAAACCTCGCGTATCAGTCCTGGTGGACACTGATCTTCCTGCTTGAGGAAGCGATAGCGGCCAAGGTCGATCGGCACCACCATGTTAATATTGCCGCCTCGATGCTTGGCGGCGGCCCGGAACGATCTCGAGACCAAGTCTTCGTTCAGATGCTCGTGCCAGACCGGCAAGCCAACCGATACCAGCAGATCCACTATGCGCAGGGCCGTTTCCTTCCTGAGCCAACCGAGGTGCCAACCGACAACGCTGGAAAAAGCGAGGTCGATCGAGACGGCAAAGCCGTGGTGGAGCTCGTAATGGGTCGAAGCTTCAAGCGGGTGGGCGATCGTGTGACCCAGATCTACCGCCCTCTCGTAGGATGCAACCTCGAAGGGATTCTTCGAAAGCTCTTCCAGCATGGCGGCGATGGCCCGTTGGATGGGCTCGCGAGCCAACGAGTTGCCGTTGAGGATCCAGGACTGCAGCATACCTCCTCGAGCCTCTTCGATCATCCGGAAGAGCTCTATGTCGGAAGTACAGGCGACCTTGATCATCTCGGCCAGCCCCTGCCTGACCGTATCGACGCCCAGGGTCTTGAGCAATGGCGGGATCACGGCGACAGCATCCGCCGGGTGGAAACAACCTAGATAGTTCTTGGCATCTCCGAAATTGACGCCCCCCTTTAGGCCGATTCCGGCATCGACCTGCCCAACCAAGGTAGTGGGGATGCGAAGGTGAGACAAACTCCGGCGTAGCATCGAGGCCGCCAGCGTAACGATATCTGAGCAGACACCACCCCCGATCGCCACCAGCGCACCCCGACGATCGATCTCGGCATCGGACGCTGCGCGGCAAACGGTCAACACGGATTTCATAGTCTTTGTCCGCTCGGTGCAGTTCAACACCAGCCAGGACGGCTTCAAACCGACGCATGCGAAGGCTGCGCGGATCTCGTCGCCATAGAGCCTCTCGACAGTAGGGGTGGTGACCACCAGCACAGTCCGATTGCGGGTGTGGGCTTCGACCCACTCGCAGAAATCCGCCGAGTGGAGACCCTCAAACATAGCGACATTGAAAATGTGGTCACGGGAAGACCGGAGGGAAAGCTGCTCTTGGGTGGGTATCCACATGATTGAGCCCGATGTTCGGGCAGAACACCCCCCGGCATGCTTGAGAGCATCCCAGCAAAAGTCGTTCCGCATTCTCTACCATATACTGTGTATAAAATTATTCGGCTTCATCTGTTCGGCCGATGCGCCGGTTCATTGTAAGTGAACCTTACAACTGGCAAATACGGCCGGGGTTTGAGCTTCTCAATGAAAGACTGATAAACTTAGCCGCATAAAGGACGACATAGCATTACAGCGAGGACCGCTTTTCTCGCCACGCTGATTGTCGTTCTCCTGCTAACCCTTTCGCTCTGGTGGCTTTTGCAGATGTTTGGCATCGCCACGACCCTTGGTTACGACAAATTCATCGTGCCGCTGTGTTTGCCGCACTGGTGGTCATCGGATATTTTGCTTGGCCGGACCACAGGGCAAAGCTGATTGTGCTCCTCGTTCTCACCGCCGTCGCCATCCAAGTTCAAGGCTTGAAAATGATTGGGCGCTATCGGGATGCTGGGACTGTGTTGCTGGCTGTGTCGGCATGGCGTGTGGGTTGCAAATCGCGAACTGGAGCGAGAGCGGAAACCTAAAGCTGTCCGAGAATATAAGCCGCCCCGGACTCATCGACACCAGGCTTTGTCTCGACATTGAGCGCGGTGACCTTGCCGTCGTCGACGATCATCGAAAACCGCTTCGAGCGCAGCCCCATGCCGCCGCCGGAAAGATCGGCGTCAAGGCCGATCGACCTGACGAAATCGCCATTGCCATCGGCAAGATAGAGGATCTTGCCTTCACCGCCGCTGAAGCGGGCCCAGGCGCCCATCACGTGAACATCATTGACCGCGACGACGGCGATGGTGTCGACGCCGCGCGCCAGGATGGCGTCGTAATTGTCCAGATAGCCCGGCAGATGATTGTTGGAGCAGGTCGGCGTGAAAGCGCCGGGAACGGCGAACATCACCACCTTCTTTCCCGAGAAGATCTCGGCCGTCGTGATCGCTTTTGCGCCGTCGGCAGTCATCGTCTTGAAGGTCGCTTGGGGCAGCTTGTCGCCAACGGCAATCATCATCGAGGTCCTCACTTGAGAGATGGAAGGGAAGTGTCCTTGCGATAGCGAATTCAGCCGTTCCCCGCAACCGTCGGGGAGGCTGGGGCAAGGATGTTCGCCCTGAACATCCTTTGCTCGGGATCAAGGAAACGGCAGCAGGCCTTCGACGGCGCCGGCCGCGGTTGTCAGCGTGTAGTAAAGTCCGCCATCCGTCGGTGTCGTCGTCGGCCTGTCGAGGATCGGCACGGCAAACACCAGCTTGCCATCCTTTTCGCTGCGGGCCGGCACGCCGAACATGTAATCCCGCTCACCGGCGACGAAGAAATCCGCCGCTTCGGGACTGCCCGGAAAGCTCGCCTCGACAATCAGTGTCTCGCGGTCGCCCGGCAGGATATTGACGCCGAAATCGGGTCTTGCGGGCGCAGGCAGCGTTGCAAGGGCCGCCTTCACCAAAGCGGCGTCTTCGGCATTGTCCGGATCGGAGCCCGGATCGATGGTCAGCTTCGTCTGCAGCGGGATGCAGATCGTCTCGCAAATGCCGAGAAAGATATCGGCATCGATGACGGCCGGCTCGTTCGGCGCCGACAGCGTGAATGTCACCGGCAGCGAAACCGGATGGTCGTAGCCGGCCCATTTGCCGTAGCCGTCGTCGTGGCGCTGGGGCGGCGGAAACGAAAACGTCGCGTTGGCAATGTTGGTGCTGGCCGAGATATCGATTTGCGGCGGCACGCCCGCGTCGCCCGGATCGCGCCAGTAGGTTTTCCAGCCAGGCTTGAGCGCAATATCGAGGACGCCATGGATGCGCCCGGCTTCGTCGGGCTTGCCGCTGGTCACAAGCCGCACTCTTCCGCCTTCGCTATTGTACCAGGTCGACGAGGAGGCTGCGGCAGGGAGGCCGGTTCCACATCCAACAGCGGCGCTGAGCAGCAGGACTTTCAAGCTTTGCATGGCGCTGATTTGACCGTCCGTTCATGGCTGCGCAATGACTTCATGGCGTCGCTGTAATCATATTTGCGTGACCTCGGGCACAGCTTTTGCGTGACCTCGGGCACAGCTTTGCCTGACCTTAGCTGCACATCCGCGACCAAATCGCGCGCGGCGCATCTTTTCGGCGCTTCAGAAACGCGTTACGCTCCTCTCATGGACTTGTTGCGCCACAAGAAGATGGCTGCGGGACGCGGCTTTCTCGACGACCAGTTCCTGATTGCCATGCCCGGCATGAAGGACGACCGCTTTACGCGCTCCGTCATCTACATTTGCGCGCACAGCGACGAAGGCGCGATGGGCCTGGTCATCAACCAGACGCAGCAGATGCTGTTTCCGGATCTGCTCGTGCAGCTCGGCATCATGAACGAACAGGAGGCGATCCGCTTGCCCGCGCAGGCCCGCGACTTCGTCGTGCGCAACGGCGGACCGGTGGACCGCAGCCGCGGCTTCGTCCTGCATTCGGGCGACTACCGAGTGGAATCGTCGCTCGCCGTCTCCGACGACATTTGCCTGACCGCGACCGTCGACATATTGCGCGCCATTTCGTCGGGCCGTGGGCCCCGGCACGCGCTGATGGCACTCGGCTATTCGGGCTGGGGCGCAGGTCAGCTGGAGAGCGAAATCGCCGAGAACGGTTGGCTGACCTGCCCGGCAAATGCGGAGCTTCTGTTCGATACCGACATCGAGCGCAAATACGACCGGATTCTCGCCTCGATCGGTATCGACCTCGCGCATCTCAGCCTGGCGGCCGGCCACGCCTAGTGGTGAAAACCCGATACCTGGCTGGCTATCGCTGCATTGCCGACGCCAGCCGTTTGCCCAAATCGTAGGCGAGATTCTCGATACCGGCTGTCCAGGACAGGTCAGCCTCTTTCACGCGGCTTTCGACATCGCTGTATTTGCCGATGCGGGCTTCTAAGAAGGAGCGCAGGCGCTGGTGGAACTGGCCAACGGTGAGCTGTTTTCCCTCGGCCCTGAACATCGCGGTATTGAAGCGCGCCGCCTTGGGGAAGATTTTGCTGGCCGTGGCATTGGGCGTCTCGTCGGCGTTCGACAGGAGCTGTGCTGCGCCGTTGGTGCCAAGGAAATGGGGGAGGTAAAGATCCCTTTCGTCCATGGCCTTCTTGAGACGGGCTTCGATGCGTTCCTTGGCCGCGAGAAGGTTCTTGGCCGCAAGTGCTGCCGACAGATAGGGATCGCGCCTGAATTCAAGAATGCGCTGTTCATCGGCCTTGTCGTCGACGAAATGGTGTTCGCGCTTGCCCTCTAAGCGGATCCGGATCAGTTCCGCTTCGTCGCCCAGACCGAACTCTGCGCCGTATTTCTTCACCGCCTCGAGCCATGTCTGGTCGAGGAACTGCATAAGACCAAGTGCCGACCCTTTAGGCGGGCGATTGTTGAGGTCGAAGGAGGACTCCTTCTCGGCGATCGCGAAAAGGGTGTCGGCAGGAAATTGGGTGTCCTTGGCGGCACGCAGAATCTCGCTGGCAATGTACTGCGACACCTTGTATTCGCCGAACTCGTGCACCGACATCCCGATGACGATCTGTTCCGCGCCTTCGGAAAGGATGGCCACGGTACCCTTCAATGCGTCGGCCAGTATGCCTTCTCCCTTGCGTCGGGAGGTCAACGTGGTGCCCGGATCGATGATGTCGAACTCGGGCGCGGCCGAGGGGAAACTCAGAGCGGAGGACGGAACAGCAGTGGCAACCGCGGCTTCGCTCACTCCGTTGACCAAGACTCCCGAATAGACCGGCCATGGCATGGCCGCCACTGTCGCCGCCAAGCCAAGCCCCGCGATCCTTTTCGACAAAGGCCGTCCGCCCGAAAGGATGACGTCTGCGCAAGCAAAGAATTCACGTGTTCTTTGGAGTGACGCCAGGTCCCCCTCCGTTCCATGTCTAGCCGCCCAGATACTTTGGGGCAGATCTATTTCCAACGTTGAGCCGTCAACGTCGAAAAAGACAAGAAGAACGGTCAGTGCTTGCTCTAGCTAATCATGGATCGTGGCGGTACAATGGCCGCAATGCGGCGAGGACAGTTCGTAATGTACAATAAGATGATTTTATCGAGCGTTGCGTAGGCGATGCGTTGCTTGTGAAGAGAGATCTTTTAGCCTTTGGCCGTCGCCAGATTGGCGACGATATATCCGGCTTCACCGAGCCGCTCTCTTGCAACGCGCGCCACTATTCCTGTTCCACAGGCGATATCGAGTAGACGATCGCCCGAAGACAATTCCAGCTCGTCAAGAGCCATCTCGGCCCATGGACGGAAGAGAGGGCCGACCAGCCACCGCTCGTACATCTGCGGGAAACTTGCCTGGTTCATTGCGTAACTGGGCAAGGTCATGATTGTCCTCCCTCAAATTTCCATCCGGCCATTGTGAGCCTTCTCCCGCGCTCCTTCGGCGAGTGCGATTCCAACGAAGCAAGAAAGTTGCAGTCGTTTCGGAGAAAAAGAATGCCAATATTTCATCGCGCCGATGCAAGGCTGTCATCCGGAAAGGGCGATCCATGGAGATACACGAAATCCGCTACTTCCGGGTAGCGTCGCTGTGCGTGACCCAGCCGGCGCTGACCCGCGCTATCCAGAAGCTCGAGGCCGAGCTTGGAGGGCATCTCTTCCACCGTGAGCATAGCCATGTCCATCTCACCGACTTTGCGCGTCTCATGCAGCCACATCGCCCAAATGCGCAGCGATTGAGTGTCGGTAGTCCTGGGTCGGGTCGGTATCGGTCCGAGGACCACCAGGGCGGCAGAACGCATCTAAAATCAGCTTCAGCAACAAACGCCTAGCCTGGCCAATCGAAGCTCTGGGCAGCTCGGACCATTGCCGCCGTCGCCGGGCTATAGGGCCGGCCCGGAACGCTAGCCAGGGACACGGTGCGTGCCACCGCGGGTTCGATCAGCGGACGCTGCAGAAGTTCAGGCGATGTCACCGAATATTCAGGCATGAAGGCGAAGCCGATCCGCGCCAGCACCATTGATTGGATCCAATCCTCGCGCTCGGAACGAAAGCGGGCATAAAGGCTGACGTTTCTTTCCCGGCATACACCCATCACCAGGTCCCGCATTTCGCAGGACAGACGGTCGACATAGGGTTCTTGAGAGAGATCGACCAACTTGATTGCATTGAGGCTCGCAAGCCGGTGATCCGGCGCGAATACGACGACGTAGCGCTCACTGTAGAGATCATGGACGCGGAAAGCCGCTCCCAGTCCCTCCAGCGGATTGAGGACGGCCAGATCGAGATCGCCTTGCTCAAGCCTGTTTTTCAGTTCCTGAACGCTCGCCTCGCTGACTTCCAGCTCGACACCATGATAGTCGCGCTGGAACTTTGCCAGGAACCGGGCGAGCTTCACATGGCCGATGGTCGACATGACGCCGAGGCGGATCGGCACCTGGTTGAGCAGCCTGAAATTGTCGGCAAGCGTCCTGGTTGCGTGGGCCTCCTGCATGATCTGCTGAAGATGCGGCAGAATGGAGCGCCCGAACTCACTCAGGAGGACGCGCTTTCCCTCGCGGTGGAACAAGGGCGCGCCAAGCTCATCCTCGAGCGTCTTGACCGCTTTGGTGAGCGCCGGCTGAGACACATTGCAATCGGTGGCTGCCTTGGTGAAATTCAGCATCTTCGCGGCAGCAAGCACGTAGCGGACCTGGAACATCTCCATGGCGAGCCCTCCCGAGGCGGTTCAACGAAACGACATTGTAGCCCTTTCATCGATAACTGTCGGCTATCGATCGATAGAAAAAATGTCGTTCTCTTTCGCCCGCCGCTGCATTCAACTCCTGTGGTCACTGTTCATAGGAGGAGATCTGGAAATGACTGTCTACATGGTGGAACGCGACCTCAAGGGCATCAGCATGGAAGCTCTGGGAGATGCGCAGAAGGCGGCGATCAGCCAGGCCGCCGAGATGACGTCCAAGGGCACCGACATCAGCTATCTGCGCTCGACCTTCGCACCGGAGGACGGGCGCTGCATGTGCCTGTTTGATGCTGTCTCCGATGCCGACGTGAAGCGTCTAAACGACGATGCAGGCCTGCCCTACCACAGAATCGTGCCGGCGCTCGATCTTACGCCATAAGGCCAGCACGACCGGGCTCGTGATGACCATCCGGGCCCGGTGTTCTTGCGGATCATGCGCAGCGCGCCAGGCTGATCATTTGGAACGACGGAAAGACCAAGACGTTCGTGCATACTGCATCCGCTAGCCACTGGTTCGACACTTGTTGTTCCCAGGAGTCGGAGGCGTACCATGTTTGGCAATTCGGGCATCATCCCTCTGCCTCACCCACTTGAGCGTCGTGTGGATACTCTTGCGCAGTCGTTCATGCGCCAGCGGCTCGGATCTCAGATGGACTTCTCGACCCCGGAAGGCGAGCCGGCGCTGTTACCGCCCACCTCGATATCCTGGCGTATTTTCAAGAACCCTGTTGCGCTCTTCATCGGCGGGGTTACTGCGGTGCTGCTCGAATTGGCGGAGCCGCGGGTTCGCGACGCCATTTGGCAGCACAGCACATTCCGCTCGCACGCGCTCCGACGATTACAGCGTACGGGCCTCGCTGCCTTGGTTACGGTCTACGGCCCTCGAACCAAGGCTAAGGCCATGATTGAAGGTGTGGTCAGGACGCATGGGCGCGTTTCAGGTCGAACCAGCGAAGGTGAGCCATACCACGCCACCGACCCGGAGTTGCTGGACTGGGTGCAAGCTACGGCCGGGTTTGGTTTCATGGAGGCGTATCACGTCTATGTGCATCGTCTGCATTTTTTCGAACGGGACGCGATGTTTGCTGAGGCTCGCCCCGTCGCACTTCTCTATGGTGCGGCCGGCTCGCCCACGTCACAGGCCGAGCTTTACGCGCTGTTCGACGCGATGAGGCAAAGACTCGTCGCGTCGCCGATCGTCTTGGAATTCCTGGAGATCATGGAAGACGTTCCCGCCTTGCCGGGAGTGGCTCAACCGCTTCAGCGGCCATTTCTGAAGGCGGCCGTCGAGATCCTACCGCGCTGGGTGCGCAAGCGCTTGGCACTCGGCGACCGCTGGACCCTGACGCCGTGGGAGCGTGCTTTTGTGAAGACTACGGCGGCAATCTGCGAGAGCATCGTGCTTCCTTCATCCCCGGCCGTTCAATCGTGCCGTCGCCTCGGCCTTTCCGAGAGCTATCTCTATCGCCGCCGTTGATTCAGGCTTGCCAACATTGATGGGGCCGCGCCACGGGTAGGAGACTAAAATTTTCAATACTGAGTGACCAGGACGGTTTGCTTGCGACCTCCGAGCGCCGGGAAGCGGACCCCCCGGCATCTCGCCCAAAGGTGCGCAGCGGTCTTGGGACAACCGATATGCACAAAATCAAGCCTGAGCCAGCGGATACTGTTCCTTCAGCGTCTTCAGCACCTGATCGCCGGGCATCGGCGCGCCGAACATGAAGCTCTGCACATATTCGCAGCCCATCTGGCGCAGTTCGAGCGCATCGCTTTCATCCGAAATGCCCTCGGCCACGACCGAAAGGCCGAGTTCATGCGCCATGTTGACCATGGATTTGAGCAGCACCGCGCGCTTCGGTGTCGCGTCGTCGACAAAGCTCTTGTCGATTTTGATCGTGTCGAAGGGAAAGCGCGTCAGATAGGCCAGCGAGGAATAGCCGGTGCCGAAATCGTCCAGCGACAGGCCGATGCCAAGCTTCTTCAGCTTGTTCAGCACATGAGCTGTCTGCTCGGGATTGTCCATCACCAGCGATTCGGTGAGTTCGAGCCGGAAGCAGCGCGGCTTCAGGTTGGCCCGCGCGATCACCGAGCGGACGTCGCTGACCAGATCGCGGCGGATGAGCTGACGGCTGGACAGGTTGACCGAAACCGACAGCGGCGCGTCGCCGATCTGCTTTTGCCATCCCGCCAGATCTTCGGCGGCCTGTTGCATAGCGAACAGGCCAAGCTGCACGATCAGGCCGCAGCTCTCGGCGACCGGGATGAAATCGCCCGGCGGGATCATGCCGCGGCGCGGATGCTCCCAGCGCAAAAGCGCCTCGAAGCCGGCAACACTGCCGTCTTCCAGCCGCACGATGGGCTGGTAGGCGAGTGTGAATTCGCGCCGTTCAATGGCGCGGCGCAGGTCGGACTCGAACTGCAGTCGGTCGGTGCCGACGGTCCGGAAGGCGGGGCGGAACGGCTCGATCCTGTCGCCGCCAAAACGTTTGGCCTGGTGCATGGCAAGCTCGGCGTCCTTGACCATGTCCTCGGCCGAACTCTGCGCCGAGGTCCAGGTGACCAGCCCGATCGAGGCGGTCAGCACGATCTCACGCTTGGCAAAGGTGATGGGATTGTTGATCGCATGCTTGATGGCGTCGGCAACGGCTGCGATGCGGGCCGGGTCCTGTTCGGAAAGCAGCATCAGCGCGAACTGGTCGCCGGCAAAACGCGACAGCGAATCCTTCGGCTTGAGCAACCGGTGCAGCCGGCGCGCAACGGTCAGCAGGATGGTATCGCCGGCCGAGATGCCGAGCCCGTCATTGACCTGCTTGAACCGGTCGATGTCGATGACGAAGACGGTCGGACGCACTTTCTCTTCCGTGCGCGCGATCGAAATGATCGCCTCCAGCCGATTCATCAGCAATTCCCGGTTCGGCAGGCCAGTCAGATTGTCATGCACGGCATCGTGCAGCAGCCTCTCCTCGGACTTTTTCTGCTCCGTCACGTCGACCATGGTGCCGACGCAGCGGATGACCTCGCCGTCCGATCCGATCACCGGCCGTGCGCGCAGCGAAAACCAGTGATAGTGCCCGTCGGCGCCGCGCAGGCGGAAATTCTGCGACACCCGGCCGCGCCGGTGTTCGAGCACCACGTCGAGCGTGGTACGGAACGTGTCGCGGTCGTCGGCATGAAGTACCGGCAGCCAGTTGCGAGCAGCTCCGCCCAGGCTGTCGGGCGCAAGTCCAAGCTGGATGCTGACATCCGGCCTGGTGACGACGCGGTCGCGCATCACGTCCCAGTCCCACACCGTGTCGCCCGATCCGGCGACGGCCAGCGCCTGCCGTTCGAGATCGGAGAACAGGCCCTGATGCAGTGCGCCGCCGGCAAAGGCGTGCTGCATGACGGTGAAGCCGATCAGCAGGATGATGAGGATCAGCCCGCCGCCCAGTGCCGGCTGGGCGATGTCGTTGTCGAGCATGCCGGTGATCGCCATCCACGACCCGCATAGCCACAACAGGACCATGACCCAACTGGGCACCAGCATGATGGCACGGTCGTAGCCGCGTATGCCGAGGAAGATGATCAGGCCGAGGCCGGTCAGCGCGGTGGCGGCGAAGGACAGCCTGGCGATGCCGGCGGCGACCGCCGGATCGACGATCGCAACGCCAGCGATCAGCAGCAGCCCCAGAATCCAGACCA
Source organism: Mesorhizobium sp. f-mel (assembly GCF_053850215.1). Taxonomy (NCBI): domain Bacteria; kingdom Pseudomonadati; phylum Pseudomonadota; class Alphaproteobacteria; order Hyphomicrobiales; family Phyllobacteriaceae; genus Mesorhizobium; species Mesorhizobium sp. f-mel. The sequence goes on from NZ_JBSPTO010000001.1 coordinate 789,790, forward strand.
GCGCGCCGTAACTGAAATGGCCGTGCCATCGGTTGAGGTTGAGATAGGCGAACAGGAACACCACGAAGGTCGCTGCAAGCGCCACCTCCGTTCCGGCTCGCCACATCTGTTCGTTGCCGGGCGATATTTCCAGGACCTTGTTGAGAAAGCCGAAATCGATGCAGATATAGGCGAGCACCGCCCAGGCGAGTGCTGCGGTTGCCGGGAACATCGAGGTCCCCTTGACCACGAAAAGGATGGTCAGGAACAGCGCCAGAAGGCCGGCGATGCCGATGACGATGCCGCGAAACAGCGTGTAGGAATTGACCGAGTCCTTGTAGGATTCCGGATCCCATAGATATACCTGCGGCAGTTTGGGCGAGGCAAGTTCGGCAATAAAGGTGATCACCGTTCCGGGGTTCAGCGTCACCCGGAACACATCGGCGTCGGGGCTGCTCTGGCGGTCAAGCGCGAAGCCCTCGCTGGGCGTGATCGCGGCAATGCGGGTCGAGCCGAGATCCGGCCAGAAGATGCCGGAATTCACCAGCCGGAAATGCGGTGCGACAATCAGCCTGTCGAGCTGCTGGTCGGTGGTGTTGGCAAGTGCGAACACCGCCCAGTCGCCGGTCGAGCGCGCATCATTGGCCTCGACCTCGATGCGCCGCACGATGCCGTCCGGGCCTGGAGCGGTCGACACCTGAAAGTTCTCGCCCTGGTTGCGGTAGATTTCGACGGCGCCCGAAAGGTCGAGCGCCACGTCGTCGCGGGCGATCTTGATCGGCTCGACGGCGAAGGCCGAGGACGCCGCGCAGAGCACGACGATTGCCGTCAGCACAAAGGCGAACAACGACCCGATTCGCAGGAAATTCGTCAAAATTAGTCCTTCGTTCCCGCGCCCGGCGGATCGTCTTCGATCCGGGCGTAGAGGTAGTGGTCCTGCCAGATGCCATTGATCCTGAGATAGGATCGCAGAAGTCCTTCGCGCCGGAATCCGGCTTTTTCAAGCACGCGGATCGACCGGGCATTGTCGGGAATACAGGCAGCTTCGATCCGGTGCAACCTCAGCGTATCGAAGGCGAAGCGCGTCACGATCTTGACCGCGTCGGTCATCAGACCACGGCCGCTGTAGCGCTCGCCGATCCAGTAGCCGATATGGCCGCTTTGCGCGACACCGTGGCGGATGTTGCCGAGGGTGATTCCTCCGACAAGCTTGCCGCTGCCTTTCTCGAAGATGAAGAAGGCTATGGCCGTTCCCTGCGCATAGTCTTCGCGATAGCGGCTGAGGCGATGCCGCCAGGCCGTGCGGTCGAGCTCGTCGGGGTTCCACCGCGGCTCCCACGGCTCCAGGAAGGCGCGGCTTTCCCCGCGCAGCACCGACCATTCGCGGTAGTCGTTGGTCAGCGGCACGCGCAGCGTGACCCGGTCACCCTTCAGTGCCGGCAGGTCACGGCGAAAGAAAGGGAGCGCGAACATGACGCTTTGATGGACTTTAGCCGGCGAGCTTTCGGGCCGTGGTCTGCGTGCCCGAAAGCGATTCGAGGACCGCCTCATAGGGAGCGAGCGTACCCACCGGTCCGACGGCAGTCAGCGTCGGCTTGGTCGAAAACAGCCGTGACGACAGGTCCGTCAGCCGCTCGACCGTCAGCGCCGACAGCCGTTCCATCAGCTCTTCCTTCGCGATCGGCCGGCCGAACAGCAGCATTTGCCGGGCGATCTGCGAGGCGCGGCTGGCCGGGCTTTCGGCGGACATGATCAGGCCTGCACGGTACTGGGCACGTGCCCGGTCGAGTTCCTCCTGCAGGATGTTCTCGCCGACCTTCTGCAACTCGTCGATGACCACCGGCACCAGCTCGGCGATGTCGCTCTGCCCGGTCGCGGCATGGACGCCGAATATGCCGGTATCGGAAAAACCCCAGTGGAAGGCATAAACCGAATAGCACAGCCCGCGCTTTTCGCGGACCTCCTGGAAAAGACGCGACGACATGCCGCCGCCAAGGATCATCGACAGGACCTGCGAGGCGTAGAAATCGCGTACATGATAGGCGCGGCCCTCGAACCCCAGCACGATCTGCGCGTCCATCAGGTCGCGGTCCTCGCGAAAATCGCCGCCGACATATTGCGCAAATTGTGGCATCGAGTTGTCGGACTTGCTGCGGAAACCGCCAAGGTGCTTCTCGACCTCCCGCACGAAATTGTCGTGCTTGATGTCGCCGGCGGCGACGACCACCATGCGCTCGGCGCCATATTGCCGTTCGATGAATTTGTGCAATTGCTTCGAGGTGAAGGATTTGACGGTTTCCGGCGTGCCAAGGATGGAGCGGCCGATTGTCTGGTGGCGGAAGGCCGTTTCGGTGAAGCGGTCGAAGACGATGTCGTCGGGCGTATCGTGAGCGGCGCCGATCTCCTGCAGGATCACATGCTGCTCGCGCTCCAGCTCCTGTGGGTCGAACTCGGATTCCTGCAAGATGTCGGAGAGGATATCGACGGCCAGGGGCACGTCGTCGCTCAGCACCCTGGCATAATAGGAGGTGGTCTCGACACTGGTAGCGGCATTGATCTCGCCGCCGACATCCTCGATTTCCGAGGCGATCTCGAAGGCGCTTCGCCTTCTGGTTCCCTTGAACGCCATATGTTCAAGCAAGTGGGCCATTCCGTGCTCTTCGCTACGCTCGTTGCGGGCGCCTGATTTGACCCAGGCACCAAGAGCGACGGATTCGAGGCTTGGAAGGGTTTCGGTGGCGACTGTCAGGCCGTTCGACAGACGGCTTACCTCAACACCCATATAGCTGATACTCCCTAACTTGCCGCCCGCGTGTGGCGGCTAACATAATCTTCCACCATTTTCAGGTCGGATGGAAGTACCGTGTATTTTTCCTCTGATGTCATCAACCCGCCTAGCCATGCGGGCAGGGTCGGCGACACGCCGCTGGCGGCTTCGACGGCGGCCGGGAACTTTGCCGGATGGGCGGTGCCCAGCACCACCATCGGCACGGCATTGGTGGCCTTCGCAGCCGCAACATGCATGGCTGCGGCCGTATGCGGGTCGAGCAGATAGTCGCTGGCTGCGAGCGTCGAGCGGATCGTAGCGGCGACTTCGTCCATGGTCGAACGGCCGGCATCGAATTCGGAGCGGATCCTGGCGATCTCGCCCGCTTCGATGGTGAAGGCGCCGGACTGCTTGAGGCCGCTCATGTAGCGCCGCACGGTCGAGGCGTCGCGGCCGGCCGCCTCGAACAGCAAGCGCTCGAAATTCGAAGAAACCTGGATGTCCATAGACGGCGACGTGGTCGAAAAGACGCCTTTCGTGCGATATTCGCCGCTCGACAGCGTGCGCGCCAGAATGTCGTTATCGTTGGTCGCGATGATCAGCCGCTCGATCGGCAGCCCCATCTTCTTGGCGGCGTAGCCGGCGAAGATGTCGCCGAAATTGCCGGTTGGTACGGTGTAGGAAACCGGCCGGTCGGGCGCGCCGAGCGACATCGCCGATGAGAAATAATAGACGATCTGGGCCATGATGCGGGCCCAGTTGATGGAATTGACGCCGGACAGCGATACCCGGTCGCGAAAAGCGTGATCGTTGAACATGTCCTTCACCAGCCCCTGGCAATCGTCGAAATTGCCTTCGACCGCGATTGCATGGACATTTGCGGCAGAGGACGTCGTCATCTGCCGCTGCTGCACCGGCGAGACCCGGCCGTGCGGGAAAAGAACGAAGATGTCGGTGCTGTTGCGCCCGGCGAAGGCATCGATGGCGGCGCCGCCGGTGTCGCCGGATGTGGCGCCGACAATGGTGGCGCGCTGGTCGCGTTCGGCAAGCACATGGTCCATCAGACGGGCGAGAAGCTGCATAGCCACGTCCTTGAAGGCAAGCGTCGGGCCATGGAAGAGTTCCAGAACGAACATGTTCGAGCCGGTCTGCACCAGCGGGCAGACCGCCTCGTGACGGAAGGCCGCATAGGCTTCGCGCACCAGGCGTTCGAACACCGGCATCGCGATCTCGCCGCCGACAAACGGCGACAGCACGCGGATGGCGAGGTCGGGATAGGCAAGGCCGCGCATGGCGCGGATCTCTGCCGCCGAAAACTGCGGCCAGGTATCAGGCACATAAAGACCGCCATCGCGCGCCAAGCCCGCCAGCACCGCGTCGGAAAATCCAAGCACGGGCGCTTCCCCGCGGGTACTCACATATTGCATCGTCATGTTCCATTGCTGCCGGGCGGTTTCGTCCGCGGCAAAGTGGTTAATTTCCGGACTTGTTCAGTCGCATTTTTGCCGCGCGGTTGATATACGTCACCCGCTTTGCGAGAGGGAAGTGCAGTTCATGGCGTTTCATACATTCAACGGTCGTTTTGTCGCGGGTCTGGCGCTCACTGGCTTTATGCTTACCGCCGCCGGCTGCCAATCAGGCGGCAATGGCATCCTGGGCTTCGGAAAGACGGACACAACACCGCCACCACCGCCGGACCCCAAGGTTCTCGCCAGCCAATTGCAGGCCTATTGTCCGAAAGTGACGCTGCGCGACGGCACCGCCTTCTTCAACACCTATGCCAAGGGCAGCCAAAAGCCCAAGAAAAAAGCCGCCGCTCAGGACGCCGAAGCTGCCGCGCTTGACGCGAGCAGCGACCAGCAGGACGATTCCGCGAAGATCATCTATCAGGCCTCGATCACCGATGTGACCCGCGACTGCAACCGTGCCAACGGCTCGCTGACGATGAAGATAGCCGTCGCCGGCAAGGTCGTTCCGGGACCGATGTTCAGCCCGGGTACCATCACCATGCCGATCCGTATCGCTGTGATGCATGGCACCGAGGTCCTTTACTCGCAGCTTCACCAACATCAGGTCCAGGTTACCAATCCCTCGAGTGCCACCCAGTTCGTCTTCACCGATTCGAACGTTGTCGTTCCCGAGCCCACCGCGCGGGACTATCAGGCGTTCGCCGGCTATGACGAAGGTCCGCCGAAGAAGACCGACAAAAGGATTGCCGTGGCCGAATAGCGGCGGCCTTGGAGCCGCCTACGGTCGGAGGCGCATGCGTCACGCATCCGCCGACCATTCCGACAGGGCGGCGATCACGCTTTTCAGCTCCGCCCAGCGGCGGATGACCGTTTCGGCGCCGGCCTCGGTCAGCGCGTCGGCATGTCCGGGATAGCTGTGCGCCGCTCCGGTGAAGCCGATCACACGCATGCCGGCTGTCCTGGCGCCGGTCACACCGTGCACGGAATCCTCGATGACGAAGGTGTTCGCTGGGTCGGCCTTGAGTTTTTCCGCGGCAAAGAGAAACACGTCGGGCGCCGGCTTGGATTTTCCGCTCGGCGTTTCCAGCGAGGAAAAAATGTGCCCAGTGAAAAACGGCAGCAGACGCACCTTCTCCAACATGAATTCGATCCGCTCGGTGCGCGAATTCGAGCAGATGCAGCGCGGTGCTGTCACCGCGGCGACTGCCTCGTGCACCCCGTCGACGGCGCGCACGTCGGCGCGCAGCCGGCGGTCAACCAGCTCTTCGGCACGATCGATCAGCGAGGCCTGGAACGGGATGCGAGACTTCTCTTCGACACGCATCATGATGTCCTTGAAGGTCAGCCCGGCATAGGTTTCAGAAAGCTCCTCGGCCGATATCTCGTAACCGGCCGACGTCAAAAGCTCGGCTTCGATGCGGGCGGCAATGATTTCGGAATCGACGAGCACGCCGTCGCAATCGAAGATGACAAGGTCTGGCTGAGGCATAGCGATCCGGAAAGCGGGAGGGAGGGGCTGAGACGGTTCAGGCGGCGCGGCATACACCAACAGACCGGTCTTCGCAAATTACCTGGGCTCCGGACCCTCGGCCTTCATCGAATATTTACGCTGATCGGTAACCATAACAGGGAGTAAACAGTAACGCGTGCTTTGGGTGTCACAATGTCTGCCGTGCGTCTTCTCGACGAGCTTTCCCATGCTCCCCAGCAATCCGAATGGCTGGATACGATCCTGAAGGGCGATTGCGTCGCCGCGCTCGACCGGCTGCCCGAAAAATCCATCGACGTGATCTTTGCCGATCCGCCCTACAATCTGCAGCTCGACGGCGATCTGCATCGTCCCGACCAGTCCAGGGTCGATGCCGTCGACGACGACTGGGACCAGTTCGCGAGTTTTGAGGTCTACGACGCCTTCACTCGCGCCTGGCTGCTGGCGGCGCGCCGCGTGCTGAAACCCAACGGCACCATCTGGGTCATCGGCTCCTACCACAACATTTTCAGGGTCGGCGCCAAGATGCAGGATCTGGGGTACTGGATCCTCAACGATGTCGTGTGGCGTAAGACCAATCCGATGCCGAATTTCCGTGGCCGCCGCTTTCAGAACGCCCATGAGACGATGATCTGGGCCTCGCGTGACCAAAAGGGCAAGGGCTACACCTTCAACTACGAAGCGCTGAAGGCGTCGAATGACGACATCCAGATGCGTTCCGACTGGCTGTTTCCGATCTGCACCGGCGGCGAGCGCCTGAAGAATGAAAATGGCGACAAGCTGCATCCGACCCAGAAGCCCGAGGCGCTGCTCGCCCGCATCATGATGGCCTCGACGAAGCCCGGCGATATCGTGCTCGATCCTTTCTTCGGCTCCGGCACCACCGGCGCCGTGGCCAAGCGCCTCGGCCGCCATTTCGTCGGCATCGAGCGTGAGCAGGCCTATATCGACGCCGCCAACGAGCGCATCGATGCAGTCCGGCCGCTGGACCGCGCTGATCTCACCGTGCTCACCGGCAAGCGCGCCGAGCCGCGCGTTGCTTTCGTCAGCCTCATCGACACCGGGCTGATGCTGCCGGGTGCCACACTCTATGACGCCAAGAAGCGCTGGGCGGCCAGGGTGCGCGCCGACGGCACGGTGGCGGTCGGCGACAGCGCCGGATCGATCCACAAGATCGGCGCGGAAGTTCAGGGGCTGGATGCCTGCAACGGCTGGACCTTCTGGCATTATGAGCGCAGCGGCGGCCTGACCCCGATCGACGAGCTTCGCCGTATCGCCCGCCTCGGCATGGAGCGGGCAGGGGCCTGACGAACGGATCGTATGTGTCTGCCATGTTAAAGCGGATTATCAATCGGCCTGTCGAAGTGATTCAAATCACACTCTGACCCCCAGCCCTCTGAGGTCCGCCTCGAGCGTCTTTGCGTCAGTGAACAGCACCGACTGCCAGCCGGCCGCCTTGGCACCGTCGACATTTTTCGGGCTGTCGTCGATGAACAGCGTGGCCGCGGGCTCGAGGCCGAACGTGGTCACATGATGGTCGTAAATGCCGCGATCCGGCTTGATCATGCCGATCTCGCCCGAAATGGTCACACCGCGCGGACGGTTGAGAAAGTCGAAACGCTGCCGGGCTTCAGCCAGCGTGTCGGCGGCGAAATTGGTCAGCATGGTGACGTCGTGGCCGCTGTCGATCAGCTTCTCCATGATCTGGACGCTGTCGTCATAAGCGTGCGGCACCATCTCGTGCCAGAGGCGGCGGAAGTTGCGGATGTTTTCGGCGTGGTCCGGGTGTTCGGCGATCAGCAGCGCCTCGGCCTCTTCCCAGGTCCGGCCGCGGTCCTGCTCGATGTTCCAGTCATGCGTGCAGACATTGTCGAAGAACCATTTCCGCTCGTCGGCGTCGGGGATCAATCGGCTGAAGGGCAAGTTCGGATCGTAGTGGATCAGCACTTTGCCGATGTCGAAAACGATGTGGCGGATTTCGGTCATTCTAGTCCTCGTTCAATGCAATTCATGTGGGGTGATGTAGGCGATTCAATGTGCGCGCTGCTTCTTCGTCGCGCCCGGTATCGCCGCTTCGATTACCTTTTTCATGACGGTGGGCAGCGCTTCGCCGGAAATTTCGTGGGCCAGCGACCAGAAATGACCCGCCGGGGCGGCGCCATCGGTCATCGCTTTGAAGACGTCGAGTTCGAGCGCAAAATGGGTGAAGACATGGCCAATCCGCCCGGTTGGCCGCCAGTTGCCGGGGAAGGGCGCTGCCGCGTCCGTGGTGGCGCCGTCGATCCGCGCGGTCCAGCCGGTCGTCGGTACTTCGGTCATGCCGCCGAGCAGGCCTTTATCCGCACGTTTGCGCAAAAGAATGGCGCCATCGTCACGTACGGCAACGAAGGCAGCCCCGCGCCGCAACGGTTTCTCGCCCTTCGGCAGGCGGACAGGAAAGCGCTCGGGATCGCTTGAAACAGTGGCGCTGCAATCCTCTCGCAGCGGGCACAGCATGCAACGCGGCCGGCGCGGCGTGCAGATCGTCGCGCCCAAATCCATCATCGCCTGGGCGAAATCGCCCGGTCTGGTCGCTGGAACCATTCGCTCGACATAGGCGCGTATGTCTCCCTTGGCTTCGCTCAGCGGCGTGGCAATCGAGAACAGCCGGGAAACGACCCGCTCGACATTGCCGTCGACGACCGCGGCCGGCTGGTCGTAGGCGATCGCCGCGATCGCCGCCGCCGTGTAGGCGCCGATGCCGGGCAGCTCTCTCAAGGCAGTCTGCGTGTCCGGAAACCTGCCGCCTTGCCGTGCGACGAGATCGGCGCAGGCCTTGAGATTGCGCGCGCGGGAATAATAGCCGAGCCCGGCCCAGGCTTTCATGACATCTTCGGCCTGTGCCGCAGCCAACGCCTCAACATCAGGCCATTTCTGGACAAAGGCCCGGAAATAGGATTTTACCGCTTCGACCGTGGTCTGCTGCAGCATGACTTCGGAAAGCCAGACGCGGTATGGATGGGGCCGTATGCCGCTTGCCAACTCGCGCGGCGCAACGCGCCACGGCAAGTCGCGGTGATACGCGTCGTACCAGGCGAGCAGGCGGGACGCGATCGCGCCGCTGTCTCCAGACGCGGCTCTGCCGCTGTCTCCAGACGCGGCTCTGCCGCTGTCTCCAGACGCGGCTCTGCCGCTGTCTCCGGATGCGGTCTTGCGGGTCTGGTCGTGCAGTGCCATTGATCGAGGACTGGCCTAACCGATGCGTGGTGAAGGTCGTGACTGGAGAACGCACATGGCAGGGAAAAGGCCCTTCGGCAATCCCGTTCCGGTGAGTGATCTCGCAACCCAGATTCTCGATCCGGTGTTGCGGAAGCGGGCCGGCATGTCGATCGGGCTCGTCCAGTCCTGGGAGGAAATTGCCGGGCCGCGGCTCGCCAGCCGTTCGCGCCCTGAAAAGATCCAGTGGCCGCGCCGCATGCATGAAGATGATCCGTTCGAGCCGGCGGTTCTGGTCATCGCCTGCGAAGGCATGGCCGCGCTCCATCTGCAGCACGAGACCGGCGAGATCATTAACAGGGTCAACGCCTTCCTCGGCTTCAACGCTATCGGCCGGATCAGAATCGTACAAAAGCCGGTGACGGCGGACAAAGGGCGGCCTAAACCAAGCTTTCGGCCGCTGACCGCGGCCGAGAAGGTAAAGTTGTCAGGCACTGTCGGAATGATCGAGGATGACGGACTGCGCGCTTCGCTGGAGCGGCTCGGCGCCACCATTCTCGGTCAAAAGAAGACTTGAATTTTATGCATGTCGTCCGCCCAAAACCGCTGCGCACTTTTGGGCGACAAGCATTGATCTCGCGCTTTCGTGATCGCGTACACAAGGTTTGGCGATTGGAATGGGGACGGGGATGCCTTAATTCGCGCCAACTCTCGCCTTTTCTAGCCTTTGCATTGCAAAATCCTACCATTGTCAGGTGATTCGTATGACCCGTCTTTTGTCCCGCAGAAACCTCTTGTCGTCGCTGGCCGCCATTCCGGCGGTGGCACTGCTCGCCGCCTGCAGCGACTCGGGCGAGAAAGCCGTGCCGCAGGATGCAAAGCCTGCGGCTCCCGCCGATGCGATGAAGCCGGCCGATCCGGCGAAGCCGGCCACTGCAGCCGCGGTCAAGGCGCCTGAGGCCCAGGGCACGGTGGACATGGCGGCTCTGCTGAAACCCGGCACACTGCCCGACGAGCAACTGGGCAAGGACGACGCGAAGGTCACCATTGTCGAATATGCCTCGATGACCTGCCCGCACTGTGCGCATTTCCACGAAACCACCCTGCCGGAGCTGAAGACGAAATATATCGACACCGGCAAGGCCCGCCTTATCCTGCGCGAATTTCCGTTCGACCCCAGCGCCGAGGCCGGTTTCATGCTGGCGCGCTGCTCCAAGGACAATTATTTCCCGATGGTGGACGTTCTGTTCAGGCAGCAGGCGAACTGGGCAGGTGTTGCCAATACCAAGGACGCCCTGCTGCAAATCTCCAAGATGGCCGGTTTTACACAGGAGTCGTTCGAGGCCTGCTTGACGGACCAGAAACTTCTGGACGATGTGAGATCGGTCCAAAAGCGCGGCGCCGATGAATTCAAGGTCGACTCGACGCCGACCTTCTTTATCAACGGGAAGACCTACAAGGGGGCGCTGTCGATTGAGGAAATCTCGGCCATTATCGACCCTCTGCTCTGACGTTTCAGCGGCGCCGAAGCGGCTGCGCTTAGGCGTGCGTGGCTTTTTGTCGTGCCGCGCGCCTGGCGCCCTGTCGCAAAACCGCCGAACAGTTTTGCGGAACCCGCTTATTGGGCGGCGCGAATGAAGTTTTCGCGCCTTCGCCTGCTCGGTTTCAAGTCCTTCGTCGAACCCGGCGAGTTCGTCATCGAACGCGGCCTGACCGGCATCGTCGGGCCGAACGGCTGCGGCAAGTCGAACCTTGTCGAGGCGCTGCGCTGGGTGATGGGCGAAAGCTCGTACAAGAACATGCGTGCGTCCGGCATGGACGACGTCATCTTTTCCGGTTCGGGAACGCGTCCTGCCCGCAACACCGCCGAAGTCACGCTTTTCCTCGACAACAGCGACCGTAGCGCGCCTTCCGCCTTCAACGACGCAGACGAACTGCAGGTTTCACGCCGCATCGAGCGCGAGGCGGGTTCGCTTTACCGCATCAATGGGAAGGAAGCCCGCGCCAAGGACGTGCAGCTGCTTTTCGCCGACCAGTCGACCGGCGCGCGCTCGCCCTCGATGGTCGGGCAAGGCCGCATCGGCGAGCTGATCCAGGCAAAGCCGCAGGCGCGCCGCGCGCTGCTAGAAGAGGCGGCCGGAATTTCGGGTCTGCACACACGCCGCCACGAGGCGGAACTGCGTCTGAAGGCGGCCGAACAGAATCTGGAACGGCTGGACGACGTCGTCGGCGAGCTGGAAAGCCAGATCGAAAGCCTGAAGCGCCAGGCCCGCCAGGCCTCGCGCTTCAAGAACCTGTCGGCCGACATCCGCAAGGCCGAGGCGACGCTGCTGCATCTACGCTGGACGTTGGCCAAAACACAAGAAGGCGAGGCGCGCTCGGCGCTGGCGATTGCCACGGCACTGGTCGGCGACCGCGCCGCCGCCCAGATGGCTGCCGCCAGGGAGCAAGGGATCGGCGCGCATCGGTTGCCGGAACTGCGCGATGCGGAAGCCGCCGCCGCTGCCGCCTTCCAGCGCCTGTCGATCGCCAAGACGCAGATCGAAGAGGAAGCGGGCCGCATCCGCGCCCGCCAAGCAGAACTCGACCGCCGGCTCCAGCAGCTCGACGGCGACATCGTCCGCGAGGAGCGGATGGTCCGCGACAATGCGGATATTCTTGAGCGCCTCGCCGCCGAAGAAGTCGTGCTCAACACTGAGAACGCCGGCGCCGCCGACCGTGAGGCCAGCACCCGCGCGGCGGTCGAACAGGCGGCGTCGACGCTTGCCGCGAGTGAAGCTAAACTCGCCGGGCTGACGGCCGAACGGGCGGAGGCCGCCGCCTCCCGCAACCAGATCGAACGAACGCTGCGCGACACCGCTGAGCGCCGCGACCGTTTCGCCCGCCAGCTCGCCGATGTCGACCGGGAATTGTCCGACATCGCTTCGAGGGTCGCCGGCCTGCCCGATCCCGCCGAGAAGCGGCTGCTGGTCGAACAGGCCGTGGCGCTGCTCGAGGAGACCGAAGCCGCAGCGATTGCCGCCGAACAGGCTGTCGCCGAGGAGCGCGCGGCGGAAAGTGCTTCCCGCCCGCCGGTTCAGGATGCAAAGGCCGAGCTGGCGCGGATTGAAACTGAGGCCCGTACACTGGCCAAGATCCTGAATGCCGCGAGCGGCGACCTCTTCCCCTCTGTCCTGGAGCAGATCAGCGTCGAACGCGGCTACGAGACGGCGCTGGGCGCCGCCCTTGGCGAGGATCTCGACGTGCCGCTCGACCGCAGCGCGCCGGTGCATTGGGGGCAAAGCGAGATCCAGCCCGGCGACGCCGCTCTACCCGAAGGCATCAAGAGCCTTGCCAGCGTGGTGCGCGCGCCGGCGCAACTGGCCCGCCGATTGGCGCAGATCGGCATCGTCGAGACCGGCGACGGAAAGCGGCTGCAGGCGCTGCTTGCTCCCGGGCAACGGCTGGTCAGCCGCGAAGGGGCGCTTTGGCGTTGGGATGGGTTCACCGCCAGCGCCGACGCGCCGACCGCGGCCGCGCAGCGGTTGGCGCAGAAAAACCGGCTGGCCGAGCTCGACGCCGAGGCGGTCCACGCGACCCGCATCCTGCGCCAGGCCGAAGAGGCTCTTGCCCATGCCGAGCAGGCGCTTGCCCGGGCGAGCGAGGCCGAGCGCTACGCCCGTCAAGCCGGGCGTGATGCCCAGCATGGGCTGGACGCCGCCCGCAACGCGCTGGCCGAGGCCGAGAAGGCCGGCGGCGAGCTGTCGAGCCGACGCGCCGCACTTGACGAGGCCCGCGCGCGTATCGTCGACAGCCATGAAGAGACGGCGGCAGCATTCGTCGAGGCGGAGATGCTGCTGCAAAGCGCTCCCGACCTCGGTGATCTGCAGTTGCAGCTCGAACAGTCGGCCGCCAACGTCGCTCGCGACCGCGCCACCCTTGCCGATGCCCGCGCCGTCCATGAAGGCTTGAGGCGGGAAGCCGAAGCGCGAACGCGCCGCCTCGACGCCATCGGCCAGGAACGCCGCAACTGGCTGGAGCGCGCCGAAAACGCCTCGACGCAGATCGCGGCACTCGGCGAACGCAAGGCCGAGGCCGAGGCCGAGCGCGAAAGACTGGCCGACGCACCCGACGAGATCGACGCCAAGCGGCGCGCCTTGCTGTCGCAGCTTGCCGAAGCCGAAAGCCTGCGCCAGGCAGCCGGCGACCGGTTGCAGGAGGCGGAGAACAAGCAGTCCGACCTGGACAAGGCCGCGACATCAGCAATCCAGTCGTTGGCCGAGGCGCGCGAAACGCGCGTCCGCGCCGAAGAGCGGCTGACCGCTGCCGACGAAAGACGGCTGGAGGTCGAGGCGCGCATTCAGGAAACGCTGAACACGCCGCCGCATCTGGTCATCCGCCACACCGGCCTGGAGGCCGACAGCCCGATGCCGGAGATGACTGAGATCGAGCGTCAGCTCGACCGGCTGAAGATCGAGCGCGAGCGCCTGGGCGCCGTCAATCTGCGCGCCGAGGAAGAGCAGAAGGAATTGTCCGATCGGCTGGAGACCATCGTTTCCGAACGCGAGGACATCATCGAGGCCATCCGCAAGCTGCGGCAGGCGATCCAGAGCCTGAACCGCGAAGGCCGCGAACGGCTGCTGGCTGCCTTCGACGTGGTCAACGGTCATTTCCAGCGGCTGTTTTCGCATCTGTTCGGCGGCGGGACGGCGGAACTGCAACTGATCGAGTCCGACGATCCGCTCGAGGCCGGTCTCGAAATCCTTGCGCGGCCGCCCGGCAAGAAGCCGCAGACGATGACGCTGCTTTCCGGCGGCGAACAGGCGTTGACGGCGATGTCTCTGATCTTCGCCGTGTTCCTGACCAATCCCGCGCCGATCTGCGTGCTCGACGAAGTCGACGCACCGCTCGACGATCACAATGTCGAGCGTTTCTGCAATCTGATGGACGAAATGGCCGCCACCACCGAGACACGCTTTGTCATCATCACGCACAACCCGATTACCATGGCCCGCATGGACCGGCTGTTCGGAGTGACCATGGCCGAGCAGGGCGTCAGCCAGCTCGTGTCGGTCGACCTGCAGGCGGCCGAGGCCCTGCGCGAGGCAAGCTGATGCGTCGACAGCACAGCTTGTCGGTGGCGCCTATTGGCTGTAGCACGAGCTGAGACGGTCCTTCATTCGGATGTAGCATTTCGATGTTGCGCATGATCCTTTCGAAAATCGATCTCTATTTCGCGATCACGTGCCAGCATATGCATGGAGAACCTTGGTGCCCATACTTGTCACCGGAGCCGCAGGATTCATCGGCAGTCATGTTTGCCATCATCTCCTGAGCAGGGGAGAGGCGGTCGTCGGCGTCGACAATATGAACGACTACTACGACCTGGCGCTCAAAAAGGGGCGTCTCGCCCGCTTGCAGCCTCACAAGGATTTTTCATTTCATGAGATCGAGATCGCCGAACAGGGCGCGCTCGCTACCGCTTTGGCCGGACAAGGCATAACCAGGATTGTCCATCTCGCCGCGCAGGCAGGTGTGCGCCATTCACTCGACAATCCGAGGCTTTATATCCGTTCCAACGTCGTCGGCCATCTCGAAGTGCTCGAATTCTGTCGCGCGCAGCCCGCATTCGAGCATCTGGTCTATGCCTCGTCGAGTTCGGTCTATGGCGGCAACCGCAAGGTGCCATTCAGCGAGACCGATCAGGTCGACAGGCCCGTCTCGCTCTACGCCGCCACCAAGAAGTCAGATGAATTGATGAGCCACACCTACGCCCATCTCTTCGGCGTTCCGCAGACTGGACTGCGGTTTTTCACCGTCTACGGCCCTTGGGGCCGGCCCGACATGGCCTATTGGATATTCACCAAGGCGATGCTCGAGGGCAAGCCGATCCGAGTGTTCAATAATGGCGAGATGTGGCGGGATTTCACCTATGTTGACGATGTGGTGCGGGCGGTCGTTGCCGTGCTCGACAAGCCGCCCATGGCCGAGGCCCCACCCAGCAGGATTTACAATGTCGGCAACAACCGGCCGGTGCGGCTGGGCGATTTCATCGACACTCTGGAAAGACTGCTCGGTGTAAAGGCGATCCGCCACAGCGAGCCGATGCAGAGCAGCGACGTCGAGCGGACCTATGCCGACATGACGGCACTGGAGCGCGATTTCGGCTTCAAGCCGAGCGTTTCGATCGAAGATGGTCTGAAGAAATTCGTCGACTGGTACCGGTCCGAATGGGTTGCAGGATCAACGACAAGGTGACTGCGGCCTGAGTGTCGTCGTTGCCTGTTGGCATCCGCGTTTGCGGCCCCGCGACTTCGCTCCGGCCACTAACAGAATGGCATCATTGCCGCTCGATCATCGCCTTAGCCCGGCCATGAAGGTCTTTACTCTGGCAGGGTCGACCTGGTTCCACCAGACGCCGTCATGCTTCAGTGCACTGGCGACGATGACGCCATCGACGATGCCAAGGATATCGTTAGCATTGTCGGGCGTCACGCCGCTGCCGACCAGCGTCGGTAGGCCGGCGGCCTCCTTGATCATGCGGATGTAGCTCAGATCCGCAGCGTGCCCGGTGCGCTGACCGGTCGCAATGATGGCGTCGGCGTCGAAGAAGACCAGATCCTTGACCAGTTCCTCCACTGGCCGGTCGGCAACGATGGCGTGTGCGCCATGCTTGACATGAGCATCGGCGAAAACGCGGATGCCGTTGGCGCGAAGCTTGGCGCGGTAGCGCGCCGCGCGACCCGACTCGCCCTCGACAAAACCCTCGTTGGCGACATAGGCGTTCGCCCATTGATTGACGCGGATGAAACCCGCGCCGGCGGCACTGGCGATCGCAAGGGCAGGGATCGCGGCGTTAGCGAGCACATTGATGCCGACCGGCTTGCCGAGTTCGCGGCGGATACGGTCGGAAACGACCGCCATATAGGCCGCTGTCTCCGGTCCGATATCGTCAGGTTTTGCAAAGGGGATGTCGCCATGATTCTCGACGATCACGCCGTCACATCCGCCGTCGAGATAGGACCTCGCATCATCGAGACCCCGCTGATAGATCGCCTCGACCGCCTCGCCGTCAAAGCGCGGCGAGCCAGGAAGCGGCGCAAGATGAACGACACCGATCACCACCTTGGTGCGGCCGAAAAGTTCTACGAGCGCGTCGGCGCCTGATTGGCCGAGTTGGGTCATGAGAGCTCCGTTTCATCGATGAGCGCCGCCATTTCAGGCGCGGAAGGACAGGATATCAATGTGCCCGGGCGAGTCACCGCAATTGCCGCGGCCGCGAGCGCGAACTTCAGCGCTGAGGTAACCGACATTCCTTTGGAAAGCCCGCCGGCCAGACAGCCGCAAAACACATCGCCGGCGCCGCTGGTGTCGAGCGCTTCGATGCGGGGCGCCGGCAAACGAAGCGGTGCTTCCTGGTCCGGGCCAAGCACGAGACAACCTTCCGCGCCAAGTGTGATCACGACTGTTCCGGCGCCTTTGGCCGCGAGCGCGTCGGCCGCAGCTGCCATATCACCCTCGCCGGTCAGTGCTTTCGCCTCGGATTGGTTCACGACCAACAGCTGCGCCAGACCGAAGTCAGGCAAAGCCGCCGCATTGATAGGACTGGCGTTCAGGACGGTGCGCGCGCCATTTTCCTGTGCTGCCCGCAGGCAGGCATTTATCGCGGCGCCTCGCAGGTTTCCCTGACAGACGACGATGTCGCCGAACGAGATCCGTCGCGCAAGTGCCGTTTGCGCGATCGGATCGAACGCTTCGCTGCAGGCGACACCGCTGACGATGAAGTTCTCGCCGCCGGCCTCAATGACGATGGTCGAGCGGTCGCTCGGCAGGTCGAATTCGCTCACCTCGAGGTCGGACAACTCCCTGTCGAGAGAGGCTCGGATCCATGCGCCTGCGCGGTCCTTGCCGAGCGCCGTCCAAAACGTCACCGCAGCACCCGTGCGCGCGGCCGCAACGGCCTGGTTTGCGCCTTTGCCGCCGAGGCCGTCGGCGTAGCTGCTGGCGTTCAAAGTCTCGCCGGCGGCGGGGAAGCGGCCGACGCGAAACATCGTGTCTACGCAGGCATTGCCCAAGACATGGACATGCATCGCTCAGCTCTCACCGGTCGCCCAGCTCAGCATCTGTTCGAACAGGGTTTTGTAGCCTTTCCAGGCGATGAACTCCGGTGGCAGCCAATGCGGCCCGACATCGGATGTCCAGGCCACAGTGCGGCCCTTGCCATAGTGGCCGGCGACGAGCAGCGGCAGCGATCCGTAATCCGATGACACGGTTGCCAGAACTTCCGCCCCGTCTTTCAGCGTCACCTCGTTGAAGCCGAGCAGGATTGGCCAAGCCGAACCGAGACCCTTCAAGATCGGGTGGTCCGAGGAGCCTTTCAGAACAGGCGAAAACCCTTCCGGCACCTCGACGCGGTCGTCGAAGGCGAGGCAGTTCACCGGCAGCACCTCCTCGACCGGCGTCTTGCGATAGCGCGCGCCGCCATTAATGCCCTGGAAGCTATAATAGCCGCCAAACATCAAAAGCCCGCCGCCGTCGCGCACATAATCGCGCAGCAGGCGCAAACGGTTCGGCGTCGGCTTCGAGTGAACCCAAGTGTCGGGATGCAGAAGCAGCGTGTTGGCGCCGATGTCGGAGAGCACCACCGCATCATAGGCCGAAAGCGCCTCCATTGTTTGCGGAAAGCTGCGCTGCGCCTCATGCGCCGGCATGAAGGTCACATCGAAGTCGGTCGCCTTCAGCGCCGTCAGCAATTCGTCGGCGCCGGTGTGGTAGGTGACCGTCGGAAACTGGTCGAAGCCTTTGATATGGGTCGCGGTCGACACCCAGGATTCACCGGCTAGCAGAATCTTTTTCTTGGACATTTGAACTCCGTCGTAAGTCAGTTCCGCCGCGAGAACACAGCCCTCGGATTGGCGACCAGCATGCGGTCGATGGCCGGTTGCTCGACGCCATGCCGTTTCAGGCGCGGCACGAAATGCTTGAGGATATAGCCGTAGCCGAAACCGCCGAAGCGGGTCAGCATGATCTTGAGGAACACATCCTGCGACAGCAGCAGCCGGTCGCCGAAGCCGGCGTCGATAAGTGCCGCAATTGCCCGTGCATTCTCTTCATCGGAGGGCGATTGCGCGTCCTGATCGGCATAATAATAGTCCATGCCGATCATGTCGTATTCCAGGAAAGCGCCGCGCCGGGCGAGGCTTGTCTGATAGTCGAGATCGTTGTGGCTGGGGTTCATATGGCAGAGCACGGTGTGGCGAAGGTCGGCGCCCTCTGCCTCGACGACATCGAGCACCTCGTGCGCCAGCCGCTCCCAGCCGGGCAAATGGATCGACAGCGGCACGCCCGTGATGCGCGAGGCCCGCGCCGAAGCTCGCAGTGACTTTCGTTCCTCGGAGGTGAAGTCCTTGCTGACGCCGACCTCGCCGATCAGACCGGCCAGGATCGTCGGCTGCATCTCGCCGCCGCCGACATCGTTGACGATGAATTCGGTCACCGCGTCGACATCCATGGTCTTCAGCCATTCGGGATGGGTGTGCTCCAGATAGAAGCCGGTGCCCATGACGATCTTCAGGCCGGACATGCGGCTGATGCGGGCGAGCTTTTCCGCTTCACGGCCGATGCCGATATTGGTCGCGTCGACGACGGTGTGGCCGCCGAGCGCGCGATAGCGTTGCAGCTCAGACAGCGCCAGGTCGCTGTCGTCGAGCGAAACATTGTCACGGTTGACGTAAGGGTTCATGCGCAGTTCGCCGATGATCTCGATGTTCACGGGCTGCTCGGCGAGCGCCATGTCGTCGGGATGACAGGGGCATTTCCAGGTGCGCGCGCCGTCGAGCAGGATGTGCTCGTGCATCAGCGTAACGCCCATTTCTTCGACCGGAACGGGGCCGAGCACGGTCATCACCTGGCCGGATTCAACGCCGATCGCCAGCCGCTGCCTGGGAGCTGCGTCATCGAAGAGATCACTCATAGGCTCAACGGCTCCGTACGGCGCCGCGGAACAGGCGGAAGTTCAGCCAGATGGCGACCAGGATGATCGTTCCGGTCACGATCGGCGTCAGGAAGGGCGACAGATGCGCCAGGATCAGGCCGTTGCCGATGACGGCCACGGTAAGCGCGCCGAGCACCGTGCCGATAATCGTTCCGCGGCCGCCGAACAGGCTGGTGCCGCCAAGCACGACCGCAGCGATCACTTCGAGCTCAAAGCCTTGCCCGGCGTTCGACGATCCGGATCCGAGCCGGGCCGCAATGACGATCCCCGCAAGCGCTGCCGCGGCGGCGGAAATCACGTAAACGAAAAGCGTCGTCAGCCGCGTGTTGACGCCGGCGCGCCTGACCGCTTCGGCGTTGGCTCCGATGCCGGTCACGTAGCGGCCGAACGGCGTCTCGTTGAAGGCGATATAGGCGATCGCAAGGATCGCCAGCGCGATCAGCGCAGGCGCCGGCACGCCAAGAAACCAGGCGCGGCCCAGCACCGTGAAAGAGCTTCCCGGCTCGATCGGGATCGAGTAGCCGCCGGTGATCAGCAGCGCCACGCCACGGATCACCGAAAGCCCGGCAAGCGTGACGATGAAGGCCGGGATGCCCTCATAAGCAACGAAATAGCCTTGCACCGCGCCAAGCAAGGCACCCAGCGCAAGCATGGCCAGGATGACCGCCGGCCATGGCAGGCCCAGCTGCAGCATTGTCGCCGACAACGTTGCCACCAGCGCCAGCACGGAGCCGACAGAAAGGTCGATGCCACCCGTGGTGATGACGAAGGTCATCGCTGCGGCGACGATCAGCAGCGGGGCCGACTGCCGTAGGATGTTCAGCAGATTGGGCGACGTCAGAAAGGCGTCCGTCGTCACCGAGAAGATGACGCAAACCACAAGAAAGAACAACGCGATCGACACGACACTGCCATTGGCGAGCACCGCATCTCGCCATGTGCCTTCGCGAACCCTTCGAGACTGAGCGGAGTGGGTCGAACTCACGTCGCTCATGCTGGCGCTCCATCGCGATAGGCGCTGGTGGCCGAACGAGCGCTGAATTTGCGGCCCACGATCAGGTTGACGACATCTTCGATATTGGTTTCGCCGATCAGCCGCTCGGCGACGTTGCGTCCTTCGTACATGACCTGAATGCGGTCGCATACGAGGAACAGATCCTGAAGGCGGTGGGTGATCAGAATAACGCTGACGCCGCGGGCGCTCACGGCGCGGATCAGGTCGAGCACAGCCTCGACCTCGGCGACGGCAAGCGCTGCCGTCGGCTCATCCATAATCAGCACGGACGGCTCGAACGAGGCGGCGCGGCCGATCGCGATCGACTGTCGCTGTCCGCCGGACAGGTTCTCGACCTTGAGCCGCGTGTCGGCGATAACGATGCCGAGTCGATCGAGCATCTGGCGCGTCTGTTCGTGCATGCGCTTCTTGTCGAGAAAGGAAATGCCGGCGATGCGGCGGCGCGGCTCGCGGCCGAGAAAGAGATTGCCGGCGACATCGACCGTGTCGCAGAGCGACAGATCCTGATAGACCATCTCGACGCGCGCTGCACGCGAATCCGCCGGCGAGTTGAAGGTCACCGGCATGCCATCGATCTCGATCGTGCCGGCATCGGGAACCACCGCCCCCGACAGCACCTTGCTCAATGTCGACTTTCCCGCGCCATTGTCGCCGACCAGTCCCAGGACCTCGCCCGGCTTCAGCACCAGCGACACATCATCGAGCGTCTGGATGGCGTTGTAGCGCTTTGAGATGCCGCTCATCCGCACCCGATAGGTCTCGCTACTGCTCATCTTGGATCCCACGGGATTTGCAAAGCGTCCGCGGCGTAGCCTCAAGCGGCGCCGCGGACCGGCCATCGACGCAGTTTACTGGAACATCGCGCGGTATTGCTCGACATTCTCCTTGGTCACGATCGTCACCGGAATATTGATGATCGGCTCGACCGTTTCGCCCTTCTTGAGCTTGGTCAATGCTTCGACAGCGGCCTTGCCTTCGCCGGCAGGGTCCTGCTGGACGACGGCCACCACCCAACCATCGTCAATGCCCTGAATAACCTGCTTGGTCAGGTCCCAGCCGAACACCTTGACGTCGCCGGTGCGGCCTTGGCTGGTTACGGCCGAAACAGCGCCGAGCAACGCCGGCTCGCCGGTCGCATATAGCGTCGTCATGTCCGGATTGGCGGTCATCAAATTCTCCGAAGCGCTCATTGCGGTCTCCTGAACATTCTGGCCGTCGACCGTGTCGAGGAAGGTGATCGCCAAGCCGCTGTCAGTGACCGCCTTCTTGAAACCGTCGAGCCGCTGGTTCTGGATGAACGAATTAAGCGCGCCGACAATGCCGATCTTGGCAGTGCCGCCCATCTCCGACTTGACATAGTCCGCGTAGAATTTGCCGATATCCTCGCCAGCCTTGGCGTTGTCGACACCGATGAACGCAACGTTGTCGCCGTCGGGAATCTGCGCGTCGATGGCGATCACGGGGATGCCGGCCGCCTTCGCGGCGGTGATTGCAGGCTTGACGCCGTTCACGTCGATGGCGACTAAAATGATGCCGTCGACTTTCTGTGTGATGTAGTTCTCGATCGCGTCATTTTGCGCGCTCGGCACGTTGTTGGCATTGAAGATGACCAGCTTGGCGCCTGCGGCGTCGGCGGCCTTCTGCGCGCCCTCATTGATCTGGTTGAAGAACAGGGCCTGCTGGTTGATGTTGACGAGAGCGAACGTATCGGCGAACGCCGATCCCATCGCGGTCGAGCAAATGGCGATGACGGCGGCGCAACGGAAGAGAAGTTTGAACGGACGCATTTACGGTTCCCCTTGCTTGCGGGCCAAACCTGTTCGGCTGGTCCCATCGGTGCTTAGGCACGAGGCAAACATTCAAGAGACTTGAATATTTGTCAACGAATTTGATCTCTGAGCGCCGTCAGAACGTCGCCGGCGTGTTGACCCAGAAAATGCTGGCTCTCTCCTTGCCGATGTTGCGGTAATGGTGCGGCAGCTCCGACCTGAACACGAACGCATCGCCAGTGGCGAGATCATGGCTCTTGCCATCGACGATCAGCGTGATCCGGCCAGCGAGCACATAGCCGACTTCCTCGCCGACATGCTGGATGGGACCTTCGCTCTCGCCGTCCGCCTCGATATGATGGATATTGCACTGTAGCAGGTGACCGGGCGAATACGGAATGATGCGCTCAAGCGAAATGCCCTCGCCGCGCCTCAGCGCGTCGAGCGAGATCAATGGCCGCGCGCCTGCGCGGAACACGATCGCCTCGTCGTCGTCGACCTGTTCGAACATCCAGCCGATATTGGTCCCCAGAACTTCGACCAGGCGGTGAAGCATGGGCAGGGATGGCGAAGCCTTGCCGTTCTCGATCTTGGACAATAGGCTTTCAGAGCAGTTCGCAGCTGTCGCCAGCGTCTTCAGCGTCATGCCCCGTATCTGCCGGGCGAGGCGCAACCGCGTTCCAAGCCGCGCGGCATTTACGGTGGCGTCCGCTTCAGACTCTGGCCGTCGCCGATCGATTTTGTTCATCCGTTCGCCAACCATTCAACAGTCATGGGACAACTGTCGCGCGAGCAAAAGACAGCGGCGACCGATTTGCAAGCAATGATTTGTCAATTTCGACGCTGCAGTGCCTCGACCAGTCTTGATAGCACGGATAAAGCAACTCAGCGTCAAACACTCGCCTTCTATGGCGACATCGGCCGTCCCCCGATCAACCCAGCGCTGACTGGAACAAAAAGCGTTCCTGCGTTGTTCTCCAACCGTCCTGATGTTCGACGGCTGGTTCATACGCCGGCCAGGGGCAATCCTCGCGGCAGGCGCTTGGCCGGCACTCGAAGAAGGGATGGCGATGGATCCTGACGATCTCAACACGGAACGGATCGCCACTGTGTTCGGCGGAACAGGCTTTCTCGGGCGCAGGATCGTGAAGCGGCTCCTTGAAAGAGGCTTCACGGTCCGCGCCGCATCCCGCCACCCGGCTCGTGTGGGCCCGGTCTTTTCTTCGACTGCAAGGATGCCCGAAGCCGTCGAGGCGGATATATTGGATGCGTCCTCGATCGGCTCGGCCATTGCCGGATCACAGGCGATCGTGAATGCTGTCAGTCTTTATGTCGAGCAGGGTGCGCAGACGTTTGAACGCGTGCATGTGAAAGCTGCCGCTGATCTCGCCGCTGCGTCGCGCGATGGCGGGGTAGACCGGTTCGTCCAGATTTCGGGGATCGGCTCCGATCCTCAATCGGATTCGAAATATATTGGGGCACGTGGTCGCGGAGAAGAGGCGGTGGCGAGCGCATTTCCCGGCGCCTTCATTGTTCGTCCCGCCGTCATGACAGGACCTGACGACGTTTTCCTCACGACGATTGTGAGGCTGATACGTCTCCTGCCGGTCTATCCGCTATTCGGCGATGGTGGCACACGGCTTCAGCCGGTCTATGTGGCAGACGTCGCAGAAGCAGTGGGCCGGCTTATCGACGGGCGAAACCACAAGGGCTCATTTACACTCGAATTCGGTGGCCCGCGCATCTACACCTATAAGGAACTGCTGCGGGAGATCGCCCGACAGCTCGGTACCCACATCAGGCTGATGCCGGTGCCGTTTGCGGCGTGGGGCGCCTTGGCCGGCGTCGCGGAACTCCTTCCGGCCGTGCCCATAACGCGCAACCAGGTCGATCTTATGCGGCACGACAATGTGGCAGCAATCGGCGCGCCTGGCCTGAAGGAACTCGACATCGAGCCGCGGGGCATCGAGGAGGTGATCCGCTTGATCGATCGGCGCGCGTGACGCCGGCTCGCGCTCGTCTCCTGCTTAATGACTCTACGATCCTGACGGGAACCTGTCGCCATGCGGCGGGTTGGTCGAGCTTGAGCCAATGAAGAAGAAGGAAAGAACTATGGCCAGATGCGATCAATGCGGGAATGACTACGACAAGGCTTTCGAAGTGAAGCTAGCTGAGGAAACCTATACGTTCGACAGCTTCGAATGCGCGATCCACAAACTTGCGCCGCTCTGCCCGCATTGCGGGTGCCGGATCATCGGACATGGCGTCGAACAAGGTGACATTATCTACTGCTGCGCACATTGCGCCGCGGAGGAAGGTGCAAGCGCACTGACCGATCGCGCGCCTTGATGCAACACTACCAGGATGGCCCCCAAGAGGCAGGACCATCGCCGACACGGGCTTGTTCGCAAGCATGGAAGCTCAGCATTAAGAACCGTGTTAGCAAAACCGTGATCAGCGAAGGCAACAAAAGGGCGGTTTGGCCGTTCTGATCAGCCGCATTAGCGGCGGAGCATCCGAAGACATGACTACGCCGCAAATTCTGTCGTTCGCCGTCATCTTCGTGATGATGGCGGCGCTCGTTTGGGGTCGATATCGATATGATCTGGTCGCAGCCGCGGCACTGTTGCTTGCACTCGCGGTTGGCATCGTGCCTTTTGGCGAGGCCTTCAGCGGGTTCAGCGACGATATCGTGGTCATTGTCGGCAGTGCCCTGCTGGTGAGCGCAGGCATAGCCCGCTCGGGCATCATGGAAATCGCCATCAAGCGCTTTGTTCCCAACCTATCGGGCGTTCGGTCGCAATTGGCGCTGCTGGTGATCGTGGTCACGATCCTGTCTGCCTTTGTAAAGAATATCGGTGCGCTCGCTATCATGATTCCGATCGCCTTCCAGTTCGCGCGCCGGTCGAGCGTTTCACCCTCGATATTCCTGATGCCTATGGCGTTCGGATCACTGCTCGGCGGGCTCATGACGCAGGTGGGAACATCTCCCAATATCGTTGTGTCCCGTGTGCGGGAGGAGCTGACCGGCACCGCCTTCACAATGTTCGACTTTACACCTGTTGGAGCCGCCCTAGCCGCCGCCGGAACGATCTTCCTGCTGCTTTTCTATTGGCTGTTACCGGTGCGCGAAAAGCTCGGCGGTTCGCTGAATGAAGCCATCGCCATCAAGAATTACCTGACAGAGGCCCGAATTGTCAGCGAATCCACGGTACTCGGGAAAACCGTCGCTGACCTCATCAAGCTATCGGGCGGCGATGCTATCGTGACGTCGATCCTGCGCAACCGGACTATGCGGATGACACCACTGCCCGATGTTGTCCTCAAAGCGAACGACATCCTGCTGCTCGAGGGCGACCCAGAGGCGCTGGATCGCCTTGTCTCGCAGGGCAAGCTCAGCGTCACGGGCGATAGGGTCGGCAGTGACGACACGGCCAGCGAGATGATCGCTATCGAAGCCGTGATCGGTGAAAGCTCCCCTTTGATCGGCTGGTCAGCCCAGCGCCTTGCCCTTTACGACCGCTTCAATGTCAACCTCCTGGCTGTCAGCCGTCACGGCGAGCGCCTCGACCGTAGGCTGGCCGAAATCCAGCTAAGGCTCGGTGATGTCATCGTGTTGCAGGGCAATGCAGCGACGATACCCGAGATACTGCGTGAACTCGGCTGCCTGCCGCTGGCAGAACGGGCTATCCTGCTTGGTAGCGTGCGCAAGGGTATCGTGCCGGTCACGATCCTTGCTCTCGCTATGTTGGCGACTGCGTTTGGGCTGCTCCCCGTCTCCGTCGCGTTCTTTGCGGCCGCGGTCGGAATGGTGCTTTTCAGGGTCATTCCGGTCCGGGACGTATACCAATCGCTGGATGGGCCAATCCTCATCATGCTCGCCCTTCTCATTCCAGTGAGCGATTCGCTGCGCAGTACAGGGGCCACAGGAGTAATAGCCGGCGAGCTTGCCAGACTGGGCACCGTTCTTCCGGCGCCCGGCGCATTGATGCTCATCCTTGTCGCTGCCATGGCCGTTACACCATTCCTCAACAATGCCGCCACCGTTCTGGTCATGGCGCCTATCGCCGCCGAGTTCGCCCGCGATCTCGGCTACAGGCCGGAAGCATTTCTGATGGCGGTCGCCATTGGCGCCGGTTGCGATTTTCTCACCCCGATAGGCCACCAGTGCAACACACTCGTCATGGGGCCTGGCGGCTACCGTTTCAGCGATTATCCACGCCTGGGACTGCCGCTATCGTTCCTCGTCATCATCGTTGCTGTGCCGATGCTAATGATCGTATGGCCAATGCACCAATAGCCGATACACGGATCAATCCTGCTCGAGCTTTAGCTACCGATTTCGAGAAGGATAAGCCGCGATAGCGCCTCCGCATATAGGCCGCCGGGGTCGCCGCCGACAGTGATCTGCCCTTAGGCGCGGACAGCGGCTCCATGTCCGTGCTACGATTGCGTCGGTCGAACGACGCGTTGGGGAAGCATATGGCGAGCGAATATTGGGTAAGGAGGGGTGCCTGTTTGTGCTCGGGGTGGAAGCAGGACGGCGCTCCGAACATGCGCTCACCGGTCTAAGCCCACATGCAGTCGGACGCCCTCCTCTTGGCGGTTTTTGGAGCAATCGTGCTCGTTACCGCCTGGCTACCCCTGTTTCTCAGGAAGCTTCCGCTTTCGCTGCCAATGGTTTGCATCGGGATCGGGGTTCTTTTGGTTTGGTCGCCATTCTCTCCGCTCGTCGGGGTGAACCCACTCGAGAACCGGATACTAACCGAGCGCCTCACAGAGTTGGTTATCATCGTCGCCCTTATGGGGGCAGGCCTGAAGCTGGACCGGCCACTGAGTTGGCGGGGTTGGGAGTCGTCATGGCGCCTCCTCGGCATCGCCATGCCTCTGACGATCGCAGGAATTGCATTTCTCGGCTGGTCAATTCTCGGCCTTGGCCTTGCCGCTGCACTTCTGCTTGGGGCTGCTCTGGCGCCAACTGATCCTGTTCTGGCAAGCGACATACAGGTAGGTCCACCTCAATCTGGCAAGGAGGATGACGTGCGCTTTGCTCTTACTTCCGAGGCCGGCCTCAATGATGGAGCGGCGTTTCCGTTCGTCTTCCTTGCCATCGCGATTGCGCTGTCCAGTGCGTCCGGCGAGCCTTTCTTCACACGCTGGCTCGTCGTTGATGTTCTCTGGAAGATTTCCGCAGGCGTTGGCATCGGATGGCTGGGCGGTAAAGCTATGGGCTACCTGACGTTTCATCTGCCAAAACGGTCGGGTTTGTCAGAGACAAGAGACGGCTTTGTTGCGCTCGGTATCACCTGCCTTGCGTACGGCTCGACTGAAATGCTGCACGGCTACGGCTTCCTTGCAGTCTTCGTCGCGGCCGTGGCGCTACGGTCTGTCGAACGCCAGCACGAGTATCATGAGAGCTTGCACGACTTCGCGGAGCAGATTGAGCGATTGCTGATGATGGTCCTGCTGGTCTGCTTTGGGGCAGCCATCGCAGAAGGGTCGATTTTTGGCGCCTTGAGTTGGCAGGTGATCGTCACGACCGCCTTGGTGCTTTTCGTTGTGCGCCCGCTCGCGGCGTGGGTTGGGCTAATCGGATTTCAGACGTCATCACGCGAAAAGGCCGTGATTGCTTTTTTTGGAATACGCGGCCTTGGATCGTTCTACTACCTCGCATTTGCACTTGGGCAGGCTGAATTCGAGGGTGCGACAATTCTTTGGGTAACCGTCTGCTTCGCCGTTCTGAGTTCAATTGTTATGCATGGCGTTATGGTGACCCCGGTCATGCACCAGTTGGACCGCGGCCGACCACGCTCTTGGCTGAGGATGCCCCGAACTCGGCCCAGGTAGGCCAGACGCGAGCGGCAGATGGATCAGTGGCACCAAGTCAGTTGTGACGATCCAAGCATCTAAAATAGTCGACCTGAGTTGAATGGCCGTTGCCGATGCGCTGGCGGAGAGAGCGCTGGAATCACCGCAGGGACGGCGCAATGAGATTTATTCTTTTGGCAGCTACAGACGCTGTCGAAATAATGGGACTATCTCGACAACTGCACTGCACGGTTGTCCTAAAGGGTGAACTAAGCTGTTGGTTTCATTATAAGATGACTGGCTGGGGCGCCAGGATTCGAACCTGGGATTGTCGGTACCAAAAACCGATGCCTTACCACTTGGCTACGCCCCAACAGCGGGAACATGCCCGCTGTGCGCGGCCTTATAGGACGAGCCGACGGAAAGCTCAATGCCGAGAATAGCAAGTGCGCGGGACTGATCCACCGGTTCGCGCAGATTGGCGTTTGCATATCATCGTCTGCTGTCGGGCGATGGCGTCTATTCACCCCAGACGGCCATTTCATTGCCGGCCGGATCGACGAAATGAAACCGCCTGCCACCAGGGAATGAGAAAATCGGCTTGACGATCGTGCCGCCGGCATTTTCGACGGCGCCCAGGGTTTCTTCCAAATCCTCGGAATAAACCACGGGAAGCGGCTTGGCGGGCGCTTCGCCGGCATCAGCCTGGAACCCACCGTCAAGACCTTCCGAAAAGGCCGAATAGGTCGGCCCGTAGTCGGTGAACGACCAGCAAAAGGCGGCGCTGTAGAAAGCCTTGAGCCTATCCAGCGTTCCACCAGTTGCCGGCATTTCCAGATAATCGAGTTTTCCGGTCAGTTTCACGGTGTTACCCAGGGTTCCCGTTATGTTCTACTCAAATGGCCGCCGAGCCGCAAGTCTTTTCGCCATCGCTTTTTCTTAATCGATTGTAGAAGCCGGCCGGCTTTGGCGACGCCTTGCCTTTCGCACTGCAGCATCATATCGCTCGGATGGGACACGGCGAAATTTCGGCTTCGCCAATCTTTTCAATCTCCTGCAACCGGAGAGCAAGCATGACCAAATGGGTCTACACCTTTGGCGACGGCGCTGCGGAAGGCCGTGCCGGCGATAGGAACCTCCTGGGCGGCAAGGGCGCCAATCTGGCCGAAATGTGCAGCCTGGGTCTGCCCGTGCCGCCGGGGTTCACCATCACCACCGAGGTCTGCAACGCCTACTACGCCAACGGCCGCACGTACCCGGCCTCGCTGGAGGCGGACGTCGCGGTTGCGCTCGACCACATCGGCCGGCTGACCGGGCGCCGTTTCGGCGATCCCTCGAAACTGCTTTTGGTGTCGGTGCGTTCCGGTGCCCGCGCTTCGATGCCCGGCATGATGGACACAGTGCTCAACCTCGGTCTGAACGACGAGACGGTCGAGGCGCTGGCCGCCGATTCGGGCGATGCGCGCTTTGCTTATGACAGCTACCGGCGTTTCATTCAGATGTATTCCGATGTCGTCATGGGCCTCGACCATGAGGTGTTCGAAGAAATCCTCGAAGACCAGAAGGGCGGGCTCGGCCACGAGCTCGATACCGAACTGACGGCCATCGAATGGCAGGGCGTGATCGCACTCTACAAGGCCAAGGTCGAGGAGGAACTCGGCAAACCGTTTCCGCAAGATCCGCACGAGCAGCTCTGGGGGGCG
Source organism: Mesorhizobium sp. f-mel (assembly GCF_053850215.1). Taxonomy (NCBI): domain Bacteria; kingdom Pseudomonadati; phylum Pseudomonadota; class Alphaproteobacteria; order Hyphomicrobiales; family Phyllobacteriaceae; genus Mesorhizobium; species Mesorhizobium sp. f-mel. The sequence continues at coordinate 818,957 of NZ_JBSPTO010000001.1, forward strand.
ATCGGCGCCGTGTTTTCGAGTTGGATGAACAACCGCGCCATCACGTATCGGCGCCTGCACGACATTCCCGAAAGCTGGGGCACTGCGGTCAACGTCCAGGCCATGGTCTTCGGCAATATGGGCGAGACCTCGGCCACCGGCGTCGCCTTCACCCGCAATCCTTCCACCGGCGAAAAGATGCTCTATGGCGAGTTCCTGGTGAATGCGCAGGGCGAGGATGTCGTCGCCGGCATCCGCACGCCGCAAAACATCACCGAGGCGGCGCGCATTGCCGCCGGCTCCGACAAGCCGTCGCTGCAGAAGCTGATGCCGGAAGCCTTCCAGTCTTTCGTCACCATCTCCGACCGTCTTGAAAAGCACTACCGCGACATGCAGGATCTCGAATTCACCATTGAGCGCGGCAAATTGTGGATGCTGCAGACGAGGTCCGGCAAGCGTACCGCCAAGGCGGCGCTCAAAATCGCCGTCGACATGGCGCGCGACAAGCTCATCTCAAAGGAGGAGGCCGTCGCCCGCATCGATCCGGCCTCGCTCGACCAGTTGCTGCATCCGACCATCGATCCGAAGGCGGCGCGCGATGTGATCGGCATCGGTCTGCCCGCGTCTCCGGGTGCAGCCACCGGCGAGATCGTCTTTTCCTCCAACGACGCCGAGGAGCTTAAGACGCAAGGCCGCAAGGCGATCCTCGTACGCATCGAGACCAGTCCCGAGGACATCCACGGTATGCATGCGGCCGAAGGCATCCTGACCACGCGTGGCGGCATGACCAGCCACGCCGCTGTGGTGGCGCGCGGCATGGGGAAGCCTTGTGTGTCGGGCGCGGGCTCGCTGCGCGTCGACTACAGAGCCGGCACGCTGATGGCGATGGGGTCGACGTTCCGCAAGGGCGACATCATTACCATCGATGGCGGTAACGGCCAGGTGCTGAAGGGCGCCGTACCGATGCTGCAGCCGGAACTCTCGGGCGATTTCGCCGCCATCATGGAATGGGCCGATGCCGTGCGTCGCATGAAGGTGCGCACCAACGCCGAGACGCCGCTCGACGCGCGCATGGCGCGTTCCTTCGGCGCCGAGGGCATCGGACTTTGCCGCACCGAGCACATGTTCTTCGAGGGCGACCGTATCGTTGCCATGCGCGAGATGATCCTGGCCGACACGGAAAAGGGCCGGCGAACGGCGCTCGCAAAACTCTTGCCCATGCAGCGCTCGGATTTCCTCGAATTGTTCGAGATCATGGCCGGCCTGCCGGTGACGATCCGCTTGCTTGATCCGCCGCTGCACGAATTCCTGCCCAAGACCGAGGAAGAGGTGGCCGAAGTCGCTGCTGCCATGAAGGTGTCGCCCGACAAGCTCAGGCAGCGCACCGAAGCCCTGCACGAATTCAACCCGATGCTTGGCCATCGCGGCTGCCGGCTTGCGGTTTCCTATCCCGAAATCGCAGAGATGCAGGCGCGCGCCATTTTCGAGGCCGCCGTCGAGGCCGGCAGGAAGGCCGGCGCGCTGGTGGTTCCGGAAATCATGGTGCCGCTGGTCGGTCTGGTGAAGGAGCTCGACTATGTCAAGGCGCGGATCGACGCCGTCGCCAAGAGCGTAATGGAGGAGACCGGCGTCAAGATCGATTATCTTACCGGCACGATGATCGAACTGCCGCGCGCCGCGCTCCGCGCCCATGTCATTGCCGAGGCGGCCGAATTCTTCTCTTTCGGCACTAACGATCTGACCCAGACCACCTTCGGCATCTCACGCGACGATGCGGCCTCATTCCTGGAGACCTATCGCCAGAAGGGCGTCATCGAGCAGGATCCGTTCGTGTCGCTCGACATTGAGGGCGTCGGCGAACTGGTGCGGATGGCAGCCGAAAAAGGCAGGGCGACGCGGCCGGAGATCAAGCTCGGCATTTGCGGCGAACATGGCGGCGATCCGGCATCGATCCATTTCTGCGAGGACGTCGGCCTCGATTACGTGTCGTGCTCGCCCTACCGCGTGCCTATCGCCAGGCTGGCTGCCGCGCAGGCGGCGGTACAGGCTGCAAAGAACGGTCGCGGGTAAAGGGGCACGACGCTGGCCGTGACCGTCCCACCGGATGATCGGTAAGGACAGGTCTCGAGCCGTCCCCGCTCAGGCTGGTTTGGCTTCGATCGTCACCTTGTTGGGATAGAACGCGCCGTGATCGCGGATTTCGATCATCTCGTCGAAAGGCTGCTCATAGGCCCACATCGCATCCTTGCCTGCTTCCGCGGCAGGCAGCACGCTCCAATAGCTCGCATCGCCCTTGTATGGGCAATGAGTCGACAATTCCGTCTTGCGAAGCTGGTCGAAATCGATGTCTTCGAATGGAATGTAGAGGACCCGGGGGTAGGGGGATTCGGTCAACACCTTGGCCCTCTTAGACGAGGCGATGACCGCGTCGCCGGCGCGTACGGTCACAGTTCCGATGTAGGGCTCGACAGTGATCACTTTACCCGGGTTGCTTTGAAAGCCGGGTGACGGATTGGCGATCTGGTCCATGAGGGGTTCTCCTTGCACGACCTAATGCATGTCGCCCAAAAGTGCGCAGCGGTTTGGGATAACGACAGGAATAAAAATAAGAACTTAAAGCGCGTCGCGTGAAGTCCTTTTGACGCGACGCGCTTTAAGGTGTGTCCGGCGTGCGCGCCGCGCAAGGCCCCCGTCGAATACGGGACTCAAAAACCATCGCCTTCGGCGTTGGCAGATCTCTCGTCAAACGACCTTGCCGTTGACCGATCAGGCGGCAGCCTGAAACGCATCCAACAGCCCGGCATAGGCGGCGGCGATACCGGCAACCGGATTGGTGCTTCTCGACGCGGTTTCGACCTTGAGTGCACCACCGCCGGTCGGCAAGGTAAGGAGCAGGAACTGGCGGTTGCCGCCATCGCCGACGCAAGCCGCGGCGACGTGCTGGCCTTCGCCTTCGTTCTGAACGCACATCTTGAACAGCAGCGTGCCGCCGACCGCCTCAAGCGCGCCGCCGACAACTTCGACGAATTCGTCTTCGGAAACGGTTTTGGCGTCCGGCACCAGATCGGTCAGGCTTTCGGCGAGCGTATCTTCGAGAGTTTTGTCTTCGAGCTGCGCGTCCATGCGAACCTCTTTCATTCGCCAATCGCACCCCTGCCCAATTAATCAAAGTTAACGCCGACGATGGCCGGATTGTGGCGGTTTTTCCCTGTCTTTTCGACCAATGCGCTGCTTCTGCCCGGTCATGGCTGGACAATATGCTTGTTCGTCCCACAATGGAACGAAAAACCAATGGGAGGAAAGAATGCTCGGACTGATGCAGGAATGGCCGCTGCTTTGCCACAAGCTCATCGACAACGCAGCCAGGCAGCACGGCGAACGCGAGATCGTGTCGCGCTCGATCGAGGGCCCTATCGTCCGGACCACTTACGCCGAAATTCATCGCCGCGCCCTGCGGGTCGCTGAGCGGCTCGAGCGTGATGGCTTTGGACTCGGCGACCGCATCGCCACTTTGGCCTGGAATACGGCGCGCCACATCGAAGCCTGGTACGGCATCATGGGTGTCGGCGCGATCTATCACACGCTCAATCCGCGCCTGTTTCCCGAGCAGATCGTCTGGATCATGAACAATGCCGAAGACAAGGCGATCTTCGTCGATCTGACATTCATGCCGCTGCTTGAAAAGATCGCCGGCGCGGTCAAATCGCTGAAGCAGGTGATCGTGCTGACCGACAAGGCGCACATGCCGCAAACGGTGCTGCCGAACGTCGTTGCCTATGAGGAATGGCTTGGCGAAGCCGACGGCGCCTTCACCTGGAAGACGTTCGATGAAAACACCGCCGCCGGCATGTGCTACACCTCGGGCACGACAGGCGATCCGAAAGGCGTCCTCTACAGCCATCGCTCGAACGTGCTGCACGCCATGATCGCCGCGATGCCCGACGCGATGGGGCTCTCGTCGCGCGACACAATACTGCCGGTCGTGCCGATGTTCCACGCCAACGCCTGGGGTCTTGGCCAGAGCGCGCCGATGATCGGCGCCAAGCTGGTCATGCCTGGCTGCAAGATGGACGGCGCCTCGATCTATGAGTTGCTCGACACCGAAAGGGTGACGTTCAGCGCCGCTGTGCCGACAGTGTGGCTGATGCTGCTTCAGCATCTGGAGGAGACCGGCAAACAACTTCCCTATCTGAAGAAGGTCGTGATCGGCGGCTCGTCCTGCCCGCGTGCGATCACAACGAAGTTCCAGGACAATTATGATGTTGAGGTCATCCATGCATGGGGCATGACCGAAATGTCGCCGCTCGGCACGCTGTGTACAATGAAGCCGGACTATGCCGGGCTTGAAGGCGAAGCCCGGCTCGACGTCCAGAGCAAGCAGGGCTATCCGCCCTTCGGCGTCGAAATGAAGGTGACCGACGACGACAACAACGCGCTGCCATGGGACGGCAAGACATTCGGACGCTTGAAGGTCCGCGGACCGGCTGTCGCGCGCGCCTACTATGGCGGCATCGGATCCGAACAGTTCGATGAAGAAGGCTGGTTTGATACCGGTGATGTCGCCCATATCGACCCGAGCGGCTACATGCAGATCACCGATCGCGCCAAGGACGTCATCAAGTCGGGCGGCGAATGGATCTCGACCATCGAGCTCGAGAATCTCGCGGTCGGTCATCCGGATGTGGCGGAGGCGGCCGCCATCGGCATCCAGCATTCGAAATGGGGCGAACGGCCGTTGCTTGTAGTCGTCCGCAAGCCGGGCCGGGAGCCGACCAGGACGGATATCCTCGCTTTCATGAACGGCAAGGTGGCGAAGTGGTGGATGCCGGATGACGTCGCCTTTGTCGACGAAATTCCCCACACCGCCACCGGCAAGATCCAGAAGACCACCTTGCGCCGGCAATTCAGGGACTATCGTCTGCCGACGGATTGACTGAGATGCTGTCTTTCTCCTTCCAGCCGCCGCTAAACGGCGCTAAACGCTCGTTCGGGTGGAGCAGTGCAGAAAACAATGGACATTCCCGAGCGACAGACGTCGAAGGCGGCCGGCTGGTCGCGGCGGACAGGCGCTTTTTCGGCGGTCCTGCTCCTGACCGTCTTCGTCGGCCACCGATATGAGCTTGTTGAAACGCCGGCCTTCCTTTGGGTGCTCGGTATTGTCGCGCTGCTTGCCGCCTTTGCGCTGTTGTTCGCCGGATTTGCCTTTTCGAGACTGTGGAATTTCGGCGACCGTGGCGGTCGCGATCTCACCGTCGGCACGGTGCTGGCACTGATGGTGCTTGCTCCCTTTGGTATCGCTGCCTACTGGGCAGCGACTTCTCCGCCACTCAGGGACATCTCGACGGATTTCGACGATCCGCCGGTGCTCGACACCAGCACCCGGACCGGGGACATGAACGCGCTTTCGCCACCGACCCCGGGCGAGCAGCGCCTGCAGACCGGGACCTATCCGCTTGTCACCGGACGCAGCTACAACCTGCCTTTCGATCGGGTTCTGGAGGCAGTCGAAACCGTGCTCGATCGTCGGGATTGGCAGCTAACGGCGCCGTTTCCCCATGCGATCGGGCAAAGCGAGGTGACGATCAGCGCCCTGGCCAAGAGCTTCATCCTCAGCCTTCCCGCCGACGTCGCCATCCGTGTGACCGACGATGGCGATACGGTCATCGTCGACATGCGTTCGGCCTCGCGTTACGGCCGCTACGACCTTGGCGACAATGCGGCCCGCATCGTGGATTTCCTCGCCGAGCTGGATCGGGAAGTCGCCGGCCAGGTCGGCACGGCCCCGGTCGAGTGATGTCCAGAGCATCTTGCAGCCAAGCGGTATCGCTCGGCGCCACAGAAACGCGGCTAATACAATCACGGGTTGCCGGAGACTATTCGACTTGTCTCGCCAGTCGCCTTGCATACATGGGCCGCCCCCCTGCAGTCGAAACGTACGTGCTCCGCTCGACGGGACGGTTGCGGGATTGCGGCGATCGGTTGCGCCGTGAAGCAGACTACTCGCCAGGGTCGAAGTCACCCTTTAGCAGGATTGTCTCCACCGGCCCCAGCGGATTAATGATCCGGCTCTCCAGGACTTCGATGAGTTTGCGTCCGACCCCCGCCATGTCCACGGAATGAACTCCAATCTTCGCCGGCAGGAAGCGTGCCAGCTGCGTGCTGTCACGCGTGACAATGTGGACGTCGCTCCCCGGCGCAAGGCCTCTTCTGCCAAGAGCGTGTAGCGCCCCTAGAAGGCCCAGTTCGTTGGCGCATGCCAAGCCTGTCGGTGGATCTGAACAAGCCAGCAAGCGATCGAACCAGGCTGCGCTCGATTCCATGGTGAACATGCCATGGCCGATCAGCGATTGGTCGATCGGAATACCGGCCTCGGCCATTGCCCTTCCATACCCGGCAAGACGCATGGCACTCGCCTGATCCTCCGGAACCAGCAGTTGCAGTGCAATGCGTCGACAGCCCTTATCCATGAGCCGTCGGGTTGCCTCGTAGGCAATCTGTTCGTTGTCGACATCGACATAGGGATACGGGGCATCCAGGTCGGTTCTTCCAAACGCGACGAATGGCATGCGTCTATCCAGCAGCAGCGTGACGCGCGGATCACCCGACACCAACCGCGTGATGATCAGGCCGTCCGTGCTTCGCGCCTGAAGCTGCCGCTGCACACTCTCGACGGGATCGTCGTCGGGAGTGGTGGAATAGATGGACAGACTATACCCGGCCTGCCGCGCCGCCAGCGTCATGCCTTCGATCAAAGGAAGCTTCAACAGATCGGACAGATGGTCTCGTGTCTCCATCGGGAGTATTGCCGTCAGCGTCAGCGTTCGACCGGTTTTGAGCGCACGACCATGATGATTTGGTAGATAGCCGACCCGCTTAGCCGCCTCCTTGACGCGGGCTATCGTCGAGGGCTGCACTTCCGGCCCATCCTTCAGAGCGCGGGACACCGTGGTCACCGACAGGGAAAGTTCCGCCGCGATCTGCTTTAGATTGGCCATTGTTCGCCCGACTTCATTTGCGAAAGCGCCGGCTGATTTGCTGACCGCCATAACGTTACCGGATTCGACATCCCGGTCAATCCAAACTGCCATAGGAAGCAGCTTGACTCCAGCGCATTCAGATGCAATCGTAACGTTACGATTACAAATAAAAGGCCATTTCGAGCAACATTTGATAAAAGTTGGGGAGGAGAACCTATGTCTTGGCTACGCATTTCCCTTGCAGCATTCGCAATCTCGGCTGCCTTGCCCGTCCATGCGCAAACAGTCACCATCACGACCGCAGGTGGCGATTATGGCAACGCCATGAAAGAGGCCATGTGGGGCCCGGCTGCAAAAGAGCTCGGATATGATGTCCGCGAGGAGACCCAGAGCGACGGCCTGGCCGCGTTGAAGATGCAGGTCACTTCGGGTGCGGTCGCGACCGACGTCATTCACCTGGGCTCACCGGAAGGCGCCCAGGCGGCCGCTCAGTCGCTGCTGGAGCCACTCGACTACATGATCATCGATCCCAAATCCGTGCCGGACGGCGCAAAGTCCGACTACTGCTATCCGTTCGATTCCTATGGCACCGTCATGTCGTGGAACACCAAGACCTATGGCGAGAACCCGCCCAAGACCTGGGCGGAATTCTGGGACGTTGCCAAATTCTCGGGCCGCCGCGCGTTGCGCGCCAATGCGCAGGACTCGATCGAGATCGCGCTTCTCTCCGATGGCGTGGCGCCGGCGGACGTCTATTCCGTGCTCAGCACGCCGGAAGGTCTGGAGCGCGCCATCAAGCGGCTTGAAGCAATCAAACCACATGTCGCCGTGTGGTGGACCTCGGGAGCTCAGTCCGCCCAGTTGCTGAAAGACGGTGAGGCGGATCTGGTCGTCACCTGGAACGGACGGGCAGAGACTGTGAAAGCAGATGGCGGCGCGGCTGACTACACGTTCAAGGGGTCGGTCATCGGCACGGACTGCCTTGGAGTGCCGAAGGGAGCGCCGAACAAGGAAGCCGCCATGAAGCTCATCGCAGCGATGACGCAGCCCGCGCGAGTTGCGAAGCTGACCGATTTCATTGCCTATGGCCCGGTCAATCCTGCGGCATATGAGGGTGGCCTCATTCCCGAGGATCGCCTGAAGACGCTTGCGACCGCGCCCGAAAATGCCGGCACTTCGGTGTTTTCGAATTCAGAATGGTGGGTCAAGAACGGCGAGGCTGCCCAAAAAGCCTTCGATGAGATGATGAGCCGCTGAGTCTCAGCTGCAAGGCTGGAGCAGATGATGAAGTCGCTCCCGATCACCATCGACAGCGTCAGCAGGGCTTACGGGTCCTACGTCGCACTGGATGATGTTTCGCTCGACATTCAAGCTGGCGAATTCCTCACGCTGCTCGGGCCATCGGGATCGGGCAAGACCACGTTACTGATGGCTCTGGCCGGTTTTGTCCGGCCGGATTCCGGTAAACTCTTGTTGGGCGATCGGGACATCACTCGCCTGGCGCCCAACAAACGGGACATCGGCATAGTGTTCCAGAATTACGCTTTGTTTCCCCACATGAATGTCCTGGCGAATGTCGCCTATCCGCTGGCGCTGCGCAAGACGCCCAGAGCGGAGGCGCGTCAGCGGGCGCTTGCCGCCTTGGCCCGCGTGAAGCTGGATGGTCTGGCGGAGCGCAATGTTGCCGCACTGTCCGGCGGCCAGCGCCAACGGGTGGCATTGGCGCGGGCAATCGTCTTCGAACCGCGCGTGATGCTGATGGACGAGCCGCTGTCGGCGCTTGACAAGAATCTGCGCGAAACCATGCAGTATGAGATCCGGCGCCTGCACGATGATCTGGCGATCACCACAATCTACGTGACCCACGATCAGCGCGAAGCGCTGATTATGTCTGACCGGATTGCGGTGATGAACTCCGGCCGCATCCAGCAGATCGATACGCCGCAGCGGATCTATGATCGTCCATCGACCCGCTTCGTCGCGGAGTTCATGGGCGAGGCTAACATTGTGGCGCCAGGCTCGGTGCGCAGGATCGACCGCGCCGAAGCGTCACGCGAAACTCTGATGATTCGCGCCGAAAGCTTCCATCTTGATGCGAAGCTCGTCGGGGAAGACGGAGTGGCTCTCGAAGGAATACTGCGCGCCAAAGCGTTCCGCGGCGAGAACTGGCTTTTGACGCTGGCGCTCGACGGTGGGCAAGAGGTTCTTGTCTGCATTCCGGCAGCGCTGGCCGGCGGCTGCGCCGAGCTTGCCGCCGGTCAGCGGATGACCGCATATGCACCAGCGGCGAAGGTTCACGCGATACCGGGAGCGATGGCGTGACCGTCACTCCGGATCCAGCGCTCGTGGCGGATGCGCGCCGCGAGCGGCGGTTTTTTCTTTCGCTTTCGCTCCCGGCGCTGTTCATCGTTGGACTGGCGGCGATACTGCCCATCCTTTGGATCATCCGGCAATCTTTCCTGACCACAGGGGGTGAGTACACTGTCGGCAACTACGCGAAGGTACTTTCGAGCGGACTGACATGGTCGGCGCTCGTCACAACCCTTGAACTGTCCCTCGGTACGCTGGCGATCTGCATTCTTCTAGGCACCCCGCTGGCACTCGCTTTGGCCAGCGCCAGACCAAGGGTGGCCAACGTACTGATGGCCTTCGTCATGCTGCCATTGTGGACCGCTATCCTGGTGCGCACCTATGGCTGGCTCGTGCTCTTGCGGCGTGATGGCCTGATCAACGCGGCTTTGACTGGTTCGGGCCTGACAGCGGAGCCTTTGCCGCTGGTCTATAACTTCACCGGAACGCTCATCGGCATGGTTCACTACATGCTGCCGCTTTTTCTGCTGCCCGTTTATGCCGCGATGCGCGATATCGACCCAAACCTCATTCGCGCGGCAGCGAGCATGGGAGCCACACTCGGGCAGGTCATCCGCACCGTCATAATGCCACTTTCGGCCGGCGGCATCTTCTCGGGTTCGATCATCGTCCTCATCTATTCCATAGGTTTTTTCATCACGCCGGCAGTGCTTGGCGGCGGCAAGGTAAATCCTCTCTCTACCCGGATCGAGCGTACGCTATCGACCTTTCAGGATTGGGGGTCGGCGAGCGTCCTTGGCATTCTGCTCCTCGTTCTCATGGCGCTGATCGGTGTGATGCTGCTGGCGGCACGCCGCCTGCTGGCCCAGAACACGGTGGAAACCTCCGCCCATGCTTGAAGCCTATCCGCAAAACAGGCTCGCCCGCATTGTCCTCTGGAGCTTTGCCGCTCTTGTCATGGCATTTCTGATGTTGCCGACGCTCGTGGTGGTGCCGCTTTCCTTCTCGGCTTCGAATCTTCTCGAGTTTCCGCCGCACGCCTACTCGTTGCGCTGGTACGAGAACTTCTTCGGCTCGGCGACGTGGATGGCTGCACTCAGGACGAGCCTCATCCTTGGGACATTGACGGCGCTGATCGCGGTGCCTTTCGCGCTGCTCGCCTGCATCTCAATGAATCGGCTGGGCGGGAAGACCGCTGCGACCATCCAGAGCGTCCTGCTCACCCCCTCGATCACCCCAGGAATCCTGCTTGCGATCGGCCTCTTTTTCGTGCTGGCGGCACAACGTCTGGTCGGAACGTTGTTCGGTGTGCTGGTCGGACATGTGGTGCTGGCCGTTCCGGTGGCGTGCATTGTGCTGTTGCCCGCCCTGGCTCGCTTTGACTGGAACCAGGTTCAGGCGGCGCGTAGCCTCGGTGCGAACTGGGCCAGAGCTATTGGCGGAATAATCGTTCCGCAACTTCGGATCAGTTTGTTGTCGGCGACATTGATGGCCTTCCTGACGTCGCTCGACGAGTCTGTGATTTCGATCTTCATCGCAAGTGGTCGCAACAGCACGATGCCGAAGCTCATGTTCGTGTCGCTGCGCGATCAGATCGATCCGACCATTGCGGCGATCTCGACATTGTGGACCGTCATCGTCGTGGCCGTCGTCCTGATTGTGACCCTTCGACAAAAATCCTGACCGAGCCAAAAATCCTGACCGAGATTGGAAGCATGCCTACAAATCATCACGCGGCCGGTGCTCCGGTGGATCAGTCAACTGACATACCTCAGGTAGGGTTGGCCATCATCACCGGGTCGGCAAACTGGGGGCTTGCCTTCCCGGAAGATGTCGAATTCGATGGCGTGCGCACGTTGCGGCGCGACATGAGTTTTGAAACGCCTTTCGGTCGTACCGACAACTGGAAGCTGCTCGAGTTCGATGCCTCGATTACAGCCGAAGGGAGAGCGAAGCGGGCGCTGTGCATGTATTCGCACGGCAATCCCCGCGACCATATCGACCATTCCTGCCATCGCCGCGCGTTCTGGGTATTGATGAAAGCGGGTGTACGGCAAGTTCTCGCCTGCTCGACCGTTGGCGCCGTCAACAAGGCGATCCAGCCCGGCGACATGGTGGTGAACGCCGATATCATCGAACTGACGCAGACCCCGTTTTCACTGCTTCCTGACCGCCAGAGCTTCGACTGTTCGGGCAAGCAGATCGTATGTCCCAGATGTGCGGCGGTTCTGGTCGAAACGGCCCGCCGCCATTGGCCAGCCGAATGCCGCGTTCATGGCATCGAACAGCAGTTGGTGGCTGCCCATTGTTATGGGCCGCGACTGACAACCCCAGCCGAAGCCTTGGCGTATCGGGGAATGGGGGCGGATGTGCTCAACCATTCCATCGCTCCTGAGGCCACCTTGGCGCGCGAGATCGGCGCTTGCTTCGTGCCCTGTGCGTTCGTCACGGCGGGCTTCAACGACTATATGGACCGCAATCGCCAGAAATTGCTGCAGGAGGACGTGCTGCCCAATCTCTCCATGACAGCCTCGCGGGTCGCGCTGGAGACCGCCGCGCGACTTCCGGCCAGTCCGGAATGCTCTTGCCAGGGTCTGAAGTCGCCTCAACCAGAAGAGCGTTCCAGCCGGTTCTGAGCTTTCAGGAACGTAGTGCATGTCGCGCAAAAGTGTGCAGCGGTTTTGCGATAACGACATGCATAAAACAACAACCTAAAGCGCGTCGCGTGAGCCGGTCAAATGCGACGCGCTTTAGTGCGAGTTCGTGGCGGCCTCTTAGCCAGGCAGCCTGAATATGCCGTCGATCGCCGGGTCGCCGTCGGTGGTGATGAGGCCGCGGGCCACCAGGTCCTCGAGATGGGCAAGCACCGACAGGCCGGCAGCGCCGTGCAGGCGCGGGTCGGTATCTCTGTAGATCGCGGCGACCATCTCCTTGATCGTCCGGTCGCCGCTTCTGATCCGCTCCAGGATCGCGCGTTCGCGCATTCGGCGATGCGTCTTCAACTCGCGCATGAAACTGCGCGGCGCTGTCACCGGCCCGCCATGGCCGGGCAGCAGCACGCGGTCGTCGCGCTCGATCAGCCGATCCAGCGAGGCCATATAGTCGGCCATGGCGCCGTCCGGCGGCGCAACGATGGAGGTCGACCAACCCATGACGTGATCGGCCGAGAACAGGATACCGGTTCCTTCCAGCGCAAAAGCCGCGTGATTGGCAGCGTGACCCGGCGTCAGTACCGTTCTGATCGCCCAACCGTCGCCCTTGACCATCGTATCGTCGGGAAGCGCGATATTCGGATAAAAGGCGGTGTCGGCGCTGGCGTCGAGCGGATTGACCTCGCCTATGCGCAGTGGCCTGGCCGGCCGATGCGGACCTTCGGCCAATACAATTGCCCCGGTGTGCTGCTTCAGCCGCGCTGCCAGCGGAGAATGGTCGCGATGCGTGTGGCTGACGAATATGTGGCTGACCGACCTGCCTCCGATCACCTCGAGCAGTGTCTTGAGATGCGCATCGTCATCTGGCCCCGGATCGATCACCGCCAGCGTCTTGCGTCCGACGATGTAGCTGTTGGTGCCGTGAAAGGTGAACGGGCTGGGATTTTTCGCGGTAATCCGAAGCACGTCGGGCGCAACGGTCACGCCCTGGCCGTAGGACGGGTCGAAGTCTGTGTCGAATTTCAGCGCCATGGCGAATGTCGTTCAGCTCTGTTCTGGAGACGGCAAAACCGATTGCCGCATAACACGGAAGCCAATATAGGAAAACGCAAGGCCGCGATCTGCGGCAGTCGGATATGAGGAAGACCATGGCAATTGCAACGACGATGCGTCCGCTTGTTTCTCTCGCTCTGCCTGAAAAGGGCGCGGCCCGCCTGGCGATGCAGCTTTTGCTGGCGATCGTTGGAACGCTGGTGCTGACCTTGTCGGCCAAGACCAGAGTTTTGCTCGGGCCGGTCGACATCTCGATGCAGACCTTAGCCGTCTTTCTGATCGCCGCAGCATTCGGCATGCGCCTCGGCGTCGCCACGCTGCTTCTCTACATGGCGGAGGGCGCCATGGGTCTTCCGGTCTTCCAGGGCACGCCGGAAAAGGGCATCGGCGTCGCTTACATGCTCGGCTCTACCGGCGGCTATCTTGCTGGCTTCGTGGTCATGGCGGCGATCGTCGGTTGGGCCGCTGATCGCGGTTGGGATCGCCATCCGATCAAGCTCTTCAACGCGATTCTGGTTGCCGAAATCGTCATGATGGCGATGGGTTTTGCCTGGCTGGCGCTACTCATCGGCCCGGAAAAGTCATGGCAGTTCGGCGTCGTGCCCTTCATCGTCGGCGACCTGATCAAGGTCGGCCTGGCGGCGAGCCTTGTGCCAGCCGTCTGGTCGCTGCTGAAGCGCTCCTGAACTCTGGTCGATGGATCGGACGCGGCACTGATCGGCAACCACAGGGATGTGATTGCGTGGAATGGTCCCTGTTTCAGCGAGGGCCTGTCGAAACTTCTCGCCAACGCAAGCCGGCGCCAATTGGTCGGCATCTGCTTCGCAACACTTTGCTAACGATACCGTCACACAATGGTCAAATCGACCGATTAAGGACCAGAACAGCCAGCGATTCGTCGCGAGCCAGCGTAACCAAGCAGCTACACATCGACGTAACTGCCCGAAATCGATTCTCGCATAGCAAAAAAGAAAGCGGCTCGATCATCTATTAGGCACGGCTAAGGTTAATGGATCATTCGCGGGACTTTTTTAGACGAATCGCCTTGATTCTCGCGAGATAGCTGCTTGCTGGTACCTTCACGCTGTCGTAACCCTTGACATTGACCATGCCGAAAACCGCCGAAAGAGACGCGTGATTAGCCCGAAAGAAACAACGAGTAAGGCTGTTAAATCGTTGCGACGGCCCGCAGCCGGCACCGCAGCACGCTGGTATGCCGCCAGCGTATTTCCGGGAAAAGAAGACGTCGCCGAACGGCATCTCCGGATGCAGGGGTTTCACCCGTTTACGCCTCGCCGCGAAAAGACCACACGTCATGCCCGGCGCATCGAGACTCGACCGGCGGCATATTTTCCAGGTTACATGTTCATCGCCCTCGATGTCGCGCTGCAGCGGTGGCGCTCGGTCAATGGAACGTTCGGCGTGCGCTCACTCATCATGCAGGGCGAACGGCCCTTGCCGGTCCCGTCGGGGTTGGTGGAGCGGTTCATAGCTCTGACTGGCCGGGACGGCCTGCTTGATTTCAGCGGAGGCCTCGCTGCGGGCGCATCGGTTCGGATTCTTTCAGGTCCTTTCGCGGAGATGATCGGTCGCCTTGACCGGCTCGATCCAGCCGGAAGGGCGCGAGTGCTGGTTGCCATCATGAATGGCGAGATCCCTGTTGACATGGACTCAAGGGAACTCGTCGCGATCGCATAGCCGTAATCGACGCTCGGTTATGCGATGCAAGCTGTTGCAAGGTCGGCTCTCGGGTTTCACCCGGGAGTGCGGTAGCCATTGTTGGAGCCGAAGCATACCGGTAGAGCGAATGGCGTTGCCGCAGCTTGGTGTTGATTCACGCGCTGGGCCAGATCGTGGTTTGTCAAGCTGCCTATCGCGCGAGTGGAATACGGAGCCTGACAATCAATCTCAGCGGTTTGCGTTGAACATCTGAGAGTTCCTGGCTTATTTATCGGCGGACCCAGAGAGCGACCTGACGAACTTGAACACCACCACCATCACCCTTCCTAATCAAAGGCATCTTCTGCTTCGGATGCGCTTTCAGTTGCTTGGTGGGCTGACCTTCGCGATCTTGGTCCCCGCGCTGGTCCGCATGTCGTTCGACCAACAAGTAATCTTGCAATCAAATATGCAGGTTACAATTGTCGCGGCATTCATCGCTCATGCGGCGGGTTATTTACTTTACAAGCGCATCGGCAATTTTCCGGGTGTGGCGGCGGCTGGTTACATCTTACCCACCTTCGCCCTGACCTATGGCCTCGTGTTCGTCACCATCTTTTTCTTCAGGTTCGACTATAGCCGGTTCCAGGCCGCCGCGAGTTTTTTTCAGTCGACATTGTGGTATTTTGGGCTGAGTTTGGCCACGCGACGGCTCGACCCATACCGGTTGGCAGTAATTCCAGGCGGGGATGTCGATAGGCTGGAAAGCATACCAGGCGTCAGTTGGCACCGGATTCATTCGCCCGAGACGATTGTCGAATATGCGAGCGGTGTGGTGGCCGATCTTCGAGCCGACCTTTCGGATGAATGGGAACGGTATATCGCCGACCGCGCGCTCTCGGGAACGCCAGTCTACCACGTCAAACAAATCAGCGAGTCGCTCACAGGTCGAGTGGAAATAGAACATCTCTCCGAAAATACGCTGGGATCCTTGAATCCAAACCAGGCTTATTTGAAAATAAAGCAGGCTATTGATTGGTTTTCCGCGCTGTTTATCCTTGTCGTCTTCTCGCCGCTGCTCTTATTTGTGGCGATAGCAGTAAAGCTCGACTCCGCCGGGCCAGCCTTGTTTAAGCAAAAAAGAATGGGATACCGAGGAAATATTTACGAGGTCTACAAATTTCGGACGATGAAACTCAGTGCCGTTGCTGGCGATGAAAAGGACGAGGCCATCACAAAGGCCGGCGATACGCGGATCACTCGCTTAGGACAGTTCTTGAGAAAATCCAGGATCGATGAGTTGCCGCAAGCGATCAACATCTTGCGCGGCGAAATGAGCTGGATCGGACCGCGGCCGGAGGCACTCGTGCTGTCGAAATGGTACGAGGCTGAGCTGCCATTCTACCGATATCGGCACATCGTCCGGCCTGGCATTACCGGATGGGCGCAAGTCAATCAGGGCCATGTTGCGGCGGTGGACGACGTTCTGGAAAAACTTCACTACGACTTCTACTACATCAAGAATTTTTCGCCTTGGCTCGACGTGCTGATTGTGTTTCGTACGATCCGAACCATGCTGACAGGATTTGGTGCTCGGTAGAGCCGAAGAGGCTTACTGATTGCGGGAGGATCATATTATTCGCTTGGCAGACACTCACAATCGCGTTCCAGAAATCGCCGGAGAAGCACAATGACCAGGAAGATCGCACTCATAACCGGTATCACTGGCCAGGATGGCGCCTATCTGGCGGAGCTTCTGCTGGCAAAGGGCTATCACGTCCACGGCATCAAGCGGCGTTCGTCGTCATTCAACACCGGTCGCATCGATAATCTCTACCAGGATCCGCATGAGAAGGACGTAAGGCTGTCGCTGCATTATGGCGACATGACTGATGCCACGAACCTCATCCGCATCGTCCAGGAAGTGCAGCCAGACGAGATCTACAATCTCGCAGCACAATCGCATGTTCAGGTGAGCTTCGAGACCGCCGAATATACGGCGAATGCAGACGCGATAGGCACGCTACGCCTTCTCGAGGCCATCCGGCTGCTCGGCCTGACTAAGAAGACGCGTTTCTATCAGGCATCGACATCCGAACTCTACGGGAAGGTGCAGGAGATCCCGCAAAAGGAAACGACGCCCTTCTATCCGCGATCGCCTTATGCGGCAGCAAAGATCTATGCCTACTGGATTGCGGTAAATTACCGCGAAGCCTATGGCATTCACGCTTCCAACGGCATCCTGTTCAATCACGAGAGTCCGATGCGCGGCGAGACATTTGTGACGCGTAAGATCACGCGCGCAGCTGCCGCGATCAGCCTGGGCCTTCAGGACAAACTCTACCTCGGCAATCTGTCTGCCGAGCGAGATTGGGGTCATGCCCGCGACTATGTCGAGGGCATGTGGAGGATCCTTCAGCAGGACGTGCCCGACGATTATGTCCTAGCAACCGGAGTAAAGAACTCGGTCCGCCGTTTTGTCGAGCTTGCATTCAGCGAAGTTGGGACCGAGATCCAATGGGTCGGTTCCGGCATCGACGAAAAAGGCATCGATGCAAGATCCGGCGCTGTTCTGGTCGAGGTGGATCCGCGGTACTTCAGGCCGACCGAAGTAGAGCTTCTGATCGGCGACCCCTCGAAAGCGGAGCGCGTTCTCGGGTGGAAGGCAACAACCTCCCTGGCCACAATGGTCCAGGAAATGGTCCAGTCCGATCTCGAAACGGTAAGACGGGAATCCGAGCACCGGCGCTTGGACGAGGATCGCATTCGGGTTGCGGCACAGTAAGGAACGTTGGACCGAGTTGACATGAGAATCTCGGTTTTGACGGTCTGCTGGAACTCGGCCGCAACAATCAGGCATACGGTCGATAGCTTCTTTGCCCAGGATCATCAGGACAAAGAGTTGGTGGTCGTCGATGGCGGGTCATCGGACGAAACGCTGACAATCGTCCGGTCCTATCCGCAGGACCGGATTCAGTTGGTCAGCGAGCCCGATCGTGGAATGTATGATGCACTCAATAAGGGGCTGCGCCTCTATACTGGAGACGCAGTTGGCGTGCTGAATTCCGACGATTGTTTCCATGACCATACTGTGCTGACGCGAATTTCGGCAGAACTTGAAAAGGCCGACATCGTGCACGGCGATTTGGATTTTGTTGAAAATCATTTCAACAAGCGGGTCATCCGGCGTTGGCGTGCCGCCCCCAGACCCGCCAAGGGTTTCCGGACTGGTTGGATGCCGGCCCATCCAACATTTTACGTCAGGCGGAAGGTGGCGGAGACGGTCGGCACGTTCGACCTCAGTCTCAAAGTGGCATCGGATTACGATTGGATGCTGAGAGCGGTTGAGCTTCATGGGTTCGGGTCCGCTACCACCAACCATGTGTTGGTAGATATGATGGTTGGCGGGGCCAGCACACGGAGCCTCGGCTCCTATATCGGGCACAATTTTGAGGCCCTGCGGTCGCGGCGCCAATGGCTGCGCTCCGGTCCAATCGACTACGCGCTTGTTGCGAAGCCAATGCGCAAGCTGGGGCAGTTTTTCGGCATCAACAGTGCCGGAACCGCGAAGCAAAGCCGGCATGGAGTACGCTGAATAGTGGCTTCGGTAGGTGATATCCAGGCTTCGAAGGTCGGCCCAGAGGTGAAGCGCAACTACGTTCACGTGTCTGCGCCCGGTGGTCACCGCCAATTCTACCAGGATCTCTTTGCCGGCCTATTTGACCTCGAACCGGCAATGGGACGCATTGGACCTCGACTGTGGCTTGACCTGATTCGGGCTCGCCACCTCCTGTTCGCCACCATCGACGATGATTACGCTGGTTTTATAGCAGTTGCGTTGGCAAGATCGCTGATTGGGCGGCGGACGGTTGGGCTCTTTCTCAGGCCGTCCAAATGCTTCGAGAGCGGAAAGCTCGTTTATCGCCTCAAGAGATGGGCTTTCCGGTGCTTGCGGCATTTACCTCACCTGTCGCTCTTTACGATTCTGCCGTTCAAATTTGATCGCCGATTTGCTGAGGTCGCGCACGGGTGGGTACACGACCCTCAGATGTGGGACATGCATGACGGCGCGGCGCTTATCGAAACTAGCCAACTGTCACGCGAGGTGCTGACCGCAGCCGGCGGGCGCGCCATTTTGTGTTTCCTGGGCAGCGTGAGAAAGTCGAAGGGCTTCGAATTCTTGGCTGACATCGTCTCTGACCACCCAGATCTCGCGAAAGATGTTTTTGTGGTGGCTGTCGGGCGCGTCGACCCAGCCTGTGGCGACGACTGCGCTCGCCTGATTTCTGCCGGAGGAATGGTGGTCGACCGGTTCGTGTCGGACGACGAACTTCTGAGCTTGTACAAAACCTGCGATTTCGCCTGGTGCTGTTACGAGCCGGACTACGACCAGGCCTCCGGCATATTCGGACGAAGCGTACAACTGGGCACACGTCCGATCATCCGCAAGGGCGCGTATCTCGAGAAATATGCGCAAGAAGGCGCAGTTGCACCGGTGTGTCTGGTTTACGGCGATACGCGTGACGCTGCAGCCAATATCGCAGCCGCAGCAGCCAATCGATCCGACAAGCCCGGGCGGCTGGGCGAAATCGTCGGCAACTGGCGGGCCGATTTTGTGCAGAAAATCCGAGCGGCCCTTTGACCCGCGGGCGCATATGCGTCAACGCCGCTGAGCCGGGTATTTGGCTGCCTGCCATTTAAGTTCTGAGGATCGAGATAAAGGCTGATCATGTTACAATTCTTGGGTCCCAAGGCGAAGATATCATTGCGTGACGTGGGGCGGCGGTTCGGGTTTGACGTGCGCCTGAATGGCATCAATTCGCGCGATGACTTGCGTCTTGTGCATTTTCTTCACATGCACGAAATCGATCTCGTAATCGACGTTGGTGCCAACAAAGGCCAGTTCGGCACGATGCTGTTTGCGGCGGGGTTTCAAGGCTCGATGATTTCGTTCGAACCGCTCCCAGATGCGCATTCCGAACTCATGCGCACAGCAAACGCATTCGACCAGCGCTGGACGGTAGGACCAGCTGTTGCGCTAAGCGACACTAGTGGGTCGGCGACGTTCCATGTTACGGAAGCGTCGACGAGCAGTTCGTTGCACGAGCCACGTGAGTCGTTCGTGGAACATACTCCCCGCGTGGCCGTCGCCAAGCGGATCGAGGTCAAGACAGAGCGGCTTGATGCCCTCGCGAACACGATCGGCCTCGCTGGCAAGCGAGCATTCCTGAAACTTGACGTGCAGGGCGCTGAAGCGGCTGTTCTCGCAGGTGCTTCCGCCGTCCTGCCGCAACTGCGAGGCGTCCTAACCGAACTGTCGCTGGTCGAGCTCTATACAGGGCAGGCGACCGCGCTGGAGGTGCATCAACTCATTGGCGGCAGTGGGTTCGAATTGTGGGATGTCTGGCAAGGGTATAGAAACCCGCAGACGCAGCGACTAACACAGATTGATGCATTGTATTTTCGTCCAAGCCAGGCCTGAGACTTTGAACAATGAGCCGGCTGGTTCGAGAGTGAGCCCAGCTCCAATCAGGAGCTTTCCGACGACCCAAGCAACGAATGGAACGGTTGCCGCACGGATTGTCCTAACACCATGAACGTCGTTCAGATTGTTGGCTGCGCGCTCAATACTGGTGCGGGTCGAGGAATCCGCGCCGTGCACGAAGCCTTATTGGACGCAGGAATCCATTCACGCGTCCTAGGGAGGGTTGAGCGGGACCTCCCAGAGGACTTGTTCGCCAGAAGAGTTCCCTTGCTGCAACGTCTGCCTGTCGGCGTTAAGAACCGTGTCTACATGTGGCATTTGACGCGGCAATTCGGCGTGATCCCGCCGAATTTTCATCCCATCTCTCACGGCCTCCGCCTTCACAATACGCCGGAATATCGGAAAGCTGACGTTATCCATGTGCAGTGGGCCCACGCGCCCACGCTTGGGCCAGCATTCTGGCGTGCGATTAAGCGCGAAAAACGTCCGGTGGTCTGGACGCTTCGCGACATGTGGCCGTTCACCGGCGGCTGTCATTTCTCTGGTTCGTGCGAGAAATATGCCTGCGGGTGCGGCCAATGCCCTCTCCTGGGTGGAAAGGACGAGAGGATCACATCCGACGATGTTGCATTCAAGGCCGAGCACTACGGGCCGCAATCGGTATTCGTCGCGATCAGCAACATGATTGCCGAGCAGGCCCGAAGGAGTGTGGCCCTGGGTGAGCGACAAATACATGTAATCCCAAACAGTGTTCAAATGAGCCAGCTTCGCGCAGTGGACAAGGCGCAGGCGCGTAGCGCATTGGGACTCCCAGCGCACAAATTCGTAATCGCCTCCGGTGCTTTGAATCTGGCTGATCCGCGCAAAGGCGCGGATATCATGCGTCACCTGCTGAATGTTTACCGAGATAACAAAAACGTTCACTGGTGTTTGTTTGGCAAGGGACTTGCAGAACTGGCCGATCCGGTGCCTGAAAACTGCACAGGTTTTGGCCTCATCCGCGATGAAGTCACTCTTAACCAGATATATTCGGCGGCCGATGTGTTCGTGATGCCCTCACTTCAGGAATCATTCGGCAAGGTCACGGTCGAGGCGATGGCATGCGGAACTCCTGTCATCGGGCTCTTAAAAACGCCAGCCGAGGAGATCATCAGCCACGGGCAGACCGGATGGTTGGTAAAGCACGGTGACGCTGATGCAGTAGTGGCCGCTATCGAGACAGCACGGGCCCTGCCAATTCCAGCATTAAGGAATTTTGGAGTGAGCGCACGCGCCGCCGTGATCGACAGATACTCACCAGAGGCTATCGCCCGTCTCTATATCGACCTGTATGAATCATTGTTGACTGGCGATCAGGCATGACTCGCGCACCACGATATAGCGGCCCTGAAGGGGTGAGGATTGACGCGCACTCCGTCATCCCGGCCGGGAGCGTCGTTCACCTCCGACATCCCGCTAGATTGCCTGGCTGGCCGCGTACCATGCAAGGTCATGCGTTCTCCGGCACCCACGCATGTCGCGTCCGGCTACGCTCTGGTCGCCATGGCGCTCATGATGTTCAGAGTCCCAACCGACAAGAGCGCGGTGGAATGCTGTGAGGAAGGCGTCCGGTCGTTCCGATACAGGCTCGGTGCTAAGCAGTGAGCATCTGACGCGGGATCTCGGGAGACGCACGGCATCTGGAGGGTTCATAGCCCTTAGCGCCCAGGCTTTGATCCTTCTCACACAATTCGGCTACATGGCGCTGATGGCGCGGTTGCTCCAACCCGATGACTTCGGCCTTGTGGCCATGGCGGCGTCCGTTACGGCGTTTGTTGGAGTCTTCGCCGACTTGGGCCTCTCCATGGTGACCATCCAGCGCAAGGAGGTTGATCACGATACCACCAGCGCGCTGTTTTTCGTCAATCTTGCGGTCGGCTTCGCTCTCATGCCGCTGGTGTGGCTGACGGCGCCGGTCGCCACCTGGCTTTTCAATGATCCTCGCGTTTTTAACCTTGTCCTAGTTCTGGCGATTGCCATTCCGATCACTGCGGCCGGTGCGCAGCATAAGGCGCTATTGATTCGCAACATGCGTTGGATGTCGTTGCACGGTGTGAATCTCGGCAGCCTCTTGTGTGGATTTGCTGTCGGTATCGCTATGGCATGGGGCGGGGACTTCAAATATTGGTCACTCGCTGCCGCGACGCTCACAACGGCTCTTGTCGGCACGATTGGCCAGTGGGTGCTGTCACCGTGGCGTCCGACCAAGGTCGCCGATTGGAAGAATGCACGATCGGCCATTGGTTTTGGGATCAATTACAGTGGATCCCAGTTCACAAACTACATTAACCGCCAATCCGACAACGTGCTCGTCGGCTGGAAATCCGGTCCCCACGAACTCGGATTCTACACCCGCGCCTACGCACTGTTCATGTTGCCGGTTACGCTCGTCAGCGGGCCAATTGGCTCGGTTATCATTCCAATGCTGAGCCGCCTCCAAACCCAGCCTGACAAATGGGCGAGAACCTATCTCAGCGCCATGCGGCTTACACTCATGATAAACACAATATTGTGTATCCTCATCACAATAAATGCACAAGAGATCGTGGCGATTGCCTACGGGGAGAAGTGGTCAAAATCCGGCACTATTTTGATGATATTGTCGCTTTCTCTAATCACGAGCGTTTCAGGTCAGTTCGGTGGTTGGATGCTGGTCTCTGTGGGCCGGGTGCGCGAGTTGTTCGTGTTTTCAGTATTCTCATCACTTATCCGATTTGTATCCTTCCTATTTGCCATTCAATGGGGAGCCTTCGGAGTTGCTGTTGCATGGTCCATAACATCTTGGGTATTCACCCCGGCGCTTTGGCTTTATGCAACAAGAAATACCGAACTGAGATTCAAGGATCATCTGAAAGCGGCAGCGCCCTTCTTTAGTGCTTATATCGTGGTCGTCGCCTTGTTTCATGTTGGGACCTCATTTGCCGTCCTGTCTCTACTGGCTGAGGGCGGCCTCGTATTAAAGTCTGCCATCGCGGTGGTGGTCTATGGGGTCTTTGTTGTTGCTCCGTATCGTTTTGCCGGTCCCATGTTAGGCGACATGCGGCTCTTTCTGGACAAAGATGTACACTCAGAGGACGTAAAGCATTGAAAATCATCGTCGAAACCACCGTTTTCTTGAACGGCGGAGATGCTGCGATCCAGGTTGCAACAAAACGGATTCTTAAAGGCGCGTTCGGAGACGACACTGAGATCGTTTTTGCTGACATGGACGCTCAAGTTGCCGAGCGGTATTATCCCGACAACACCTTTATTTGCTTTCCCTCCGCACAGATTCTCAAGAGCAGAATCGTTCGATTGGTGAACAGGCTGACCAAGGGGTGGCTACAGTTCAATTTGATTTACTCCATTCTGATCGCCGTGATTTTTGTGGAGAGGCATTTTGGATGGTTGAAATACCCTGGGCATGGAGGCGCGATTGCCAAGGCCTTGCGTGAGTACATCGCGGCAGATCTTATTATTTCGACCGGCGGCACGTACCTTTCAAAGAAACATCGGGGGTCGGTTGCCCATCGTCTGCCAGAATATGAGAGAGACATTTATCTTGGAAAGCCGCCCATTTTTTTCACGCAATCGATGGGTCCATTCGGCGATGATCGCATCTTCCGCCGACTTGCGGGCGTTCTGAGAAAAAGCCCCCTCATATTGGTCAGAGACCGAAAATCCATGGCTTTTGCGAAGGAGCTTATCGGACACGCAGATAATATTGAGGACGTGGCAGACAGCGTGTTCATTTTGACCGATCAGGACAAGATCGAGAGACGGCGCGCAGCATCCCGGGTTGCGAGGCCGGGGCGGCGGCCGCGGATCGCCGTTTCGGTGCGACCCTGGGCGGATTTCGGGGAGCGAGACCGGGAGGTCGGCCGAGCGAAATACCACCAATCGGTAGCTCAAGCGGCCACATGGCTCGTGGAGGAGGCCGGGGCCGAAGTGACATTTGTTTCGACTTGCCAAGGGATTCCCGAGTATCGTTTCAGCGACTCGGACACGGCGCGCGATGTCTTGATGTATCTGCCGGACCACGTTCGCGACAGTGTCGTCGTTGATTCGCAGTTCAGGGACACTGAAGCATTGCTTCGCAAGATCGACGAATTCGACGGCGCCATCTGCACACGCATGCACATGTGCATTCTGTGTCTGTGTCGAGGCCTTCCGGTCTTGCCGATATGCTACGAGAGGAAAACGGCAGATCTTTTTCGATCGCTCGGTTTGGAGGAATACGTTACTTTCATCGATAAGATTGACCCGAATAGTTTTCGGAATCTTGTTGAGCGCTGGTGGCAAAACCAGGAATCGATAGCGGAAAAATCGTCGCAGGGGACGATCGCGTTGCGTGACAGTGCTCTATCCACGGTCGGTATTCTCAAAAACAGATTTGCGCCGACGGAGTTGCAGCCGGAGGCGGTGTCCTCATGATTGCCATCATTTCGCAATTCTTCAACACGCCTTCCGAGACATTCATTCGAGATCATGTCCGCTACCTTGCGCCCGGCAAGACTGTGCTCATCTGCCAAGAGCCGGATGGCGCCAATCAGTTCAATTATCCGGTTCTTTCCGGGATTCCGGGGACGTCACTGCTTAGCCAGCTGCCCAGCCTCATTGCCATTCCGGCACGCCTGTTCTGGCTA
Organism: Mesorhizobium sp. f-mel; assembly: GCF_053850215.1. Taxonomy (NCBI): domain Bacteria; kingdom Pseudomonadati; phylum Pseudomonadota; class Alphaproteobacteria; order Hyphomicrobiales; family Phyllobacteriaceae; genus Mesorhizobium; species Mesorhizobium sp. f-mel. The sequence continues at coordinate 843,735 of NZ_JBSPTO010000001.1, forward strand.
GCGTACGTCCGTGACGGAATCAGCAGGAGCGACGAGGACAGAGTTGTCGAATTTTTCAAGGCTCACAACGTGGAGGCCGCCCTTGTCGAGTATCTTACGATAGGTGCACTGTTTGCTCGCGCTTGTCGCCGCGCCGGCGTGCGATTGTACGTCCACGCCCATGGGGCGGATTCTACCGTGATGCCCAGGAAACAGACATGGCGACGTCGTTACCGGCGTCTCTTCGCCAGCGCTCGCGGGATCATCACGCCATCACGTTTCATCGCCGATCGTCTGGTTCAAATCGGCTGTCCGCATGAGAAACTCCACGTCAGTCCATGCGGAATTTTGCCCGAGCACTTCACCCCATCGAAGCGCGAAAGCGGTCGGCTTCTTGTCGTTGGGCGGTTCGTTGAAAAGAAATCACCGCACCTCGCGATCGAGGCGTTTGCCCGTATCGCTTCAAGGTTTCCCGAGGCACGACTTGATCTGGTTGGGGACGGGCCCTTGATGGCGCGATCTAAGGCATTGGTGGAGCAGGAGAACCTATCGGACCGTGTCATTTTTCACGGCTATCGAAGCACGGAATTTGTTCAGGGCATGATGCAGAACGCTGCAATCTTTGTGCAACATTCAGTGACGGCCCGCAACGGAGATATGGAAGGTCTGCCGGTATCGATCCTGGAGGCAATGGCGAGCGCACTTCCCATTGTGGCGACACGTCACAGCGGTATTCCAGAGGCCGTTGTCGATGGTGAGACCGGCGTCCTCGTAGAAGAGCACGATATAGAAAGCACGGCAAAGGCGCTTGCTAGGCTCCTGTCAGATCCGCAGCGTGCTGCCAGGATGGGGGATGCCGGGCGGCAGCGTGTGCTGGATCATTTCACGCAACAGCACACACGCGATCGCCTTCGACGTGCCATGATGCTGCCGGCCCTAGTGGAACCTCTCGACATCGCAGAGCGCCAAGTTCAATGAAGAATGCCGACCAATGGAAGCCCACCAAGTTCGTGCGGACCAGCAAGGGTGTTTGGCGCTCGAACCGCAATGAGGTACCGGCGCGATCGCGGTTGATCGCCGATCGATTGGCGTCCGTCTATGCCGCTGCGATCGCTACTCATGCCAAGGGCCGTCTCGCCGATCTGGGCTGTGGTGCCGTTCCGCTTTACGGGATCTACCGCGACTTTGTCAGTGAGGTGTTCTGCGTCGATTGGCCGGGCAGCACACATGGCGCCGCCTACGTCGACCTGTTCGCAGACCTCAACGAGCAGTTGGTCCTGGAGCAAGGGACTTTCGACACGGTCATCGCCAGCGATGTTATCGAACATCTGCATACGCCGCAGGCTTTGTTCGACAGTGCAGCCCGGGCCTTGAGGCCTGGAGGTAAATTGATAATCGGCGTGCCGTTTTTTTACTGGCTGCACGAGATTCCCCACGATTATCATCGCTACACCCGCTTTGCATTGGAGCGGATGACGACGAAGGCGGGACTAAGCACAATCGAGTTGTCATCCTACGGCGGCGTCACAGATGTTCTTTCCGATCTTGCCACGAAGGCGGTGGCGTCTCGGCCCTGGCTTGCCAGTTCGATCCATTGGCTGACCACGCTGATGCGTGCATTGCCGCCTATCAAGAAATTGGGGCTTGCGACTCGCGAGAGCATGCCGATGGGTTATCTTCTAGTGGCTGAAAAAGTATCAGCGCCACCGTCTGCGGGGGGAGGCTAAATATGCAGAGCCGCGAATTACTGCGCCTCCAACCAGTGTCGTCGAGAGCTATCGTGCCGAAAAGTTTTGATACGGTGGCGGCTGCCGTGAGGTTCGACTAGTCTCATGACTCAGAGAGCCAATATTCATTACGATACATCGGCCGATTTCGCTCCAGGAGGAACTGGTGGCCGATTTGCGCATTTGAGAGGTTACGTCGACCGGCGCATTTGGTTTTCTCCTGCAGCGGCCTTCGCGCTCGCGATCTGTGGCGTGTACGCTTTTGCCGGTCTGGTAAACAAGTTTGATCCAGAAGGAAATACCGGGTCGATCCTGGTAAGGTTAGCCATTGTTCTGATAACTCTCGGCTCATATGTACTTCTTCCAGCAAAGTTGAAGTCGTCAACGGCCGCGCTTATTCCAATGAAGTTATTTTTCATACTGTATACATGTAGACTCGTGGAGAATATTTATATATCTTCTATAAGTATATCTCCAGGAGCAATGATGGTATTTAGTGTTTTCTTAGTGACCGGTGTCGGGGCTACACTTGTTATAGCATCGATGGACAGGGCGATAAGAAATACAGATCTGATTTTTGTTATGAATGCCCTTTGTGTGATTTTTCTCTTTGGACTTTACTTAAACAGGGACGTTCTGTTCGTGAGTCAGGACGAAAGAATGACTCTCGACAAAATCAACCCGATAGCAATGGGGCACACGGCATTCGCATTTTTGATATACTTTTTCCTTGTCTTGGGAAAGACAAAAAAATTGACGATTCAATCCGCGATACTTGGTCCGATGCTATTGTTGGTTGTTGTGTTTTCCCGGTCTCGCGGTGCATACATTGCCGGCGCGGGGGCACTATTGGTCTACATATTGTTGCTTAAAGGCTCGAAAAGAGTGTTCGCCATATTGGGAGCATTGGTTGTCGCCATGGCAATTTTGGCGACCAGCGGCGTGGAACTCATCGACGTTGTCATTGCGAGACTTCAGACGATCAACGTGGATGCCGATCAATCGACGATGATACGCAGTCAATTGTTCGCTGGAGCCTGGTCGCAGTTTCTAGAAAGCCCGGTGTTCGGGCGTTACGCGGTCGAGATGCGGTTCAATTTCTATCCTCACAACATCTATCTTGAATCCCTGATGGCGGTTGGGGCGCTGGGATCATTGCCGTTTGCGGCTCACATAGTGTTGGCACTCAGATCGACGGTCGGTATCATTCGGTCCGGCAAATTCCCGCTCGCTGCGGTGCTGGCTGCGGTGCTATTTATCAGGGAAGCGATCGCCGGCCTGGCAAGCGGCAGCCTATGGGGAAATTCGCTCTTCTGGGTCACCTCCGCTCTGACAATATCGTTTTGGTATGGATACCAGGGATTTCTTGCCAAAAACCGCAATCCAGAAATTAAGGCTTACTAGGAGGCGGGCCTATTAGAGTTGAGTGTCCCTTAACCGATCAGTAGGCTGACAGTGAATTGAAGTGCTATTTCGATCGGTACCAGCGTTGGTTTCGTCCTCGATGTGATCGAACTTCGCCTGATTGGCTGCAGGCACTCGCGCCGTGCCCGCGGGACGCCGCTGGTCGGCCAACACGGACCGCTATCAGCGCTCCAGGACTCCGAGATTAAATTCCAACGGGAACCAACCATGCGCATTTTTCAAAATTCCGGGATCTCGCCGAGCTACCGGGCCAGACTCGCCGGACTCGTGGCGGGGGTTCGTGGGTTCGAGCCGCAGAAAGAAGTGTTTTTGAACGATCGCTACGGCGCGGCGCATATCCTGCTGCCGATGCACGCCGGCAGCCCTGATGCCTTTTTTACGAACGGAGACGACGAATCGCTGCAGCGGGCATGGGCCCTCGAAAATGGGCTGGGCCAAGATGCATCGCTGGCCGATATCCTTCTTGCCCAGATCGAGCATCATAAGACGGACATCTTCTACAACCTTGATCCATTTCGTTACGACGCCTCTTTCCTGCGACGGCTGCCGGGGCATGTGAAGCGAAAGATTGCTTGGCGTGCTGCGCCAGGCAGGATCGATTTTTCCGGTTATGATCTCGTCGTTTGCAATTTCCAGTCGATGCGAAGGCTTTGGGAAGAGCAGGGCGCCAGGACCGCCCACTTCTTTCCTGCTCACGATCCGGAACTCGATGCTGTTGCCGCGAACCGGAACAGGGACATCGATGTCCTTTTTTTCGGGGGCTACAGTCGTCATCACCAGCGCCGCAGGCAGATTTTGGAGGCTGTCGCAAGTCTATCCAGCCGCCGACGCGTCGTCTTCCATCTCGACCTGTCGCGTTATACGCCACTCGCCGAGACGCCGCTTGGCTGGTTCGGTCCCCTGCGCGCGGTGCGCCGGCCGCGCACTATCCGCAGTGTCAGCGCGCCTCCTGTATTCGGTCGCGCTATGTATGCCGAACTCGGAAGAGCCAAAGTCGTGGTCAACGCGTCGATCGATATGGCGGGTCCGGACCGTGGCAACATGCGCTGTTTTGAGACGATGGGCGCTGGCGCTCTGCTGATATCCGATTCCGGCAATTATCCCGCGCCGATGCGCGACGGGGAAACCATGGTCGTCTACGAGCAACCGCAGGACGCATTGGATAGAATCGAACAGCAATTGGATAGCGGGACCTGGGACGAGATCGGCCGGGCGGGGAACCGCGCAATTCGCGAAGAATACAGCAAAAGACGCCAGTTTGAGCGGTTTCTCGAATTGGTATAGCTGACGATCGATTAGTCTATGGGATCTTTCTCAGCTCCCGAAGGAAACTCAAAGTGGCCTGCCACCACTCCGCTTTTTCGTCCCATTTCGCTGGCCGATAGGGCGAATTGCTGCCGATGGTGCCCCATATAACGATTCCGTCAGCGAGCCTCCTGCAAGTGTCGAGTTGGGCATACCAGAGGTCGCCCGGCAGAAAAGCAAAAGTCTTGTGAAACTGCGGCCATAGAAAGCAGTAGACTGGCTTTCCTTGTGAAATCCTTCGTGCTTCCCCGATATTGGCTTGCGCATAGGCCACCCAAGCGTCCTTGTCGCCGTAAAATGTATACAGGGAGGGGAATAGCGCATCGACATAAGGGACGAGGGAGGATGCGATCTTGGTGTTTTGCTGCTTCCAATCGTCCAGTTCAACTGCGCCCTGATGGCCGATCGCTCTCCAATGGTCCCTGATCGGCAAGACAGCATAAAGGCCAAGCTTGACGCTCGGGTCTGCCTTTCTGAATGCGCTGAGCGTCTTCTGGTATTTCGCGATTGACGATGCTTGATCCGGCCCCTCCAAGGGCCAGCTTTCAATGTCGATATTGAGGTATTCGTTGCTCCTCGGCCGTGCCAGAGCTTTCTGCACTTGGCCGGCGTCAGGAACGTCATGTCCCAGAACATGAGGGTCTACGATCGTGAGATGCTCGAAACCGAACGAGCGGAAATCGGGCCCGCCGGCGAAGTTCATAGCCTCGAAAAGCCTGAATGGGGTGCGCGTTTGCGCCGTCGCCGGCCATGAGCCGGCTAGAAGGCATATCGCGCAGAATACTGTCTTGAAAAACATGATGCTCCGGGCCGTCAACGGGGTGAGTTTTACGCGGACGAAACTCGCGCGGTTCTAATTCTCGTGACCTGAACTTGACGAGTCTGGAAACGGTAGCTTAGCTGGACGCCTGGAACAACCTCCTGACCAAAGCGTGATCGACGCCGGAAATTATCCGCCTGGAGCGGTGGACGGGCGAAGCATCCAAGCCTATGACCGAACGTGCTGTCGCACGCGTCAAGCTGAGCCTTGCGGCGCTGTTGTGGGCGCATCTACAAATCTGACGAGAAGGTCGAGATCGTTGTGACAAAGAAGGTGCCGCCTTACGCAGTTGTCGCCGGAAATCCGGCGCGGTTGATCCAGCATATGGTTTCTCTCGATGCCTGAAGCGGCCATGACTTGGGAAGACGCCGTCCGCTGGTGCATGAGCGAGCCTTCGATGAAAGAACTCGCCCGCGCCGCCTATTTCGACGATCCAGTCGTGGCCGCGCAGCGCTATCACCAAAGCGCGGAGTTCGACGCGGTTCGCAGTATGATCCCGCGCAAGGTGGGCCGTGCTCTCGATCTTGGCGCCGGCAACGGCATTCTCTCCTATGCCTTGGCGCGCGAGGGGTGGTCTGTAACCGCTGTAGAGCCCGATCCGAGCGCACTCGTCGGTGCCGCTGCGATCCGGGCGCTTGCCGAAAGCACAGGCACGCCCATCGATGTGGTCGAGGCGTTTGGGGAGGCGATCCCGTTGTCCGCCGCAGGCTATGATTTGGTTGTCGCACGGCAGGTGCTCCATCATGCCCATGACCTTCCGGCCTTCTGCCGCGAAATGGCGCGTCTCTCTCGCGAAGGCGCGACGGTGCTGTCGTTGCGTGACCACGTGGTCTCCGGGCCGCAGCAACTCGAGCCTTTCCTGCGCGCCCACCCGCTTCATCATCTCTACGGTGGAGAGAACGCCTTTACGCTGGCGGGCTACCGCGCTGCAATCCAGGGGGCCGGGCTGACGATCGATCGCGAATTGATCTCGTTCCAGTCCGTCGTGAATTATGACCCAATGACACCATCGGAGATTCGCGAGAGGCTCGCCAAAATCTTTGGTCCGTTTTCCCCGGTTGTTCGCCTGGCCCTTTCGCCTGTGCCCTTTGGTGCCGTCGCCAGGGTTGCCGCCTCGCTTGATCGCCGGCCTGGGCGCTTGGTCTCTTTCCTTTGCCACAAGCACGGGAAGGACTGATTTCTTGACGCAATCAAAAGAGGCTAAGCCTGTCTGGGTGACCGGGGCCGGCGGTTTCATCGGCCTGCACCTCGCTCGTTTTCTTGGTCAAAAGGGCTGCCATGTCATCGGCTTCGGTCGAAAGGAAGCACCGGGTTTTGCGTTGGCCACCGGCGGCGTATTTTTTTCCGGAGCAATAGCCGTGGAAACAATGGATGCGGCTCTGGCAGCACATGGTCGCCCATCGGCCGTGTATCATTTGGCGGGTGGCGCGACGGTCGGCCAGTCGATTGCCGATCCCCTGAAGGACTTTGAACAAAGCGTTGTCTCTGCGGCTCGTGTCCTCGATTTCTTGCGCCGACGCGCACCCGATGCACCTGTCGTTCTTGCATCCTCTGCGGCCGTCTATGGCGGCGGCCATGCGGGTTCGATCAGGGTCGACGCGGCGCTCGATCCCTATTCTCCCTATGGCTATCACAAACGCATGGTCGAGGAGCTTGGCCGGTCTTATAGTGGCGCATACGGCCAGCCAGTCTCGGTGGCTCGCCTCTTTTCGGTCTATGGCGAAGGGTTGCGCAAGCAATTGCTCTGGGATCTCTGCGGAAGGCTCGCGGCAGGCGAAAGCGACATTGTGCTTGGCGGCACGGGTAGGGAAATGAGGGATTGGCACCATGTCTCGGATGTCGTGCGGTTGATCCATCGCATTTTGCCTGCCGGCGAACCGCGCTTCGCCGTCTATAATGGCGGTGCGGGCGCTCCTGCGTCCGTCAGCACGATTTCCAGCATGGTTTTGGAGGCCTGGGGAGGGAACCATCGCCTCTCGTTCTCTGGAGAATCCCGGCCGGGCGACCCTGTCAATCTGATCTCGGATCCCTCCGGCGTCCCGGAGGGGCTTCAGTTGCAGGTGCCGCTCAGCAGGGGCATCGCCGGCTATGTGGATTGGTATCGCGCTGAAATTCTCGCCGAGCCGGTCGGTCATCTGCGACGCTCCGCGCCTTGATTACCGTCGGCTTCACTCTCATCGGCCGCGGAACTTGGTCAGGCGGCGAGTCCTATCTACGCAACATGCTGAGCGTCATAGCCTCTGAGTTGCGTGGTAAGGTGCAGGCGAAACTGTTTCTTGCACCTGAGCAGCATTCAAGCATTGGCGCGTCCTTCGATCATATGTTGGCTGCGCCTGCTATTGTTGATGACCGGGTCACGGGCGCCGGGCTCGGCAGGCGAGGGCTGATCGCACTTGCTGGCGGAAGTGACCGTGCCTTCGCGGATCTTGTCGCTGCGCAAGGCATCGATGTCGTGTTTGAAGTCGCCCAGTGGTTCGGCAACCGGTTTCCAGTGCCGGTCGTTTCCTGGATTCCGGATTTCCAGCACCGTCGTCTGCCGCACCTCTTTCCGCGTAGCGCTTGGTGGCGCAGGGATCTCGGCTATCGCCTGCAGACGTCCGGAAATCGCACCATAATGCTCTCGAGTGGGGACGCGCTGGCGGACTGCAAAAAATTCTATCCGGCCTCGCGCAACAAGACCGCTGTCGTGCGTTTCGCTATCGATCTCGATCCAGCCGCCATCCTGGCGCGTGCCGACGAGGCGCGCCAGGCGCATGGGGTGCCCGAGCGTTTCTTCTTCCTCCCCAACCAGTTCTGGGTCCACAAGAACCACAGGCTGGTCGTAGAGGCGTTGAAGCACATAGGCCAGATTGGAGCTTTGGACTCCTTGCCGCCGATAATCCTCACGGGACGCACCACCGATCCGCGCGACCCGACATTGTTCAAGCGCCTGATGGAGCTTGCGGAAACGCACCGGCTCGGAAGCCATTTTCGACACCTCGGATTGATTCCCTATGACGATGTCGTCGCCCTGATCGGTGCCGCAGACTATCTCCTGAACCCTTCGCACTTCGAGGGGTGGTCAACCACGGTCGAGGAAGCGAAGTCGCTGGGCACGCCGATGCTGCTGTCCGACATTCCACTGCATCGCGAGCAGGCGCCGGAATCGCTCTTCTTCGCACCCGATAGTGCAGAAGCGCTGGCGCAGCGACTCCTGGAAGCCGGGCAGCGCCCACGCTTAGCCCGCGACAGTGTCGCCGTGCTGCAAAGTCGGCAACAAATGCGCCGCCGAGACTACGCGGCAGCGCTCCTTGCTTTGTTTGAAAATGTCAGAGGTGTCACCCAATGACCGAGCGGATCGTCAGTTTTGTCATGAGCGGCGGCGTTGGCTCACGGCTGTGGCCGCTGTCGCGCGAGGACAATCCCAAGCAGTTCCACGATTTTTCGGGTGATGGCTCGATGCTGGCCAAGACGTTGCGCCGGCTGACGGCGCGGCCGGATGGCGAAACGCCGATTTTCCTGATAGCCTCGGAGCGGCACGCCGACCGCGTCCACGCCGACCTCGCTGGCCTCGACCTTTCCGGTGGTGGCCCCTTGTTCGAGCCGACCGGCCGCAACACTGCCGCCGCCGTTGCCTTGGCGACCCTGCGCACCTTGTCCGAATATGGCGACAGCCTGGTGCTGGTGGTGCCGTCCGATCATGAGATCACGACTGCACGGCAATTCTGGCAGAGCGTGGAAAACGGCACCGGCGCGGCGCGTGCGGGCCGGCTGGTGGTATTCGGCATCAAGCCTGGCCACCCCGAGACCGGTTACGGCTATATCGAGATCGCCGGCGAGAGGGATGGCATCTGCGATGTCTCGCGTTTTGTCGAGAAACCGGACCTCGCGACCGCGCAGAATTACCTGGCTGCAGGTAATTTCTACTGGAACACCGGCATCTTCCTGTTTCGCGCCAGCGCCATGCGCGACGCCTTCACGGCTTTCGAGCCCGAGATATGGCAGGCCACCGAAATTGCCTACCAGGCCGCGACATCAGATCTTTCCGGTCTGTATATGCCTCTGGAGCTCTACGCCGCCATTCCCTCGACGTCGATCGACTATGCGATCATGGAGCGCGCCAGCCACATCGCCATGGTGCCGGCCGGCTTCCGCTGGAACGATCTCGGTTCCTGGCAGTCGTTGCTCGATGTCGGCCCGTCCGACAATGACGGCAATGTCATCGTCGGCGATGTCGTCGCCATCGACTGCGAGAACTCCTACATCCGTAGCGACAGTCGCTTGCTCTCGGCCATCGGCTTGAAGGACGTTGCCGTCGTCTCGACCGCCGATGCCACTTTCGTCGCCCCGGTCAGCCGCAGCCAGAACGTCAAGAAGATCGTCGAGCAGCTCGAAAAGAGCGGTCGGCTGGAAACCAGGTTCACGCCCGCCGCCGATCGCGTGATCGAAAGCGGCGCCTGGCGGCGCCGTGTGCACCACTGGCTGTTTGAAGAGACGGTGCCGCTGTGGTCCACGGTCGGGGTCGATGAGCGCCATGGCGGTTTCCACGAGGCGCTCGGCTTTGACGCCACACCGCTGATGAAGCCCAAGCGCATGCGCACCATGGCCAGGCAAGTCTACGCCTTCGCTGTCGCCAAGGCCCGCGGCTGGGACGGGCCTGCCGACCGGTTGATCAGCCACGGCCTCGAATTCATGGCCAGAAACGGCCGCACCGACAATGGCGGCTGGGTGCGCACGCTCAATGTCAACGGCACGGTCGCCGACGCCGCCGAGGATGCCTATGATCATTCCTGCGTGCTCCTGGCGCTGGCGCATGCTCATATGGTCGGCAATCCTGATGCATTACGGCTTGCCGAAGAAACGTTTTCGTTTCTCGACGACCATCTCGAGGATCACCGCATGACCGGCTTTCTCGAAACGTCGAGCGGCGCGGGCGACCGGCGTTCCAACCCGCATATGCATTTGCTCGAGGCTTTTCTGGCCTGGCATCAAGCGACCGGCGAACTCGCCTATCTTCGCCGCGCCGCGCGCATCGTCGATCTGTTTCGCAGCCATTTCTTCGATCCGGAAAGCTGGACGCTGGGCGAATATTTCGACGCTGAGTGGAGACCGGCGGAGGGCGAGAAGGGTACATGGACGGAACCCGGCCACCATTTCGAATGGGCCTCGCTGCTGGTCGACTTTGCCGGGCGCAGCGGCCAGAGTGAACTGACCGGCTTTGCCAGAAAGCTCTATGCCTCAGCCATCGCCAACGGCCTCAATCGCGCCACTGGCCTTGCCTATGGTGCCGTCTCGCGGCAAGGTCTGCCGCTCGACCGTGTCTCACGCAGTTGGCCACAGGCGGAAGCGATCAAGGCGGCGATTGCGCTGGACGGTTCAGGCGGACCTGACCTCAAGCCCGAGATCGAAGCGCGTGTCGGTCGCCTGTTCCGTTGGCACATCGACCCGGCACCGCTTGGCCTGTGGATAGACCGGATCGACGAACGTGGCCGCTCGCTGGCGACCGATGTGCCGGCAAGTATCTTTTACCATCTGGTCTGTGCGCTGACCCAGTATCTCGACGGCACCATCGGCAAATCTCGATAGAGCGGTTGGCAGAATAAAAAGTCTCTTCGATTGAAACCGGTCTGTTGTTTTTCGAGCCAAACATCGGTTTTTTGACCAGATGTCGGGCCCATCAGCCGCTATCGATGCGACCAAACAAACGGTGTGTTGCGCGGGCGTTTCCGTTGGCGATAGAGATGCGTACTTGGCCATGGCGGAGTAGGATATTGTCGCTCAAGAAAATAGGCTTGCTTGCATTTGTTGCCTTAACGTTTGCGGTTGGCTTCTTTGTCATTATCGTGGAAAAAGGGACGCCTGTTCGTCCGCAACCCCCAAAGCGACAAGCGGCACTTGAGCCGTTTGAGGGCAAGCTTTCCGTCCAGGCAGTCGATGATCTTCGCGTCGCCGGCCGCAAGATTATGCTGTGCGGCGTGGCGTTTACCAAGCCAGGATCCATGCGTGCCATGGTAACGGAGGCAGCGCGCCGGGATTACCAAGGGCTCGCTCTGACCTGCAAGCCGGTCGGCACGGGGACACCTTGCGACGGCAATGTCGCCTCAAAGTTTGGTGACGCCATCGTTGTGCAGTGCCTCACGTCCGATGGCATGGATTTAGCGGCGAAACTTGCCGAGAATGGCATCTTGTGCGGACAGCCCGCGCAGGCCGGTTCGACCTACAAATCTTGCCTATCAGGTTCGTAGCTCACGGCTCGCCAACTGCCTGTCATAAAACGAAAGACAGAATGTGCGATAACGCCCCACGTAAAAACAGAGTTGGCCACAATCCCTGTACCAAGCATCGGCGCGATGGCGGCCATCAAAGGCCGCGAAATAAACTTGCCTTTCCTACAATTTCCAGCGGGGGCGGCGCGAAAATGGAAGATTCAAATCTGCCAGGTGAGTGTGTCCAATGAAACACAGCGGAAACCAAAAATACATCTCGCACTTGCGAAACAGGTTGGAATCAAAGCAGAAAGCTGTTACGCGCTTACTCAATACCTTAGTGCTTGGGCGGGGCCGAGGTACGGCGGGAAAAAAGGATCGAAACGAATGAACCTTACTGTAAAAATTGCGTTGGCCGGATTTGTCGCCTCGATCGGCTTCGGCCCGGTTTCGTCTTTCGCTCAGGACACGCCATGCACCTGTACGACACCCTATCAGGCAGCGGCGAATTCGATTGGTTCCATCGGGCACGCCAATGGCGACGTAATGGTTTCGCAAGCCGCTGGCTATGGCCCGGCCAAGGCGGGAAATGCTCTGGATTTCGGCAGCCGCGTAGTGGTCGGTGCCAGGGGATCGGCTTCCGTCAATGTCGGTGGCTGCAACCTGGACGTGCCTGCGAACTCAAGCCTCGACATTTCTCGTGTCGAGAACAATATCTGCCTGAAAGTTGTGGGCTCCGAGCAGACGGCTGCCGCCGTTAGCTCCGAGCATACGGGTCAGATTCCCCCGGGTGGCAACCAGTCCAACCGGTCCAACACCCCGCTCTATATTTTTGGGGGCATGGCTGGTGCGGCCGGTATTCTTGCCGCAACGCAGGATGATGGCGACGGCAACGGCGGCGTTAGCCCTTAGGCTCAGTAGAGGACATAGCAGAGGCGGGTGACTGCTCTGCTATGTTGCCGGCGCCTCTGTGCCGTAGCCTTGGCGCGTCGGTTGGAGTCGGGATATTGACGGAATTCGTCAACCATACCGCTCTATTGCTTGAGTTGAAGCTGAATGCGCTTCGTGCTGGGCGAGTTCGTCTCGCGCCGCTGGGTGGTGCTGTGACAGGTGGCGCGGCAGTGCTGGTTATCAGCTTGCAGAATGACGACAGCGCTGTCGGCGAATAGCTTGGATCTGGCATCTACCGCATTGCATGAGCTTGATAGATGCGTCATTCGCTATCGTGCGGGTGGCGCATTTGCCTATTATCGGGGAGAAGTCGTCACGTTGCTTCAGTGCGGCCACAAACGCCAATGATCGACCTGCATTCCCACATCTTGCCCGGTCTTGATGACGGCTCGCCCAGTCTTGCTGAATCGCTGGAAATGGCGCGGCTGGCGGTGGCAGATGGAACGACGCATATGGCGTGTACGCCGCATATCGTGCCAGGCATGTACGAAAACGGATCGGCAAATATTGCCCGAGCGGTTCAAGAGTTGGAGCAGGCGCTACGCCGCGCGGCAATACCGCTTGCTCTTTACGTTGGCGCCGACGTGCATATAGCGCCGGATCTTCCGGAGCAATTGGCGCTAGGTAGCGTGCCGACCTTGAACAGATCTCGTTATTTTCTCTTCGAACCGCCGCATCACGTTTTGCCCCCAAGACTGGAGGATCTTGCTCTGCGCCTCATAAACGCCGGGTTCATTCCGATTCTTACCCATCCTGAGCGGTTAACCTGGATCAAGGCAAATTACGACGTTGTCGAGAGGTTGAATGCAATCGGCTGCCTTGTTCAGCTTACCGCAGACTCGATTGTTGGTGCTTTTGGACGCACGGCGCTTTACTATTCGGAAAAGCTGATTGACGAGGGCAGGGTAGATATTATCGCATCGGACACTCATGGCGCCACCCGTCGGCCGCCTGGGCTTTCGCAGGCAGTCGCCGTTGCCGCGAAGCGATGTGGGGAAGACGAGGCCCGCAATATGGTGTTGAAACGTCCGGGCGAAATATTGGCGAACCGGCCTCTCGAGCCAGTCGGAAAGGCACGCTCGAAAAAGCCGAGCCCCGTCAGCGTTGGCCGTTTTGCAGGATTGGGTCGCTTGTTGAAGGGTGGGACCGCGTGATGGGCGTTTTTCATTTCGCAAAAAGCTATTCGGGCATGATATGTGTCTTGCTCGCTTCAGTCATGGTGGCTGCCTGCAGCAGCACCTCCTCACCGACATCGTCTTCGCCGACTTCGATCGATGCGCTGCAGTTGGCTTCAACGTCGGCGCCGCTTTCGGGCGGCGGTGCTCTGCAGGTCGTAAAGGATTTGCCTGCGCCGCAGAACACCCAGAACGGTAACGAGCAGCCTTTGTCTCCCAATGATGTGCTCGAGGTGAATGTATTCCAGGTCGACAATCTGAACAGAATCGTCCAAGTCGACGCCGGCGGGAAGATTTCGCTTCCACTTATCGGGACCGTCACCGCGGCAGGAAAGACCGTCCGCCAGCTGGAGCAGGAAATCGAAACGGCCTACGGCGCCAACTACCTGCAGTCGCCCGATGTGTCGGTTTTCGTGAAGGAATCGATTGGACAGCGCATTACCGTCGACGGTGAGGTCGACAAGGCTGGTATCTTTCCGGTGTCGAGCAATTCTTCTCTCATCGATGCGATCGCCCTTGCCGGAGGGTTCAACAATGTTGGAGACGCGAAAAAGGTCTTTGTCTATCGCAATGTCGGCCCAAATACGTTGGTTGCAAATTACAATGTGGAGCAGATTCGTGCGGGCAAGAGCCCCAATCCACGCATCTATGGTGGTGACAAGATTGTCGTCTTCGCCTCGAAATCGAAGATAGCGCTGAACAATCTCAAGGACGCCCTCGGTGTCGCCTCGAGTGCAGCCCGAATTGGCGTGCTGGTTCCATAGATGCTTTCCGTCCAGCCAAACACAGGCAACCTAGGATAATCTAGCGCTATGCTCGATCGTAACAGGCAGCATCAAATTGCAGGCCCAGGACATGGTCAAGCCTTGTCTCCCGACTTGTATTATGACGGTGCGCAAAACTATAGTTCGTATGGCCGCGATTATTCGGAGCAGGACGAGGGCTTCAATCCGCTCAGGCTGCTGTTTTACGTTGTCCAGTATCGGTGGCTGATTGTCATGATGGCAGCAGCCGGGCTGGTTGCCGGCATCGTTGTTACCATGATGCAGACGCCAAAATATCTGGCGACAACGCAATTGGAAGTGTTGGTTCCTTCGGCCAAGGTCTTCCAGGACATTGAGGTGGTTTCTGAAAGCAGCGACCTGCGGGCCTTTCAAACTGCCCGTGAAAAGCTCAAAAGCCGTGCATTGGCGCAACGAGTGGTGTTCCAACTGGGCCTCAGCGAAAAGCCGGATTTTCTGTTTCCGACTCCGAATTTCTCGCTTAGCAATATTTTCTATCGTGCGTTCGGAATTTCAAAATCGCCTTCCATAGAAGAGAAAACCCCGGAGGAACGTGAGAAGATCGCGATCGGTCGCGTTATGAAAGACCTCACGGTGACTCTTGTCACCAACACAAGCCTGCTGTCGATTGCGTTTGCCGACCAGAACCCGAAATATGCAAGTGACATAGCCAATCAGGTCGCACAAAGCTTTATCGATCAACGCCTCGATCAGACCAGCGAGACTTCCGACCTGGCACGGCAGTTCATCCAGGAACAGGTTCTGCAGGTAAAGCAAAAGCTTCAGAAGTCCGAAGAGGATCTGGTCGCTTATGCAAAGGATGTTGGCATTACGATCACCGGCGACGACAAATCGCTGATTGGATCGAATATCGAGGCCCTGAACACCGCGCTTGCGACAGCAATCCAGGAACGTCTCGATGCCGGACGAATGGTGGACCAGATAGACAAAGGTCGCGGGGCGAGTCTTGGCCCGGTCTTGGAAAGCGAAGGCCTGCAGAAGATCACCGATAAACTGGCGGATTTGACTAGCCAGTATCAGCAGAAATTAGGCATATTGAAGCCTGGCTTTCCAGAAATGCAGCAGCTTCAGGCGCAGATCAAGGAGCTGCAACGGCTTTATAACAATGGCGTTTTGACTATAACCGATTCGTTGCGGCAGAAATACCAGGAGGCTCAGAACAAGGAGGCCGACCTCAAGTCAAAACTTGCCGAGATGGAGAAGCAGCAGGTTATCTTCAACGATAAAAACATCAAATACACGATCCTGAAGCGCGAGGTTGATTCGAATAGGTCGCAGTATGATAATCTTATTGCCAAGCTGAACGAGGTCGGCGTCAGCTCTGAACTCAAGACACAAAGCGCGGCAATCGTCGATTTCGCGACACAGCCTAATAATCCTTATTCTCCGCGCCTGAGCATCAATCTTGCGGTCGCCTTGGCTCTTTTCTTGGCTCTGAGCGCATCAATTATTTACATCATCGAGTTGTTGAACAACACCTTTACCAATCCTGAGCAGATCGAGAAGGAGTTGGGATTGGCGATGCTCGGCATCTTGCCGCTAGTCGATGATCGGGAACTCATAGCCAGTATTACCGACCAGAAATCAGGATTGTCCGAAGCCTACCGTTCGCTTCGAACCTCGTTGCAGTTCTCCGGCGCCGAAGGTGCGCCGCGATCATTGCTGGTCACGAGTTCGGAGCCGTCGGAAGGCAAGTCGACCACCTCGTTCAAGCTCGCGCAGGACTTTGCAGCGCTCGGTGCAAGAGTTCTCATCGTTGACGGCGATCTTCGAAAGCCGAATCTTCATAGGCTATTTGGTCTCGACAACACAATCGGACTGAGCAATCTCCTGACAAACACCGTCCGCAAGGAGGATCTTGCGAGCATTTTCAGGGCGACGAAATATCCTAACGTGACCGTCCTGACCTCCGGAACGATCCCGCCCAACCCTGCTGACCTGCTCTCTTCGCCGAAGATGGCACTGATCGTTACCAATCTCGGCAAGCGCTTTGATCTTGTCATAATTGATGCCCCGCCGGTCGTCGGCCTTTCAGATGCACCCATCCTCAGCCGGCTTGCGGAGGGCACATTGATGGTCATTTCAACCAATCAGGTCACACGCAAGTCGGCGAAGACGGCGTTGAAGCGTCTGCGAGCTGCCGGCGCGAACGTGGTGGGAGCCGCGATGTCGAAGTTTGCGGTGAACAAGTTCGATTACAATTACGCCTATAAATATATGAATTACCAGTATTACGACTACGGCACGAGCACCCCGAAACTTGAGGGCAAAGTCGATGACGGAGCAGACCAGCCCGCTTTCGCGAAATCTCCGGCGTTCAGGCGTTTGGTTCGTCGCATCCGCTCTAGTGTTAGCGGCTTCGTCGATCGGGCTAAGTCGGTTTCTTGAAACTGAAACGCCGGCCGTTTCCCTCGCGCTGGATCCGTTGAACGTCAATGCCTTGATAGGCGGAATAACCGCCGACCTGAACGATACAAGCAACACTCCCGATTTCGATGCATTGCTCGCCAAGGCCGAAGGCGCGCTTCGCTTTGACGTGGCAGATGCGCGTCTCTACAGCCTGATTGGCGAGATCAAATACCGACAGGGCAAAAAAGAAGAAGCCTATGACTTCTTCGATCAAGCTCGAAAATTATCCAAGACCGAAATCCACGCGCTCCAGAGGTCCATTGGCCACTCGATCGAGACCGGCGATCTGTCGAAGGCTGTCGGCGAGATCGATATATTGCTGCGGCGATGGCCAGATCGATTTCCGGCTATCGCCGAGGGCCTGCCGACAATCCTCTCAAGCCCCGACGGATACCAGGCCGTTCTGGCAGCCATCAAGGCGGAGGCACCTTGGAGAGCAAGTCTGTTCGTTGCGCTTGGCAAAACCCCCGATGGGCTCGATTTCGCAAATCGGCTGCTGCTCGATTTGACGGGCTCAAGCGCGCCGCCAAACTCGAGCGAATTGTCCCGGGTGATCCACGAACATATTCGTCAGAAGAAATTTGAACAGGCGTATCGGTTGTTTCTTTTCAGCCTGTCTGATCAGGAACGGAAGTTGGGCGGATACATTTTCAACAGTACCTTTGAACCGGTACCCAGTGGTAAACCTTTCGATTGGCAAGTCGGCGAGCAGTCAGGTTTGGAAGTTACCTTTGTAACATCTCAGGATGCGGTCGCAGGTGAGGGTGGTGCGACGATTCGCTTCCTGAACACGCCCGTCAAGAACGCTTCTCTTCAGCAGTATATTGAACTCCCTCCAGGTTCGTACAAGATTTCTCTTAATGCCTCTGCAAGGAACCTGAAACTTCCAAAGGAATTATTCTGGTCGATCAGGTGCTTGGGTCCATCTGGGGAAATAGCGCGGTTCAATATTCCCGAGGGTACATACAATCGTCAGGCACTGAGTCAGGATTTTTCGGTTGGACCGGCTGGGTGCCCCATGCAATTGTTACGGCTGGAGACGGCCGCCATTGCTGAGAGCTGGCGATTTCGCTACGTCGGTACGTTGGTAATGCACAAATTGAGCATCGAGAGACTTTCATCTTGAGCGACCGGCCATCGGAATGGGATAAATATCTCCTTGGATCGGTTCTGTTTATATCGCTGCTGATCGGCGGGGGGACTGCAAGCGGCCTCTATACGGATACGCTGATTGAGGTCGCGGCAATCATCACGGCGGCGGCTGTCTTTTCACAGACCTCTGGCCAAAGAATCCCGTATACAATTCTGTGGCTGCTTATCTTCGCTGTGGCGTTGGTGATTTTACAAATCGTTCCGTTGCCTGCGGCCATACTCAACGGGTTGCGGCCGGAGCTGTTGCTCGGAGATTCATGGCTGGCGGGACAGAGCGGATTTCGCTTCGTCAGCGTCGGAGTCGGACGGACGATCGAATGTCTGTTGTATCTGGTGGCGTCAGCCGCGTTTTTCTTGAGCGTATTGCGCTTGCGCACCGAGCAGGTTCAAGGGCTTCTGCCTTTCTTTTTTATGGGCGTTATCTGCAATGGGTTAGCGGGAGCGATTCAATATTCGCTCTCTGACGACGTCGCCGTAGAGGGATTGTTGCCTTTCACGA
Source organism: Mesorhizobium sp. f-mel (assembly GCF_053850215.1). Taxonomy (NCBI): domain Bacteria; kingdom Pseudomonadati; phylum Pseudomonadota; class Alphaproteobacteria; order Hyphomicrobiales; family Phyllobacteriaceae; genus Mesorhizobium; species Mesorhizobium sp. f-mel. The sequence continues at coordinate 862,165 of NZ_JBSPTO010000001.1, forward strand.
TCAATGCCGGGCTTTTTGCCAACGAGAATCATTTTGCGGCATTACTTTTTGTTTCTATCCCCTTTGTCGCTTATTATGGTCTGTTCCGAGGACATCTTTTGTCCGGATCGCTCGGGCTGGCCACGCTTTTGCTGCTCCTTTTGGCCGTCGGTTCGCGTGCCGGCGTCCTGATCGGATTAGCGATCACCGTACTATCCATAGTCTTTCTTTCAGCACGTTCGAGGGTGAGCGGACTCAGCATCCTTGCAGTTTTCATAGGACTTTCGGTCTACACGATAGGCGCGTGGACTAGGATCGATGCCGAAGTGGTTGATCCGGCTTTTGGGCGAGGAGAATTTGCGCGCACCACTATTGAGGGAATCAAGGAGAATTTGGCTACTGGCGTTGGATTTGGGAATTTTCAGAAGGCCTATCAGATATATGAAAAGGAAGGGATGATTTTCAAGCAATATGTTAATCATGCCCACAACGATTACCTTGAAATAGCCTTCGAGGGTGGGGTTATTGCAATTCTATTGATGATGTTTTATTTAATATTACTTCTTGCGGCGCTTGTCAGAATTCGCCGAGATCCACTTCAAAAGGCAGCTTTCCTCTCGGTATCTTTCCTTCTCATCCATTCACTCGTCGATTATCCATTGCGGACCGAAGCGCTTGCAATGACGTTTGCCTATATGAACGCCATTATTTTCCACAAAGGATTTGCGGATCGTTTGGCCCAGAAGAAAGAATTGATCGAAATCGACCATAACGGTGACAAGTTGTTTGTTCCCATCGGGACTTCGTCGTAGCGCCTCTTGGCGACGGCTCTGCGAACTGCCGTTCGCGACCGACGGGTCGCTCTTCCAAATTCTAGGGACCGGTATAGCGACTGATCATGGATTTCGAGCGCGGCAGGGCCGGACTGCCATCAAAATCGACAGTGCTGCTCGATCCACCACTCGTAAACCGCAGGCCACCACTCGTAACCGCAGGAAGTGTAGCCGAGTTGGCGCTGATCTCGGCCCGTCCAGGAATATTTTTCTTGGGCCACCAAGCCATCAGCCCGTTGAGCAGGAATTTCCGGGTTCTCGCCCCAGCGTGGAAAATTCATTCCCGAACCACTCCAGGGCAAGCCTGTCCCGCATTGTTATAAACCATGGCGATCTGCTAGAACGCCTGCACGAAAATGAGATCGTCCAGAAGTGAAGCTTGAACCGGGCCGCTGAAAATTGCGCCTGATGCATCGATGCAAGGTCTGGATTGGCACGAGAGAACGCTTACAGTCCATGAATATCGCGCTTACGCACCTTCAGCGGCTCGAGGCTGAATCCATCCATATCTTTCGCGAGGTAGCGGCGGCCTTCGCCAAGCCGGTCATGCTCTATTCCGTCGGCAAGGATTCCTCGGTGCTGATGCATCTTGCGATGAAGGCGTTTTATCCGGCCAAGCCGCCCTTTCCCTTTCTCCACGTCGACACGACCTGGAAATTCCGTGAGATGATCGCCTTTCGCGATCAGATGGCGCAAAAGCTCGGTTTCGATCTCCTGGTCCACGTTAACGAGGATGGTGTGCGCGACAACATCAATCCCTTCGACCATGGCTCGAATACGCACACCCATGTGATGAAGACCGTTGCGCTGCGGCAGGCGCTCGACAAGTACGGCTTCGATGCAGCCTTTGGCGGTGCCCGTCGCGACGAGGAGAAATCGCGTGCCAAGGAGCGGATCTTCTCCTTCCGCAACGCCCAGCACGTCTGGGACCCAAAGAACCAGCGGCCGGAGATGTGGAAGATATTCAACACCCGCATCGCGACTGGTGAATCGATCCGGGTGTTTCCGTTGTCGAACTGGACCGAACTCGATATCTGGCAGTATATTCTCCAGGAAGACATCCCGATCGTGCCGCTCTATTTCGCCAAGGAGCGACCGGTCGTCGAACGCGACGGCATGCTCATTCTGAAGGATGACGACCGTATGGAACTGCGTCCCGGCGAGACGGTTGAGAACCGGCTGGTGCGGTTCCGCACGCTCGGCTGCTATCCGCTGACCGGCGCGATCGAATCCGACGCCGATACGCTGGAGGCCATTGTCGGCGAAATGCTGACGGCGCGCACCTCCGAACGACAGGGCCGCCTGATCGACCGTGATGAAGCCGGTTCGATGGAAAAGAAGAAGCGCGAGGGGTACTTCTGAGCATGCGCCACATCATGGCCAAGAGTCTCGCCTCCACCGACGGCATTCGTGACTATCTTGCGGTGCAGGAACGAAAGTCGCTGCTGCGCTTCCTGACCTGCGGTTCGGTGGACGACGGCAAGTCGACGCTGATCGGGCGCCTGCTTTCGGACACCAAGCAGATTTTCGAGGACCAGCTTGCCGCGCTTGAGCGTGATTCGCGCAAGCACGGGACGACGGGCGACGACGTCGATTTCGCGCTGCTGGTCGATGGCCTCGAGGCCGAACGCGAGCAGGGCATCACCATCGATGTCGCCTATCGCTTTTTCGCCACGCCAAAACGCAAATTCATCGTTGCCGACACGCCCGGCCACGAACAATACACGCGCAACATGGCAACGGGCGCGTCGACCGCTGATCTGGCCATCGTGCTGATCGACGCTCGCCAGGGTGTGCTGCGTCAGACAAGGCGCCACTCGATCATCGCTTCGCTGCTCGGCATCCGGCACATCGTGCTCGCCGTCAACAAGATCGATCTCGTCGGCTTCGACAAGGCCGTGTTCGAACGCATCATCGAAGACTACCGGCAATTTTCGCACAAGCTCGGCTTCGAGACGATCGTGCCCATCCCGATGTCTGCCCGTTATGGCGATAACGTTACGGGCCGTTCCGATAGGACAAACTGGTATTCCGGCCCGACGCTGATCGAACATCTCGAAACCGTCTCGGTTGACGAGGCCGCGGTCGAGTTGCCTTTCCGGTTTCCCGTCCAATATGTAAACCGTCCCAATCTCGATTTTCGCGGTTTTGCCGGCACGATTGCGTCCGGTTCCGTCTCAACAGGCGACGAGGTCGTTGTCGCCAAATCCGGCAAGTCCGCTCATGTAAGGCGCATCGTCTCGCATGGCGGCGACCTGAGCCAAGCGGTCGCCGGCCAGGCCGTCACTCTTGTTCTCGACGACGAGGTCGAGGTCTCGCGCGGCAATATGCTGGTTTCGCCGGCGGCGCGGCCGCAGGTCGCCGACCAGTTCGCCGCCAACATCGTCTGGTTCGATGAGCATGCGCTGCTGCCGGGCCGCTCCTACATCCTCCGGACCGAGACCGATCAGACCAGTGCCACCGTCACCGACCTGAAGTACCGCGTCAACGTCAACGACTTTGCCCATGAGGCGGCCAAGTCGCTCGAAATGAACGAAGTCGGCATTTGCAACATCTCGACGCGGGCGCCGATCGCCTTCGATACTTTCGCCGAGAACCGCACGACCGGCGCCTTCATCCTGATCGACCGCATCACCAACGCTACGGTCGGCGCCGGCATGATCCTGCATTCGCTGCGCCGCGCCGAAAACATCCACTGGCAATCGCTCGATGTTGGCAAGCACGGACGCGCCGATATGAAGAACCAGCGGCCAGCGGTGTTCTGGTTTACCGGGCTCTCGGGCTCAGGCAAGTCGACCATCGCCAACCTCTTTGAGAAGAAGCTGTTCGCCACCGGCCGCCATACCTACATCCTGGATGGCGATAATGTCCGGCACGGCCTCAATCGCGATCTTGGCTTCACCGACGCCGACCGCGTCGAAAACATTCGCCGCGTTGCGGAAGTGGCGCGTCTGATGGCCGATGCCGGGCTGATCGTCATTGTTTCCTTCATTTCGCCATTCAGCGCCGAGCGGCGCATGGCCAGGGAATTGATGGCCAACGGTGAGTTCGTCGAGGTGTTTGTCGACACACCCTTTGAGGAATGCGCCAGACGCGATCCGAAGGGCCTCTATGCGCGGGCGCTGAATGGCGAAATCAAGAATTTCACCGGCGTCGATTCACCGTATGAAGCCCCGGAAAACCCCGAAATCCATCTCAAGACACTCGGCAAGTCTGCCGAGGAGATGGTAGAGGCCCTGGAACTCTGGCTGAACGAGCGCGACATTGCTGAAAACCAATATGATAGCGGCGGCGGCATCTGACGAAGCGATGCTCGGCGTGTTCGAGCGCATCGCCTTAGCGGCGGGGCGAGAGGTGATGCGCGTCTTCGATGCCGGCTGCGCGGTCGACCAGAAATCAGACAGCTCGCCGGTGACCGAGGCCGATCGCGAGAGCGAAAAGATCATTCTCGCTGGGCTGCGCGCGGCTTTCCCCGATATCCCTTGTGTGGCTGAGGAAGAGGCATCGACCGGCATCGTGCCGCCCGACCTCGACGACGCCTTCTTTCTGGTGGATCCGCTCGACGGCACCAAGGAATTCGTCAACCGCAGGACCGACTTCACCGTCAACATCGCGCTCGTTCGCCACGGCGTGCCGGATATCGGTGTGGTCTTTGCGCCATGCACGGGACGCTTCTTTTCCGGCCGGCCGGGCAGGGCGGAAGCAATCGAAGTCAATGGCGACTACCAGATCATCGGCCGTCGGCCGATTTCGGCCAGAACGGGTGTGGCGCCACTGACCGTCGTCGCCAGCCGGTCCCACAATACGCCGGAGACCGAAGCCTATATTCGCACCGTGGGTGCTGCCGAGATCGTGTCGGTCGGCTCGTCGCTGAAATTCTGTCTTGTCGCCGGTGCCGAGGCCGACGTCTATCCGCGCTTCGGCCGCACCATGGAATGGGACACCGCGGCCGGCGATGCGGTGCTGCGCGCGGCAGGCGGTATAACGCGCACACTCGATGGTCAGCCACTGGCCTACGGCAAGCGCAACCAGAGCGATGACGAGGACTTCGCCAATCCGCATTTCATCGCTAGCGGCAAGCCTGCGGAGCCCAGACCCGTCTAACGACCGTCTACGCGGCGGCGATTTGCGCCGAATTCGAGCCGATATAGTTGCGGATCGTCTCGATGATCCGGTCCTGGTCGGCCTCGCCCAGATAGGGGTGCATGGGCAGGCAGAGGATGCGCCTCGGCAGCTCCTCCGAAACGGTTAGACCCGTCGGCGTGCGCGGATAGTCGCGGTAGGCGATCTGGCTGTGCAAGGGCTTCACGTAATAGATGACCGACGGGATGCCCTTGTCCCCGAGATGCGCCTTCAGCCCGTCGCGCTTCGGCGTCTCGATGGCATATTGCGCCCAGGCCGAACGGCCACCTTCCAGGTTGCGCGCCGTCTTGACGATGTCGCCGAGGCCTTCGGCATACCGATTGGCGACCGCTTGCCTGGCAACCATCTCGTCTTCGAGAATGGCCAGCTTCTCGATCAGGATCGCCGCCTGCAGCGTATCGAGCCGCGAATTGATTCCGACGCGGACATTGTCATATTGGGTTTCGCCCTTGCCGTGGAAGGCGAACGAGCGAAGTTGCTCGGCCAGCGCATCGTTATTGGTGAACATCGCGCCGCCGTCGCCATAGCAGCCGAGCGGTTTTGCCGGGTAGAAGCTGGTCGAGCCGACCGCGCCGAACGAACCGCACATTTTGCCGTCGATCGAGCCGCCGATCGCCTGCGCGGCATCTTCGATCACCATCAGCCCTTCGCGGTTGGCGATCGCCATGATCGCCTCGTAGTCAGCAGCGAGCCCGAACAGGTCGACGGGAATGATCGCCCTTGGCTTCAGCCGGCCTTCCGCCTTGATCATGGCGATGGCCGCCTCGAGACTGGCGATGTCGATGTTGTAGGTCTGGGGATCGACATCGACGAAAACCGGCTCAGCCTTGGCCAGCGCCACCACTTCCGCCGTGGCGGCGAAGGTGAAGCTCGGCACGAACACCGCGTCACCTGGGCCGATGCCGGCCGCGAACAGCGGCAGCAGCAGTGCGTCAGTGCCGTTGGCGCAGGCTACCACATGCTTGGTGCCGATATAGGCGGCAAGCTTGTTCTCGAATTCGGTGACTTGGGGGCCGAGAATATAGCGCGCCTCGTCGACGACGCGGTCGATCGCTACTTTCAGCCTGTCGCGGATTCGTTCGCGCTGCGCGCCTAGATCGATGAACTGCATGTCGGCCTCAAACGGTACTAGCCAGATAACGGGCCGCTGGTATCAGACTTGGCGCGGCCGAGAAAGCCGCATGGGCAAAACCGCGAATTGCTCAAGTGTCGCAGCCTGTTACCCGCGATTGCCGGTGTGTCTTTGTAAGACGCCGGAAATCCGGGCTTCGTCGGGCAGGTCCAACCCTTTGCATCGCATCCTATCCGGTGAGGCGAAACATAAAGTGATCGATCGGCGCAATGCCTTCCAAAGGATCCGATCCGGTCAGGCGATTTCATGCCGCCAGGGCGGATTGGCACCGGCCCGCGACACGGTTACCGCCGCAGCCTTGGCGCCAAGCGCCAGCGCCTTGTGGATGGCGTCTTCCGCCAGATTGGCGATCGCCTCCTTCGACAGCAGGCCTTGCTCGTGCAGCGAGGCCAGGATGCCGGCGTTGAACGTGTCGCCGGCGCCGACAGTATCGACCACCTCGACCTTGTCAGGCACGACCGTGACCTTGTGATCCCTGGTGTAGCCGACGGCGCCTTCGCTGCCATGGGTCACGACGATCAGCGTCGGGCCGCGATCCAGCCAGTTGCGGACGACGTCCTCGTGCGAGCCGGCTTCGCCGAACCAGTTGAGGTCCTCGTCCGACAGCTTCACGATGTCGGCCATCGCCATCATCGAGCGGATGCGCCTGAGATGCTTGGCCTTGTCCGGTATGAAATTCGGCCGAATGTTGGGGTCGAGCATCATGGCCCGGTGGCTGTGCTCGCGCCGCATGAATTCCTCGTAGGCTGATCCGGCCGGCTCCGAGATCAGGCTGATGGCGCCGAACAGCATGGCTTCGATCTCGCTGCCGAGTTTCGGCAGATCGTCGATGGTCAGCATGCGTCCGGCTGTGTTTTCATCGTAGAACGTGTAGGTCGCCTGGCCGTTGTCCAGCCGCACGAAAGCAAGCGTGGTCGGCCGGGGCGATGTGTGCGCATAGGTGGAACTGACCTTGCTTGCCCCGAGCGCGTCCCTGAACTGGCCGCCGAACAGATCCGACGACAGGCCGGAAAAGAAACCGGCGGGTGCTCCCAGCCGGCCGAGCGCAATGGCGGTATTGAACACCGCGCCGCCGACATAGGGGGCAAAGGCCGGCTCGCCCTCCGTCGTGGTGCGTGGCAGCATGTCGATCAGGGCTTCGCCGCAACAGAGGATCATGGTTTCCTGGTCTCCGGCGGATAGATCACACCCTTGCGGATAATGATGTTGGCGTAGAGCCGCGGCTCGCTTGTCGCGACGATCGCGTGCGCGGACCTAACCCGTTGATAGAAGTCGGCGCCGGCAAGCGCAACCACCTTGCGGCCCGGAGCACGCTTGGCGCAGATCGCCTCCATCTCGTGATGAACGGGATCGGCAAGCAGGGGATTACCTTTGACCGACGCGCGAAACAGCGCCTCCGGCACTGCGTCATCGACAGGCAACACGCTGAGGACGGCGTCGAGCATCGGAACAAGATGATGACCGTCGGCGCGGATGAGCCGGTGTGCCTGCTCTTTCGCCGGGTAGTTTCCGTCTACAAGGGCGATCTCATCGCCATGACCCATGGCACGCAGCGTCGCCAGAAGCTCCGGACCGAGCAGCACCGGGATTCCGATCAGCACGCTCAGGCACTCCTGGAAATCATGGTCGAGCCGATAAGGAAGCGCTCGGAAAGCGGCAGGCTGGCGCCGCCCAGGGCACGTGCATGAATGCCGACAGTCCCCTCGCGAATGGCCGGAAGCTTCAGGCCTTCACCATCGATCTTGCCGATAGCTTCGACAACGGCATCGACGAGCCGGCGCCGCACCGCCTTCGGCATCCATCCGTCGATCACCGCTGCCTCGAAATCGATAACCGATGACGCCGCCACAATGGCATAGGCGAGCGCCTGCGAAGCGCAGGCGATCCAGTCGTCGAGCTCGACGCCGATCTCGCCCCAATCCTCCGGTGACGTCCACAGGTGCGAGGCCTCGATACCGCGTGCGTTAAGCGCCTTTTCCAGCATGGCAATCGAGGCCACGTCGATCAATTGGGCCGGCTTGCCGTCCGGTCCGGGCACCGGCATCGAACCCAGCGCGCCGGCATTGCCGGTCGGCCCGCCGAAAAGGTGACCGTTCAGCACGATACCGCCGCCGGCGAAGGCACCAATATAGAAATAGACGAAGTCGCGCGCCGCACCCGCCCGGCCGAACACCAGTTCGGCGCCGCAAGCCGAGGTGGCGTCATTCTGCAGGTAGACCGGGAATTCGCACTGCGCCTGGATGTCGGCGCGGATGTCGCGGTGGCGCCATTCGTCCATGACGTCGCGCGGCGCACCTGCCGTATCGGCCCAGTTCCACAATTCGAACGGCATGGCGATGCCAAGTCCGGCAATGCGCTTGTCCTGCGCCGAGGTGAGATCGCCGCGCATCGTCTTCATGCCGGAGGTGACGAATTCGACCGTCTCGCGCGGTGCCGGATAGCGGTAGGAATGCTGCAGCATCGAGCGCACGTTGCCGAGAAAATCGATCAGCACGAGTTCGGCGCTGCGACGGCCGATCTTCAAGCCGATGAAATAGGCACCATCGGGATTGAGCGCCATCGGAATGGAAGGTTGGCCGATCTTGCCGCGCAACGGCGCCTGACGGACAAGGAGGTTGTCATCCTCGAGCTCACGCATGATGACCGAAACCGTCTGGGCGGAAAGTCCGGTCATGCGCGCAATGTCGGACTTGGCCAGGCTGCCGTGCTGACGCACCAGCGACAGCACCAGCCGCTCATTGTGGTCCCGCATGCCGCTCTGGTTGGTGCCGCGGTGAATGCGGCTTTCGGCTGCCTCGGGCGAACCGTGCCTTGTAGTGCCGGTCTCCACCCCTGTTCCTCCCGTCGTTTCCCTCAACGCTTTTGGGCCAGAATGGGTGAACGACGCAGCGCTGTCAATAATAAATAAGAGTGATTTAATTATTGACAGAGACCTCGGTCTGGTATTCTGTTGGGGCAGGCGTCCACGCTGGGAGAAGTCGCTGGATGCTTTGTGCAGGTGCCGGTTGGCCGGCATCCGAAATGGTTCCACTGGGAGGAAAATCGTGACCAAGACAGCACTATTGAAGTCCACCGTGTTCGCCGCGGCCGGACTGGGTCTGATGGCGTTCACCTCGGCTGCGTCCGCCGCCGATGTCGGCGCCTGCCTGATCACCAAGACCGACACCAACCCGTTCTTCGTCAAGATGAAGGAAGGTGCGACCGCGAAAGCCAAAGAACTCGGCGTCGATCTTAAGGCTTACGCCGGCAAGATCGACGGCGACAGCGAGAGCCAGGTGGCGGCGATCGAAAGCTGTATCGCCGACGGCGCCAAGGGCATCCTGATCACCGCGTCGGACACCAAGGGCATTGTCCCGGCGGTGAAGAAGGCGCGTGACGCCGGTCTGCTCGTGATCGCGCTCGACACGCCGCTTGATCCGCTCGACGCTGCCGACGCGACCTTTGCGACGGACAATCTGGAGGCCGGCAAGCTGATCGGCGCGTGGGCCGCCGCGACGCTCGGCGACAAGGCGAAGGATGCCAAGATCGGCTTCCTCGACCTGACGCCCTCGCAGCCGACGGTCGACGTCTTGCGCGATCAAGGCTTCATGATGGGCTACGGCATCGACGTGAAAGATCCCAACAAGATCGGCGACGAGGACGATCCGCGTATCGTCGGCCACGACGTCACCAACGGCAACGAAGAAGGCGGCCGCAAGGCGATGGAGAACCTTCTCCAGAAGGACCCCGGCATCAACGTCATCCACACCATCAACGAGCCGGCAGCCGTCGGCGCCTACCAGGCGCTCAAGGCCGTGGGTCTCGAAGGCAACGTGCTGATCGTGTCGGTTGATGGCGGCTGCCCCGGCGTGAAGTCGGTCGCCGAGGGCGTGATCGGTGCGACCTCACAGCAATATCCGCTGCAGATGGCGGCACTCGGCATCGAAGCGATTGCCGCTTTCGCCAAGGACGGGACGAAGCCCAAGCCGACCGAAGGCAAGGATTTCTTCGACACCGGCGTCAACCTCGTGACCGACAAGCCCGCTGAGGGCGTGAAGTCCATCGACACCAAGGAAGGCCTCGCCAAGTGCTGGGGCTGATCCCGGTCTGACAGGCAACAGAACCGATCGGCCGGGGACTTGATCCCCGGCCGCTTCGGGTGGACGATGCGCTATCGCGAGCGCGAATAATTCCGGCGGCAGATCGGAAACAGTGGACGGGCGTCGGCGCGTGGCTGAAGCCGCATGGGAGGAAACATGGCTCAGGTTCAGGAATTCGAAAAGGCTCTCTCGAACAGCGAGACAAGCGTCGCTGCTTTTGACGAGCACGGCACGTCGATTGTCAAGCGCATCCAGCACTTCCTGCATTCCACTCCGGCTGCGGTTCCGCTGATCGTGCTGGTTCTGTCGATCGCTGTCTTCGGCGTCACGATCGGAGGACGGTTTTTTTCGTCCTACACGCTGACGCTGATCCTGCAGCAGATCGCCATCGTTGGTATTCTAGGAGCCGCGCAGACGCTGGTCATCCTTACAGCCGGCATCGACCTGTCAATCGGCGTGATCATGGTGATTTCGGCCGTGATCATGGGCAATTGCGCGGTCACCTATGGTCTGCCGACCTTGCTTGCCGTGGTGATCGGGCTTGCCGCCGGCTCGGCCTGCGGGCTGCTCAATGGCCTGCTCGTCGCCTACATGAAGCTGCCGCCCTTCATCGTCACGCTCGGCACCTGGAACATCGTCATGGCCACGAACTTCATCTATTCGGCCAATGAGACGATCCGCGATGCCGACGTCGACGTCCAGGCGCCGCTGCTGCATCTGTTCGGCCTGAACTTCAAGGTCGGCACGGCGGTGCTGACGTTCGGCGTGATTGCCATGGTCGTGCTGGTGCTGATCCTATGGTACGTGCTCAATCACACGGCATGGGGGCGCCATGTCTACGCCGTCGGCGACGATCCGGAGGCGGCCAAGCTGTCGGGCATCCAGACCAAGAAGGTGCTGATCTCGGTCTACACCCTTGCGGGGCTGATCGCCGCTTTCGCTGCCTGGGTCTCCATCGGCCGCAACGGCTCGATCTCGCCGTCCGCCGCCGTCACCGACTATAATTTGCAGGCGATCACCGCGACGGTGATCGGCGGCATTTCCCTCTTCGGCGGGCGCGGCTCTATTCTGGGCACGCTGTTCGGCGCGATGATCGTCGGCGTCGTTTCGATGGGCCTCAACATGCTGGGCGCCGATCCGCAATGGAAAGTGCTGCTCACCGGTGTGCTGATCATCGGCGCCGTGGCGATCGACCAGTGGATCAGAAAGGTTTCGGTGTAACCATGACCCAGGAGCCCATCCTCACCGCGCGCGGCCTCGTCAAGCGCTACGGCCGCGTTACCGCACTGAACAGCTGCGACTTCGATCTCTATCCGGGAGAAATCCTGGCCGTGATCGGCGACAATGGTGCAGGCAAGTCGACGCTGATCAAGGCGATCTCGGGCGCCGTTGTCCCGGACGAGGGGATCATCGAGTTGGACGGCAAGCAGGTGCTCTTCAAGTCGCCCATCGAGGCCCGCGAAGCCGGCATCGAAACCGTCTACCAGAACCTGGCGCTGTCGCCGGCGCTGTCGATCGCCGACAATATGTTCCTCGGTCGCGAGATCCGCAAACCGGGTTTTCTGGGCGACTGGCTGCGCATGCTCGACCGCCCGGCAATGGAAAAGCGCGCCCGCGACAAGCTCACCGAACTTGGCCTGATGACCATCCAGAACATCAGCCAGGCCGTGGAAACGCTCTCGGGCGGCCAACGCCAGGGCGTGGCGGTGGCGCGCGCCGCCGCCTTCGGCTCGAAGATGGTCATCATGGACGAGCCGACGGCGGCGTTAGGCGTCAAGGAGAGCCGCCGCGTGCTCGAACTGATCCTCGACGTGAAGAAGCGCGGCCTGCCGATCGTGCTGATCTCCCACAACATGCCGCATGTCTTCGAGGTGGCCGATCGCATTCACATCCATCGGCTGGGCCGTCGCCTCTGTGTCATCGATCCCAAGCAATATACGATGTCCGACGCCGTCGCCTTCATGACCGGAGCGAAGCTTCCGCCGGAGGCGGCGCTGGCGGCCTGATGCATGTCGCCCAAAAGCATGCCCTCGGGCGCGAACCGAGCGCAGCGGTTTTGGGACAACGACATGCACATAAGTAAGAACTTAAGGCGCGTCGCAGAGGCCCCCAAACGCGACGCGCCTTAAGTTGCTAGGTTGCCGCAGGTAAGCTTCCCCGCGGCAATCTAACTCGATTGAACGCACAACAATATGCGCTAGCATAGGCTGGGAGGAATGGTGAAAGCCGGTATGATCATGGCAACCGCACGAGAGGCAGCATGACGCGCGCGATGACATCCAAAGCTCCCATTCTCGAAAACTCCGATCCCAAGGCGCTTGCCGATGAAGTCTTGAAGGCCCTCAAATACAGGCTCGGCAAGGGTACCAGCGTCGCGACGCAATACGACTGGCTCACCGCCTCGATCAAGGTCGTGCGCGACCATATCGTCGATCATTGGATGCAGGCGACGCAAGAGGCCTACGCCCATCAGGAAAAGCGCGTCTATTACTTGTCACTGGAATTCCTCATCGGCCGCCTGATGCGCGACGCCTTCTCCAATCTTGGCCTGATGGATAATATGCGCGAAGCGCTGCGGTCTCTCGGCGTCGACCTCGACCTCATCGCGGCCCTCGAGCCAGATGCAGCGCTTGGCAATGGCGGTCTTGGCCGGCTCGCCGCCTGCTTCATGGAAAGCATGGCAACCGTCGACATTCCCGCGCATGGCTATGGCATTCGCTACGCCAATGGCATGTTTCGGCAGGAAATCCATGGCGGCTGGCAGGTTGAGCTGCCCGAGACCTGGCTCGATCACGGCAACCCTTGGGAGTTCGAGCGGCGCGAACGTTCTTTCGAGGTCGGTTTCGGCGGCTCGGTCGAATCGATCACATCGAAGGACGGCAGGCTTGAGCGCCACGTCTGGAAGCCGATCGAACATGTTCTGGCGGTTGCCTACGATACGCCGGTGGTTGGCTGGCGGGCCAACCGCGTCAACACGCTGCGGCTCTGGTCCGGCATGCCGATCGATCCGATCCTGCTCGACAAGTTCAACGCCGGCGACCACATCGGTGCGCTCGCCGAAAGCAACAAGGCCGATGCCTTGTCGCGCGTCCTTTACCCTGCTGATTCCCACAAGGCCGGTCAGGAGCTGCGGCTTAGGCAAGAGTATTTCTTTTCCACCGCATCGTTGCAGGACATTATCCAGCGTCATCTCAGCCAGTATGGCGACCTGCAGTCGCTGCCCGACAAGGCGGCGATCCATCTGAACGACACCCATCCGGCCATCGCGGTGGCCGAGCTGATGCGCCTGTTGATGGACGTCCACGGTATGGATTTCGATCAGGCCTGGAGTATCACCAAGCGCACTTTCGGCTACACCAACCACACGCTGCTTCCCGAAGCGCTCGAAAGCTGGCCGGTGCCGCTGTTCGAGCGGCTGTTGCCGCGCCATATGCAGATCGTCTACGCCATCAACGCCGAAGTGCTGCTGGAGGCGCGCGCCTCCGACCAGTTTTCTGACGAGCAGATCAGCCAAATCTCGCTGATACAGGAAAATGGCGAGCGCCGGGTGCGCATGGGCAATCTGGCCTTTGTCGGCTCGCACTCGATCAACGGGGTCTCTGCCCTTCACACCGAGCTGATGAAGGAAACGGTGTTTGCCGAGCTCCATAGGCTCTACCCCGACCGCATCAACAGCAAGACCAACGGCATCACGCCGCGGCGCTGGCTGATCCAGTGCAATCCCGGTCTCACCGCGCTCACCCGCGAGGCGATCGGCGACCGCTTCCTCGACGATATAGACGCAATCAAGGAGCTCGATGGTTTTGCCGACGACGCCGCCTTCCGCGACAAGTTCGCGGCAGTCAAGCGGGCGAACAAGGCCAAGCTTGCCAATCTCGTCGCCGACCGCCTCGGCATCAAGGTCGATCCCTCGGCGCTGTTCGACATCCAGATCAAGCGCATCCACGAATACAAGCGCCAGCTCCTGAATATCCTCGAAACAGTCGCCCTCTACGACCAGATCCGCTCCCATCCGGAGCGCAACTGGATGCCACGCGTCAAGTTCTTTGGCGGCAAGGCAGCGCCCAGCTATCACAACGCCAAGCTGATCATCAAACTCGCCAACGACGTCGCCAAGGTCATCAACCGCGACCCGGCCGTTCGCGGCTTGCTCAAAGTGGTGTTCGTGCCGAACTACAATGTCAGCCTGGCCGAGATCATGATGCCGGCCGCCGACCTTTCAGAGCAGATATCGACCGCCGGCATGGAAGCCTCCGGCACCGGCAACATGAAGTTCGCGCTGAACGGTGCGCTGACCATCGGCACGCTTGACGGCGCCAATGTCGAGATCAAGGAATGCGTCGGCGACGACAACATCTTTATTTTCGGCCTGACCACCGAAGAGGTCGCCGAGCGGCGCAGCAACGGCTACGATCCGCGATCGGTGATCGGAGCCTCTCCCGAACTGGCGCAGGCCGTGGCTGCCGTTTCGTCGGGCGTCTTTTCGCCTGACGATCCGGAACGTTATCGCGACCTGATGAACGGCCTCTATCAGAGCGACTGGTTCATGGTCGCCGCCGATTTCGATGCCTACGCCGCCACCCAGCGCGATGTCGACGCCGTCTGGCGCAACAGCCCGGATTGGTACGCCAAGGCAATCCGCAATGTTGCCCGCGTCGGCTGGTTCTCGTCCGACCGTACGATCCGCCAATATGCGAAAGAAATCTGGAACGTGCCGGTCTGATATGATTGCATGAGACCACGAACAACGTGGTCCGGGTGCCGGGGAGGGTCACTGCCTGATGAGGAAGCCACGCGCGACCGCTGCGACAAGCGGGCCGGATGGACTGGCTTCAGCCGGTGATGTCGCGGCAATTGTCGCCGGCACGCATAGTGATCCTTTCGCTGTCCTCGGTGTGCACGAGGTTGACAACAGCTTTGTCGCCCGCTGCTTCGTCCCTCATGCCGAGTTCGTCACTGCCTATACGCTGACCGGCAAGAAAGCCGGCGAACTCTCCAGGCGCGACGAAGGCGGCTTCTTCGAGGGCAGCCTGTCGCTCAGAAAGCGTCAGCCGCTGCGCTATCACGCGCGCAATGCCGGTGGTGACTGGTGGCTGACCGATCCCTATTCGTTCGGTCCGGTGCTCGGTCCGCTGGACGACTATTACATCGCCGAAGGTTCGCACCTCAGGCTGTTCGACAAGCTTGGTGCGCATCTCATCGATCACGAGGGTGCATCCGGCGTGCATTTCGCCGTCTGGGCGCCCAATGCAAGGCGCGTCTCGGTGGTCGGCGATTTCAATGAATGGGATGGCCGCCGGCATACGATGCGCGTCCGCCGCGACACCGGCATCTGGGAGTTGTTCATTCCCGACATCGGCGCCGGCCGGCCCTACAAATACGAGATCATCGGGCCCGATGGCGTGAGGCTGCCGCTGAAGGCCGATCCGTTCGCTTTCAAGTCCGAACTGCGCCCGGCCACCGCTTCGGTGACGGCGCTTCCGCCGGCGCATCAATGGGGTGACGAGGCGCACCGCAATTTCTGGCGCAACGCCGATCCCAGGCGCGAGGCGGTGTCGATCTATGAGGTCCATGCCGGCTCCTGGCAGCTTCACGACGACGGCAGCTTCCTGTCATGGGACGAACTGGCCGGCCGGCTGATCCCCTACGTCGTAGACACGGGTTTCACCCACATCGAATTCATGCCGATCTCCGAACATCCCTATGATCCGTCCTGGGGTTACCAGACGACCGGCCTCTACGCGCCGTCGGCCCGCTTCGGCGATCCGGACGGTTTTGCCCGGTTCGTCGACGGCGCCCACCGCGCCGGCCTCGGCGTCATCCTCGACTGGGTGCCGGCACATTTTCCGGTGGACGCGCATGGCCTGGCCAATTTCGACGGCACCGCGCTCTATGAGCATGCCGACCCGCGTAAGGGCTTCCATCCCGACTGGAACACCGCGATCTACAATTTCGGCCGGCGCGAGGTCGTCTCGTTCCTCGTCAACAATGCGCTGTTTTGGGCCGAGAAGTACCACGTCGATGGTTTGCGGGTCGATGCCGTCGCCTCGATGCTCTACCTCGACTATTCGCGCAAGGCCGGCGAATGGATTCCCAACGAAAAGGGTGGGCGCGAGAACCTTGAGGCGGTCAGCTTCCTCCAGAGGATGAACAAGGAGGTCTACGGCCATCATCCTGGCGTGATGACGATTGCCGAGGAATCGACCTCATGGCCAAGAGTTTCGCAGCCGGTGCATGAGGGCGGGCTGGGTTTTGGCTTCAAGTGGAACATGGGATTCATGCACGACACGCTGGAGTATTTCTCCAAGGAGCCAATTTTTCGCAAGCATCATCACAGCGACATCACCTTCGGCCTGGTCTACGCCTTCAGCGAGAATTTCGTGCTGCCGCTCTCCCATGACGAGGTCGTGCACGGCAAGGGGACGCTGCTCGGCAAGATGGCCGGCGACGACTGGCAGAAATTCGCAACGCTGCGCGCATACTACGCCTTCATGTGGGGCTACCCCGGCAAAAAGCTGTTGTTCATGGGGCAGGAATTCGCCCAGCGCCGCGAGTGGAGCGAGGCGCGCGCGCTCGACTGGAACCTGCTCGATTTCCAGGCCCATCGCGGCGTCTGGCAGACGGTGCGCGATCTCAACTATCTCTACCGCTCACGCCCGGCGTTGCATGCTCGCGATTGCGAGCCGGAAGGCTTTTCCTGGCTGATCGTCGACGATAGCGCGAACTCTGTCTTTGCCTGGCTGCGCAGCGCGCCGGGCGGAAACCCGGTTGCCGTTATCTCCAATTTTACACCGGTGCCCCGTGACGATTATCGCGTGCCGCTGCCGACGGCTGGAAGATGGCGCGAGATCATCAACACGGACGCCACCGACTATGGCGGTTCCGGCAAGGGCAATGGCGGTGCCGTCGAGGCTCGGGCGGAAGGAGGAGGCATCTCGGCGACGATCCTGTTGCCGCCACTGTCGACGATCATGCTCGAATTTGCTCCGGACTAAGCGATGTCTCGCGTAACTTGGGAGGATAAAAATGGCAGAGATAAAACGGACCCAGCCGCTGGCGCGCGATGCCATGGCCTATGTTCTGGCCGGCGGCCGTGGCAGCCGCCTCAAGGAATTGACCGACCGGCGCGCCAAGCCCGCAGTCTATTTCGGCGGCAAGACGCGCATCATCGATTTTGCGCTCTCCAATGCGCTCAATTCCGGTATTCGCCGCCTCGGCGTCGCCACTCAGTACAAGGCACACTCGCTGATCCGCCACCTGCAGCGCGGCTGGAACTTCCTGCGGCCCGAGCGCAACGAGAGCTTCGACATCCTGCCGGCCAGCCAGCGCGTGTCGGAAACGCAATGGTATGAGGGCACGGCCGATGCCGTCTACCAGAACATCGACATCATCGAGGCCTACGGGCCCGAATACATGGTCATCCTGGCCGGCGACCACGTCTACAAGATGGACTACGAGCTGATGCTTCGCCAGCATGTCGACGCCGGCGCCGACGTCACCGTCGGCTGCCTCGAAGTGCCGCGCATGGAGGCGACCGGCTTCGGCGTCATGCATGTCGATGCCAAGGACACCATCATCTCCTTCATCGAGAAACCCGCCGATCCGCCCGGCATTCCCGACAAACCGAATTTTGCCCTGGCCTCGATGGGCATCTACGTGTTCAAGACCAAATTCCTGATGGAGCAACTGCGCCGCGACGCGGCCGAGCCGGGCTCAAGCCGCGACTTCGGCAAGGACATCATCCCCTATGTCGTCGAGCACGGGAAGGCGATCGCCCATCGCTTCGCCAAATCCTGCGTGCGCTCGACGGCCGAGAACGAAGCCTACTGGCGCGATGTTGGGACGGTCGACGCCTATTGGGAAGCCAATATCGACCTCACCGACATCACGCCGGAGCTCGACCTCTACGACCGCGACTGGCCGATCTGGACCTATGCGGAGCTGAAGCCGCCGGCAAAGTTCGTGCATGACGAGGATGGCCGCCGCGGCTCGGCTGTGTCGTCGCTCGTCTCAGGTGATTGCATCGTCTCTGGTGCTTCGCTGAAGCGAAGCCTGATCTTCACCGGCGCGCGCATCAACTCCTATTCGACGCTCGAGGAAGTCGTCATGCTGCCAGACTGCCAGGTCGGCCGGAACGCAAGATTGAAGCGCGTGGTGATCGACCATGGCGTGAGGATACCGGGGGGGCTGGTGGTCGGCGAGGATCCCGTTCTCGACGCCAAGCGCTTCCGCGTTTCCGAAAAGGGCATCTGCCTCGTCACGCAGGCGATGATCGACAAACTGGGATTGCAATGAATGCAGGTACTGTCGGTCACGCCCGAAATATTCCCTCTGATCAAGACTGGCGGGCTTGCCGACGTGACCGGCGCGTTGCCCGTCGCGCTCGCCGGCAAGGGCGTGACGATGCGCACGCTTGTTCCCGGCTATCCTCAGGTGATGGACACCTTCAAGAAGAAAAAACCCGTTCACCAATATCCGCTGCTGCAGGGCGGCAAGGCGTCGGTCCATGCCGTCCAGATTGCCGGGCTCGACCTGTTCGTGCTCGACGCGCCGCATCTGTTCGATCGCCCCGGCGGTCCCTATGGCAATGCCACCGGCGCCGACTGGCCGGACAATTGGCGGCGTTTCGCGGCCTTGAGCCAGGTTGGCGGCGACATCGCCGGCGGCGCCATCTCGGGCTACCAGCCGGACATCGTCCATGCCCATGACTGGCAATCGGCGATGACGCTGGCCTATATGCGCTACGGCAAGGCGGTCGGCACGCCGTCGATGATCACCGTCCATAACCTCGCTTTCCAGGGTCAGTTCGGCGCCGGCATTTTTGGCGAGCTTGGCTTGCCGGCGGCGGCCATGGCGCTCGACGGCGTCGAATATTATGGCGGCGTTGGGTTTCTCAAGGCCGGCCTGCAGGCCGCCTGGGCAATCACCACAGTCAGCCCGACCTATGCGCAGGAGATCCGCTCGCCGCAATTCGGCATGGGGCTCGATGGGCTCGTCAACATGCGATCCGTCGATCTCTATGGCATCGTCAATGGCATCGATACCGAGATATGGAATCCTGAAACCGACAAGCATCTGGTCTCCAACTACACGGCCAAGACATTGAAGGCGCGGCATCCCAACCGGACCGCGGTCGAAGATCGTTTCAACCTCGACCGCGACGACAGTCCGATCGTCTGCGTCATCAGCCGGCTCACCTGGCAGAAGGGCATGGACATACTGGCGACGGTGATCGACGGGATCATTGCGAGGGGCGCACGCTTGGCGATCCTGGGGTCCGGCGACGCCGGCCTCGAAGGCGCGCTGTTGGCCGCCGTCGCCCGCCATCGCGGTCGCATCGGCGTCGTTGTCGGTTACGACGAGGGGCTGTCCCACACCATGCAGGGCGGCTGTGACGCCATCGTCATCCCGTCGCGTTTCGAGCCTTGCGGGCTGACGCAGCTTTACGGCCTGCGCTATGGCTGCGTGCCGGTCGTCGCCCGCACCGGCGGCCTTGCCGACACGGTCATCGACGCCAATGAAGCGGCCGTTTCGGCAGGTGTGGCGACCGGCTTCCAGTTCGCGCCCGCCGATGCTGGCGCCTTGCTGCACGCCATCCGCCGGTTGGTGGAAGCGCATGCCAACCCCACGATCTGGGCGTCGATGCAGCGGCAAGGCATGAAGGCCGATGTGTCGTGGGATAAAAGCGCAGAAAAATACCTCCAACTCTATCGCTTGCTGCTTTCAAAAAGGGCTGTCTGACGCATGATACGCACCGTCGCCACCAAACCCTACTCCGACCAGAAGCCCGGCACTTCCGGGCTGCGCAAGAAAGTACCGGTGTTCCAGCAGGAGCACTATGCCGAGAACTTCATCCAGTCGATCTTCGATGCGTTGGACGGGTTCGAGGGCAAGACCCTGGTGATCGGCGGCGACGGCCGCTTCTTCAACCGCGAAGTTATCCAGAAGGCCATCGCCATGGCGGCGGCAAACGGCTTCGGCAAGGTGATGGTCGGACAGGGAGGCATCCTGTCGACGCCGGCCGCTTCCAACATCATTCGCAAATACAAGACCTTCGGCGGCATCATACTGTCGGCCAGCCACAATCCGGGCGGCCCGCACGAGGATTTCGGCATCAAATACAATGCCGGCAATGGCGGGCCGGCGCCGGAAAAGGTGACCGACGCGATCTTCGCCAAAACCAAGGTAATCTCCAGTTTCAAAATCGCCGACATCGGCACGGTCGATCTCGACGCGATCGGCACGGTCGAGGCGGGCGGCATGACGATCGAGGTGATCGACCCTGTCGCCGACTATGCCGAGCTGATGGAAGGCCTGTTCGATTTTGATGCCTTGCGCGCACTGTTCAAATCGGGTTTCCGCATGCGTTTCGACGCCATGCATGCCGTGACCGGCCCCTACGCCAAGGATATCCTGGAGAACCGGCTCGGCGCACCGAAGGGGACCGCCCGCAACTTCATTCCCCTGCCGGATTTCGGCGGCCACCATCCCGATCCCAACCTGGTCCATGCCAAACACCTCTATGACGAGATGATGGGACCGGATGCGCCGGATTTCGGCGCTGCTTCCGACGGCGACGGCGATCGTAACCTGATCATCGGCAAGGGCATTTTCGTCACTCCGTCGGATTCGGTGGCCATGCTCGCCGCCAACGCCCATCTGGCGCCGGGCTACAAGGCCGGCCTGAAAGGCATCGCGCGCTCGATGCCGACCAGCGGCGCGGCCGATCGCGTCGCCGAAAAGTTCGGCATCGGCATCTATGAAACGCCGACCGGCTGGAAATTCTTCGGCAACCTGCTCGATGCCGACATGGCAACGATCTGCGGCGAGGAAAGTGCGGGAACCGGCTCCAACCATGTCCGCGAAAAGGACGGGCTGTGGGCCGTACTTTTGTGGCTCAATATCCTTGCTGCCCGCGGCGAAAGCGCCAAGCAGATCGTCACTGAGCACTGGGCCGCCTATGGCCGCAATTACTACTCGCGCCACGACTATGAGGAGGTCGAGACCGACCGCGCCAACGCGCTGGTCGACGAGTTGCGGGCGAAACTCGCATCACTGCCCGGCACCAGCGTGCGTGGCATGAAGATCGCCAGCGCCGATGATTTCGCCTACCACGACCCGGTCGACGGCTCGATAGCCAAGAACCAGGGCATCAGGGTGCTGTTCGAAGGCGGATCGCGCGTCGTCTTCCGTCTTTCCGGCACCGGCACCTCGGGCGCGACGCTGCGCGTCTATATCGAGCGCTACGAGCCGGACAAGTCCAGGCATGATCTCGACACGCAGGAGGCGCTTGCCGATTTGATTGCGGCAGCCGATGATATTGCCGGGATTCGCAGCCATACCGGCCGCGCCAAGCCGAGCGTGATTACGTGAAGCTGGCGCGGCGCGCCTTTCCTTCTCCCCTTGTGAGGCCTTTGCAGAGAAGGCGTATGGACGTCGGGTTGGGGGCATCGGCCTCCTTTGGGGGCCGGCGAAGCGCTGCTTGGCCGTTCGGCAAGACATTTGCCA